>NZ_AUWR01000001.1 GCF_000455125.1 Mycobacterium sp. UM_WGJ
CGCCGCGGCGAAGTAGCGGAAGTGATCGGCGGCCAGCGGGATGTCGGCGGCCAGGGTCTCCCGCACCGGCTTGCCGTTGTCCCACACCTCGGCGACCGCCAGCTCCTCGCGGTGTTGGTCGATCCGGTCGGCGATCTTGGTCAGAACGTCCGCCCGTTCGGCCGGGGACGCCTTGCCCCACGCCGGCGCGGCGGCGTGCGCGGCGTCGAGCGCCAGGTCGATGTCGGCCGCCGTGGAGCGGGGGATCTCGCAGAACGGCTGACCGGTGACCGGTGTGGTGTTCTCGAAGTAGCCACCGCCGACCGGCGCCACCCACTGCCCCCCGATGAAGTTCCCGTAGCGGGATTCGTAGTTCATCAGCGCGCCTGCAGAACCCGGACGTGCGAAAACGGTCATCGATGCTGCTCCTTAGCCGTGGGTGTTGCTCACCTCACATTACCGTCGTGGTCACAATGGCTGCTATGTCTACCCGGCCTGCTGAGGACTTTGACGACCCGTACCTGTGGCTGGAGGACGTCACCGGCGAGCAGTCACTGGACTGGGTGCGCGCCCACAGTGATCCGACCGTCGAGGAGTTCGCCGGCGACGCCTTCGAAGCGATGCGCGCCGCCGCGCGCGAGGTGCTCGACACCGACGCGCGTATCCCCTACGTGCGACGTCGTGGCGAGTACCTCTACAACTTCTGGCGCGATGCCGCCAACCCGCGCGGGTTGTGGCGACGCACCACCTTGGACAGCTACCGCACCGACAGCCCGGAATGGGATGTGGTCATCGATCTCGACGAGCTGGCCCGCGCCGACGACGAGAACTGGGTTTGGGGCGGCGCGAACGTGATCGAACCCCACCACACCCGGGCCCTGATATCGCTGTCCCGGGGCGGATCGGACGCCGTGGTGGTGCGTGAATTCGACATGGCGACAAGGGAATTCGTAGGAACGGACGGCCAGGGCTTCGAGCTTCCCGAGGCTAAGACGCGAATCGGATGGGAGGACGACGACACCGTCCTGGTGGGCACCGATTTCGGCGCCGACTCGCTGACCGACTCCGGCTACCCGCGGATGGTGAAGCGATGGCGCCGTGGCCAGGAGCTGGCGCAGGCCGAGACGGTGTTCACCGGGTCGGCCACCGATGTGGTGGTCGCCGCGGGCCGCGACCGCACACCGGGATTCGAACGAACCCTGGTGTCGCGGGCGATCGACTTCTTCAACGACGAGGTCTATGAACTGCGCGAGGGCGAGCTGATCCGCATCGACGCGCCTACCGACGCCTCGGTGTCGGTACATCGGCAGTGGCTGCTGATCGATCTGCGCACCGACTGGGATACCGGCACGGCGTCGTATCGGGCCGGTTCGTTGCTGGCCGCGGACTACGACGAATTCCTCGCCGGCACAGCGCAGTGCAGCGTCGTCTTCGAACCCGATGCCCACACCGCGCTGCATCACTACGCGTGGACCCGCGATCGCCTGATCCTGGTCACCTTGCACGACGTGGCCAGCCGAGTGGAAGTGGTCACGCCTCCCAACTGTGACGACCCGCTGCGCCCGGCTTCGCCGCGCTTGCGATCGTCACGCGGAGACTGGCAGCGGCGACCGGTTGCCGAGGTCCCGGCCAACACCAACACCGTGATCGCGGCCGCCGACGATACCGGCGACGAGATCTTCTTGGACTCAAGCGGGTTCGACCGCCCGTCGCGACTGTTGCACGGCCCCGTGGACGGAACGCTGACCGAGATCAAGTCTGCTCCGGCGTTTTTCGATGCCGACGGGCTCGACGTCAGCCAGTACTTCGCCACCTCGAAAGACGGCACCGCGATTCCGTACTTCGTGGTGCGCCCGGCGAATGCGACCGGCGCGACGCTGCTGGGCGGCTATGGCGGTTTCGAGGTGGCACGCACTCCGGGTTATGACGGCGTGCTGGGCCGGCTGTGGCTGGAGCGCGGCGGTACCTACGTGCTGGCCAACATCCGGGGCGGCGGTGAGTACGGGCCGGGCTGGCACACCCAGGCGATGCGTGCCGGACGGCACCTGGTGGCCGAGGATTTCGCCGCGGTGGCAACGGATCTGGTGGACCGCGGTATCACCCGTGTCGAGCAGCTCGGCGCCGTGGGCGGCAGCAATGGTGGGCTGCTGATGGGCATCATGCTCACCGCCTACCCGCACCTGTTCGGCGCGCTGGTATGTCAGGTCCCGCTGCTGGACATGCGCCGCTACCACCTGCTGCTCGCCGGTGCGTCCTGGGTTGCCGAGTACGGCGACCCTGACGACCCCGCCGAGTGGGAGTTCATCGGTGAATACTCGCCCTACCAGAACATTTCAGCCGATGCCGACTACCCGCCGGTGTTGATCACCACCTCCACCCGCGACGACCGGGTGCATCCCGGGCATGCCCGCAAGATGGCAGCGGCATTGCGGGACGCCGGGCATCGGGTCTGGTACTACGAGAACATCGAGGGCGGGCACGGCGGTGCGGCCGACAACGCCCAGGCGGCGTTCAAGTCGGCGCTGAGCTTTTCGTTCCTGTGGCGGATGCTGGGCGAGCAGAGCTGACCTACCCGTTGGCCAGCCCTTCCCGGCCCATGTTGCGGACCCAGTCAGTGCGCAACTCCTGCGCGTAGCCGTCCTGGCGCATGCGCAGGTCGGCGTAGGCCAACATCTGCGCACAACGGACCACTCCGCACACGACCGGGGAGGCGATGACGGCCACCGCCCAGCTGACCTTGCATAGCATCACCACCGGTATCAGTCCGGTGATCCACACCAGATTGATGGCGAGAATCCTGCCGACGGCGTGTTTGCCCAGCTCGATCGAACGCCGGAACGAGTCGATCACCGCTCGCTGTTCGAGAACCAGGATGACCGGCGCCAAACTCAACAGGATCGAGATGATCGCCCATGCGATGGCGCACACCACCACGATGGGTAGCAATGCGGCGTAAAAACCCGTGAAAAACGCGCTGACCTGAACCAGCAGCCCCGCCGCCCCGATCAGGCAGTAGGCGATGATCAGCCGGCCTACCGCATACTTGCGTTCCGTCGCCCCCCAGAACACTTCATCGAATCGGATCCTCTCGCCGCGCACTGCTTTGTCGGCGGCCTGTGCACCCACGCTGATCAGCAGCCCATCGCCGGGAAAGAGCACCGCGCCAAACGCCGTGAGCACCACCAGGATCAGCGCGATCGCGCCGGGCCGAAGATAACCGTCACCGGCCAGCAGCAGGTCCACGATCTGCGGCGACCCCATGACCTTTCCGACCGCATACAGGATTGCAGCGAGCGCCACCACGAACCCGGTGTGTATGACTGCCGGAACTCCGACCAGGGTCGGCCAGTTCCGCAGCACGATCTTGACCGCCCCGCGGTACAGCTCGGCAATGGTCATGGGACGAAACGGGATCGGCGGGTGGCGGTCGATGACACCGGGCCGGTTGCGCGGTAGCGCCCACCCTCGCCTCGCCAGGAATTCCTCGACGTCGGCGGGCCAGCAGGCCCGGCGCGTCCGGGTGTACCAACCCGCCCACCCGTAGCAGGCAGCCACACCCCAGCAGGGGACCCCCGGCCAGGTCAAGATCGCCAGCACGATCCACAGCCCGGCCAGCGCATGCATCGCGTGGTGGGGCCGCAGGTCGAATCGAACCCACCCAGGTTCGTTCGCCGAACCGCCACCCGTCGTTCGCACGTTGTTCACCAAAGCATGGCAACCGGCCAGACTCAAGTCGACCGACCGCTCGCGCGACCTTCAGGCCTTGCGCAGCCCGCCGGCCAACGCGATACCCACCCCCACCAGCACCAATACCGCACCAGTGGCCAGGGTCAGGTTGAGCCAGAGGTGCAGGCTCCCTTCGGCCACATCGGCAAGGGCATCGGTGATCCGGCGAATGTCGCCGGTCGCCTGGCTGAGCACCTGGTTGAGGAGGCGTCGCGCCACTTCGACACCCGACCAGCCGACTGCGCCCACCAGCAGCGCCGAAACACCCAGGCTCGCCAAGGCCCGACCGCGGTGGCGTGCCGCGACCACCGTCAGAACCGCACACAACCCGGCCATGGCACCCAGTACAACGGTGAGCAACGGGCCCCACACCGCGAGCCGGTGCAGCCCGGCCGGGCGCATCACCTCGGTAGAGGTCGATGTCAACGGCACCGTCAACGAGGCCGGCAGCGTGACGGGGTAGTCGGCCAGCAGTTGGGCGAACGCGTCGCTGCGCAGCATCGGCATCACGTCGATCTCCCACGGGCCGGGGTCGCCGACGTTGAGCAACCAGGCATGCCCGTCCCGGTTGACCTGAACGAACTGAGCCGGAAACGCCGGCCCCGCAGTGTATTCGCGAGCCGCCGCGCGGGCCTCTGCGGGATCGATGGGCAAGCCGCTCCCCCGGATCAGCTGCACTGTCTGGGCGCTGAGTTCAGCCGCAACCGCATCTTGGAGGGCGGGTACGGCCGCGGCCCGGGCCGCCAGTCGAGCGTAACCGTCGGCATCGATGAGGTTGTACTGCGCCCACGCGGTCGGTAGCGCCACCGCAAGGGTTGCGGTGGCCAGCAACCAGAACAGCGCCGCCGAGAAGAGCCGCACTATTTCGCGGTACGGCGCGGACGGGCCAACACGATCCGGGTGAGCAACCGGTTGGTACGAGCCAGCGTGGCCAGCGAGTTGTGGTAGTAGTTACCACCCGCGCCGACGTTGGTGCGCGGCACAACGACGGTCTCCTGCCGGCAGAACTTGCGGATGCCGTCTTCGCCGCCGAAGCGCGCCCCGATACCCGAGGTCTTCCACCCGCCCATCGGTGCCGTTGTGCACATCAGGTTGGAGATCACGTCGTTGACGTTGACCGCGCCGCAGTCCAGCTGCAGCGCAATGTCCTTCGCCCGTGCGACGTCTTTGGAGAACACCGACGCGCTCAGCCCGTACGGGCTGTCGTTGGCGAGCCGGATCGCCTCCTGCACGCTTTTGACCTTCATGATCGGC
Source organism: Mycobacterium sp. UM_WGJ (assembly GCF_000455125.1). Classification (GTDB taxonomy): domain Bacteria; phylum Actinomycetota; class Actinomycetes; order Mycobacteriales; family Mycobacteriaceae; genus Mycobacterium. The sequence goes on from NZ_AUWR01000001.1 coordinate 4,960, forward strand.
AGGGTCGGTCCGAAGGTCTCTTCGGTCATGCAGGCCATCGAGTGGTCGACGTCGACCAGCACGGTGGGCGGGTAGAAGCTGCCGGGTCCGGTAGCGCGTTCCCCGCCGGTCAGCGCGCGCGCCCCGGCGGCCACGGCTTCCTTGACGTGCCGCTCGGTGACGGACAGTTGCTGGTCGCTGATCAGCGCCCCGAAGTGCTTGCCCTCGCCGGTGCCCACCTGCAGCGCCTCGACGTCGCGGACCACCGCGGCGACGAACTTGTCGTAGACGGGTTCGAGCACGTACACCCGCTCGACCGATACGCAGGTCTGGCCGGCGTTGAACATCGCGCCCCAGACCGCGGCGTGCGCAGCCAGGTCGATGTCGGCGTCCTCGCAAACGATCATCGGGTCTTTTCCGCCCAGCTCGAGGCTGACCGGCACCAGCCGGCCGCCGGCCCGCTCGGCGACCTTGCGCCCGGTGGCGGTGGAGCCGGTGAACTGCACGTAGTCGGAGTTGTCGATCACCGCTTCGGCGACCTCGCGCGCACCCTGCACCACCGCGAACACATCCGGCGCCCCGGAGGCCAGCCAGCCTTTGCGAAGCAGTTCGGCGGTCAGCGGGGTCTGCTCGGACGGCTTGAGCAGCACCGCGCACCCGGCCGCCAGCGCGCCGATCGCGTCCATCAAGGCGTTGGCCACCGGGTAGTTCCACGGCGCGATGACGCCGACTACCGGCCGGGGCCGGTAGTGGATGGTGATCTTTTTGACCTTGAGCACCGGGGTCGACGCCGGCCGGGTCTCGGGGGCCACCGCCTTCTCCATCACCTTGATCACGTAGGACAGGATCATGATCAGCAGGGGGACTTCCTGGGCGGCGTCGGTGCCAGACTTGCCGGTCTCGGCGATCAGCAGCTTCTCGATCTCGTCCCGGTTGTCGCCGAGCCACAACGCGAAGCGGGCCAGCGCCTTGGCCCGGCCCTTGGCGCCGCGGCGCTCCCACTCGCGCTGTGCGGTGCGCAGCCCGGCGGCGATCGCTTCGACGTCAGCAGGGTTGGTCCACTGCACCTCGCCGGCAGCCTGCCCGGTAGCGGGGTTGGACACGGTTCCGGTGCCGGTGAAGGCGGCGACTGAGTTGGTGGCGGTCATGGCGCCATGCTAGTCCGGGTTGTGACCCGGATCGCACCGGGCCTCGACACGTGTCAAGTCTGACGAGCTTGTTCTTTTAAGCCCCGCAGGTACGCGGCCTGCCCCAGATGCTGAGCACAGTCATCGATGATGCTGACCAGCCGGACCCCCGCCGTCACCGGCGGATCCCAATGGGTGTCGACGACCCGAGCCAGCTCGTCTGCGGTGACGGTGTCGAGGTACCCCAGGGTCAACTGGTGCACCTCGCGGTAATAGCCGGCCAGCAGGTCTGCCGGGGCGTGGACCTTGGCGACCTCGGCGGGGCTGTGCCCGTAGCCACTGTCATCACGCGGCAGGTCCAGGCCGAACCGGTCCACCCAGCCGTCGCGGGTCCACACCTGCTCGACGCCGGCGACCTGGGCGATCTGAATGTCCTGCACCCGCGCGCTGTGCCAGAGCAGCCACGCGATGCTGTTGGCCTGCGCCGTGGGCCGATAGTCGGCCACCTCATCGGTGAGGCCGTCAGTGAGTTCGTCGGCGTGCTCGATCAGCCGGGTGAATGCGTCGCGGAGCAGCACTTGCAGAGCGGCGGTTGTATCGTTCTCCGTCATACCGCCCGACGCTACGCCTGGTGGCAGACCGCCTCGACGTTGTTACCGTCCGGATCGCGGACGAAGGCGCCGAAATAGCCGGGGTGGTACTCGGGCCAGAGCCGCGGCGCATGCAGGGGTTCGGCACCCAATCGCACGGCGGTGTCGTAGAACGCCTGGACTTGGTCGCGGTCGGCGGCGCTGAATGCGAGGTGGACCTCGCGGTTGGGGCCGGAAGCGTCGCCCGCGTTGGCGTCGGCAATCCAGAAGTCGGGGGCGCAGTCGCCACTGCCGTAGCCGATGGCCACGCCGACATCCATCTTCCGGCTGTAGCCGAGCACGTCGAGCACCGCGTCGTAAAACTCCTGCGATCTGGCGTAGTCGCTGCAGTTGATGCCCACATGGTCGATCACGGAATACATCCTGGCATGTGGAACCGCCGGGTCGTAGATTAACTAGATGAGCCTCGACGTCGTGGTCCGCAACGGCACGATTGTCGATGGACTGGGCGGCCACCCCTACGTCGGCGACGTTGGGATTCGTGACGGCGTCATCACCGAGATCGGCGAGGTATCCGGGGACGCGCATCGCGTGATCGATGCGACCGGACTGCTGGTCACACCGGGTTTCGTCGACCTACATACGCACTACGACGGGCAGTCCATCTGGTCGGACCGACTCAATCCTTCCTCGGCACATGGCGTGACCACCGCGCTGATGGGCAACTGCGGGGTGGGCTTCGCACCGTGCCGGACCGAAGACCACGACGTGCTGGTGGATCTGATGGCCGGCGTCGAAGACATTCCCGGTGTGGTGATGACCGATGGGCTGCCGTGGACCTGGGAGACCTTCCCGCAGTTCATGGATGCCGTCGACAGGCGCCGTCGCGATATCGATGTCGCCGCTTTTCTGCCGCATTCACCGCTGCGGGTCTACGTGATGGGCCAGCGCGGCGTCGACCGCGAACCGGCTACGCCCGAAGATCTGGCGCAGATGCGCCGGCTGGCCCAAGAGGCCGCCGAGGCTGGCGCACTGGGTTTCTCGTCCTCACGGCTGATGACCCACCGCACTACGACCGGCACCCAGATACCCAGTTACGACGCCTCCCACGCCGAGATCCTCGCGATCAGCCGCGGCCTGGCCGACGGCGGAGGCGGTTTGATCCAGTTCGTCCCGGATCTCCCCGAAGGCACCTACCAACCTGTGCTGCAACAGGTTTTCGATGCGGCTACCGAAGCGGGCCTGCCCGTCACGTTCAGTTTGCTGATCGGCAACGCCGGCGCACCGCTCTGGCGCGATGCCATGGCCATGGTGGAGAAGGCCAATAGATCCGGCGCCGCAATCACCGCGCAGATATTCCCCCGCCCGATCGGGCTGATGGTCGGACTGGACCTGAGCATCCACCCCTTCGTGCTCTACCCCAGTTACCAGAAAATCGCTGATCTACCGCTGCCGGAGCGGGTTGCTGAGATGCGCAAACCCGAAGTACGGCAACAGATTCTGTCCGACCACCCCACGATCGTCCCGACCAATCCGCTGGCCTACTTGGCCCAATCCTGGGATTGGACGTTCCCGCTCGACGATGACCCGGACTACGAGCCAGATCCGTCGAAGAGCATTGCGGCACGAGCCAGAGCGCGCGGCGTCTCCCCGGCCGAGGAGGCATATGACCGGCTGCTCGACGACGACGGGCAGGCGATCCTGCTCGACGCGCTGGCCAATTTCGAAAATAACTCGCTGGACACCGTCAACGCCCTGATGCGCCGCGACGACGTCGTGCTGGGCCTGGGAGACGGCGGCGCGCACTACGGAATGATCTGCGACTCCAGTTTTCCCACCTATGTGCTGACCCATTGGGCCCGGGACCGCGCGACGGGCCGACTGAGCGTCGAAGCGGCGATCCGCGAACTGACGTCCACACCGGCAAGGATCGCCGGACTCGAGGACCGGGGCCGCATCGCGTTGGGCTACAAGGCCGATCTCAATGTCATCGACCACCAGAACCTGCGACTGCACAAGCCGGTGGTCACCTATGACCTCCCCGCCGGGGGACGTCGATTGGATCAGACCGCCGTCGGCTACGTCGCGACGATCGTCTCCGGCGAGATCATCGCCGAGAACGGCAAGCCCACCGCGGCCCGGCCCGGCAGGCTGGTGCGCGGTCGCCAGCCCGCGCCGTCCCAACCATCCGCGGAGCTCACTGGGCGTACCGTTTGACGGTGTGACCGAGCCTCCCGAGCCCAAATACACCCACGGCCACCACGAATCGGTATTGCGTGCCCACCGCTCCCGTACCGCACAGAACTCCGCGGCTTATCTGGTGGGATCGCTGGCGCCGGGCTTGCAGTTACTCGACGTCGGCTGCGGGCCGGGAACCATCACCGTGGACCTGGCCGCCCTCGTCGCACCGGGCCGAGTGACCGCCATTGAGCCGGTCCCCGAGGCACTGGATCTGGCCCGCGACTGCGCACGCGAGCGAGATCGGCACAATATCGACTTTGTGGTGGCCGACGTGCATGCATTGCAGTTCGGCGACAACAGTTTTGACGTGGTGCACGCCCATCAGGTGCTCCAGCACGTTGCCGACCCGGTGACCGCGTTGACCGAGATGCGCCGGGTGTGTAAGCCCGGCGGGGTGGTGGCCGTGCGCGACAGTGACTACGCGGCGTTCACCTGGTATCCGGCGTCGGCAGAGTTGGACGACTGGCTGCGTCTGTACCGTGACGCCGCGCGAGCCAACGGCGGCGAGCCCGACGCGGGCCGGCATCTGCTGGCCTGGGCGCACGCGGCCGGGTTCACCGACATCACCCCGACAACCAGCGCGACGTGTTACGGCACACCCGCCGAGCGGGAGCACTGGGGCGGCATGTGGGCCGACCGGATCCTGCAGTCGGCTATCGCCGAACAGCTACTCGACAGCGGTGCCGCCAATCAGGCCAAGCTGCAGGCGATTTCGCAGGCGTGGCGGGCCTGGGCCGCTCACCCCGACGGCTGGCTGGCCCTGCTGCACAGCCAGCTCCTGTGCCGGGTATGACGGCTTAGAGCAAGCGTTTCGGCGGGGTGGATTTAGCGACCAGTTCGGCGTCACCGGTGACCGCGTCGCCCAGCACCTCATCGATGCGGGCCAACAGCTCATCGGGGATCCGCACGCCGGACGCCTTGACGTTCTCGGTGACCTGTTCCGGGCGAGACGCCCCGACCAGCGCGGCGGCGACGTTGTCGTTCTGCAGCACCCAGGCGATCGCCAACTGCGCTGTCGTCAGCTCCAGCTCCGCGGCGATCGGCGTCAACTGCTGGACCCGGGTCAACACGTCGTCGGTCATGAACCGTTTGATGAAGTTCGCGCCGCCCTTCTCGTCGGTGGCGCGCGAGCCGGCCGGCGGGGGCTGACCCGGCAGGTACTTGCCGGACAGCACGCCCTGGGCCATCGGCGACCAGACGATCTGGCTCAAGCCCAGTTCCCGGCAGGCCGGGACCACCTCGGGCTCGATGATCCGCCACAGCATCGAATACTGCGGCTGGCTGGAGATCAGCGAGATGCCCAGCTGGCGGGCGAGCCCGTGGGCCTGGCGGATCTGGTCGGCGGTCCACTCGCTGACGCCGATGTAGAGCGCCTTGCCCGCCCGCACGATGTCGGCGAAGGCCTGCATGGTCTCCTCCAGCGGGGTGAACGAGTCATACCGGTGCGCTTGGTACAGGTCGACGTAGTCGGTGCCCAGCCGGCGCAGCGACCCGTCGATGGCCTCCATCATGTGCTTGCGGGACAGGCCGGTGTCGTTTTTGCCCAGTGGAGCTTGGCCGACCGGCCAGTACACCTTGGTGAAGATCTCCAGCGATTCCCGCCGCCGCCCCTTCAGCGCCGCGCCCAGCACCTCCTCGGCGCGCCCGTTCGCGTAGACATCGGCGGTGTCGAAGGTGGTGATTCCCGCATCGAGCGCGGCGTGCACGCACGCGGTGGCGACGTCGTTCTCGACCTGCGAACCGTGGGTGAGCCAGTTGCCGTAGGTGATCTCGGAGATCTGCAGGCCGGAGTTGCCCAGGTAGCGAAATTCCATAAGGCCATCATGGCTCACGACACTGGGACGTGTCTCGTGCGGCGATCACTATCCTGGACGCCATGGCCCGCTCCGTCGACCTCGCACGCCTGGGAGAGCTGTTGGGCGGCTATCGCTTCGCCTTCTTGGTCACCGCCGGCGACGACTACCGCGTCCGCACCACGGCGATCACCCCGACCTTCGACGGCGCCCGGCTGAACATCGGACCGGTGGGATCGCACGGCCGGGCGAACCTGTCGAGCCGCACCGCAGTCAGCCTGGTCTGGCCCGCGCGCGACGTCGGCGAATACTCGTTGCTCGTCGACGGCCAGGCCGAGCTTCCCGAGGATCCGGCCGCCCCGGTGCTGGTGACGCCGACCAAAGCCCTGCTGCATCGGCCGGTGTTCGAACCCGGAACCCAGCGGGCTGTCGGCACCGCCCATGACTGCGTGCAACTCAAGGCAGATTGACAGCCTGGGGGTTTAGGCTCGAATCCATGAGCGCTACCGTGGATTTCGATCGACTCGCCGAGAAGCTCGCGGGCTACGACTACGCCTATCTGATCACCGTCGACGCCGAGAACCGTCCGCACCCGGTGCCGGTGATGCCGGTACTGCGGGGCGACACGGTGCACATCGGCGCGCTGGGCGGTCGGCGCAGCCGGGCGAACCTGGCGCGCACCGCGGATGTGACCGTGATGTGGCCACCGCCGGTTCCGGGCGGCTACACCGTCATCGTCGACGGCACCGCCCAGGTGTCCGATGCCGGTGAGCTGGCCAGCGTGACGATCTCGCCCAGCCGTGCCGTCCTGATTCGAGTCGCCACGCCCGGATCACCGGGCGAGACACCCTGTTACAGCGATTGCGTCGACCTTAAAGTCAGTCCGCGGGGAGCCTGAGCGGTCGTCCGGCCACCATCAGCACGACCTCGTCGGAGGCCGCGGCGATCCGCGCGTTGAGCACTCCGAGCAGGTCGCGGAACAGCCGACCCGACGCGGTGGCCGGCACTACCCCGCTGCCCACCTCGTTGCTGACCGCCACCACCGGCGCCGGGCAGGCCTGCCAGGCCGCCACCAACTCGTTCATATCGGCGTGCACACCGTCCAGCGCGCCGCCGTCCCACCCCTGGTGCAGGTCCATCCGCGCGGTGAGCCAGGTGCCCAGGCAGTCCAGCAGCACCGCGTTGGGGGCCGACCGCAGTTCCTCGGCGACGTCGGTGGTCTCGACGGTGCGCCAGCAGCCGGGCCGCCGCGACCGGTGTAGCCGCACCCGCTCGGCCCATTCCGGGTCACCTTCGCGCACACCGCCGGTGGCCAGGTAGGTCACCGCCGGCTCGTCGGCCAGCAGCGCCTCGGCGTGCGCCGACTTGCCGGAGCGTGCTCCGCCCAGCACCAGCGTGCGGGTGCTGCGACCGCCTGCTGCGCCCACTCGCACCACCTCACCGTCACGCCCCGGCCGGGCGCCTGAATCTGACAGTACGGCAGTCAATTCCGGCTCGGAAGGATTGTGGTGGCTCAGGTGTACCGCGACGACATCGGTGCTGTCGGTGACGGCCCCCGACCGTCGCAGCCGCGAGATGGTCGCAGCGAACGCCGGCAGGTCGTGGTGCTCGGTGCCGTGTCCGGTGTAGGTCCCGAACGTCTCCTCCAAAAACACCGCGTCGTAGCCGGCCTCGGCCACCGCAGCGTGTGTCTCCTCGGGCAGTGGCCCGGTATCGGTGGCCCAGAAGATCCGGCCGCCAACCGATTCCAGGTCATAGAGCACTGCGTCGCTGCCGATGTCGGTGCCGTGGGCGGCGGCCAGAACTCGCACGTCGTAGTCGCCGAGCCGGATCCGGTCACCGGGCTGCACGGTGATGAATCGCACCGGATCGTCGGGCCCCACCCAGTGCTCGCATTGTTGCAGGGCGCTGGGTGGGCCGACCACGTCCAGTGGTTCGACGGCCCCGGTCCAGTGCCTCATCAGCAGCGCAGCCGGGCCGACGTGGTCCGGGTGGCCGTGGGTGAAAAGGATGTGGCGGACCTTCGCCAGTGAGCGCCGCAAGCGCAGCGCGGCACGCGGCGCTTCCGGGCCGCAGTCCAGCAGCAGCACGTCATCGATCAGCGCGGCGGTCTGGCCGCGCACGTGTGCCGCCGTCGCGCAGGAGGCGCAGCGGCAGAACGGGTTGGGCCAGCCGTCGGCGCTGCCGGTGCCCAGCAGCAGGACTTCCATGGCACCTCCCGCCGTTGACTTCGCGCCCAGGGCGCCCCACTGGCGCTTTCCCGCCGTAGCAGCAGAGTCAACGTAAACGACGAAGGCCCGGCCCCCCAAAGGGAGGCCGGGCCTCTCGTGCAACCAGACTTAGAAGTCCATGCCGCCCATGCCACCGGTCGGGTCGCCCGCGGGTGCGGCCGCCTTCTCCGGCTTGTCGGCGACAACGGCCTCGGTGGTCAGGAACAGGGCCGCGATGGACGCCGCGTTCTGCAGCGCCGAGCGGGTCACCTTCACCGGGTCGGCAACGCCGGCCTTGAGCAGGTCCTCGTACTCGCCAGAGGCGGCGTTGAGGCCGGTGCCCGACGGCGAGTTGGTGACCTTCTCGGCGACAACGCCGGGCTCCAGGCCCGCGTTGAAGGCGATCTGCTTCAGCGGAGCCGACAGCGCGACACGCACGATGTTGGCACCGGTCGCCTCGTCACCGTCGAGCTTGAGCTCGTCGAGCGACGGAGCGGCCTGCAGCAGGGCCACGCCGCCACCGGCGACGATGCCCTCCTCCACGGCGGCCTTGGCGTTACGCACAGCGTCCTCGATGCGGTGCTTGCGCTCCTTGAGCTCCACCTCGGTGGCGGCCCCGGCCTTGATCACCGCAACACCGCCGGCCAACTTGGCCAGGCGCTCCTGCAGCTTCTCGCGGTCGTAGTCGGAGTCGCTGTTCTCGATCTCGGCGCGGATCTGGGCCACCCGGCCGGCGATGGCGTCGGAGTCACCCGAGCCCTCGACGATGGTGGTCTCGTCCTTGGTGATGACGACCTTGCGGGCGGTGCCCAGCAGGGCGACGTCGGCGGTCTCCAGCGACAGGCCGACCTCTTCGCTGATGACCTGGCCACCGGTGAGGATCGCCATGTCCTGCAGCATCGCCTTGCGGCGGTCACCGAAGCCCGGGGCCTTGACGGCAACGGACTTGAAGGTGCCGCGGATCTTGTTGACCACCAGGGTGGACAGGGCCTCGCCCTCGACGTCCTCGGCGATGATCAGCAACGGCTTGCCGGACTGGATGACCTTCTCCAGCAAGGGCAGCAGGTCCTTGACGGTCGAGATCTTCGAGCTGACCAGCAGGATGTAGGGGTCCTCCAGGACGGCTTCCTGACGCTCGGCGTCGGTGACGAAGTAGCCCGAGATGTAGCCCTTGTCGAAGCGCATACCCTCGGTGAGCTCCAGCTGCAGGCCGAAGGTGTTGGACTCCTCGACGGTGATGACACCCTCGTTGCCGACCTTGTCCATGGCCTCGGCGATCAGGTCACCGATGGTCTGGTCGCCCGCGGAGATGCCGGCCGTGGCCGCGATCTGCTCCTTGGTCTCGACCTCTTTGGCCGTTGCGAGCAGACCTTCGGTGATCTTCTCGACGGCCTTCTCGATGCCGCGCTTCAGACCCAGCGGGTTGGCGCCGGCGGCCACGTTGCGCAGGCCTTCCTTAACCAGGGCCTGGGCCAGCACGGTGGCGGTGGTGGTGCCGTCACCCGCGACGTCGTCGGTCTTCTTGGCGACCTCTTTGACCAGCTCGGCGCCGATCTTCTCGTAGGGGTCCTCCAGCTCGATCTCCTTGGCGATGGACACACCATCGTTGGTGATCGTGGGGGCGCCCCACTTCTTCTCCAGGACGACGTTGCGGCCCTTGGGGCCCAGCGTCACCTTGACCGCGTCGGCGAGGGCGTTCAGGCCCCGCTCGAGGCCCCGACGGGCCTCTTCGTCATACGCAATTTGCTTAGCCATTGCGAAGTGATTCCTCCGGTTAGGGGGTGCACGTCTTGTCGGTCGGGTGCAGTGCCCGCGACGGACGGCTGTGGGTGTGCTCCGCAGGTGCGGCCCCGTGCCTCACCGTCCCGACCTAGCACTCACCGGTCGCGAGTGCCAACGTCATTTTTAGCACTCGCCTATGGAGAGTGCAAGGTTGCTAGAGATCGAGCAGCTGCTCATAGAAGCCGCCGAAGCCGCGGGCCCGGTTCACCAGGTGCACCTCCAGGATCCAGTGGCAGACCCGGCCGGTGGGGTCGGTCCGGCGCATCGGCTCGTCGGATCCGGGCGCGACGTAGAACCGCGCGTCGTCACCGGAGATCTTCTTGTGCGGAAACTCCCCGAGCAGGTGCCCGGCGATGGGGGCGCCGAACTCGAAGCCCTCGTCCTGGGCCAGGCCGACGACGTGTTCGAACAGCTGCGCGCCCGTGATGTCGGCGTGCGCGTCGAAGAAGGCGCGACCCGCGCTCCACACCCGTGGCAGCGCGTCACGCAGCGCGAGCTTGTCCGGATCCTCACCGAGCACGAAGGTGCGACCGAAGTCGGCCTCCCACTCTTCGAAGATCGGCCCCAGATCCAGGTAGGCGATGTCGTCGTCGGCCATGACGCGGTCGGGCGGGTCGGCGTGAAACGGCAGCAGGCTGTTCTCCCCGGCCCGCACCACCCGCCGATGCCAGTGCCGCGTCACCCCGAACATGTCCGCGGCCAGGTCGCGGATCTCATCGGAGAGCTGCCGCTCGCCGACTCCGGGGCGGACCATGCCGCGGCGCTCGATCACGTCGAACAGTTCGACGGCCTTGTCCTGCGCGTCGCGGAGCCGCTCGACACGGACGGATTCCGGCTCGCGCGGGGTGGACACGCCAGCGATCCTATCGGCTTGCCCTAGACTGCATCTCGATCAGATAGGAGACCGGGTGCGGGCTGAAGCAGCGCCCAGCACCCGGGCTTTGCGGGGCTGGCAACGCCGGGCTCTGGTGCGCTATCTGACCGCCAAGCCGCGAGATTTCCTGATGGTGGCCACCCCCGGCGCCGGTAAGACGACGTTCGCGCTGCGGATCGTCGCCGAGCTGCTCGCCGACCGCACCGTCGAGCGGATCACCATCGTGGTGCCCACCGAACATCTCAAGGTGCAGTGGGCATCGGCCGCCGCTTCCCACGGCATCGCACTGGATCCACGGTTCTCCAACTCCGACTCGCAGACCAGCTCCGAGTACCACGGCGTGGTCGTCACCTACGCACAGGTCGCCAGCCACCCCACCCGGCACCGGGTGCGTACCGAGGCCGCGAAAACCCTGGTGATCTTCGACGAGATCCACCACGGCGGCGACGCCAAAAGCTGGGGCGACGGCATCCGCGAGGCGTTCGACGATGCCACCCGCCGGCTGGCGCTGACCGGAACGCCCTTCCGCAGCGACGACAGCCCCATTCCCTTCGTCAGCTACGAGCCCGACGGCGCCGGCCACCTGCGCTCGGTGGCCGACGACAGCTACGGCTACACCGACGCGCTGGCCGACGGCGTGGTGCGCCCGGTGGTGTTCATGGCCTATTCGGGTGAGGCCCGCTGGCGCGACAGCGCCGGTGAGGAGCACGCGGCCCGACTCGGCGAGCCGCTGACCGCCGAGCACACCGCCCGAGCGTGGCGAACCGCGCTGGACCCGGCCGGGGAATGGATGCCGGCGGTGATCACCGCCGCGCACACCCGGCTGCGCCAGCTGCGCGAGGGCGGCATGGCCGATGCCGGCGGCATGATCATCGCCACCGATCAGAAGGCCGCGCGCGCCTATGCGGTGCTGCTGAAACGGCACACCGGCGAGGAACCCACCGTGGTGCTCTCCGACGATCCCAGCGCGTCGGACAAGATCGCACAGTTCTCCGCGGCCACCAGCTCGTGGCTGGTGGCGGTGCGGATGGTCTCCGAGGGCGTCGACGTGCCGCGGCTGGCCGTCGGGGTCTACGCCACCAGTGCCGCCACCCCGTTGTTCTTCGCGCAGGCGATCGGCCGGTTCGTGCGGTCACGGCGGCCCGGCGAGACCGCCAGCATCTTCTTGCCGTCGGTGCCGACGCTGCTGGGCCTGGCCAGCGAGATGGAGCAGCAGCGCAACCACGTGTTGGGCAAGCCGCATCGGGAATCCGAACGCGACGAGTTCGAGGACGCGCAGCGCCGGCGCGACGAACCCTCCGAGATGGACAACAAGTTCGAGTCGTTGGGTGCCGACGCCGAGCTGGACCAGGTGATCTTCGACGGCGCCTCGTTCGGCACCGCGACCCCGGCCGGCAGCGAGGAGGAGGCCGACTACCTTGGCATCCCCGGGCTGCTGGACGCCAACCAGATGCGCGACCTGCTGCGGCAGCGCCAGGAAGAGCAGTTGGACCGCCGGTCGAAAGTGGCCGCCGCTGGTGGGGCTCCGGCGCCGACGACCACGCACGGCCAACTGCGGGCACTGCGTCACGAGCTCAACGCGCTGGTGTCGGCGGCCCACCATCGGCTCGGCAAGCCGCACGGCTGGATCCACAACGAGCTGCGCCGGCGCTGCGGCGGTCCCCCGGTGGCGGCCGCGACGTCGGATCAGCTGCGGGCGCGGATCGTGGCGATTCGGCAGCTCCATCGCGAGTCATAGCCCGCGACGGGTGGGGTAGCCGGCGCCGGGGATTCAGCGAGTCCAGGCGCTGTGCGCAACCCAGGGCGATGCCTGCGCGGCCACCGACCACGCCCACTCCTGCGGCACGTCGATCACCCGATAGGCCTTGACGCCCGCGGCGGTGGCCGCGATCAGGGTGGCTACTCCGGCGCGGCGCTGAAACCAGCTCTGATGCACCGTCCAGCCGACAATGCCCGCGGTTTCGATGCAGTAGCGGCGCTGCTCCCAACTGCCGGTGCGCGCCGAGAGCCAGTGCGCGTCGACGCGATGCCCCAAGGCGCGCACTCGGTCGACGGCCAGCAATGCGGCGCCCAGCGTCATCGCCCCCCAGGCCGGCCAGCACCACTGCGGCAGCGCAATGAACGCCGTCGCAATCCCCAGCCCGGCCCCGGCGGCCACCGGCAACAGCAGCGCCCGCGTCCAGCGCCGGCGAGTCGCCGCCGCGCCGTGCTTGCGCAACGGGCCGGTGACCACGAGTGGGTCGGCGACCAACCCGGTCAGGACCTCTTCGGCGGTAACCCGCGGGCAGGGCGGCAGCAGGATCGACGACTCGCCTTCCCCATTGACCCCGGTCATCGCCGCATCCAGCCGCGCGCCGCCGAACAGACGCACCAGCAGGGGGAGCCGCAGCGTTCCACCGCGCAACCGGCGCATGTCGTAGCTGTGTTCGCGCACCCGCAGCAGGCCATAGCTCAGCGCCAAGATGTCCCCGCCGGCGCCGGAACTACGGGACAACACCAGACCTCCGTAGGTCACCAGCGAGCGCAGCACCGCCAACAGCATGGAGACCACCACCAGCAGGGCGGCGATCAGCGTCAGGCTCTGCTGAACGCCGAACTGTTCAGCGGCCTGAAGCCAGGACCGGCTCACCGGCGAATCCTCCAGCGCCGCCCAGACTCCGCTCTGATAGAGCGCACCCACCGCGGCCCCGACCATCACCAGCCCAGACAGACTCAGCGGGCTGTAGCGCAACCACGACGGCCGCCACCGCGCCAGCACCGTCGCCGGGGCCCGCACCGGTGCGGTCGCCGTTTCGCCGGTTTGCCCGGTGTGGGACAGCAACGTCGCGCGCAGCCGGGGGACCTCGCTGCTCTCGACCGCGTTCAGTTCGAAGGCGCCGTCCGCGGCGGCATGCTGACCCGTACTGACCCGCAACACCGTCAGGCCCAGCATGCGGTGCAACAGCCGGGCGTCGGTCGCCACCGAGCGAATCCGGTTGCGGGGCACCGAAAGCACCTTGCGGCGCAACAGACCGGAGCGCAGCTCGACCCGGCCGGCGTCGGGGTCGGGTTCGATGCGGTAGGTGGTGGTGAACCACCGCGTCACGCCCACCACGGCGATCACCGACACCACCGCCAGCACCCAGGGGCGGTTGTCGGTCGCTGAGCCGAACACCACCACCGCGATCAGCAGGGGCAGTTCGCGCAGCACTTCGTGCAGCGGATGCACCAGCAGCATCCGCGGGCTCAGCCGTTGCCATTGTCCAGCGCGCTGTGTGCTGTTCATCTGCCTTCTCCGTGCCTGGGCAAAATGCGCCTGCGCGACGGCATCTCGCCGCGCCTTGCATGGAACCGTATCCGCACGCGTTGCCCAGTGACCGCCAGGCGGGAATACCGGGGCGGCGAATCGCTAGGAGAGCTCGCCGTCGTCGGCGGTGTCGCCTTCTGCCAAGTGGTGCAGGACTCGTTCGTTGAGGGCGGCGAGCATGTCGAGTTCCGCCGCGGTGAACAGGTCGACGAAGTTGCGGCGCACATCCTCCACGTGTCCGGGCGCCGCTTTCTCGATGGCGTCGCGGCCGGCCGGCAACAGGCAGACCATGGTGCTGCGAGCGTCGTCCGGGTTGGGTTCCCGGCTGATCAGCCCGTCTTTCTGCATGCGACGCACCTGATGGGAGAGGCGACTCTTCTCCCAGCTCAATGCTTTACACAGTGCGTGGGCAGGCATGCGGTCGTCGAGAGCCGAAAGCACCGCCAGAACTTCGTAGTCGGCCCCGGACAGGCCTGACTTCTGCAGACGCCGGTTGAGGTGGGCCTCGATCTGTTGGTGCGCGTGCACGAAGGCCCGCCAGGCGCGGTCTTCGCGCGGGTTCAGCCAGTTCGGTTCCATCGGCCTCCACACCTCCTCAATTTGTTGACGTGTCATCCAAACCAGCCTAAGGTTGAATAGTCAACCTTTTGAGCCTCAGTATAGACGGGACACCTCATGAGCAGCATCAGCATCATCGGCACCGGAAACATGGCCCGTGCCATCGGCACGCTGGCGGTAGCCGGCGGCAACACCGTCGAGATCATCGGCCGTGACCAGACCAAAGCCGCCGACCTGGCCCGGACTCTCGGCGGCGGCACTACGACGGGAGACTTCGGCGCCGTACCGGCCGGGGACATCGTCATCGTGGCCCTGTTGTACGCCCACGTCGTCCCGGTAGTCGCCCAGTACGGCGATGCCCTCGCAGGCAAGGTCATCGTCGACATCAGCAACCCCTTCAACCCCGCGGCGGACGGGTTGGCCATCCCCGAGAGCACCTCGGTCGCAGACGATGTGGCCAAAGCCGCCCCGGCCAGTGCCAGCGTGGTGAAGGCGTTCAACACCATCTTCGGTGTGGTGCTGGCCCAGGGCCGGCCGCTCGACGTCTTCCTCGCGGGCGACGACACGCGCGCCAAGGCGGCCGTGGCGGAGTTCATCGCCAGCCTCAAGCTGCGCCCGCTGGACGTCGGCGGGTTGAACATGGCGCACTGGCTGGAAGGAACGGGCCTGGTCATGATGGGCCTCGCCCGTCACGGAGTGGGCAACTTCGACTTCGCCCTCGGCGCCACCGCTGCCGCCTGAGCCCAGCGCCACTCGTCCACGCGAGGATTGCGCCGGGTGATCCGCGCCCCCGCAATGGTTGATGGATCACCGAAAGGAATCGCGATGAAACTTGGTTTTGCACTTCCCATCGTCGGGCCCGCTATCAGCAGCGCCGCTGGTCTGAGTGCGTTCTGCCGCGGACTCGAGGACCTTGGCTACGACACGCTGTGGGTCGGCGATCGCCTGGTCACCCCGGTCGCTATGCAGAGCACCTATCCCGGTAAAGAGCAGCCGTACCCACCGCAGATGACCCGCTACCTCGATCCGGTGCTGCTGTGGACCGTCGCCGCTACGGCGACCAGTCGGATCCGGCTGAACGCCAGCACGCTCAGCACGTTCTACTACGAGCCGCCACACCTGGCCCGGCTGCTGACCACGCTGGACGTGCTCAGCGAAGGCCGCCTTGACGTGGGCGTGGGCATCGGGTGGATGAAGGACGAACACGACATCGCCCGCAGTGCGAACTGGCGCCGCCGCGGGCAGATGCTCGATGACCTGCTGGCGTTCCTGCACCGGTGGTGGACCACCACCCCGGTGTCGTGGGACAGCGAGTTCTTCTCGCTGCCGCCGGTCCATGCCGACCTGCGCCCGGTGCAAGTCGGCGGTCCGCCCATCTGGATCGGAGGGGCCAGCGAGGCCGCGATGCGACGCGTCGGCCGCAGCGGGACCGGCTGGCTCGGGGTCGAAGGACTACAGGACGAGGTCACCGACCACCTGTGGTCGATTGCGCGCCGTGCGGCCAAGGAAGCCGGCCGCGATCCGGACGCGCTGAAGACGGCCATGCGGATCAACCTCGAACCGGGCACGTCGGTTGAGACTGTTGCCGGCAAGCTCGAGCGCCTCGCCGGGTCCGGCGCTGACGAGGCGATCGTGGATGCCTTCGCCATGTTCCCCACCCTTGACCAGATGCTTGAGTTCGCCGGCCAGGTGATCGCCCGATGGCGTGCTGGTCTGACCGCTTGATCGTCGTAGCTACCCCGGATGCGTAGCCGACTATTTAGGTGGCGTCCTCGGCACCCAGCGCAGCGATGTCGGTCAGTTGCGCCACGATCCGGTCGGCCACGGCGGCATCCAGCGCCACGATGTGCACCGCGCCCGCCGACGACGCGGTGGTCACCCGCACATTGGCCAGCCCCAGCAGACGGTCCAGCGGACCCCGGTAGGTGTCGACGGTCTGCACCCGCGAGATCGGCGCGATCCGGCGCTCCTGCACCAACCACCCGGTGCGGGTGTAGACCGCCTGGTCACTGACGTCCCACCGGTGCACTTGGTAGCGCCACAGCGGGGCGATCACCGCCGAGACCAGAAACCCCACGGCGGTGACCCCGATAGCGGCGCCGTGCAGCCAGGCCAGCCGCTCGTCGGCTATCGCCCAACCCACCTGCAGCAGCGCCAGAAACAGCCAGGGCACCGCGCCGACCAGCGCCCAGACCAACGGCGCTCGGGAGCTGGGCGGATTGGTGGGATCGACCAGGCTGATCTCCGGAGACCCGTCTGCGTGCTGCGCCATGTAGGAGAGGATGTCAGGACGCAGGCTGCGCCGCACCGTCGACCGTGCGACCGTGCGACCGGCGAAATTCCACCCGGCGCACGATGCGTCACCTGAGTATCGTTGTCGCATGAGTAGCCGGGACCGATGGGCTGCGGAAGATGTGCCGGATCAAAACGGCCGTGTCGCGGTAATTACCGGCTCCAACACGGGAATCGGCTATCACACCGCGGAGATACTCGCCGGGCACGGCGCGCTGGTGGTGCTGGCGGTGCGCGACCTCGAGAAGGGCAGCGCGGCGGCGAAACGGATCCGCAACGCGCACCCGCAGGCAAGCGTCGAGGTCCAAGAACTCGATCTCAGTTCGCTGGCGTCGGTCCGCGAAGCCGCCGAGGCCTTGGGCACCGCCCACCCCCGCATCGATCTGCTGATCAACAACGCCGGCGTCATGTACACGCCCAAACAGCGCACCGTCGACGGCTTCGAGCTGCAGTTCGGCGTCAACCATCTGGGGCACTTCGCCCTGACCGGCCTGTTGCTGCCGCGGATGCTGCGGGTGAAGGGGTCCCGCGTGGTGACCGTCAGCAGTATGGCGCACCGGATCATGGCCGCGATCCACTTCGACGACCTGCAGTGGGAGCACGGCTACAACCGGATCGCCGCCTACGGGCAGTCCAAGCTGGCCAATCTGATGTTCACCTACGAACTGCAGCGCCGCCTGGGCGCCAAACGCCGCTCGACCATCGCCGTCGCCGCGCACCCCGGCACCGCCAACACCGAACTGACCCGGCACCTGCCGCCGTTGCTACGTCCCGCGGACCGCTTGCTGACGCCCCTGGTCGTGCAAAGCGCCGCGATAGGCGCGCTGCCCACGCTGCGTGCCGCCACCGACCCCGGGGTGACCGGCGGACAGTACTTCGGTCCGAGCGGCATCGGTGAACAGCGCGGATATCCCAAGCTGGTGGACGCCAGCAAGCAGGCGCACGACGTCGAGTTGCAGCAGCGGTTGTGGGCGGTGTCGCAGGAGCTGACAGGAATCACCTTCCCGGTCTGAGTCAGACTGTCGGGATGCGATCCGTCGAAGAGCACCAGCGGGCCGTCACCGACCTGATCCAGGCCCGACCACCGGTCACGGTCGCACTGGCCGACGCCGAGGGACTGGTACTGGCCGCGGACGTGATCGCACCGATCCCGCTGCCGGTCTTCGACAACTCCGGGATGGACGGCTACGCCGTGCTCGCCGACGACATCGCCACGGCGACACCTGAAACGCCGGTGAGATTGCCCGTCACCGAGGACATTCCGGCCGGACGCACCGATATCCCCACGATCACCCCGGGAACCGCGCACCGCATCATGACCGGGGCACCGATCCCCTACGGCGCCGACGGGGTGATCCCGGTCGAGGCCACCGACGGCGGCACCGACGTGGTCCAGATCAACGCCGCCACCGCCAAGGGCCGCCACATCCGCCGGGCCGGCGGCGACGTCGCCGAGGGCGCCACCGTGCTCTGGGCGGGCCAACTCGTCAGTGCTCCGGCGGCCGGCCTGGCCTCGGCGCTGGGTCTGGCCGAGTTGACGGTGCGGCCCCGGCAGCGAGTGCTGGTGATCTCCACCGGTTCTGAACTGATCGAACCCGGCACGCCGCTGGAGCCCGGTCAGATCTATGAATCCAACGGGGTGATGCTGGCGGCCGCGGTACGTGACGCCGGCGCCGAGGTGGTGGCCGCCGTGACGGTCGCCGACGACACCGCAGCGTTCACCGAAGTCCTCGACCGCTACGGCGTACGTGACGGGGCGGTGGATCTGGTGATCACCAGCGGCGGGGTCAGCGCGGGAGCCTACGAGGTGGTCAAGGACGTCTTCGGGCGCGACGGCGATCAGGGCGTGCACTTCGTCAAGGTGGCGATGCAGCCCGGGATGCCGCAGGGCATCGGCCGCGTCGGCGCCGCGGCCATCATCACGCTGCCGGGCAACCCGGTCAGCGCCCAAGTGTCCTTCGAGGTCTTCGTCCGGCCCGCGCTGCGCCGGGCGATGGACCTGCCCAAGCCGGATCGCCCGCGCCGCACCGCGGTACTGAGCGAGAAGCTGGTCTCGCCAGCCGGCAAGCGGCAGTTCCGGCGCGGGCTGCTCGACTACGAAACCGGGACCGTCACCAACTACGGGCCGCCGGCCTCGCACCATCTGCGCTACCTGGCGTCGGCCAACTGCCTCCTGGACATCGCTGACGAGGTGACCGAGCTGCCGGTGGGCACCGAGGTGGAAGTCTGGGACCTGACCGGCTGATGCCCGGCAGGAGAGCCGAAGCTGGGACCGCCGCATAGATCCCGGCGGTTCAGCGAGGCTCGACGAAGGAGAGCCGAAGCTGGGACCGCCGCATAGATCCCGCAGCTTCTAAGATGTCCCAATGGCCAGACGCCCCCGCGCAGCAGATGATCCCGGCGGTCTTCGGCACCTGATCGAGCTGGTGCGCTCGACGGTGCCGCCGATGCACAGCGCCGGGCTGCCGTTCATCGGCAGTGCGCTGGGTGTGGCGCTGCTGGGACGCAACCAGCGGTGGCTGCGCGGCGCCGGGTTGCTGGCCGCAGGAGCCTGCGCCGGGTTCTTCCGGCATCCGCACCGGGTGCCACCGACTCGCCCCGGTGTGGTGGTGGCCCCGGCCGACGGCATGGTCTGCCTGGTCGACTCGGCACCCCCGCCACCGGAGCTGGATCTGCCGGACACCCCGCTGCCGCGGGTCAGCATCTTCATGTCGGTCTTCGACGCCCACGTGCAACGGGCTCCGATCGGCGGTGAGGTCATCGAGGTGGTGCACCGGGCCGGCCGGTTCGGGTCCGCGGACCGCCCAGAAGCCGCCGAGGACAACGAGCGCAACAGCGTGCGGATCCGTACCGCCGAAGGTGCCGAGGTGATCGCCGTGCAGGTCGCCGGGCTGGTCGCCCGGCGCATTCTGTGCAACGCCCGGCCCGGTGACCATCTGGCGATCGGCGATACCTACGGCCTGATCCGCTTCGGCTCGCGACTCGACGTCTACCTGCCGGTCGGAACGCGACCGCTGGTCGGCGTCGGCCAGCGCATGGTCGCCGGCGAGACCGTCCTAGCCGACCTGTCATGACGACTCCCGCCCAGCAGGCCCGCAGCCGGGGCACGGTGGGTCTGCACATCCTGCCCAGCTCCATGACGGTGCTGGCGATTTGCGCCGGCCTGACCTCGATCAAGTACGCGCTGGACGGCCAACCGCATCTCGCGATGGCGCTGATCGCCGCCGCCGCCATCCTCGACGGTCTGGACGGCCGGGTGGCACGCATCCTGGACGCCGAGTCGCGGATGGGTGCCGAGATCGACTCCCTTGCTGACGCCGTCGATTTCGGGGTGGCGCCCGCGGTGGTGATCTATGTGACGCTGCTGTCGACACAGCCGGCGGGCTGGATCGTGGTGCTGCTGTATGCGGTGTGCGTGGTGCTGCGGCTGGCCCGGTTCAACACGCTGCTCGACGACGCCACCCTGCCGGCCTACACCCGGGAGTTCTTCGTCGGGATGCCCGCACCGGCCGGTGCCATCACCCTGATGGGCCTGCTGGCCGCCAAGCTGCAGTTCGGCGACGGCTGGTGGACGTCACAGTGGTTCACCTGCATCTGGGTGGTGGGCACCTCGATGCTGCTGGTCAGCCGAATCCCGATGCGCAAGATGCACGCCGTGTCGGTGCCGCCGCACCTGGCCGCGGTCCTGCTGGCGGTGCTGGCGCTGGTGGCCGCGGCGGCTTTCCTGTTCCCCTACGTGCTGGTGCTGGTGCTGATCGGGCTGTACCTGTGCACCATCCCATTCTCGGTCCGCAGTCAGCGCTGGGTCGCCGCACACCCGGAGGCCTGGGAGGACGCGCCCCGGGAGCGCAGGGCCGCGCGGCGGGCGATTCGCCGGGCACAGCCGGGCCGTCGCCCGGGGGTGCGGCGCGGCATCCGTCGACCCAGTGGGCAGTCGATGGCCCGGTTGCGGCTACGCAAGCCTGGCCGGTAGCGCCGGCGACTAGCGGGCGCAGTAGCCCTGTGTCGCCGAGGACAACGCCCGCCGGTAGAACTCGTCGAGCTGTCGTGCGTCGCTGACGGTTCGGGTTGCCTCGTCGAGTTGGCCGGCGCAATCGGGTGAGTGCAGCAGCTCCCATCGGCGGCCGATCTGGGCCAGCATGATCTGGTTGAAGCCGTCGATGCGTGCCCGTGAGGCCGCCAGCTCGGGAGCGGTGGACGGGGCCTCCGCCGGGTCCAGCTTCCACTGGGCGAACCGGTAGTGCTCGGCGGCCTCGGTCGCGGCGATCTGGTCGGCGAAGATCCGCCGCACATAGTCGGGGTCGAGGTCTTTCCCGGCGGCCTCGGTCGCCAGCTTCACCAGTTGCTGGTCGACCCGGGCCGGGTCCTCGATGGCACCGCCGGTCTGCCATTTGATCGCCGCCACGTCGTCGGCGACCTGGAGCCGCTGGGCCGCCGCATCCACCAGGTCGGACAACGGGGTGGCACCCTCGGCCCGGGCCGGAGGGGCCAGCAGCAGGACCGCGCAGAGCACCACCGTCAGAGTCTGTGACCGCATGGGCTCTATTTAAGCGCGTGGCAAAACCACACTGCGGCTGTCGAGCGTTTGACGGCACCACCTAGTTAGGTTCCGGTGGTGCTTGGGGTTGGAAGGGTTGGTACCACCACCATTGGGCGCGTTCACCGGTGGGCCCGGGGCACGGCGCCACCGTGGGCGGGGGCCGCTTGGGTGGGCGGGCCAGCAATGCGGCACTCAGTGGTCGGTCGGTGTCATCGGTGACGGTGAGGCTGGCGGCGTCTCCGGTGATGGTGATCAGACCGCGGTGATGTAACCGGTGGTGATAAGGGCAGACCAGCACCAGGTTGTTCAGTTCGGTTTCGCCGCCGTCTTCCCAATGCCGGATGTGATGGGCGTGCAACCCTCGGGTGGCCCCACAACCGGGAACCACGCAGCAGCGGTCACGGTGCTCAAGGGCCCGGCGCAGCCGGCGGCTGATTCCGCGGGTGGTGCGGCCGGCGCCGATGACCTCACCGGCGCGCTCGAACCACACCTCAAAGCTGGCGTCGCACAGCAGGTATCGGCGTTCCTCTTCCGACAGCAGTGGCCCCAGGTGCAGTGCCGCGACCCGGTCCTTGACGTCGAGGTGCGCTACCACCGTGGTGTGGAGTCCGTGCGGCCGGCGTGCGGACTCGACGTCCCATCCGGTCTCGACCAGACGCATGAACGCATCCGCAGTAGTCGGCAACGGAGGCGCCTGATCTGTTGTGCGGCCCTCGTGGTCGTGTTTCCACTCGGCCATCAGGGCGTCCAGATGAGACTGCAGTGCCGCATCGAACTTGGCCGCGTCGAGGTGATCGAGTTTGATCCGCCAGCAGCTGCCCTGCTCGTCGGTGACTTTCGTGATCGATCGCGCCGGCTCGGGCCGGTGATCGGGTTCGGGGCGCGGCTCCAGCTTGACCGCGGTGCGTAGTTGGCTGACGGTGGCCACGGCGGCTAGCTGGGCGTAGTGCTCGTCGGAACCGTCGGCGGCCCGCCCGGCGATGACCCCGACCTGATCGAGGGAGACGCGACCGTCCCGCAGGCCCTGGACGCAGCGGGGAAACTCTTCGGCTCGATGGGCCACCGTGGCGATGGTGTGGGCATTGCCCGGTGACACCCCGGTCTTCCAGGCCAGCAGCGCAGCGACAGACCGCGCTCCGGTGGCGCCCCACAGCTGCTCGCGGTCGATCTCTGCAGTGATGTCCACGATGCGTCCATCGATCGCGTTGCGCTGACCGGTCAACTCGGCCAGCTCCTCGAAGAGCACCTCAAGACGCGCGCCCGGATGCACTTCGGCACTGGCTGACGGCGCGATCGAGGACATGCCATCAGCATCGCAGAGGGGTACGACACGGCCGGGCACGTCGATTGCCACGCACGAGGAAGTCCGCGTAATTTGACCGGGTGAGTTCCTCCGAAGAGTACGGAGAAGACCGCTGGGTCGATACCTCCCGGCACCTGACCCTGATCGCCCGGCTCAACACCTCCGCCGTCGACGCCCGCCGTGGCGTGGTACGGCTGCATCCCGAAGCCGTTGCTGCCCTGGGTATCCGGGAGTGGGACGCGGTCTCGCTGACCGGTTCTCGCACGACGTCGGCGGTGGCGGGGCTGACGGGTCCGGATGCGCCGGCCGGTGTGGCGCTGCTCGACGATGTGACGCTGTCCAACGCCGGCTTGCGCGATGGCACACAGGTGGTCGTGGCCGCGGCCACCGTCCACGGTGCCCGCTCGGTGACGCTGAGCGGGTCCACCCTGACCTCCCAGACGTTGTCGCCCACGACCCTGCGCCAAGCTCTGCTGGGCAAGGTGATGACGGTCGGCGACGCGGTCTCCCTGCTGCCGCGCGACCTCGGGCCCGGCACCTCCACGTCGGCGGCCACCGCCGCGCTGGCATCGGCAGTCGGTATCAGCTGGACCTCGGAGTTGTTGACGGTCACCGGCGTGGACCCGGCCGGGCCGGTCAGCGTTCAGCCCAACTCGCTGGTCACCTTCGGCAACGGCCCCGCCGCCGCGGTCACCACCGTCGCCAAACCGGCTGCCCCGGCCCGCATCGCCATCGACGAACTCAAGGGCTGCGAGGCGCAGGCCGCCAAACTCGCCGAATGGCTCAAGCTCGCGCTCGACGAACCGCAGCTGTTGAAAACCCTGCGGGCGGGAACGAATCTCGGTGTGCTGGTGTCCGGTCCCGCCGGGGTGGGCAAGACGACCCTGGTGCGGGCGGTGTGCGAGGGCCGCCGGCTGATCGAGCTGGACGGGCCCGAGATCGGGGCGCTGGCCGCCGACGAGCGGCTGGCCGCGGTGCGTTCCGCGGCGACGCAGGTGTGCGACGGCGGCGGAGTGCTGCTCATCGCTGACGTCGACACGCTGTTGCCCGAACCGTCGGAGCCGGTGGCAACGCTGATCCTTGCCGAACTGCGCAACGTCGTGGCCACCGAAGGGGTGGCGTTCATCGCTACCTCGGCGCTGCCGGACCATGTGGATCCCCGACTGCGGGCGCCGGAATTGTGCGATCGCGAGATCCGGCTAAGTCTTCCCGACGGCGCGACCCGGGCTGCGCTGCTGGCCACCTTGCTCATCTCGGTTCCCACCGCAGACCTGGCGTTGGGTGAGATCGCGGAACGCACACCGGGTTTCGTGGCCGCAGACCTTTCCGCACTGGTTCGGGAGGGGGCGCTGCGGGCGGCGTCGCGAGCCAGCGACAACGATGAGGAACCCAAGCTCACCCAGGAGGATCTGGTCGGAGCACTCAGCGTGATCCGGCCACTGTCGCGCTCGGCGGCCGCAGACGTGGTGGTCGGCTTACAAGTGGGAAACGTCACCCTCGACGACGTCGGCGACATGGTCGCCACCAAGCAGGCACTGACCGAAGCGGTGTTGTGGCCGCTGCAGCACCCGGATACGTTCACCCGCCTCGGCGTCGACCCGCCGCACGGGGTGCTGCTCTACGGCCCACCGGGGTGCGGCAAGACCTTCGTGGTGCGCGCCCTGGCGGGCTCTGGTCGCGTCAGCGTGCACTCCGTCAAAGGCGCGGAGCTGATGGACAAGTGGGTGGGCAGCAGTGAGCGGGCGGTGCGGGATCTGTTTCAGCGCGCCCGCGATTCGGCTCCGTCACTGGTCTTCCTCGACGAGATCGACGCCCTGGCACCGCGACGCGGCCAGAGCTTCGATTCGGGGGTCACCGACCGGGTGGTGGCCGCGCTGCTCACCGAACTCGACGGCGTCACCCCGCTGCGCGACGTGGTGGTGGTCGGTGCCACCAACCGCCCCGATCTGATCGACCCGGCCCTGACCCGGCCGGGCCGGCTGGAGAAGCTGGTGTTCGTCGAGCCGCCGGATGCCGACGCTCGCCGGCAGATCCTGCGGGTGTCCGGGAAATCCGTTCCGCTGCATGACGACGTCGACCTCGACGCGCTGGCTGCGGACCTGGAGGGCTACAGTGCCGCGGACTGCGTGGCACTGCTACGCGAAGCCGCCCTGACCGCAATGCGGCGCAGCATCGACGCTGCCGATGTCACCGTGGCCGACGTCACCGCGGCACGCGAGAACGTCCGGCCCTCACTGGATCCCGTTCAGGTCGACGCGCTGCGCTCCTTCGCTGACAACCGCTGAGTTCGGAGTATCGGCAATCAAGAGACCTCGACCAGCGCGGCGAGCCGGGACAGTGAGGCGGCGAGCTTGTCCGCGGTAGTGTCCCGGGCGCGGGCGAGACGGTTCGGGTCGGACAGCTCCGACCAGTCGTAGGTGTGGGTTACTCGCGTGCGCGCCGGCCCGAGCGGCTCGAGCTCCCATCGCCACAGGTGTCCCGGCGGCGCACACCCGGGGGCCGCCGGGCGCCAGGCGATGCGGCGCCCTTCCTCGAACTCCACCACGTGGTTCTCCCGGACCTTTCCCATGGTCAGCGTCATGGTGAAAACGTCTCCGACGGCATGAACCCGTTGGCCGGGTGCGGCTTCGGCCAGATTCGCGTTGCCATCCCAGCGCGGCTGCCGGGCCGGGTCGGCGATGAAGTCGAAGATCAGCTTCGCCGGCGCCGCGATCACCCTGCTGGCGCTGACCACCTTCGCCGGCAGTGGCGAGCCGACTCGATGCAAGGTGCCTTCGGGGTCGATATAGGCGAATTCCCTGATTTGGTAGTCGGTGTCGACCGGTTCGACAAACCGTCCCGGTACGCCTGACGCCGTCCATTGCGCATAGAGCCCGTCGGCGTCGTCGACATAGAAGTACACGCTGGCGGCGGTGCGCAGTGGATCGTGTTCGGCCCATTCGGAAAGGTGCAACGAAACCGGACCGCGGTCGGCGAATCCGTAGCGGGCCGGGCCGCCATAGTGGTTGACGGTGAACCCGAGCCGACGGTAGCGGTCCAGTGCAGCGTCGAGGTCTCGCACGGAAATGATCGGTGCGACCGAGGTGAACTCGATGTCGGCCATAGCGTGAGCGTACGTCGAGGCAAGCTCGCTGGCCCTGCGCCACGGATTCAGCCCAGCGGGCTAGCCCACCGGGTCGAACTCGATGTGCAGCTCGGTCAGCCCGCGCAGCAGGAACGTGGGCTCGTAGGAGTAGCGCCGCTGGCCGGCGGGCCCGTGGTGGGCTTCGCTGACCCGGAGGTCACGCATCCGGTCCAGCATGCGGTGGATCGTGATGCGCCCTTCGACCCGGGCCAGTGGCGCACCGGCGCAGGTGTGGATGCCGCGGCCGAAGGCGATGTGTTCGCGCACGTTCTTGCGGTCCAGCCGGAACTCGTCGGGGCTGGCGAATTTGCGCGGATCCCGGTTCGCCGCACCCAGACACAGCATCAGCACGGTGCCGGCTTTGATCGGCACCCCGCCCAGCGTGGTGGTCTTACGGGCGAGACGGAAGTCGATCTTGGTGGGGCTCTGAATTCGCAGCGCCTCCTCGATGAAGGCCGGGATCAGCGCGGGGTTGTCTCGCAGCGTCTGCTGGAGCTCGGGTCGATCGCCCAGGGTTTGCACCGCCGCCCCCAGCAACTTGGTGACAGTTTCCTGACCGGCAGCGAATAGGAAGGTGGCTGGGCGAACCACCTCCAGCAGTTCCGGTGTGGAACCGTCGGGGTAGGTCGCGGCGGCCAGCGCGCTGAGAACGTCCCCACGAGGCTCCCGCCGCCGCTCGGAGAGGTAGCCGCTGAACTTCCCGTCGAGGTACTGCAGAGGATTGAGACCCACCGGTGTCCCATCAAGGGAGCCGACATGCTGCCCCTCCTGATGCCCGGCACCCAGCGCACTGCGGAACTCCGCGCGATCCTCCTCCGGGACCCCGAGCAGATCGGTGATGGCCAGGGTTGCATACGGTTTGGCGTAGTCGAACAGGAACTCACAGCGGCCGGTACCGATGAATTCGTCGAGCTGCGTATCGGTCAGCTGCCAGATGAACTCCTCGTTCTCCTTGAGCCGCTTGGGAGTCAGCAGCCCGCTCAACAGCGAGCGGGCTCGGGTATGCGCCGGCGGATCCATCACCACGACGTGCTCGAAGATCGGGAACTCGTGCCGGTGCGCCTCGATCTGCTCGGTGATGTCGTCGCCCTCAGGCTCGAACGGCAGCGGTGGAAACGGCCCGCCGATGGCGTTCACCGCCGAGAATGAGTCGTGGTCTTTGAACGCGGCGAGCACCTCGTCGTAGCCGGTGACAGCCACGACACCGTGATGTGGCTCGGTGAACACCGGGCCCTTGGCACGCAGGTACTCGTAGTAGTCGTAGGGATCTTGGGTGACGGCCTGGTCGGAGAAGTAGTCCACCGCCGCGAGATCCACCATCTCCCGATACCCCTTTCGCGCGCGCGGCAACCTCGTCACACTGGTCGATCGATCAAATTGCTAGAATGCGTCATGCCTACCACGCGCGGCGCCGGACGGTCAAGCAACCGCAACCCCGGGCCGGCCTGAATGGCGGCTCCACGCAAGGCCAAAACGACCGACAACGCCACCCGACGCCGCCTGATCGAGGCGACGGCGCGATTGATGCGCGACGAGGGCTATGCCGCGGCGACGTCGCGGCGGGTCGCCGCCGAGGCCGGCGTGCGCCAAGCCCTGGTCTATTACTACTTCCCCACCATGGATGACCTGTTCGTCGAGGTGTTGAGGGCTGGCGCCGATGTCGCGCTGGAGCGGATGCGCGCCGCCCTGACCGACGACGACCCGCTGCGGACACTGTGGGAGATCAATAGCGATACCCGTATGACCAGCTTAAACACCGAGTTCATGGCACTGGCCAACCACCGCAAGGCGATCCGGACCGAACTCAAGGCCTATGCCGAGCGAGTACGCGACATCGAGACCGCGGCCGTCACGGTGGCACTGCGCGCCAACGGCGTCGATCTGGAGGAATATCCGCCGGTCGTGATCTCGATCCTGATCGCCCAAACCGCCCGCAACCTATGCAACGAGAGCGCGGTCGGCGTCACCCGGGGGCACGACGAAGTGCGCGCCCTGATCGAGCGCCAGTTGAGCCGGCTGGCGCCGCCGCCCGCCGCCCCCCGCTAGCAACCGATGGTTGACAGGCTGGCCCTTTGGTGCCAGCCTTGCTGATCTATCGACCAACAACGAGACGAGGTGCGGACATGAGTGGACGAGTAGCGGGAAAGGTCGCGCTCATCACCGGCGCGGCCCGCGGCCAGGGGCGCAGTCACGCGGTGCGACTCGCGCAGGAAGGTGCCGACATCATCGCCGTCGATGTCTGCGCTCGGATCAGCAGCAACGAGGACATCCCCGCGGCGACGCCCGACGACCTCGCCGAGACCGCCGACCTGGTCAAGGGATTGGACCGCCGCATCGTGACGGCGCAAGTCGATGTGCGTGACTTCGACGCGCTCAAGGCTGCGGTCGACGGCGGTGTCGAGCAGCTCGGGCGCCTCGATGTCATAGTGGCCAACGCCGGAATCGGCAACGGTGGCGAGACCCTGGACAAAACCTCCGAGGCCGACTGGCAGGACATGATCGACGTCAACCTGTCCGGCGTCTGGAAGACCGTCAAAGCCGCTGTCCCGCATCTTATCTCTGGCGGCAACGGCGGTTCTATCGTGCTGACCAGCTCGGTGGGCGGCCTCAAGGCCTACCCGCACACCGGTCACTACATCGCGGCAAAACACGGCGTGGTGGGGCTGATGCGCACCTTCGCCGTCGAACTCGGCCAGCACTTCATCCGGGTCAACTCGGTGCACCCCACCAACGTGAACACGCCGCTGTTCATGAACGAGGGCACGATGAAGCTGTTCCGCCCGGACCTGGAGAACCCCGGACCGGATGACATGGCCGTCGTGGCGCAGCTCATGCACGTGCTGCCGATCGGATGGGTGGAGCCGGTGGACATCAGCAACGCCGTGCTGTTTCTGGCCTCCGACGAGGCCCGGTATGTCACCGGACTCACGCTCACCGTCGACGCCGGCAGCTGCCTGAAGTAGGCCCGCAAAATATCCGTCGACCCTGCGTCCCGGGCGCAGCGCACTCGCACTTTCACGCCCTGGACGCAGGGTCAACGAGGGATGTCGAATTCGACTCGCGCGGAAACGGTTTCGATCGCCTCGTACAGCGCCGACAAGCGGTCCGACAGCGACGGCGCCGCCAGCACCGCGTAGCGGTCGGCCTCCCCCATCGGGACGCGGCAAGCCAGCGAGTACAGTCGCTGCACCGGGTCCAGCGAGCGCAGCCGGCGACCGCCCAGCAAACTGTTGCGACCCGGCATCACCCACCGTCGCTGGGCTTGGGCCATCCGCTTGTGCAGCGTGACGATGCGATCTTCGAGCGCACCGAACTGCTTGTCCGTCAACGGTTCTGACGGCTCGTCAGGCCATACCTCGGTGATCGCCCGCGGGTACGGATCGTCGGCGAGCCATTCACGCACCCGGATCCGCTCCCCGGTCAGGCAACGCAACGCGTACCGGCCCGCCCCGAGTTCCGTGCACTGGGTGATGTTGGCCATCGCGCCGACATCGTTGCGCTGCTCACCGCCGCCCACCTCTCGGCCCCGAGCGATCAGCACCACCCCGAACCGGGGATCACCGCTGCGCATCAAGTCGCCGACCAACACGGTGTAACGCAACTCGAAGATCCGCAGCGACAGTTCCTCGCCGGGCAGCAACACCCATTCCAGCGGGAACATCGGCAGTTCCATCACGAGATATCGAGCTCGCCCACCAGTGCATCGACCACGGCACGCAGATCACCGTCGTGTTCCTCGGCGACCCGGCGCTGACGCTGGTACGAAGCGCCAGTTCGGTAGATGTCCGCGACAGCCGCCAACTCGTCGGAGCAGTGCAGGCGCGCGGCGACCGGTGCCAGCCGGTTCAGCAGCTCGTCGAGGTCCTCGGTGACCAGCCGCTCGTTGCTGTCGGCATCAAGGATGATCTCGGCGTCCAGCCCGTAGCGGGCCGCGCGCCATTTGTTCTCCTGCACGTGCCAGGGCGGCATGGTGGGCAGGGACTCATCGGCCTCCAGCCGCCGGTCCAGATCGACGATCAGGCAGTGCGTCAACGCCACCAAGGCGCCCAGCTCGCGCAGGTTGGACACTCCGTCGCAGACCCGCACCTCAATGGTGCCCAGATGTGGTGACGGCCGGATGTCCCAACGGATCTCGTTGGTGTGGTCGATGATTCCGGTCTTCTTCTGGTCGTAGACGAAACCCTCGAACTCTGCCCAAGTCTGGAACTGGAACGGCAGACCCGCCGTGGGCAACTGCTGGAACATCATCGCGCGGTTGCTGGCGTAACCCGTGTCGTGACCGTCCCACCACGGCGATGACGCGGACAACGCCAGCAGGTGCGGATAATGCTGCAGCAGCGACGAGATGATCGGCATCACCTTGTAGGACGAGGAAATGCCGACGTGGACGTGCACGCCCCAGATCAACATCTGCCGGCCCCACCACTGGGTGCGTTTGATCAACTCGGCGTAGCGGGGCGCGTCGGTCAGCTTCTGCGCCGACCACTGTGCGAACGGGTGCGCGCCGGCGCCGAAGAGCTCCATCCCCCGGGCGTGCACGATCGGCCGGGTCGTCTTCAGCGTCTGGCGCAGATCCTCGATGGCCTCGCCCGTGTTGTCGCAGATACCCGTGACGAGCTCGACGGTGTTGCGCAGCAACTCCTTGTGCACGCGCGGGTTTTCGCCAAGCTCGGACAGGACCGCGCTGGCTTCGTTGCTCAGATCACGCGTCTGGGCATCGACGAGAGCCAGCTCCCATTCCACGCCGAGGGTGGGACGGGCGCTGCGAGCGAACTCGATTCGGGCTTCAGATCTCGGCGAAGCCCCGACCGGCGGGCTATCCGGCGCCGATGACACCACACGCAATCCGCTTTCCGGCATCTCCGGTGGTCAGCGTGGTCTGGTCCGGGCCGGGCGTGCCATTGACCTGGGTGTAGCGGTCCGCCGGGATGTTGGCGAAGTTGTCATCGTCGGCGTGGATGATGATCGAGGTTCCCTCGCCAGCCAGCAGTTCAGCTTTGGTGAACGAGTCGGTGGTGGTGACCAGCAGCCCACTGCCGTCGGAGCGCACCTGCAGCGACGTCAGGTCACCGCTCTGCGGGTGCTCGCTGTGGCCGGGCGCCTGGAAGTGGCCGCCGGCCGACAGGAAGCTGCCGGGCGCGCCGCCGGTGGGGGCCACCGACTCTGCTTCACACTTCCCGACTGCGTGGACGTGCAGGCCGTGGAAACCAGGCGACAGCACACCGCTGCTGGTGGTCCGCACGGTCACGGTGGCGAACTCCTTACCGCCGGACTTGCTGAATTCGAACGTCGCGGTGGCGACCTGGCCGCCATCGGCGGTCGTCAGATGCGCGACGAGATTGTCCGCGCCGGCCGAACCACCCGACTCGGACTCCGTGGCCGACGGCGCCGCCGACCCGGTCCAGATGGCCGGCGTGGTGCCGGGCACGTCTGAGGGCACCTCGTTGGGGGGACTGCACGCCGCCAACAGCACGGCCGGGGTGGCGAAGACGACGGCGGCAAGAGCTCTGCGGTGACCTGTGACCATGCGAGGAGCTTAACCCGCGACCACCACGATGACGCCCGGTGGTTGCTCGGCCACGTCGGGGATGCGCGGCTCGACGACCGCTCCCAGCACCTGGGCGATCGAATGGGCCGCGTCCTGCTCACCCTCGGCGTCGCTGAAATAGACGGTGGTCTGGGTGACCTCGGGCAGTTCGAGGTTGCCGATCTCGGTCACGTTCCAGCCGGCTTCGCGCAGCCGGTCGGCGGTGTTCCCCGCCAGGCCCGCCTGTTCGGAGATGTTGAAGACCCGCACGTCGGACTTACGCGCGGGGCGTTCGGGTTTGGCCGGCGCCGAGGACGTGGTGACGGGTTGCGCCGTCGTCGAACGGTCGGCGTCGTCGTCGGTGCTCGAGGAGCCGAGGGCTTGAAACCCGACCAGCAGGAAGACGGTGCCCAAGAACAGCAGCACCATCACCATTGCCCGGAGTGGGAGTCGAGAGGAGTCAGGAACGTGGTCGTTCATTGCGCCCACTGTATCGAGGAGCGGGCCATGACCTATAAACGCCCGGCGATCAACGTGTCAGGCAATCAGGTGATGTCGAACCCGAGCCGGCGCGCGGCACGCGCCTTCTGGCGGCTGGAGCGCAGCCGACGCAGCCGTTTGACCAGCATCGGGTCGGCGGCCAGCGCTTCGGGCCGGTCGACTAGCGCGTTGAGGACCTGGTAGTACCGAGTCGCCGACAGCGCAAAGCGTTCCTTGATGGCCTCTTCCTTGGCGCCGGCGTACTTCCACCAATCCCGTTCGAAAGACAGGATGTCGTGTTCGCGACGGCTCAGACCGTCGGTGGGTTCCGAATCGTCCCCTGAGCGATTCGCCTGCGCCATGGCGCCGTCCATATCGATTCCTGGACCCTTCCGGAAAGTTCTCTCGCTGCAAACGTTCGGTTGTTTTCGGCGGAGTGTTCTGAGCGAATATTCAATCACGGCATGCTGTGTTGAACCGGGAGCCCGCCCCGCGCGTCGCCGTGGCCGCTGCACTCGGCCGGAGGCGGTCCCAGCTTCGCCTCTCCTCCGTCGAGCCTCGCTGAACCGCCCACCTAAGATTTGCGGTCATGGCCGTCCTACCCATCCGCATTGTGGGCGATCCCGTCCTGCACACTCCGACCAGCCCGGTGCCCGTCGCCGATGACGGCTCGTTGCCGGCCGACCTCGGCGAGCTCATCACGACGATGTACGAGACCATGGACGCCGCCAACGGCGTCGGCTTGGCCGCCAATCAGATCGGCGTGGGACTGCGGGTCTTCGTCTACGACTGCGCCGACGACCGTCGCTCCACGACACGGCGCCGCGGCGTGGTGGTCAACCCGGTGCTGGAGACCTCCGAACGGCCCGAAACCATGCCCGACCCCGATGAGGACGACGAAGGCTGCCTGTCGGTGCCCGGCGAATCGTTTCCGACCGGCCGGGCGGAGTGGGCGCGGGTCACCGGCCTGGACGCCGACGGCAACCCGGTCACGCTGGAGGGCACGGGGCTGTTCGCCCGGATGCTGCAGCACGAGACCGGCCACCTCGACGGGTTGCTCTACCTGGACATGCTGGTGGGCCGGAACGCCCGCGCCGCGAAGCGGACGGTGAAGTCCAACGGCTGGGGCGTGCCCGGCCTGTCGTGGATGCCGGGCGACGAGCCCGATCCGTTCGGTCACTGACGAGCACTCGTGTCCCAACCGCCCGCACTCCCTGAGATCGGCGTCCGGGTGAGTCTGCGCTACCTGCGTGCCCCTGGTTCGGAGCCTCCGATGGGCGATGTGATCGGGCACCTGGTGGCAACCAGCCCGCTGGTGCAGGTCCGTTCGGCCGATGGCGTGACCCACGAATGCCGGCATGCCGATGTGCTCTACGTGCGCCGGCTGACCGACCGGCCGGTGAAGAACTCCACGATCCGTTCCGTCGAGCATGCCGCCGCGCTGGCCTGGCCGGGCAGTGACCATCGGTGGCTGGACGGCTGGTTCCTGCGGGCGGGCCGCGGCGCCGACCTCACCACCAATTCCGCTGTGCCCCTCGACATGTTTGCCCACGCGAACACCATCCCGGCGATCATCGACTGGTACACGCGGCGTGGTCTACCACCGACGCTGGCGGTCCCCGAGCGGCTGTTGCGGCTGCCCGAGGACATCCCGACGCGGCACGAGACCCGCACCCTGGTGTGCGAGCTGAGCGCCGAGACGGCCGGGGACCAGGTGGCGCTGATCAGCGAACCCGACGCAGACTGGCTGGCGGTATTCGGCCATGACGTACCGGTGGAGGTGTTGACCGCGGTGGTCGAGGGTGAGGTGATCTTCGCGTCGATTCCCGGGATGGCGGTGGGGCGTGGTGCGGTCACCGAGGGCCCGGACGGGACGCGGTGGCTGGGGCTGACGGCGGTTCGGGTGGCCACCGACCGGATCCGGCAGGGCTACGGACGGGCGATCTGGGGCGCATTGCAGGCCTGGGGGGTGGGTCGCGGCGCCACCCGCGGTTACGCGCAGGTGCCGAGCAACGACCCGCAGGTGTTCGGGTTCTTCGAAGCGATCGGATTCACAGGCCAGCACCGCAGCCGCTATATCGATGCCCGGCTGCAGGGCAGCGGGTCGGCGCTCTAGTTCTAGCGGCGATCGCAAGCGCGACGAAGTCACGCGCAGCGGGTCACCGCCATCGAACTAGGGTGGCTTCGTGACTGCTCTGCGACTGGCCACCTGGAACGTCAACTCCATCCGCTCTCGGGTGGACCGAGTGACTGACTGGCTGGCCCGTGCCGAGGTCGACGTACTGGCCATGCAGGAGACCAAGTGCACCGACGCGCAGTTTCCGGCGCTGCCGTTTCACGAGTTGGGCTACGAGGTTGCCCATGTCGGACTGAACCAGTGGAACGGGGTGGCGATCGCGTCGCGCGTCGGCCTGGACAACATCGAGGTCGGGTTTCCCGGCCAACCGGCATGGGCCAAGGCCGACGCCGATCCCGCCGTGGAGGCGCGCGCGCTGGGCGCCACCTGCGGTGGGGTGCGGGTCTGGAGTCTCTACGTGCCCAACGGACGCGCACTCAACGACCCGCACTACACCTACAAGCTGGATTGGCTTGCGGCGCTGCGCGATACTGCCGAAGGGTGGTTGCGTGACGATCCGTCGGCGCCCATCGCGCTGGTGGGCGACTGGAACATCGCTCCCCAGGACGACGACGTATGGAGCATGGAGTTCTTCGAGGGCGCGACACACGTCTCACCACCGGAGCGTCTGGCCTTCCAGGCGATGGCCGACGCGCAGTTCCTCGATCTGGTGCGGCCCTTCACGCCCGGCCCGGGCGTCTACACCTATTGGGACTACACCCAGCTGCGGTTCCCCAAGAAGCAGGGCATGCGCATCGACTTCATCCTGGGCTCCCCCGCACTGGCGACTCGCGTCGCGCACGCTGAGATCGTCCGCGAAGAACGCAAGGGCAAGTCACCGAGTGACCACGCGCCGGTGTTGGTCGAGATCCGGCGGGACTGATAAGCCGCAGTTCTATGAATTCGGTGTGGATTTCGGACCGATCGCGAAATCGCGCATAGGATAGGCGGATTATCCAATTTGCTCATTTGAAGGGCAGGGAATTCCCATGAACGCCGTCGCAGGGACGGTAAGAAAGGTGGCCGGAGCGGCGAGCCGCGCGGTCACCATGACCACTGAGGCAGCCGGGGCGATCGGCGGGGCCGCAGTCAACGGGGTAATCGGCGGTGTCACGGGGGCGGCCGGCGGCGTGCAGCGCGGGCTGCGCACCGGCAGCCACTCGACTCCCGCGGCCGCGCTGACCTTGGGCGCCCTCGGCGTGACCGGGCTGGTCGAGTGGCCGGTGTTGGTCGCGGTGGGCGGCACCGCACTGGTGCTCAAACAACTGACCAACCGGTCGGATCACAACAAGGCGTCGGCCCAGGCCTCGACTGCGTCGGTACGGCCGCTCAGGGCGGCGCCGCCGGCGAAGGCGACAAAGCCGACGAAGGCGACGAAGCCGGTGAAATCGGCGAACTCGTCGACGTCAGCGCGTCGCGCCCCACAGCCGAAGAAGACAGCGGCACGGCAGCCACGCAGCGGCGCCAGCAGCAACCGCACTCGCACCCGCCACTAGTCGGGTACCGAGTGAATTCAGACTCTTCCCTGCGTGCCGTCCGCCGCTTCTGGCCGCTGCGCGCAGCGAATTTCGGTGTCCAACTGACCTCAGCGCTGATCGAAGCCTCGGTCCAGACCGCTGCCGGAGTTGCCGCGGCTGTCCTGCCGAACGGTGACGGGGGCCCGGTGCTGTCCCGGCGCTGTTTCCGCGGCGAAGGGCGGGCCTGGGTCGAGATCCGTGGCCTCGACGGCCCCGCCGGTGACGAGCTGGCGACCGCCGTCGTGGAAGCCGCGCGCGCACTGCCCGGCGTGATCTCGGTCCGCTTGAACCACCCGTTGTCGCGTCTGGTGGTCGGGCTCGACTCAACCGCCGATGACGTCGTCTCGGTGCGTGAACTGTGCCACGTGGTGGCCGACGTCGAAAGCCGGCACAGCTTCGACTCTCCTGCGTCGAGCCTCGCTAACCGCACGGCGGAATCCCGCGGTCAAGCCCCGGTGAGTCTGCCCGGCGATGGAATGACCGAGACGCTGCGCGCCTTGACCGTCGGCGCCAACATCGCCGGCTTGGGCGCCGCGACGGTGGGCCGGTTGCTGCGCCTGCCGGGCCTGCCGCTCGGTTTGGAGGCCGGCGTCGTCCTCGTCGACTACCAGCCTCGGGTGCGCCGACTGCTGGAGGACCGCCTCGGCAAGCAGGCAACCGATGCGCTGTTGGCACTGGCCAGCGCCGGCGTGCACACCCTCAACACCGCGCCGACCACGCTGGCGGTGGACTTGTCGGTGGAGGCGATGCGCGCCGGGGAGGAACGCGCCGCGGCCCGCGCCTGGCGCCGCCACGAGCCGGAGCTCGCCCACCACGCCGATCATCCGCCGGTGACCGTTCCGCAGCGGCCGGCGCCGCGGCCGCCGGGTCCGGTCGAGCGCCACCTGACCCGCAGCGCCTGGGCACAACTCCTGGGCGCTGGGGTGATCGGCGCCGCGACCCGCAATCCCGACCTGGCCGGCACGGCCGCCGCGGTGACCGCGCCGAAGGCCACCCGCACCGCACGCGAGTCCTTCGCCGCCACCCTGGGCCGGGGCCTGGCCGATCACCACGGCACGGTGGTGCTGCGGCCGGGCAGCCTGCGTGAACTCGACCGCGTCGACACCGTGGTCATCGATCCTCGGGTGCTATGCGGCGAGACGTTGCGGGTGATGCAGGTGCGCGGCGCCGACGACGACGACTTGCGCGCCGCATGGGCGCAGGCCCAGGCACGCCTGACCGACGCCGACCTCAAACCGGGTTGGCACCGCATCGGACCACGCCCCGGGGTGCAGGCGTCATTCCAGCCCGCGCTATTGCCGCTGGCCGCCGCGGTGGTGACCGAGGCGCGCCGCGCCGACGTCGAGGTGTTCTCGGTGGAGGCCGACGCGCTCGGGGAGCTGCGGCCGGTCTTCGACGAGATCCGGCCCCTGGACGGCGCCTCGGTAGACCAGGCGCTGGCCGCCGCGGTAACCGCCTACCAGGCCGACGGCCATGACGTCGCGGTGCTGTCCGCGGTAGCCGTGGAGGCGCTGGCTGCGGCCGACGTGGCGCTGGGCGTGCTGCCGGGACAAGGTGTCCCGCCGTGGTGCGCCGATGTGTTGCTGACCGACCTGGCTGCGGCCTGGCGGGTGTTGCACGCGCTGCCCGCGGCCCGCTCCGCCAGTCACCGTGGCGTGGAGATCTCCACCGGTGCCACGGCGTTGGGCTCGCTGCTACTGCTGCCCGGGGTGCGCGGTAGCGGGCCCGGGCCGGTGACCACGGGTGCGGCGGCCGGCGCGCTCTCGGGGTACTGGCTGGCGCGCCGTGCCGTGGATGCCGCGGTGCCGCGGCCGGCGGCGGTGCACGAGTGGCACGCGATGTCGGTCGACCAGGTCCGGGCGGTGTTGCCGCCGCCGGAGCTGGATGAGCCCGGCACCACCCACCATGCGCCGGCCGCCGCCGCTGCGCTGGCGGCGGTGGATCTGGCCCGCCGCGGGGCGCAGGCAACCGCGCCGCCGCGGCTGCTGCGGCAGTTTGCCCAGGCCGTGCGCAGTGAACTGTCCGACCCGATCACGCCCGTGCTGGCGCTGGGGGCCGCGGCCAGCGCGGTGCTGGGTTCACCCGTCGACGCGGTCCTGGTCGGTTCGGTGTTGGGCGGCAACGCGATGCTCGCGGCCGCGCAGCGCCTGGTCGCGGAGCGCCGGCTCAACGTGCTGCTGAACGAGCAGGTTCCGCCGGCGCGCAGGGTCCTGCCCGACGGAAGCCACGTTGAGATTCCGGCCGAGGAACTGCGGCCCGGCGATGTGATCGAGGTGCACTCCCATGAGGTGGTGCCCGCCGACGGCCGGTTGATCGACGCGACCGACCTGGAGGTCGACGAGTCGTCGCTGACCGGTGAGTCGCTCACGGTGGTTAAGCAGGTCGAGGCCACGCCGGGTGCCGATCTGGCCGAGCGGGAATGCATGGTCTACGCCGGTACCACCGTCGTCACCGGAACCGCGGTGGCTTTGGTGACCGCGGTGGGCGGCGACACCCACGGGAGGCGGGCCGCCGAACTGGTCGCCGGCGATCAGTCCGCGATCGGGCTGCAGCATCAGCTGAGCCTGCTGACCAGCAAGGCCTGGCGGATCAGCCTGGCCGGCGGCGCGCTGGTGACCGGGCTGGGGATGGCCCGCCGGATCGGGTTGCGGC
Source organism: Mycobacterium sp. UM_WGJ (assembly GCF_000455125.1). Classification (GTDB taxonomy): domain Bacteria; phylum Actinomycetota; class Actinomycetes; order Mycobacteriales; family Mycobacteriaceae; genus Mycobacterium. The sequence goes on from NZ_AUWR01000001.1 coordinate 42,951, forward strand.
AGGCGGTGGCCAGCGGCATCGCGGTCAGCGTCGCAGCTATTCCCGAAGGGCTTCCGCTGGTGGCCACCTTGTCACAGCAGGCGTCGGCCCGACGACTGACCAAGGCCGGTGTGCTGGTGCGGGTGCCGCGTTCGGTGGAGGCGCTCGGCCGTGTCGACGTGGTCTGCTTCGACAAGACCGGCACGCTGAGCCGCAACCGGCTGCGGGTGTCGCAGGTGCACCCTGCCACGGGTTTCACCGAGCACGACGTGCTGCGCTTTGCTGCCGCCGCGGCGCCGGTCCCCAACGGCACCCGGCAGGTGCACGCCACCGACACCGCCATCGTGGAGGGCGCGGCGCTGGCCGGAGTCGCCGGCGCACCGACAGGGCCGGTCGCGCACCTGCCGTTCCGCTCCGGGCGTCAGTTCTCGGCCTCGATACGGGGAACCGAGTTGACCCTCAAGGGTGCCCCAGAAGTGGTGCTGGCGTGCGCCGGGGCGGGCCCGGCGATCAAGAAGTCGGTGGCCACCTTGGCCGCCGAGGGGCTGCGCGTGATTGCGGTTGCCCGCCGCCAATTGACCCCGGCAGAACGCGCCGCCCTGAGCATCGATCCCGAACCCGAGGAGATCGCAGAGTACTGCCGCGACGGTCTGACCTTCGTGGGCCTGCTCGGTCTGTCGGACACGCCGCGCGACGAGGCCACCGAACTGCTCGCCGACCTCAAGCGCCGGCGAATCCCGGTGCGGCTCATCACCGGCGACCACCCGCTGACCGCCACCGCGATCGCCCGGGAGCTGGGACTGGACGTCGACGACGATCAGGTGATCACAGGCGCGCAGTGGGATGCGTTGTCCCGCAAGGGCCAAGAGGTTGCGGTCGCCGAGCGCGTGGTGTTCGCCCGGATGTCTCCGGAGAACAAGGTGCAGATCGTCCAGACGCTGGAGCGCACCGGCAAGGTGTCGGCGATGGTCGGCGACGGAGCCAACGACGCCGCGGCGATCCGGGCCGCCACCGTGGGGATCGCGGTGGTCGCGCACGGCAGCGAAGCGGCCAGCACCGCCGCAGACGTAGTGCTGCTCGACGAGCGGATCGACACCCTTCTGGATGCGTTGGACGAAGGCCGCGAGCTGTGGCAGCGGGTACAGGCCGCGGTGGCGGTGCTGCTGGGCGGCAATGCCGGTGAGGTGGCCTTCGCGATCATCGGGAGCGCGCTGACCGGTCGCTCGCCGCTGAACGCACGCCAGCTGTTGCTGGTCAACATGCTGACCGACGCGCTGCCGGCCACCGCGCTGGCGGTCAGTTCGCTCAATGAGCAGGCCGCCGCCGGCGGGCACGGTCCCGACGAACGCGCGCTGTGGCGCACGGTGGGCGTGCGCGGCGTGACGACGGCGTCGGCCGCGGTGACCGCCTGGGGTCTGGCTTCGGTCACCGGGCGCCCGCAGCGGGCCTCCACGGTGGCGTTGGTGTCGCTGGTCGCCACGCAACTGGGGCAGACTCTGCTGGATTCGCGTGATCCGCTGGTGGTGGCGACCGCTGTCGGCTCGCTGGGCATGATGGGGACGCTGATCACCATCCCCGGTATCAGCCAGCTGCTGGGCTGCACTCCGATCGGGCCTCTGGGCTGGGCCCAGGCTCTGGGTACGGCGACGGTGGCCACCGTCGGCGCAGCCGTGGTGCCCAAACTGCTGTCGGGGGCGCGGGACGACATGGCCAAGCCGAAGGAGTTCATCGTGCCCGGGCCGCGTCAACCGGACCGCCCGCAGGAATCATCCGACGGTCACCCGGCGCCGCGGCTGCGGCTTGTGCACAATGGGGACACTGGCTCCCGCCGCGGAACGGTCGCGGCTCGATCATCCGGCGACCCGTCGCCACCAGGAGGTTCATGATGGCGGACAAGCCGCGGCGCAGCGCTTCCCAGCGCGAGGCAGTGGCCCACATTCGCGAGGCAGAGGGGTTCGCCGTTGAATTGCCGCTGTTCGGCAAGGTGACGGTGCCGCGGCCTGAGCAATTGGCCTACTACGGCGGGCTGGCGTTGCTGGCGGCTTTCGAGATCATCGACTGGCCGGTGGCCGTGGCGGTGGCTGCCGGCCACATTCTGGCCAGCAACCACCGCAGTGAGGTGCTCGAACAGCTCGGCGAGGCCCTAGAAGACGTCTAGCCGAGGTTCAGCCTCGGTTGACCTCAGTTGTTGACGGTCAGCACTCCGACGCGCCACAGGAGTGCGTACATCTGGTGCAGCGGGCCACTGAGCAGCCGAGTGGTCATGTCGACCACCGGGTCTGAGGTAGGCGCGGCAGGACGGCGGTCCAGCTTCTTCGGCGCGCTGGTGGCGCGCGGGGCCGGAGCCGTGATGTCGGTGTAGGCGATTGCAACCATGATGGCCTCCTAGTCGCGTAACGGTGCTACGCGCTCAGCTGAAGGCCGGAGTCGTGGCTCAGCGGGAGGCGGTATGCGACCGTTCGGATGGGGACGGAACTGATGTCAGATATCGGCTCGGACTATCACCGGAACTCATTCGTCCCTCACCTCCTCTCGGTCGCGGGCGCGCCGTGGTGCGCCGGTTTCACCGCATGCTCAGGAGGGCAGCTCCGACGACTGTCGGAAGACCGCACCCCTCTCGTCAGAGTTTTGACACTGCACGGCGTGTCCCAATCCGGGAAGCCACTTGGGCTCAACCCTTAAGCCGGGAGGAGCTGTCCTGACCCGGGGCGTCTTTCGACGTTCGGGGTCAGTGGCCTATGTCCGTGCAGACGCCTCACCTAACGAGGTGCTTGCACGGTCCATAGTGCACCACCGACGGGGTGCGGTCAACTCCACCCCATTCGGGCGTGTCGATGGCCTCTGACGTGCAGCGATGGCGTCCAACCCCGTGCGCCCAAGGTGTCACACCCGTCACTTTGGTACCAGAACGAGACCCTAACGGCCCAGTTCCGCGACCGACGTTTCGCGACGGTTTGGGGGCTTAGTCCTTCAGATTCAGCGGCTCGACGGCATAGCGCCCCGGCGTCCGCCACGACGCGAGCGCACCGAGCAGCATCATGACCGCCGCGGCGGCAAAGACCACTGCGAGACCCGTATGGAACGGCCCGGAGATCAGCTGCGGGAAGAAGCTGTGGCCGGTCAACGTCTCGGCATCAACGCCGGGTGCGGCCAGCGCGCCCGACGGCGCCAAGAGTTCGGCAATCGGGTTGTAGCCCAGAAACGCCGCGAAGAGGCTGCCCACCGGCGGGGTGTTGGCTATCTGATCGGCGACACCGGCCGAGACGCCCTCCTGCCGCAACCCAGCAGCCAGCGCCGCCGGCAACGTCTCGGCCAGCCCGATCACCATCAGCGAGAAGAAGATTCCGATCGACAACGAGGTGCCGGCGTTGAAGAACGTGGCCCGCACACCGGAGGCCGCCCCTCGCTGGTCGGCCGGGACACTGGACATGACCACGGCACTGTTGGGCGCGGTGAAGATTCCGCCACCCAGTCCGTTGAGGAAGACCAGCGCCGCGAACACCCGGTAGTCGAAGTTCACCGGCAGCAACACCAGACCCACGAACGTCGCCGCCATCAGCACCATGCCGCCGACCGTGAACGGACGGGCACCGCGGCGGTCCGACAACGATCCGGCCACCGGACCGGCCAACAGGAACCCGGCCGTCATGGGCAGCAGATAGATACCGGCCCACAACGGCGTCGATTCGTAGCTATAGCCGTGCAGCGGTAGCCAGATGCCCTGCAGCCAGATGATCAGCATGAACTGCATGCCGCCGCGCCCGATCGCCGACAGCAAGCCTGCCGCGTTGGCCATACCGAACGCCGGAATCGCGAAGAGCCGAACGTCCAGCAGCGGAGCGGCAACCCGTAGCTCGATGAAACAGAACAGCACCAACAGCGCCACTCCGAGCCCGAGCGCACCCAGCACAACCGGGTTGGCCCAGCTGGTGGGCGAAGACCCATGCGGCTGAATGCTGTAGGTGATGGCGGTCAGCACCACGGTCAGGCCCAACCCAAGCGTCGCGGTGCCCGCCCAGTCCAGCTTCGCCGGCGCCCGCTCCCCGAGTTCGTGCAGTGAACGTACCGACCAGATGGTGCCCAGCACTCCGATCGGGACCCCGACCCAGAACACCGCCCGCCAGTCCCATTCCGACAGCACGCCGCCGATCAACAGGCCAACAAAGGACCCGGCGACTGCGGCCACCTGGTTGACACCCAGCGCCATGCCACGCTGATTGGCCGGGAACGCGTCGGTGAGGATCGCTGAGGACGACGCCATCAGCATCGCCCCGCCGACGCCCTGCACCACCCGCCACGCGATCAGCCACTGGGCACCGCGGCCCATGTCGAACGGGTCGATCGACAGCGCGATCGCCGCGACGGTGAACACCACGAAGCCCAAGTTGTAGATGCGCACCCGGCCGAACATGTCGCCGAGCCGGCCGAAGAACACCACCAGCACAGCCGACACCAGCAGATAGCCCATCAACATCCACAGCAGGTAACTGACGTTCGCCGGCTCCAGCGGATTGAGGCCGATACCCCGAAAGATCGCCGGCATCGAGATCAACACGATCGAGCCGTTGATGGTGGCGAGCAGAACACCCAGTGTGGTGTTGGACAGCGCGACCCATTTGTAGCGCGGGTGGCCACGGTCGTAGCGCAGCTGGCGGCGGGCGGTGGCAGGTCCCTCCGCGGCGCCCGGGTCCGGGACACCGGTGTTCACCTGCTCAATCTGCGCCGTCATAACTCTCCCAGCTACTTCCACCCCAAAGCGCATATGTTAGCTAAGCAAATGATCGGTTGCCTAATTCTGGTCCGGAACCCTCAGCGCCTTACGCCGGCTGCTGAGCTGCGATAGCGTGGCAGTGCACGAATCGCCAGTGCAGAAATCGCAAAAACCGCGGGAGCGCAACCAGTGCGCTGAGAGGACGGCCGGGGCCGTCGACCGTACGAACCTGACCGGGTCATGCCGGCAAGGGAGAGGAAGAACTATGACTGACGTTGCAGTGGAGCCGCAGGTCACCACCGGGCCCATCCCCTACAGCGAGAAGGCCTACCGCGAGTTCGAAGCTCCCGGCGGCGTGACGATGAAGGTGCCGTTCCGGCGCATCAACCTCACCACCGGTGAGCACTTCGACGTCTATGACACCTCCGGTCCCTACACCGACGCCAATGCCGACATCGACCTGCACCGCGGATTGCCACCGCGGCCCGGGGTGGTGACCGATCGCGGCACCCAGCTGCAGCGCGCCCAGGCCGGTGAGATCACCGCCGAGATGGCCTTCATCGCCGCCCGCGAGGGAGTTCCCGCGGAGCTGGTCCGCGACGAGGTCGCCCGCGGACGAGCGGTGATCCCGGCCAACCACAACCACCCCGAGCTGGAGCCGATGATCATCGGCAAAGCGTTCAAGGTGAAGATCAACGCCAACATCGGCAACTCCGCGGTGACCAGTTCGATCGCCGAAGAGGTGGACAAGCTGGTGTGGGCCACGCGCTGGGGCGCCGACAACGTCATGGATCTGTCCACCGGCAAGGACATTCACGAGACGCGGGAGTGGATTCTGCGCAACTCGCCGGTGCCGATCGGTACCGTACCGATCTACCAGGCGCTAGAGAAGGTCAACGGCGACCCGACCAAACTGACCTGGGAGCTTTACCGCGACACCGTGATCGAGCAGTGCGAGCAGGGCGTGGATTACATGACCGTGCACGCCGGAGTGCTGTTGCGGTATGTGCCGTTGACGGCCAAGCGGGTCACCGGCATCGTGTCGCGCGGCGGTTCGATCATGGCGGCATGGTGCCTGTCACGGCACCAGGAGTCGTTCCTGTACACCAACTTTGAAGAACTGGCCGACATTCTGGCCAGCTACGACGTCACCTTCTCCCTCGGCGACGGGCTGCGGCCCGGCTCCATTGCCGACGCCAACGACGAAGCCCAGTTCGCCGAGCTGCGCACCCTGGGCGAGCTGACCAAGATCGCCAAATCCCGTGGCGCGCAGGTGATGATCGAGGGACCGGGCCACGTCCCGATGCACAAGATCGTCGAGAACGTGCGACTGGAAGAGGAATGGTGCGACGAGGCGCCGTTCTACACGCTAGGACCGCTGGCCACCGACATCGCACCGGCCTACGACCACATCACCTCGGCGATCGGCGCAGCGATCATCGCCCAGGCCGGCACCGCGATGCTGTGCTACGTCACCCCCAAAGAGCACCTGGGGCTGCCGGACCGCAAGGACGTCAAGGACGGGGTGATCGCCTACAAGATCGCCGCACACGCCGCCGACCTGGCCAAGGGGCACCCCGGAGCACAGGATCGCGACAACGCATTGTCGAAGGCACGCTTCGAGTTCCGTTGGTATGACCAGTTCGCGTTGTCCCTGGACCCGGATACCGCGCGCGAGTACCACGACGAGACGCTGCCTGCCGAGCCGGCGAAGTCCGCGCACTTCTGCTCGATGTGCGGCCCGAAGTTCTGCTCGATGCGGATCAGCCACGACGTGCGCGACTACGCCAACGAGCACGGCCTGCAGACCGAGGACGACATCGACGCCGCCATCCAGCAGGGCATGGCCGAGAAGTCAGCCGAGTTCGCCGACCACGGCAACCGGGTGTACCTGCCCATCTCCACCTAGTGGTGATCGCAAGCGCGGCGGAGCCGGGCGAAGCGGGTCGCCAGTCATCCAGCACAGTGGGTTTCCTGCCACTGGCCCCGCCGGGGGCGACGCCGGTACGGGTACTCACCGTTGCCGGTTCGGACTCCGGGGGCGGCGCGGGCATTCAGGCCGACATGCGCACGTGCGCGCTGCTGGGGGTGCACGCCTGCGTCGCGGTTACTGCTGTGACGGTGCAGAACACCGTGGGAGTCAAGAGCTTTCACGAGGTTCCCGCCGACACCGTCGCTGCCCAGATTACGGCGGTGGTGCCCGACATCGGGATTCAGGCCGCCAAGACGGGGATGCTGGCGTCGGCGCAGATCATCACCGCGGTGGCTGCGACATGGCAAGAACTCGGCCTCACGGTCCCCTTGGTGGTCGATCCGGTGTCGGCGTCCATGCACGGTGATGCACTGCTGGCGTCGTCGGCACTGGATGCCCTGCGCGACAGCTTGTTTCCGCTCGCAACGCTGGTGACCCCGAACCTGCACGAGGTGCGACTGCTGGTCGGTATCGACGTTGTCGACGCCGCGTCCCAGCGTGCGGCCGCGCGTGCGCTGCATGCGCTGGGTCCGCGGTGGGCACTGGTCAAGGGCGGACACCTGCCCTCGGCGGAGCACAGTCCGGACCTGCTCTATGACGGCAAGGATTTTCTGGAGTTCCCCGGTCCGCGGGTGGCCACCGGCGACGACCACGGCGCCGGCGACACCCTCGCCGCGGCCTCGGCGGCCGCGCTCGCGCACGGGTTCAGCGTTCCGGACGCGGTGGCCTTCGCCAAGCGTTGGGTGACCGAGTGCCTGCGTGCCGCTTACCCGCTGGGCCAGGGGCACGGACCGGTCTCGCCGTTGTTCCGGTTGGGCCTGGGTACCTCGTGAGCCCGCACGAAATAGCGGATTTGGACGGGCTAGCGCACCGACCAGATGACACCCCCGCCGGCGTGGTGTTGCTCACGCACGGCGCCGGCGGCGACCGCGATTCCCCGATGCTGCAACGACTTTGCGACGAATGGGCACGTCGCGGTTTCCTCGCGATCCGCTACAACCTCCCGTTCCGGCGGCGTCGCCCCAAGGGCCCTCCATCAGGGTCGGGCACCGGCGACCGGGAAGGCATCACCGAGGCGATCGAGTACGCCCGCGGCCTGGCCGACGGTCCGCTGATCGTCGGCGGGCACTCCTACGGCGGCCGGCAGACCTCGATGGTGGTGGCAGCCGGCGACGTTGCGGTCGACCTGCTGACCTTGTTTTCCTATCCGCTGCACCCGCCGGGGAAACCCGAGCGCACCCGCACCGAGCACCTGCCCCAGATCGGCGTGCCGACGGTGTTCACGCACGGCAGTTCGGACAGCTTCGGCACCGGTGCCGAGATTCGCGCCGCGGCCGCGCTGATTCCTGCGCCGCATGAGGTCGTCGAGATCACCGGGGCCCGCCACGATCTGGCGTCCAAGACGTTGGATGTACCGGTGCTGGCAGTCGATGCCGCGCTGCGCCTGCTGGACTGAAACCGTGGATCAGGGCAGGGCGACGACGCTGGCCGCGTAACTCAGACCTGACCCGTAGCCCAGCAGCAGGGCCAGCTGACCGGACTTGGCCGCCCCCGCCGACAACAACTGCTCCATCGCCAGCGGGATAGACGCCGCGGAGGTGTTTCCGCTGTTCTCGATGTCATTGGCGATGACGACGTCGGAGCGCAGCTCAAGGCTCTTGGCGATCAGCGCGTTGATCCGGCTGTTGGCCTGGTGCGGAATGAACACGTCGATGTCATGGGCGTCCAACCCGGCCGCCGCGATGGCGCGTTTCCCTATGCCGCTCATTTCGTAAGCCGCCCAACGGAATACCGCACTACCGTCCATGCGCAGGAAGGGACGCTGGCCGTCCGGATGTTCGGTGTAGCTGATCCAGTCGATGTCTTGGCGGATCGCGTCACTGTTCGAACCGTCACTGCCCCAGACCGTCGAGCCTATGCCGTGCGTGGGCGTCTCACCGACCACCACGGCACCGGCCCCGTCTCCGAAGATGAAGCAGTTCGAGCGGTCGGTCATGTCGATCGTCGGGGAGAGCACCTCTGAACCGATCACCAACGCGGTGTTGACTGTTCTGCCACGGAGCAGATCGGCCGCCACCGATAGGGCATAACCGAATCCCGCGCACCCGGTGGCCACATCGAACGCCGGCACCCCCGCCGCCCCGAGCCCCACCGCGACGGTGGGCGCACACGACGGCGTCTGACGGAAGTTGGTACTGGTCGCCACGATGACCGCATCGACGTCGGCCCCGTCGATCCCGGCCTGCTCCAACGCGTTGCGACCAGCCTCGACGGCCAGACCCGCCACGGTGTCGGTAGCGTCGGCGAATCGGCGGGTCTTGATCCCGGTGCGCGAATAGATCCATTCGTCCGAGGAGTCGATACGCCGGCAGATCTCGTCGTTGGTGACCACGCGCGCCGGGCGCGCGGCGCCGACGCCGAGCAGCCCCACGGGACGAGTTGTGCCGGAATGGCGGATCTCGCTCAAGTAGACGTCTCTCCCTGGTTGGTCAACGGCTGGCCGAAGCGTCTAACCCTAGCGGTGTCCCGGCGCCCCCACGCCGCCTCGGGCCGCCACTCAGCGGTCGTAGCCATCCTCGTCTGCGGGCACTCCCTGGTGCTGCTCGAGGACATCAGCGATGTTGGCGTTGTCGATAGTGGAGATTTCGGGGCCCGGGGTCTCGTTGTCGGTTTCCCCGACCGGGACCGCCTGCTCGGCCAGGTCCGCGTCGTTGGCTTCGACATCACGGCTGGTCATGACGGTCCTCCCGAGGTCGTGAACGGTCTTGACCTCTCATTGTCTCCCATCCTCAGGGCCGTGCGGGAGCTTCGCTGGTTACCGGTGGGTCAGGTACCTTAATTTTCATGAGTATGGAGCAGTTCGACGTCGTCATCGTGGGTGCGGGCTTCGGTGGCATGGGCGCAGCCATCGAGCTGAAGAAGCTCGGCTACGACGACATCGTGCTGCTCGAGCGGGAGGACGATCTAGGCGGAACGTGGCACGTCAATCACTACCCCGGTCTGGCCGTCGACATCCCGTCGACCACTTACGCGTACTGGTTCGAGCCGAATCCGTACTGGTCGCGGATGTTCGCACCCGGCGAGGAGATCAAACGCTACGCCGAGCACGTCGCCGACAAGTACGACGTGCGCCGCCACATGCGGTTCAACACCACGGTCGCCGGTGCCCACTGGGATGAGGACGCCGAGCGCTGGCTGGTGGCCCTGGCAGATGGGACGACGCTGAGCGCCCGATTCCTGATTACCGCGACCGGTTTCCTGTCCCAGCCGCGCAACCCGGACATCGCCGGGATCGACAGCTTCGCCGGCAAGGTGGTGCACACCGCCGCCTGGGACCACGACTACGACTTCACCGGTCGTCGGGTCGGGCAGATCGGCACCGGCGCAACCGCGGTGCAGCTGATTCCGGAGTTGGCCAAGACCGTCGCCGACCTGACCGTGTTTCAGCGCACCGCGATCTGGGTGGCGCCCAAGATCGACTTCCGGATCCCGGCCTTGCTGCGGAAACTGTTCGCCCGGGTTCCGTTCACCCAGCGGGTGATGCGCTTCATCAGCGACTACCTGCTGGAGTTCATGACGGTGACCGCGATATTGAATTACCCCGCATTCCGGCGGCTGTCGATCGCCGGGATGGACGCATGCAAAATGCTCCGGTTCGCCCAGATCCGCGACAAGGAACTGCGGGCCAAGCTGACCCCGACCTACGACATCGGATGTAAGCGGCCCAGCTGGTCGAATGACTACTACCGCAGCTTCACCAAGCCGCATGTGCACCTGGAGACCACCGGCATCGAGCGGATCGAACCGGATGGCATCGTCACCGTCGACGGCCGTAAGACCGTCATCGACACCCTGGTGCTGGCTACCGGGTATGACCTGTGGGAGGCCAACTTCCCGGCGATCGAGATCGTCGGGCGGGACGGGCGCAACCTGGGTAAGTGGTGGCGGGAGACCCGGTTCCAGGCCTACCAGGGCCTGTCGATCCCGCATTTCCCGAATTTCCTGAGCCTGGCCAGCCCGTACGGGTTCTCCGGCCTGTCGTTCTTCAACACCATGGAATACCAGATGCGGCACATGGGCCGGCTGTTCGGCGAGATGCGGCGGCGCAACGCGACGACGTTCGAGGTCACCGAGGCCGCTAACACCCGGTTCCTGGGCGCCATGACCAAACGGCTGGACCACACGGTGTTCTACGCCGGGGACTGCGCTACGTCGCGGTCTTACTACTACGACCCCAGCGGCGAAGCGACGCTGCTGCGGCCCACCACGGTGCGCAATGCGGTTCGCGACGGCTCGCATTTCCCGCTGGACGACTACGAAATCGCCTGATAACCCAGCGGTTCAGCGAGCCTCGACGCAGGAGAGGCGAAGCTGGAACCGCCTGACAACCCAGCGGTTCAGCAAGCCTCCTCAGTTCTCGTCCACGCCGGCGAAGACGATGGACTCCATCAGCCGGCGTATGCAGGCCTGGGCGTAGCCCGGGCCTCCGGCCAGGAACCCCTGGCCGGGAATCTCGCCGCCTCGGGCAACCCGCCCCAGGTCGTCGACCAGCGCCGCCAAGGCGTGCACCAAGAACTTCGCGTGCATCACGTCCAGATCCGGCCTGATCGCCATCAGCGGACGGGCCCAGGTTTCGATGAACGCGCGTTCGGAATCGCGCAGCAGCTCACGCTCCGCCGGCGCCAGGTTCACCCGCTCGGTGTCATAGACCGACGCCAACTCGGGATTGGCGAACACCGTAGCCACGTACGCCTCGATCAACCGGCGCAGCGCCTCTTCCGGCTCGGCGAAGACACCGGCGATAGCCGCCATCTCCCCGGCTATCCGGTCCACGGCACGCTGCAGCCCGGTCGTCAGGATGTCGCTCTTGCTGGAGAAGTAGCGGTAGACGCCGGAGGCTGGGACGCCGACGGCATCCGCGATCTCGGTGACGCCGGTCTCGGCATACCCCTGCTTGCCGAACAACAGGACCGCCGCGTTCAACAGTGCCTCGTAAGGCCCGGCGTCCGGGGTGAAGATCCGCCACACCGAGGGTCGATTGACGCCGATGTCGTCGGCTCCGGGCAGCTGCGCAGCGACCACTGATCGTGACGCCGCGATGAGCAACGGCTTGATCTCGTCATCCGGCAGCTGCAGCCGGTGTCCGTTAATGCTGCCGGCGACACTGACCAATGCCACCGTCAGAGTCCACTGCTCCAGCGAGTTCAGTTCCGGGCGCATGACACTGATCGGCCGTTTCAGGCGTGCACCCACGGTGTGCATCTGCATCATGAGCTTGGCCTGGTCCTCAGACTGCAGATAGCGAGCCTGCCACCGGAACAGCCCGCTGCCTTCGCGGTTGAGGATCGAGGACGTGATGAGCCCGTCGACAGCCTGGTCCAGCACAGCCGGCGCGTTGTCCTGCATGTCGGCGTCGGAGAACTCGTCGACGAACGCTGTGCAGTCCACCAACTGCTGGCCGAGCGAGCCGACGACAACCGAGAACATCTCGTACTTGCTGGGATAGTGCCGGTACAGCGCCGGCGCGGAAATCCCGACCTTGGAAGCGATCGCCTCCATGCTGGTCGCGTGGTAGCCCTGTGCACTGAAGGTTTCCGCGGCAGCGCGTGTTATCTGCGCCTTGCGGTCCTTGGGGCGCCGCTTTATGCGGGCACCAACAGTGCGTCCAACAGGGTCGTTCGTGGCACCAAGCGAGGTCACCACCCCCGATCAACTCAGGCCAGCTCTGTCACGTGCACAGCATTACTAACACAGCTGGGTAAACGGGCCGTTGCGGATTCAATATAGAGCCCGCCCGTACTTGTACGGATGTCCGCCTAATGCGGAACTATGGCCCCAGCGGAGCCCGGTGTCGCTTGTCGCGCGCTGGGACTCCATTGGGACCGCCGATGGACTGCGCATAGTTTGCCACTGCGAACGCCACCGCCGCACCGGTTAGCGCCAAAGCGCGCTGATTGATTTTCTCGACCGTGTCACCGGGGCCGCGGTAGTTGGGGTCGAACGCCGCGCCGGGCTTGCCGCCCCACAGTCGGGCCTGAGCGGTGGTCTTGAGCTGGGAAGCACCGCTAGTGATGCCCCCGATAGGCACCCCTGCCACCACGAACGGGCTGTAGTCGGTGTCGCTGCTGAGCGGCATATCGGCGGGCCGCACGCCCACCAGGTTGAGGTAACCGGCCAGGGTGCGCTCGATACCGCCTGATCCGACCGGCACGTCAGCGGGGGTGATGTCGCGGCTCGGCAGCGCGGACTGATCTCCGTCATAGGTGAAGAAGCCGGGGTTGGGAGAGGCGAGCATGTCGAAGTTCAGGTACAGGGCGATGTCGTTGAGCTGCTCGCGGTCTAGCCCGAAGACGTAGTCGCTGGAACCGCCGAGTTGTTGCTCCTCGGCACCCCAGAAAGCGAACCGGACCGCGTTGGTCACCGCCGGCTCCGGACCGAGCTGCAGTGCGGTCTCCAACACCGCCGCCACCCCCGAGCCGTTGTCGTTGATCCCCGGGCTGCCGAGTGCACTGTCGAGGTGCGCGCCCACCATCACGACGTCATGCGGCGAACCGCTTTTCGTCTGCGCCAAAACATTCCGAGACGTGACCTTCTCGGTGTGGCCGTCCAGGACCAGCCGCACCGTTCCGGTCGCGCGACGCAACGCGTGGTCGCCGTCGCGTCCGGCCACCGCTACCGGCATGGTGAGTTGGTCGTAGTACTCCGGAGGGAACAGTCCGGCCGGCGCTCCGGTGCGGCTCGGCAGGCTCACCACGACCAGCGCGGCGGCGCCACGCTGGGCGGCCACGTTCTGCTTGACCACCACCGAGCACCCGGCGTCGCTGACCACCGCGATCCCCCCACGGGGCACCTTCGGCGGGTAGTCGGCCGCCGCGCAACCCGACGACCGCGTCGGGCGGACCACCGGACCACTGATCCCGCCGGCCGGTGTGCGCACCAGCAGCGAGGCCTGATCGACCGGGTAACCAACCCCGGCGACGGTCAGCGTGGGTTTACCGGCCGAGATGGTGTCCAACCGGATGAGTTCGGGCGTCACCACCTCGAAACCCTTGTCGCGCAGGGCATTGGCCACATAATCGGCACTGGCGTCGTACCCCGGCGTGCCGTCAGCCCGATTCCGTTGGTGTGTGTCGGCGATCTCCTGCAGTCGTTGCAGATGCGTCAGCATCCCCGCGACGGTGACCTGGCCCGCCAGCCGATTCGACAGCGGCGGCTGCACGGGCTCCGGCGAGCAGCCCGCCAGTACGCCGACAGCGACCAGCAGGGCTCCCGCCGGACGGATCATGGCTGGGTGAGGATGTGGCGGGTGCGATCGTCGCGCACCGGGACCCCGTTGCGGCCGCTGAGATCCTGGGCGTACAGCCCGACGGAATAGGGCACTCCGCCGCCGTTGATGGCCAGTTCGTCGCGGTCGATGTTCTCGATGGTGTCGCCCTTTTGGTGATAGTTCGGGTCGAAGGGCTCATCGGCGGCGCCGCCCCACAGCTTGGCCTCCTCGGGCGACTTCTTCACCTCCGCACCGGAGAACAACCCGCCGGAGGGGATACCGGCCTGGGTGAATCCGTCGTAGTCGGAGCGGCCGTCGAACGAGGTGTCGCGCGGCTCCTTGCCGGCCGACTTGAGGTAGGCGACCATGGTCCGCTCGATGCCGGCCGAACCTTCCGGCACCACCGGCTGGCCGCGCTTGTCCGCCGGCAGCGACTGGTCGCCGTCGTAGGTGAAATAGCCGGGATTCGGCGAACCCAGCATGTCGAAGTTCAGATACAGCGCGATGTTCTTGAGTTGCTCCTCGTCCAGCGACTCGACGTACTTCCGCGAGCCGATCAGGCCGAGCTCTTCGGCGCCCCAGAAACCGAACCGCACTGCATTGCGCACCTCGGGCGAATCTCCCAACTGCAAAGCGGTTTCCAGCACCGCGGCGACGCCGGAGCCGTTGTCGTTGATGCCGGGGCCCTCCGGAACGCTGTCCAGGTGGGCTCCGAGCATGACCACGTTCTCCGTTGACCCGCTCTTGGTCTGCGCAATCACATTGCGGGACGGGATGTCGTCGGTGTGCGCTTCGAGCTTGACCGTCATCGCCCCGCGTCCGTCGCGCAGCATCGCGCCGTCAGCCTTGGTCACGCTCACCACCGGAACCTTGACCTCGGTCTGCTCACCGAGGGTGCCGCCCATCTTCGGTTCGTCGACGCTGTCGGCCACCACCATCGCCACCGCGCCCAGCTCGACGGCGACGGCCATCTTCTCCTTGAACGGGCAGGTGCCGCGGTCTACCAGTACGACGGCGCCTTTGACCGTCAGCCCCTCGTAGTCTTCGGCGCTGCAGCCGGGGCTGTCGTCAGCCGGTGCCGCGACCAGCGGACCGGTGACCCCCTCGGGCGGTGTCCCGAGGCTGTACATCAGCGCGCGGGCTTCGACTGTTTTGTCGCCGAGGTGCACCGAGCCGGGCTCGGATTTGAACACTCGCGCGGTGAACTCCGGGGTCTGGACGTCGAAGCCGTGATCACGCAAGGTGCTGGCCACGTACTCGACGCTGGCGTCGTAGCCCGGGGTGCCGATGGCACGGGTGCCGTTGTTGGCGTCGGCGATGTCCTGCAGCTTCTGCAGGTGCGCCATCATGGCGTCGACCGTGACCTTGTCGCGCAGGCTACTGGCGAACTCAGCGGCCGCGGCGGGATCTGCTCCCTGCTCGGTGTTTTCCGGCGTGCGGCTGCAGCCGGCGCTGAACAGCGCACCGACCAACACGGCGCCGAGGGCAGGGATCAACTTCGACTTGTAGTCCACCGACCCCACGTTAGTGGGTAGGAAGCTGATGCGAAGTCAGGCCCGGCCGCCGCAACGCACGACGAGCAGCTCGGCGACCGCGGCCATACCGGCGGCGTTGGGGTGAAAGGGCCATGGCCGCCACGGCAGCGGCAGGCCCGCTCCCACCGTCCAGGCTCGCGCCGACCAGGGATGGTGCTCCCGGCTGGCATCGCCGGCGCGGATGAGCTCACAGCCGGTGGCGGCGGCCGCCGCGGCGGTGTGGCGCTCCAAACCGTGGGCGACGTGGCGGGCCAGCGTCACGACGTCCTCGGGCAACCGCCCGGCGCTGACCCCGGCCGGTGGCAGCAGAGTCAGGTAGTCGACGAAGAACACCCGAGCCTGCGGTGCGCGGCTCCGCACGGCCGCGCCGACGGCCCGCAGCGCCGCTTCGACCTCGCCCAGCGCCTGCTTGCGCTGCCCAGGGTCCAACAGCGCGGCCACGGCGGGCAGCCGCTGGAAGATCCCGGGCAGCGTCGCGGCCATCAACAGCGGCACGTAGCCGACATCGTTGCCGCCGATGGTGACGGTCACCAGGGACTCCGAACCGTCCAGCGCGTCGATCTGGGGTGGCGCACCGTGTTGGCGCTCCTTGAGCAGATGGGCAGTCGTGGCGCCGGAGAACGTGACGTCAACCAGATCGAGGTTCAGCCTGCGGGCGACCAGGTGCGGGTAGTTGCGTGCTGAGCGGCCCGACGCCCGCGGCGCGCCGGCGGCACGAGGCCGGATTCCGGGTCCGGCCGCCATCGAACTCCCTAAGGCGACATAGCGATTCATCGACGTTGCTCTCCGCCGAGCGGGAATCCGGCGAAGCGACATGGCGCCGACGCATCGCGGCGTTCACCCTCGGCGGGCATCACAGGGCGGGACTCGACGCCTGCGCCCAGAACCGCTTCGGAATTCGTCCGGCACGTCGCGCCAGATACCCGGCGGTGACTGCGGCCGCCATGGCCGCGGCCATCGCCGGCGGGTCGGCCGCCCGGGTCACCGCGGTGGCCAGCAGCACCGCATCGCAGCCCAGCTCCATTGCCAGCGCGGCATCGCTGGCGGTGCCGATGCCGGCGTCGAGCACCACCGGGACCCCGGCGGCGGCGACGATCATCTCGATGCTGTGCGGGTTGGCGATGCCCAGCCCGGTGCCGATCGGCGAGCCCAGCGGCATCACGGCCGCACATCCGACGTCCTCGAGCCGGCGGGCCAGCACCGGGTCGTCATTGGTGTAGGGCAGCACCACAAACCCGTCGTCGACCAATTGTTCAGCGGCACGCACCAATTCGATGCCGTCTGGCAGCAGGGTGCGCTCGTCGCCGATCACCTCCAGCTTGACCCATTCGGTACCGAGCGCCTCACGTGCCAACTGGGCGGTCAGCACCGCTTCAGCGGCACTGCGGCAGCCGGCGGTGTTGGGCAGCGGCGTAATGCCGAGCCGGCTCAGCAGGTCCAGCATGCCGGTTCCGCCTTCGGCATCGACGCGGCGCATCGCGACCGTGGTCAGCTCGGTGCCGGAAGCCACCAACGCCTCTTCCAGCGACGTCAGGCTTTGCGCCCCACCGGTTCCCATGATGAGCCGGGAGCTGAACTCCCGCCCGGCGATGGTCAATTTCACGTCGTCAACCACCTTGCACCGCCGTCACCACGTCGAGACAGGCACCATCGGACAACGTGGTGGCCCAGCGCGATTTCGGCAGCACCGCCCGGTCAACCGCCACCGCGATACCGCGATCGGGATAACCCATCGAAGCCAGCAGCGACGCGACGGTAGTCGCCTCAGCCACTTCCACCTGCTTCTGGTTGACATTGATGATCATTGCTGTACTCCAACCGGAAGTAGTTCGGACACAACCTGTTCGGCGGTCCATGGTGCCAGCAGGAACCCGTTGCGGCCATGCCCGGCAGCGACATAGGTCCGGTCGTCGAGACGATGCACCAGCGGCAGGTTGTCCGGCGTCATCGGCCGCAGGCCCGCGGCGCATTCGGCCAGCTCATACTCCCCCAGCGCCGGAACCAGCGCGCAGGCGTCGTCGAGCAGGTCACGCACCCCGGAGACCGCCGGCGCGGTGTCTCGGCCGTGCTCGTACTGGGTAGCCCCCACCACCACACCATCGGGACGCGGCACCAGATAGACCGCGCGACCGTGCACCCGCGCTCGGATCACCCGCTGCGGTGGCGGCAGGCAGCCTTTGCGCCAGCGCAGCCGCAACACCTCGCCCTTGACCGGGCGGATCGCCAGGCCGGGCCACAGCGCGGGGGCGTCGATGCCGTTGGCGATCACCACCGCATCGTCGGTGGCCACTTCGGCGAGGTCTCCCACCGGTGGGGCCCAACTGACGCCCAGGTCCTCGCACGAGTCGACCAGGGCGGTGACCACCGCGCGGTTGTCCACCGCCAACTCGGTGGGGGCCCGGAAACCGTGCCGAATGGTGCCGGCCAGCAGCGGTTCGATGTCACGGGCGGCGGATTCCCAGATCACCGGGTGGCCCTGCGCGGACAGCCAGTCGGCGACAGTGCGCAAGTCTGCGACGTCGGCGCGGTCGGCGGCCACCACCAGCGATTCGCGCGCGGTGACAACCTGGGCCGGCAGCCCGTCGAGGAAGTCGTGCCACAGCTCCAGCGAGCGCAATCCCAGCCGCAGCTGCCGGTCCTCGCCCGGCCACCCCTCACTGTGCGGGGCCAGCATGCCACCTGCCACCCAGGAGGCGCCGTATTCGGTGGTGCGGTGCACCCGCACCGACCAGCCGGCCCGGGCGGCCTGCCGAGCCACCGACAGCCCGATGACACCGCCGCCGATCACGGCCAGCGAACCGAGCGAGGGTCCGGGCATGTGCTGCTCCCTTCCACCTGCTCGCGTGTCAACACACCAAGCTAGCCGCTAGCGTCGCGGTGTGCACAAACCCTCCGGCCGACCCCCCAGCCCGCCCTCCGACCGTCGCGCCCGACTCGCGGATGCCCGGCTCTACCTGTGCACCGATGCCCGCCGGGAACGCGGTGACCTGGCCGAGTTCGCCGATGCCGCGCTGGCCGGTGGCGTCGACATCATCCAACTGCGCGACAAGGGTTCGGCGGGCGAGCAGCGGTTCGGCCCGCTGGAGGCCCGCGGCGAACTGGCGGCGCTGGAGATCCTGGCTGACGCCGCGCGACAGCACGGGGCCCTGCTGGCGGTCAATGACCGCGCCGACATCGCCCGTGCCGCCGGTGCCGACATGCTGCATCTGGGCCAAGACGACCTGCCGCTGCCGGCGGCGCGCGAGGTCATCGGGCCGCAGATGCTGATCGGCCGGTCGTGCCATGACCGCGATCAGGTCAGCACGGCCCTGTCCGAGCCGGTCGACTACTTCTGCACTGGGCCGTGCTGGCCCACGCCGACCAAGCCGGGCCGATCGGCCCCGGGGCTGGAGCTGGTGCGGTTCGCCGCCGACGCGGGCCAGGCCAAGCCGTGGTTCGCCATCGGCGGTATCGACCTCGAGCGGCTGCCGCAGGTGGTGGCGGCCGGCGCCAGCCGGGTGGTGGTGGTGCGCGCGATCACCGCTGCCGAGGACCCCCGGGCCGCGGCGGCGGCACTGCGGGCCGGGCTGACCGGGGCGTAGCGGGCGGCCGGTCTCAGCCGGGCAGTTCCAGCCCGCGCAACAAATCCCAGCTGGCGGCGAAACCCGGATGCAACGGCAGCCCGGCGACGTCATGTTCGTCGACCCACCGCAGTTCGGTGCTCTCTCCATTGGGCACCACCGGCAGCAACTCGTCGGCGTCGGCGACGACGGTGGTGTAGGTCCAGCTGGTGCCACTGGCCGACGCGGTCACCACCGCCGCCCGCACGATGATCCGCTCGGCGGGCAGGCCGGCCTCCTCCTGCGCCTCCCGGATCGCGGCCTCTTCAGCGGTCTCGTGGCTGTCGCGAGCGCCGCCGGGCAGCGCCCAGGTGCCGCCCTGATGGCTCCACCAGGCGCGGTGTTGCAGCAGCACGGTGCGGGCACCATTGGGCCGGGGAGCCCGCAGAAGCAGCCCCGCCGCACCGTGCCGGCCCCAGAAGCGGACGCCGGTATCGGAGATCGCCCACCCATCGCCGTCACCACGCACGCTTGGAAGCGTATCGGGGCGGGCAAGGTCTCGGTTCTGGCGAGATCACGCGACGTTTTCGACAACAACCGGCCCGAGAGTCCGCGCAGACACCGCCCACGCTCTTAGAATCCCTTTATTATCGTTGGTGCCGCGATCAGCCGCAGGGATGGAGCCTGAACAGACGTGACCGTTGAGTTGGCGCACCCGTCAACCGAGCCAGCGGGGTTACGGTCGCCGACCGAACCGGCCAGACCCCGATGGTGGTTCTTCACCACCACCCCCGGCCGCATTCTGGCCATCGGACTCATCCTCGCCGCCCTCGGCGGCCTCAGCGCCTTCGCCACCGCCACCACGATCAACAACCGGCAGAACACCCTGACCACGGTGCTCGACCACACCGAGCCGTTGGCGTATGCCGCCGGGCAGCTCTACACCACCCTGTCGGTCGCCGACGCCGCGGCAGCCACCGCATTCATCGCCCAGGGCGAACCGCGGGCGGTGCGGGAACGCTACGAACAGGCCATCACCGCCGCCGCGGTGGCAGTGACCAGGGCCTCCGGCGGTCTGGACGACGAGCCACTGCTGCAACTGCTGGGCCGAATCAATGCGCAGCTGGCCGTCTACACCGGTCTGATCGAGACGGCCCGGACCAATAACCGCTCGGGTGATCCAGTCGGCTCGTCGTACCTGTCGGAAGCCTCCGAGCTGATGCAGCACACCATCCTTCCCGACGCCCAGCGCCTCTACCAGGCGACTTCGGCGACCGTGGACGTGCAGACCACGGCGTCGACGCGGGTTCCGGCACCGGTGATTTTGGTGGTCGCGACCACCGTGCTGTTCGGCGCGTTCGCGCACCGCTGGCTGGCCCGACACACCCGGCGCCGGATCAACCCCGGTCTGGTCGCCGGTGGCCTCGCGATTCTGTTGATGGTCATCTGGGTCGGAACGGTGCTGGTGATCTCCACCGCGGGCAGCCGCACCGCCAAGGACACCGGCGCCGAGTCGCTCAAAGAGATCACCAATCTGGCGATCACCGCGCAGCAGGCCCGTGCCGACGAGACCCTGTCGCTGATCCGGCGCGGCGACGAGGAGACCCGCAAGCAGACCTTCTACCAGCGCATCGACACCATGCAGGAGCAGCTGCAGGAGTATCTGGAGCGCGGCGACGCGGTGGACAAGGCCGACCTGGCCAACGCCGGGCAGCTGCTGGCCCGCTGGCGGCAGGCCAATGATCGGATGAACGCGTACATCAGCGTCGGCAACTACCGGGCCGCCACCCAGGTCGCGCTGGGAGGCAGCGGCGACGACTCGACGCCGGCGTTCGACCAGCTCGATGCGGCCCTGGACAAGGCGCTGCAGCACAGTCGCAATCAGCTGCGCGGCGATGTCCTCAACGCCCGCCGGGTACTGTCGGTGGCCCCGGTGGGCGGCGCGGTACTGAGCATGGGTGCCGCGATCGCGGTCGCGCTGGGCTTGTGGCCTCGACTGAACGAGTACAGATGATGATCCAACGTCGGCCCCGGTTGCTGCTGTGCGCATTGAGCGCCGTGTTGGTGCTGTCCGGCCTGACCGGCTGCGGCCGCTCGGAATTCGTGACCGCGACCGCGATGCCGACGCTGCCACCGCCCACCCCGGCCGGTATGGAGGAGTTGGCGCCGGAGGCGCCACGGCCGCCGGAACCGCGCACCGAGGACTGCGATGCCACCGCCAGCCTGCGCCCGTTCCACACCAAGGCCGAGGCTGATGCGGCGGTCGCCAAGATCCGCCATCGGGGCCGGCTGATCGTCGGGCTGGACATCGGCAGCAACCTGTTCAGCTTCCGCGACCCGATCACCGGTGAGATCACCGGCTTCGACGTCGATATCGCCGGCGAGGTGGCCCGCGACATCTTCGGCACGCCCTCGCAAGTCGAATACCGAATACTGGCGTCGGCCGAACGGATCGCGGCCCTGCAGAAGTCCGAAGTCGATATCGTGGTCAAGACCATGAGCATCACTTGCGGCCGACGTGAGCTGGTGAACTTCTCCACGGTGTACCTGGTGGCCAATCAGCGACTGCTGGTCCCGCGCGACTCCGCGATCCGCCAGGCCGCGGACCTCTCCGGCAAGCGGGTCTGTGTGGCGCAGGGCACCACCTCGCTGCGGCGGATCCGCAACATCACTCCGGCCCCGATCATCGTTTCGGTGGTGAACTGGGCCGACTGCCTGGTGGCGCTGCAACAGCGTCAGGTCGACGCCGTCAGCACCGACGACTCGATCTTGGCCGGCCTGATGTCTCAGGACCCGTACCTGCACATCGTCGGACCGAGCATGGACGAGGAGCCGTACGGGATCGGGATCAACCTGAACAACACCGGGCTGGTGCGCTTCGTCAACGGAACACTGGAGCGCATCCGCCGCGACGGCACGTGGAACACCTTGTACCGCAAGTGGTTGACGGTGCTGGGGCCGGCGCCGGTACCACCGACACCGAGGTATTCGGACTGATGGCTGACCGCGACGACGACGCAGGGCAGACCGCGGCCGAACTGGAAGACGACGGCCCGGCCACTCAGCGCGCGGACGTGCTGGCGGAATCGTCGTCGGTACGTCGGCCGATGTCGACCCAGGCGATCTTCCGCCCCCGGGAGGGCTCGAACTCCGCGATTTCGGTCGAATCCCATGACACGACGGTGGTGCGCCCCGTCGCTCCGCGGCGGCGGCTGGGCGGCGGCCTGGTGGAGATCCCCCGGGTTCCCCCGATCGACCCGCTCGCCGCGCTGATGGACGATCCGGAAGTCGCCGAGTCCAAGCGCTTCTGCTGGAATTGCGGCCGACCGGTGGGCCGGTCCACCGGGGATGCGAAGGGCGCCTCCGAAGGCTGGTGCCCACACTGTGGAAGCCCGTATTCCTTTCTGCCGCAGCTCAAACCCGGCGATATGGTGGCCGGCCAATACGAGATCAAGGGCTGCGTGGCCCACGGCGGTCTGGGCTGGGTGTATCTGGCGGTCGACCACAACGTCAACGAGCGTCCGGTGGTGCTCAAGGGCCTGGTGCATTCCGGCGACGCCGAGGCGCAGGCCATCGCGATGGCCGAGCGGCAGTTCCTCGCCGAGGTAACCCATCCGTCGATCGTCAAGATCTTCAACTTCGTTCAGCACCCGGACTCCCACGGCGACCCGGTCGGCTACATCGTGATGGAGTACGTCGGCGGCCAATCGCTCAAACAGCGCCGCGGCACTCGGCTGCCGGTAGCCCAAGCCATCGCCTACATGCTGGAAATCCTTCCCGCCCTGGGTTATCTGCATTCACTGGGCCTGGTCTACAACGACCTCAAGCCGGAGAACATCGTGCTCACCGAGGAGCAGCTGAAGCTGATCGACCTCGGCGCGGTGGCACGCATCAACTCCTTCGGCTACCTCTACGGCACCCCCGGGTTCCAGGCGCCCGACATCGTTCGCACCGGTCCTACCGTGGCCACCGACATCTACACCGTGGGTCGGACCCTGGCCGCGCTGACGCTGAAGTTGCGCACCCGTGACGGCCGCTACGTCGAGGGACTGCCCGACGACGACCCGGTGTTGAAGAAGTACGACTCCTACCGCCGGCTGCTGCGGCGGGCCATCGATCCCGACCCGCGAAGGCGGTTCTCCTCTGCCGAGGAGATGTCCGCGCAGCTGATGGGCGTACTGCGCGAAGTGGTGGCCCGCGACACCGGGACACCGCGGCCCGGCCTGTCGACGGTGTTCACCCGTTCGCGGTCCACCTTCGGCGAGCATCTGCTGGTCGCGCACACCGACGTCTACCTGGACGGGCATGTGCACTCCCAGAACCTGACGGCACGTGAGATCGTGACTGCCCTGCAGGTGCCGCTGATCGACCCGAGCGATGTCGCCGCGCCACTGTTGTCGTCGATGGAGCTCAGCGAACCGGTGCAGACACTGGATTCGCTGCGCGCCGTGCGAAACAGCTCGCTGGAGTCCGATGGCATCGATTTGTCGGAGTCCATCGGCCTGCCGCTGATGGAGGTGCGGGCGCTGCTCGACCTGGGCAACGTCACCAAGGCGACCAGCAAGCTCGACGCCCTGGCGGAGCAGGTGGGCTGGCTCTGGCGGCTGGTCTGGTTCCGTGGGGTGGCCGAACTGCTCACCGGCGACTACGAGGCGGCCCGCAAAGACTTCACCGAGGTGCTCGACATGTTCCCCGGCGAGCTGGCGCCGAAGATGGCGTTGGCCGCCACCGCCGAGCTGGCCGGAACCGACGACGAGCGCGGTTTCTACGAGTCGGTGTGGCACACCGACGACAGCGTGATCTCGGCCGCCTTCGGTCTGGCCCGCGCTCTTTCGGTGGAAGGCGACCGGACCGCGGCTGTCCGTACCCTCGACGAAGTTCCAGCCACCTCAAGGCATTTCACCACCGCGCGGTTGACCAGCGCGGTGACACTGCTGTCGGGGCGTTCGTCCAGCGAGATCACTGAGGCACAGATCCGTGATGCTGCCCGCCGGGTGGAGGCGCTGCCGGACACCGAACCGCGAGTGTTGCAGATCCGGGCGCTGGTGCTGGGCGCGGCGATGGACTGGCTGACCGAGCACGAGGCCAGCACGAACCACATCCTCGGATTCCCGTTCACCGAGCACGGTTTGCGGCTCGGTGTGGAGATGGCGCTGCGCGCCCTGGCCCGGCTCGCGCCCACCCAGGAGCATCGCTACCGCCTGGTCGACACGGCCAACGCGGTGCGGCCGATGAGCACGTTCTAGATCCGATGACCGTCCCCAGCCGGCTTCGGCGAGCTTGCGCGATTTCCGTGACCTTAGTGGTCGCGCTGGCGCCACCGGCCACCGCGACGCCGAGCGACCAGACCAGCGGGGTGACCCTGTCCCAGACCTCGGTCGACGGCCGAGACTACTTCCTGCGGGAGATCACCATCGAACCCGGCGGCAGCACCGGCTGGCACTGGCATCCCGGCACCGTCTTCGGCGTCGTGCGACAGGGCACCTTGACCCATCATCGCGCCGACTGCAGTCTCGACGGCAGCTACGGACCCGGCGATCCGATCACCGAACCCGGCGGGCCCGAGCATGCCCACATCGGCCGCAACCTGGGGTCGACTCCGGTGGTGCTGCAGGCGGTGTACCTGTTGCCGATAGGCGCCCCGCTCTTCGAGGATGCGCCCGACCCCGGTTGCGGTTACGCCTGACCGGTCCCTGAAGCTGCTCAGCCCAGCCGGCGCAGCCGCGGCTCCAGGTCGGTCTTGAACAGCTCCAGGAAACGGCGCTGGTCGTGGCCGGGTGCGTGGAACACCAGATGGTTCAGGCCCCACTGCACGTACTCGCCGACTTTCTCCACGGCCTCATCGGGGTCCGAGGCGACGATCCAGCGTTTGGCGATCTGCTCGATCGGCAGCGCGTCGGCGGCCTTCTCCATCTCGATCGGGTCGTCGATGGAGTGCTTCTGCTCGGCGGTCAGCGACAGCGGCGCCCAGAATCGAGTGTTGTTCAGCGCCAGGTCGGGATCCGGGTCATAGGAGATCTTGATCTCGATCATCTTGTCGACGCCGTCGACGTCGCGTTCGGCGATGGCCGCGCCCTCGCGCACGGCCGGCATCAGCTTCTCGGTGTAGAGCTCCTCGCCCTTGCCGGAGGTGCAGATGAAACCGTCGCCGACGCGCCCCGCGTACTTCGCCACCGCCGGCCCCCCGGCCGCGATGTAGACCGGCACTCCGGACTCCGGGACGTCGTAGATCGAGGCGCCCTTGAGCTTGTAGTAGTCGCCGTCGAAGTCCACCCGGTCACCGCGCCACAGTTCGCGCATCAGCCGCACCGACTCACGCAGCCGCCCGAACCGCTCCTTGAACTCGGGCCACTCGCCGGTGAAACCGGTGGCAATCTCGTTCAAAGCCTCGCCGGTGCCAACCCCCAGAAAGATCCGCTGCGGATACAGGCAGCTCATCGTCGCGAAAGCCTGCGCGATGACGGCGGGGTTGTACCGGAAGGTCGGGGTCAGCACCGAGGTGCCGAGCTGGATCTTGCTGGTCCGCTCGCCGACCGCGGTCATCCAGGCCAACGAGAACGGGGCATGCCCGCCTTCATGCCGCCAGGGCTGGAAGTGGTCGCTGACGGTGGCGCTGTCCATCCCATGCGCTTCGGCGGCTACGCCGAGCTCCACCAGCTCCCGCGGCCCGAACTGCTCTGCCGATGCCTTGTACCCGAGTTTTAGTTCCGCCATTCCACCTTTTCTACTCTCCCGCCGCCTTTCTAAACTCACGGGCATGGGTGAGAAGCTCGTCGAGCTCGTTCCGGTGACCGAACGGGTGTACTTGGCCCGCGGTGAAGCCGTCAACTGGCTGCTGGTCACCGACGACAGCGGAGTCATGTTGATCGACGCCGGTTACCCCGGCGATCGCGCCGACGTGTCGGCGTCGCTGGGCGCCTTGGGCTATCGCCCGGCCGATGTGCGGGCGGTGTTGCTCACCCATGCCCACGTCGACCATTTCGGTGCGGCGATCTGGCTCGCAAAGACCCACGGCACCCCGGTCTACTGCCACGCCGACGAGGTCGGCCACGCCAAACGCGAGTATCTGGAGCAGGTTTCACCGCTGGCGTTGGCTCCGCGACTGTGGCGGCCGAGCTGGGCACTGTGGAGCGCGCACGTGGTGCGCAGCGGCGGCCTGAACCGGGAGGGCATCCCGTCCGCACAAGCGCTGACCGGCGAGATCGCCGCCGGACTGCCCGGTCAGCCGGTCGCCATCCCCACCCCCGGCCACACCCGCGGGCACTGCTCGTACCTGGTCGATGGCGTGCTGGCCAGCGGGGATGCGCTGATCACCGGTCATCCGGTGTTGTCGCACAGCGGGCCGCAGCTGCTGCCGGAGCTCTTCAGCTACAGCCAGCAGGACTGTCTGCGCAGCCTCAGCGCGCTGGCGCTGCTGGAGACCGAGGTCTTGGCACCCGGTCACGGCGATGTCTGGCATGGGCCGATCAAAGAGGCCGCCGAGGCCGCAATCGAGCGTGCCAGCAAATATTAAGGTCACGATCGGATAAGTGCTGATCCCGCAGATTAAGGACGGCCCTTACCGAATCGCTCCGTACATGTGGAGTGATTGCCGCCAAAAGCTGCGGCCAGTGCAGGAACGATGGCTGCAAGCGTCAATCGTGTGCCCCAGGACACATGGCGTGCACTCCAGCCGCGCGTACCTTGGGCTCCGGACGGGAACTGCATTCCACACCCGGAAGGAAAATCAATGTCGAAAGCCCACGGCTTCACCATGTTTCACCGGCTCGGCCTCGGTGCCGGACTGCTTGGCGCCACCGCCGCCGCCCTGGTCGTCGCGCCGTCGGCGTCTGCGGCACCGGACTGCAGTCCAGCTGGGGTATCCCACACCGTGAACTCGGTGACGGGTTCAGCGCGGCAGTACCTGGCCGCTCACCCCGGCGCCAACGCGGTGGTGAATCAGGCCATCGGCGCACCGCGGCCACAAGCCGCCGCGGATGTGCGCAGCTACTTCACCGCTCACCCCCAGGAGTACTTCGAACTGCGGAACATCCTGGCGCCCATCGGCGAGACGCAACGGCAATGCCAGACCACGGGCCTGCCGCCCGAGTTGGCTTCGGCCTACGCCGAATTCATGGCCGGATAGCGTCGGGCGGTCAGCGCCGGGCGGCCGCAACGTAGCGGATGGCCGCCGGAGCGCCGTCGAGTTCACGGTCGGACAGCCGGGGCAGCCGGGCCGCCGCGAACAGGTCAGCGATACCGGATTGGCTGGTGGCCCAGCCGCTTTCGGTGAGATGCCGCACGACGTCGGTGTGCTCTCCGGAATAGAACGGGCCGGGCCCGGTGAGGCTCAGGCCACGCCGGCGCCACCGCTCGACGAGTGATTCGTGATGGACGGCCTGCGGCCGGCTCGGTGGCACCGCGTGATCAGCGGCGAGCCGGCTGCCAGGCGCGCTGAGCGCAGTGACGCCGTCGAGCAGACGATTCTGCGCATCGGAGGGGACGTACCAGACCAGCAACCCCTCGATCACCCACACGGTGGGCGCGGCGGCGTCAAAACCCACCCGGCGCAAAGCCGCCGGCCAGTCGCCGCGTAGGTCGACGCCGACCGCGCGACGGTTGACGCTCGGCGTGGCGTCCCAGGCCCGCATGGTGCTGGTCTTGAAGTCCACGACATGCGGATGGTCGACCTCGAAGACGATGGTCTCCGGCGGCCACCACAGCCGATAGGCCCGGGTGTCGAGCCCCGAGCCCAGGATCACCGCCTGCCGGATGCCCGCGCGGGCGGCATCGGTGAAGAACGCGTCGAAGAACAGGGTCCGCGCCGCGGAGAACTCGGCAAACCGGGGAAATCCCCCGTCTCTGCCGAGCCGGCTGATGTCGAGGTCCCCGTCGGCCACCCGGATGCAGAACTCCAGGCCGACCTTGTGCACCAACGGCGCTGCGAACGGGTCGTTGATCAGCTCGCGCGACACCGCCGCGGCCCGTGCCGCCGCCAGCACAGTGGCCATGACGCCCGCGCCGCTGGCCAGGCTCCCGGCGTCATCCTGCTCGTTCGGCGCCGTACTCACGGGTCCCCACCGCGACGGCACGACGTCAGTGTGTCCTTCTGCCGGCGGGAGCGCCGTGCACCACCGCGCGGACCGCGTCGTCTATCCCGCTGGCCGCGGCGAAGAGCATCTCGTCGCCGGCCTGCAGCGCCTCGGTCGCCCGCGGCAGGATCACCCGGTCACCGCGCTGCACCGCGACCAGCGCCGCGCCGTCGGGCAGCACGATGTCACAGACCTGCCGACCGATCAGCGGGTTGTCCTCGGGCAGAGTCAGTTTCGTCAGGCTGGCCTGACCGCGCCGCAGGCCCATCAACGGGACCAGGTGCCCGACGTCGATGGCGCCCTCCACCGCGGCGACCATCGCCCGTGGGGTGGAGACCGCCACGTCGATGCCCCACTCTTCGGTGAACAGCGGCTCGTTGCGGGCGTTGTTGACCCGAGCCACCACCCGGGCCACCCCGAACTCCGCCTTGGCCAGCAACGCGGTGGCCAGGTTGGCCTTGTCGTCACCGGTGGCAGCGATCACCACATCACAGATCTCGATGCCGCATTCCCGCAGCGCACTCAGCTCGCAGGCATCCGCGAGGAGCCACTCGGCTTCCGGGACGGTATGGGGCTGGTAGTGCGCCGGGTTGCGTTCAATCAGCAGCACCCGGTGACCGTCGCCGATCAGTTCTCGCGCGACCGACCGCCCCACCGCGCCGGCGCCGGCGATCCCGATGCGCATGCTGGCTCCCCTCATCCCCCGCCGCTCCGGGCGTAACACAGTCGTGACAGCGCTACTGATTTACTGACAGATAACACGAACCCGCCGACTTTGAGCGAATCACATAGGCGGGTCCGACCGCCACCAACAGCCCGAACGGGGATCAGATGAGCCTGGAACAGCTCTACCTGGCTCTGTTGATCGGGGGCTTGGTCCTGCTGGCCAGCATTATCGCCACCCGCGCGGCGGATCGGGTCGGGCTGCCCAGTCTGTTGCTGTTCCTGCTGGTCGGTGTGGCGATCGGCAACGACGGGCTGGGCCTGGATTTCTCCGACGTACAACTGGCCAGTGACCTGGGCACCACCGCGCTGGCCGTGATCCTGGTCGAAGGTGGTTTGACCACCCGGTTCGCCAACATCCGTCGGCTGCTGGCGCCGGCGGCGGTGCTGGCCACCGTCGGCGTCGTGGTCAGCATGGCGGTGATCGCGGTGGCCGCGCACCTGCTGCTGGGTATCAGTTGGCAACTGGCGTTCCTGCTGGGTGCGATCGTCTCCCCGACCGACGCCGCGGCGGTGTTCTCCATCCTGCGGGTGCTGCCGCTGCCCAGACGGGTGGCCGGCCTGCTGGAGGCGGAGTCCGGTTTCAACGATGCCCCGGCGGCCATCGTGGTGCTGATGCTGAGCACGACGCCGCTGGTGATCGACCCCGTCCACGCCATCGGCGGGGTGTTCTATGAGCTGGTGGCGGGCTCGGCGATCGGCCTGGCCGTCGGGCTACTCGGCGCGATAATGCTGCGCCGGGCGGCCTTGCCGGCGTCCGGTCTGTATCCCTTGGCGACGTTCGGACTCGCCATGGTGGCGTTCGCGGCGGCGGCGTCGTTGCACTCCAGCGGATTCATCGCCGCCTACCTGTCGGGTGTGGTGCTGGCCAACTCCGGCCTGCCGCACCGCGCGGCCATCCGCTCGTTCGCCGAGGGGCTGGGCTGGCTGGCGCAGATCGGGCTCTTCGTGTTGCTGGGCCTCTTGGTGAGTCCGAGCCAGTTGTCCGGCGAACTGATCCCGGCGCTGATCATCGGTGCGGTGCTGCTGCTGTTGAGCCGGCCGGTGTCGGTGGTGGCGTCGCTGATCTGGTTCAAGGTGCCCTGGCGTGAACAGATCTTCCTGTCCTGGGCGGGACTGCGTGGCGCGGTCCCGATCGTGCTGGCGACCTTCCCGATCGTCGAGGGCGTACCGGACAGCTACCGCCTGCTCAACATCGTGTTCATCCTGGTGGTGGTCTACACGGTGGTGCAGGGCCCCAGCCTGGGGTTGTTCGCCCACTGGCTACGACTGATCCCGCGCGACGCCACCCGCGAGATCCAGGTCGAGGCGGCGCCGCTGGACGTCTTGGAGGCCGAGCTACTGACCATGACGGTGCAGCCGGGTTCGAAACTGCACAACGTCTCGGTGCTGGAGCTGCGGCTGCCCGACCCGAGCGTCATCACGCTGATCATTCGCAAGGGCGACACCTTCGTGCCGCAGCCCGACACTCGGATCACCATCGGCGACGAGCTGCTCATCGTGACCACCAGCAAGACCCGCTTGTCCGCCGAACGCCGGCTGCGAGCGGTCAGCCGGCGCGGCAAGCTGGCCCACTGGTTCGACGAGTACGGCGATAACGAGTAACCCCGTCGCGGTGACCCTGCGCTGGGAGCGGGGGCCACTCGTACTCTTGCGCCCTCAGCGCGGCGTCAACGAGAGAAGGTGAGCAGCGGGATCGCCGTCTCAGCCGGGGTGAGCCCGCCGTGGAAGCCGATGAGTTGTGCCGTCTGCGGCGGCTCGTGTTCGGTCGCCAGTATCGCGGTGTCGCCGGTACAGGTCACCACGAGGTCGCCGATACGTGCCAGATGCCCGTCCCGCACCGGCCCGAATACCCCTGAGGCGACGGCCTGTTCGCGGGTTTGCACCAGGGCGCGCCCGGCCAGGCGTTCGGTCCAGGCCGCCAGCACGTCGGCTGTCGCGCCCGGCTCGGTGTGCAGGTAGCGCACCCGCGGCTCACCGGCGACCACCCGGATTCCGGCCCGCAACGCCGGGTCGGCGTCGAGGTCGATGCGGGCCTCATCGGGCACGTTGAGCCCGCCGTGGTCCGCGGTCACCAGCAGCGCCGTGTCGCGCGGCAGCTCCTCGAGGAGATGCCGCAGCAGCGCATCGACTTTGGCGGCCGCGGCGTGCCAGTGCGGTGAGCCGATTCCCGACACATGCGCGGCGTGGTCGAGTGCTGCGGTGTAGCCGTAGACCAAGCCCGGCGCGGCCAGCTCCGCGGCGACCCGCCGCGCGTAGGGTTCGCCCTTGGCCACCGGGCGAAACTCCGCGCCCCGGTAGGCGGACTCGGTCAGCCCACTGCCGACGAACATCTCCGGCAGCACGGCGCGGGCCGCCACGCCGGCGTCGCGCAGCCGCTCGAACCAGGTGGGCACCGGCTGCCAGAGCGCCGGCGGCGGCTCGTCACCCCAGAAGATGTGCGTGAGCACCTGATCCGTTCCGGGGACATTGACGGTGAAGCCCAGCACGCCATGCTCGCCCGGGGGTACGCCGGTGCCCAGCGAGACCAGGCTGGTCGGTGTGGTGGAGGGGAACGTGCAAGACAGTTCGGTCAGTTGACCGGTGCTACCGGCCAGCACCGAGGCCAGCAGCGGGGCGTCCCGCGTCAGCTGCGGCAACAGCTGGTAGCCCAGCCCGTCGACCAGCACCACCGCCACCCGTTGCACGCCACCGACGCGCTCGCGCAGACCGAGCGTGTCGGTCGCGCCCGAAACTCCAAGCAGCGCGGCCAAGGACGGCAGGATGTCGCAGATCGAACCGGGCACCGGTTCAGCCTGCCATCGATCGGCGCCGCGCTGCAGCCCAGGAGCTAGCTGACGCCGTCGCCCTCGGCTTTCGGCAGATCGGCGCCGGGCTTGGCAGCGCTGGTGTTCGACTTGGTCTTGGTGTTATTGCCGCCCTGGGCACCTGAGCCGTTACCGCCACCGCCGGAACCACCGCCGCCGTTGCCTCCGCTGGGCATGCTGAGCTTGGGGAAGCTGGTGGAGTTGTTCGAGTTTTCCGAGTCGCCGGTGTGATGCTCGCCATTGGCAGGTGTCGGGGTGGTGTCGCCGGAGTTGGTGTCGGTGGGCGTGCCCGGGCTGGACTCGGTGGCCGGTTCTGGACTGAGTTGCCCTGGCTCGCCGTGCAACAGCTGATCGAGTTCTGCCAGCGGGTCCTGCAGGACTCCGGAGGCGGCCAGGTCCACCGAGCCCGCCGGAAGGTCGGCCACGTCGACAGGGTCGGGGCCGGCACTCGCCGCGCCGATCACGATGTCGAGTAAGTCCTCGAGGTCGGCGTGCGCCGCCGGTGCGACCAGCAAGCAGAATCCGGCGGACACAATCGTGGCCGTCACACGGGCCGCCGCCCGCTGCCCTCGGCTCAAGCCGCCACCCCGGGGACCGCTCATCCGTCCAGACCTTCCTCGATGAACCTGGCCCGGCGACGCTCCGCCAGGCCGAGGACGAACGTAGTCGTTTATCGCTCATTTACGCGACCCGGAAAGCCCGTTGAATAACAATGTTCAAAAAGCGTTCACTTTCCGTCACCGCTCCAGCCACCACCCCCTCGAGACGCGGCATTTCCCCTGGTAAAGCCCGGAATTGAGATCGGCGTCACAAAGGCCGTGGCCAAACACACGGCGAATAATTCGGCTACCCACATAAAAGGGCCCACGGCTCCTATCTTTTATTGAAGATCGGCCATCTGCGGGATATAAAAATCAGCACGAGCGATAAGCGTCACCAACGGGCTCACCGCGTCCGTGCGGCGAACCACCCGTGCGCCGACAGTCAGCGGGTTAGCGTTCGTGGCGTGGACACACCCCCAATCGATCTCGGCTCCTGGATCGCCCGGCGGGCCGCCGCGACGCCGAACCTCCCCGCCATCACCTACGGCGAAATCACCTGGACCTACCTGGATTTCGCAAATCGGATCGACAGGCTGGCGGCCGAGCTGGCCGCCGGAGGGATGCAGCGCGGGGACCGGGTCGGCTACGCGGGCCTCAACCACCCGGACTTTCTAGTCACGTTGTTCGCCGCGGCACGGATCGGCGCCTCGTTCGTGCCACTGAACTGGCGACTGACCGCCGATGAGTTCGGCTACATCCTGGGCAACGCGCAGGTACACACCCTGGTCGCCGATGCCGAGCGCGCCGCAGTGATCGATGCGGTGCGCCGACAGGCCGGCCTGCGCCGGGTGATCGCGCTGACGCCGGTCCCGGGCTGGGAGGTGCTCGACGAGCTGCTGGCCGAACGGGCGCCCCTGGCCGACCCGGTCTTCGCCGAGCCCGACGACATCGCGGTGATCATGTACACCTCTGGCACCACCGGGCACCCCAAGGGGGCCATGCTCACTCACGCAAACCTGTTCTGGAACAACATCAATGCCCTGCTGACGTTCGACACCAGCCAGCACGACGTGTCGCTGGTCTGCGCGCCGCTGTTTCACATCGGTGGGCTCAACGTCACCACGCTGCTGACCCTGCAGAAGGGCGGCCGGATCGTGCTGATGCCCACCTTCGATCCAGCCGAAGCGCTGCGACTCCTCGCCGAAGAACGGGTCACCACCATGTTCGGGGTGCCGGCGATGTTCTTGTTCATGAGCCACCGGCCGGAGTTCGCCGACACCGACCTGTCCAGCGTGCGCAGCTTCGTCTGCGGTGGCGCGCCGGTGCCCGAGCCACTGATCCGCCGCTACGCCGAGCGCGGCATTCCGTTCGCACAGGGCTACGGGCTCACCGAGACCGCCCCGCTGGCCTTGGTGCTGCGCACCGATGAGGTCGGCGTGAAAATCGGCGCCGCGGGCAACCAGGTACTGCCGCTGTCGGATGTGCGGCTTGTCGATCTCGAGAACCAGCCGGTGCCGGCCGGCACGCGCGGGGAGATCTGCGTGCGAGGGCCGCAGGTGATGGCCGGCTACTGGCGCAATCCCGAGGCAACCGCGGCAGTGATCGACGGTGAGGGATGGTTTCACACCGGCGATATCGGCCAGGCCGACGACGAGGGCTATGTCTGGGTGCTCGACCGGGTGAAGGACATGGTGATCTCCGGCGGCGAGAACGTCTACCCGGCCGAGGTCGAAGACGTGCTGTACGGACATCCGGCCGTCGCCGAAGTGGCGGTGCTGGGCACCCCGCACGAGAAGTGGGGCGAGGCGGTGACGGCCGTGGTGGTGCTGCGGCCGGGCGCCACGTTAGAGCTCGATGAGCTGCGAGACCACGCCCGGCAGAAGCTCGCGGCGTTCAAACTGCCGATCCGGCTGGAGTTCGTCGACGCCTTGCCCCGCACACAGTCCGGGAAAGTGGTGAAGTACCAGCTCCGAGAGGTGCTCTCCGGCCGACCAGACAGACAGTGATGTCACAGGTGACGCGCAGGTAGTAAGCAGCGCCCTTCCAGAGTCCTGCAGCTTTTGTTAAGTTCCGGTAAATTCCGGATCTGAACCCCCTGAATCTGGTTCGGCGTTATGGCCGCGACCGCTGCACCGAAGAGGTACCCAATGGCGCCCCAGCGCAAATCCGTTGCGTCCCAGCGCCGCCACCGCACTCTGGCAGCGAGCGCCGTGCTGACGCTGGGACTGAGCCCGGTGGGATTCGCGCCCACCGCCAGTGCCGATCTGGAAGATCTGCTCGACCCGAGCTACTGGATGGACCCGGCCAGCTGGTTCGACCCGGGCGATGTCGGCAGCGCGGTGTTCGACCCCAGCGCCCTGGGCCTTGGGGATCTGTCGAGTTGGTTCGACGGTCTGGGAGCGGCCGACTTCAGCTTCTCCACGTTCAGTTTCGATGACTTCGCGCAGAGCATCTACCTGGATCTGCACACCGGCATGCAGGACTGGATGTCCAGTTCCTTCGGGCAGCAGATCGGCGATCTGATCAATCCGATGTTCGCCTCCGACTCCGTGTGCGGACTGATCTGCAACGGCCTGGCCGGCACCGAGGACGACCCGACCGGCGGCGGCGGTGGCTGGCTGTTCGGCGACGGCGGCGCGGGCTATGACTCCGATGTGGCCGGAGTGGCCGGCGGCAACGGCGGCGCGGCCGGGTGGTTCGGCAACGGTGGTGCCGGCGGTATCGGTGGCGCCGGCGCCGACGGCGGTGACGGCGGCACCAGCGGAACCCTGATCGGGATCGGCGGCGCGGGCGGCCAGGGCGGCGATGCCGTGGCCGGAGGGGACGGCGGTAACGGCGGCGACGGTGGCGGTGCGGCCGGAAAGTGGTTCTCCTTCGGCGGCGTCGGCGGCAACGGCGGGGCCGGGGGCGATGCAACGGACGGCGCCGGCGGGGCCGGTGGTCACGGCGGCAACGGGGGTACAGCGGTCGCGAACGGCCCGACCGCCGGCGGCTCGAAACCGTCGGTCGGCGCCAACCTGTTCAAGATCGGCGGCGCCGGGGGCACCGGCGGTGCCGGCGGTAGCGGCGACACCGGCGGCGCGGGCGGCAACGGCGGCGGCGGCGGTCTGTCGTGGACGCGGTACGGCGGGGTCGTCGGCGGGGCGGCCGGTGACGGTGGCATCGGCGGCGCCGGCAACGATCTGGGCGGCGCGGGCGGCACTGGTGGCCTCGGCGGCGGCACCTTCTCGCTGTTCGGTGGCACCGGCGGGCAGGGCGGCACCGGCGGCGCCGGGGGTGCCGTGGACGGCGACGGCAGCACCGCGGGGGCCGGCGGCACCGGTGGGCAGGGCGGCACCACGTTCGCGATCTTCGGCGGTAACGGTGGAGCTGCCGGCGACGGTGGTGCCGGTGGCGCCGCCGACGGCGACGGCAGCACCGCGGGAGCGGGCGGTAACGGCGGTGCCGGCGGGCTCGGCGGATTCCTGTTCGGCGGCACCGGCGGCAACGCCGGCGACGGTGGTGTCGGCGGTGCTGTCACCGGCGCCGACAGTGCCGCCGGCGCGGGCGGCAACGGCGGCACCGGTGGACTTGGCGGCTTCTTCAGCGGCGGGCAGGCGGGTTCCGGCGGTAACGGCGGCACGGGTGGCGCCAGCAGCGGCACCGGTGGCATCGCCGGTGCCGGCGGTGACGGCGGCGGCGCCGGCTCGCTGGCCAACTTCTTCAGTTCACCGGATCAGATCATTACGGCGTTGACCCAGATCTCGACAGTCAACGGCAAGGACCCCGCGGACCTTCAGGAACTCCTCGACAAGG
Source organism: Mycobacterium sp. UM_WGJ (assembly GCF_000455125.1). Taxonomy (GTDB): domain Bacteria; phylum Actinomycetota; class Actinomycetes; order Mycobacteriales; family Mycobacteriaceae; genus Mycobacterium. The sequence goes on from NZ_AUWR01000001.1 coordinate 78,892, forward strand.
TCGCCGAGCTGTCCGGCAACCCACTGTTGTCGCTCACCTCGGGCAGCGGACTTTTCGGCGGTTCGGGAGCCGATGGCGGTGCCGGCGGGGCCGGAGGATTCGCCAGCGGTGACGGCGGCCACGCCGGGGACGGCGGCGACGGTGGCGTCGGCAGCGCCGGCGGCGGCCTCCTAGGAGGCTCAGGTACGCCCGGCAGTGGTGGCGCCGGCGGTAATGCCGGCGACGCCAGCGGTGCCGGTGCGGTCGCCGGCAACGGCGGCAGGGGCGGCGACGGCGCCTCGGCGGGCCCGCTCTCGGGCAGTGGCGGTAACGGCGGCAATGGCGGTACCGGCGGAAACGGCAGCGACGGCGCCTCCGCTGGCTACGGCGGCAGCGGCGGCAGCGGCGGAAACGGTTCGTTCCTAGGCGGCAGTGGAGGCGCCGGCGGTGCCGGCGGGTCCGGGGGCACCAGCGGCGGCGGCGTCGCCGGCCAGGGCGGTGCCGGTGGCACCGGCGCCACCGGCTTCGGTGACTTCTTCAGTGCGCTAGGCAATATCGTCAACGGCGGCGCTCGACCGGATATCGGTTCGGGCGGCGGCGGCGGTGGCGGCGGTGGCGGTGCTGGAATCGCCGGCACCGGCGGCAACGGCGGCGACGGCGGCGACGGGCTGCAATCCGCCGGTGGTGCGGGCGGCGTCGGTGGTGCCGGTGTCGACGGCGGGACCGGAGGCACTGGCGGGATCGGCGCCCAGGGCGGTTCTCTGCCTTCCCTGACCGACGGCACCGCCGGCGGCAATGGCGGCGCCGGTGGCGCGGGTATCGGAGCCGGGAGTGTCGGCGGCAACGGTGGAGACGGCGGCGTCAGCACCACCGCGCAGGGCGGTACCGGCGGCAACGGCGGCACCGGACTGGACGGCGGTACCGGCGGAAACGGCGGGCGCGGCGGTAACGCGGGTACCGGCGGCGCCAGCCGCACCTCGCCTGGCGATGACTCGACCGACACCATCACCGTGCCCGGCGGTGTCGGCGGAGCCGGCGGCAACGGCGGCAATGGAGGTACCGGCACCGCTGCGGCCACCGGCGGTGACGGCGGCGCCGGGGGCAACGGCGGCAACGGCGCCGACGCCACCGAGACCGGCCCCGGCGGCGCCGGCGGCGCGGGCGGCACCGGCGGCACCGGCGGCCAGATCGGCCCGAACGGCGACGGTAGCGGCGGCGTCGGAGGCAACGGAGCCGACGGCGGTACGGACGGTGTGGCCGGTGCGGCGGGCGGAGCCGGCGGCAGCGGTAGTGCCGATGGCACGCCGGGTGCGCCTGGGACGCCCAGCGCGCCTTCCGACAGCGCAAGCTGACCTGATCCAAGCCACGCTCTGGGTGGCAGGATGAACGAATGGCAACCGGCGCCGCCTCTGATACCCCGGCCTTCAACCCGATCGATCCGCTGAGCCTGGACACCCTGCTCTCCGACGACGAGATCGCGCTGCGCGACACCGTCGCCAAGTTCTGCGCCGAACACGTCATGCCGCACATCGCCGAATGGTTCGAGATCGGCGACCTCCCGGCCCGTGAACTGGCCCGGGAGTTCGGCAAGCTCGGGCTGCTGGGCATGCACCTGGACGGCTATGGCTGTGGCGGAGCGTCGGCGGTGCATTACGGACTGGCCTGCGTGGAGCTGGAGGCCGCCGACTCCGGCCTGCGTTCCCTGGTGTCGGTGCAGGGCTCGCTGGCGATGTATTCGATCTACAACAACGGCTCCGAAGAGCAGAAGCAGCAATGGTTGCCAGGCATGGCCGCCGGGGAGCTGATCGGCTGCTTCGGGCTGACCGAGCCCGACGTCGGCTCCGACCCGGCCGCCATGACGACCCGGGCCAGGCGCGATGGAACCGATTGGGTTCTCAATGGCCGCAAGATGTGGATCACCAACGGCTCCATCGCTGACGTCGCGGTGGTGTGGGCGGCCACCGACGACGGTGTCCGCGGTTTCATCGTGCCCACCGACACCCCGGGGTTCAGCGCCAACACCATCCACCACAAGCTGTCACTGCGCGCCTCGATCACCAGTGAACTGGTGCTCGACGACGTGCGCCTGCCGGCCGAGGCCCTGCTGCCCCAGGCCCGCGGCGTCAAGGGCGCGTTGGCCAGCCTGTCCGAGGCGCGCTACGGAATCATCTGGGGCGCAATGGGTGCGGCCCGCTCGGCCTGGCAGGCCGCCCGCGACTACGCCACGCAACGCACCCAGTTCGGCAAGCCGATCGCCGGCTTCCAGCTCACCCAGGCCAAGCTCGTCGACATGGCCCTCGAGCTTCACAAGGGACAGTTGTTGTCCCTGCACCTGGGCCGGCTCAAAGACAATGCCGGTCTGCGCCCCGAGCAGGTCAGCTTCGGCAAGCTCAACAACACCCGAGCCGCGCTGGAGATCTGCCGAACCGCGCGAACCATCTTGGGCGGCAACGGGATATCGCTGGAATACCCGGTGATCCGGCACATGGTCAACCTGGAGTCGGTGCTGACTTATGAGGGCACCCCCGAAATGCATCAATTGGTGCTCGGCCAGGCGTTCACCGGTCTCAGCGCTTTCCGCTGATGCGGCGCAACGGCCCCGGAAGGCAAACCTGGGCTTCCCTGATGAATTCTCACATGGCAGGCTTGTGGAAATGACGAGTCGCGAGGTTCTTGGGCAACGGGCGGCGGCATTCCTGGCGCTGCACCAACCGGGCAATCCGGTGATCCTGCCAACCGTGTGGGACGTGTGGTCGGCGAAGCTGGCCGTCGGCGCCGGATTCGCAGCGCTGACCATCGGCAGCAAGCCGGTCGCCGAATCGCTGGGCAAGGCCGACGGCGAGGGCATGTCGTTCGCCGAGGTGCTGGACCGAGCCCGCAAGATCACCGCCGCCGTCGATGTGCCGGTGTCCCTCGACGTCGAATCCGGTTACGCCGAGTCGCCGGACCGCCTGGTCGAGAGCCTGCTGGATGCCGGCGTGGCCGGATGCAATATCGAAGACTCGGTGCACAGCGAAGACAAGCGGCTGCGGTCGTCGTCCGAGCACGCCGAGTACGTGGCCGCGCTGCGGACAGCCGCCGACGCCGCAGGCCCACATCTGGTGATCAACGCCCGCACCGATCTGTTCCTGCGTAAAGACGGCGACGACACCGACCGGGTCGACCGGGCTATCGCGCGGTTGACCGAATGCGCGCAGGCGGGCGCGGACGTGCTCTACCCGGTCGGTTTCCATGACGCAGAAACCCTGCGCATCCTGGCCGAAGCCCTGCCGAAGCCGGTCAATGCACTCGCCGCACCCGATACCGCCGACCCGGCCTCGTTCGGCGCGCTCGGCGTCGCACGGATCAGCTTCGGACCGCTGCTGCAGGCCGCCCTGGGCAAGCACGCCGGGGAGGTCCTGGCCCGCTGGGCCTGAGCACATCCTTCCGCGCCGTCGACACCGAATTTGACACCTGTTAAGTTCGTCGTCGTGGACAACATTCGCGGTAAGACCATTGCCATCACCGGCGCCGCCCGTGGTATCGGGCTGGCCACCGCCACTGCCCTGCTGGCGCGTGGCGCTCGAGTCGTCATCGGCGACCGTGACGTCGCGGTTCTCGACAAGGCGGTCAAGCAGCTGAGTTCGGGCGGTCAGGTCAGCGGCCACCCACTGGACGTCACCGACCGCGAATCGTTCTCGACGTTCCTGGACAAGGCCCGTGCCGACGGTGACGGCCACATCGACGTGCTGATCAACAATGCCGGCGTCATGCCGGTCGGGCCGTTCCTCGACCAGTCACCCGAATCGATCCGCTCGGCGACCGAGGTCAACTTCTACGGCGTGCTCAACGGCTGCCAGTTGGTCCTCCCGGAGATGATCAAGCGCCGCCGCGGCCACATCATCAACATCGCCTCATTGGCCGGCATCGTCGCCGTGCCGGGACAGGTGCTCTACGCCGGAACGAAATTCGCCGTCGTCGGTCTGAGCACCGCGATGTCCGACGAGTTCGCGCCGCAGGGCGTCAACGTCTCTGCCGTGCTGCCCACCTTCACCAACACCGAACTGATCTCGGGCACGACACCGTCGGCAGCCCAGAAGCCGGTGGAGCCCGAAGACATCGCCGCCGGCGTCGTCAAGGTGCTCGACAAGCCCAAGACGCTGGTCTCGGTGCCCAGCTTCGGGCGTCGCGTCTCGATCCTGGCGAGCCTGCTGCCGGACCGGGGCCGTCGCTGGCTCAACAAGAAGACCCACAACGATACGGTGTTCTTGCAGTTCGACACCGCGGCACGCAAGGCCTACGAGGACCGCGCGCAGCACGCCACCGGCGTCGTCGAAGACGACTGAGCACCCCGGGGTCACTCCCCGAGTGATCCCGGGCAACTGCCTATCCCAGCGCCTGATCCAGGTCGGCGATCAGGTCGTCGGTGCCTTCCAGCCCGACGGAGATCCGCACCACCCCGTCGCCGAGTCCGATCGCGGCGCGCCCGTCGGGCCCCATCGCCCGGTGGGTGGTGGTGGCCGGGTGGGTGATCAACGACTTCACATCGCCCAGGTTGTTGGAGATGTCGATCAGTTTCAGTTTGTCCAGCAGCTCGAATGCCCGCTGCTTGGCACCACTGTGCGGCCCGTCGAGTTCGAAGGTGATGACGGTGCCGCCGCCAGACATCTGTTTGCGCGCCAACTCGTATTGCGGGTGCGACGCCAAGAAGGGGTAGCGAACCCAACTCACCGCGGGATGCTGCTCTAGGAACTCCGCGATCCTAAGCGCCGCGGAATTTGCGTAGTCGACCCGAATCGCCAGCGTTTCAAGGCCTTTCAACAAGATCCACGCGTTGAACGCACTCAGCGCCGGTCCAGTGTGTCGCATCAGGGTTTGCACCGGACCGTCGATGTAGTCCTGGTCGCCCAGAATCGCCCCGCCCAGGACGCGTCCCTGCCCGTCGAGGTGCTTGGTGCCGGAGTACACCACCACATCCACCCCCAGCGGTAGACCCTGCTGCAGCAGCGGGGTGGCGAAAACGTTGTCCAGCACCACTTTCGCGCCGGCGGCGTGGGCCAGCTCAGTGACCGCGGCGATGTCCACCAGCGACTGCATCGGGTTGGACGGCGTCTCGAAGAACACTGCCTTGGTGGGTACCGAAAGTGCCTGCTCCCACTGCGCCAGGTCCTCACCATCGACGAACACGGTTTCCACGCCCCAACGCGGGAGGATCTCGTTGCAGATCACGAAGCAGGACCCGAACAGGCTGCGCGCGGCGACCAGACGATCGCCGGCCTTCAACAGCGCACCGAGTGCCACGAACACCGCCGCCATGCCGCTGGCGGTGGCGAACGCCGCGGGGGCCCCTTCGATCAGGCGTAGTCGTTCCTCGAACATCGAGACCGTGGGGTTGCCGTAGCGCGAGTAGACGAATCGGTCCACCTCGCCGGTGAACGCCTGCTCCGCGGCGGCCGCGGAGTCGTAGACGTATCCCGAGGTCAGAAACAGCGCCTCGGCCGTCTCCTCGAACTGGGTGCGTAGCAGCCCGCCGCGCACCCCGATAGTGGCCGCGCTGACCCCGTCCGGCAGCGGTTTGGGGATGCGGACGGAGCGGGTCGGTCCCGCGTCGCTCATGACTGCGTCCAGGGCAGGCCGACTGCGCGCCAGCCGGTGCCTCCCCGGTGGCCGTGCTCATCGAGATTGCCCTCGAAGCCGTCCAGCACGTTGTAGGACGGCGTCAAGCCCAGTGCGGTACCGGTTTCGGCGGCCCCGATGGAACGGTTGCCCGAGCGGCACAAGAAGATCGCCGGCCCGCCGGCAACGCGCGCCGCCAGTTCACGGGAGAAGTCGCGGTTGGGCGTTCCATCGGAGTGAACCCACTCGATGCAGACCAGTTCGCGGCCCAGATCGGAGACGTCGGGCAGTCCGACGAAGCGCCATTCGGCGTCGGTGCGAACGTCGATGAGCGTTGCCGCCGAGTCGTCGCGCAGTATCGCCCAGGCCTGCTCAGGTGTGATATCTCCTGCGTAGCTCACCTGCGGAAGTCTCGCACCTGAACCAGGTCGACGCCACGGGGGGTCACGGCCACAGCTTGCCCAAAATGGTCGCCACCTGCGCCGCACGGTCCCGGGCGACCGCGGCGTCTGGCCCGGTGGCCAGCGCCAATCCCAGCCGCCGGCGGGGGTGCCCCTCGTGGTGGGAGAACACCACGACATCACTTTCAGTCACGCTGAGTGCATCGGCGACCACCGCTAGCCGGTCCGGCCCGGACTGGCCGTCCACCTCGGCAGCGGTACCGACGCGGCGGCGCGAATAGATCAGCCGAGCGGCGCCGGGCGAGACCATGATGGTGTCGGTCGCCAGCCCGAGGATCCCGCGCGCCTGCAACTCGAACCCCGAGAGCCGCTGGGTGCGCAACGTCAGCAGGTTGGCGTCATAGGGGCGCACATTGACCCCGGCGAAATACACCTCGTCGCCGTATACCAGGAGCTCCACCCCGAACAAGCCGCGTCCACCGAGCGCGCGAGCCACCCGCGCGGCGATCGACTTGGCCGCACCCAGCGCCACGGCGTTCATCGGGTGCGGTTGCCAGAACTCCACCGTCAGTTGCCCATTGGGCTCCTCGACACTGCGGTGGCCGATGGGTGCGCAGAAGTCCAGCGCCGGCCCGTCCGGACCGTCCCGATGCACAGCCAGCAGAGTGACCTCGCTGTCAAACTCCACCATGGTCTCGGCCAGCACCCGCGGCGGTGTCTCCGACGCGCTGGCCGCCACCGCGCGCTGCCAGGCGGGTTCGATGTCGCTGTCGCGGACCATCACCGAACGGCCCTCGCCGAGCGAGCCGCCCACCGGTTTGACCGACATCGGGTAACCGGCCCGCTGGGCCACCTCCCGGAGTTCCTCCACCGACCCGGCGAACCAGAACGGTGCCGTAGGCAGCCCCAACTCCTCGGAGACCAGCCGCCGCAAGCCCTCGGGGTCTGCGGCCAACCGGGCTCCGCGGATACCGGGCACCAGTTGGGTGACGCCGGTGTCGGTGGCCGCGGTCAACGCGTCGGTTGCCACCACCTCGGAGGCGACCACCACGAATTTCGGCTGCAGCCACCGGATAGCCGCCGCCAGTTCGTCGTTGTCGCCGAGATCGACCACCACGGAGCGATCCACAATGCCGTGCAACGCGGCATCGGCGTAGCGGTCGACGGCGATCACCTCGGCGCCGAGGCGCTGCAGCGCCGTCACCAGCTCGCGGCTGAGATCACCCGACCCGAGCAATGCAACGCGGGTACGGCTGGGACCGTCGACGGGCAACCGCTCGGTCGCCAACTCCCCCGGCTCGCCGTTCACCGCCCCACCCTCCCCGCGCCACGGCAATGTTGCATGCTGCTCCAGGATAGGGGGAAAGCCGACCGGGATGCAGCGACCGCGCACGCCGCGCTGTCAGGGCCTGCATCGGCGGGATCGCGACGATGGCGACGCTGAATCTGGACTAGCGGTCCTGGCGCATCCGAATAGAGTCAATCCCATGAGTGCACTGACCTCACCGAAGACCTACACGGGCCTGGCCGCCTTCCAGGCCGCCGACGCGGTGTTGTGCGCCATCCCAGCGCCGTTCATCACCACCGCGCTCGACACCGTCGGATGCCCGCAAGAGATCAGGCCGGTGCTGCCGATCGTCAAAGCCGCCTCAGCGGTCGGCCTGCTATCGGCACACCGGTTTCCGGGACTGGCACGGCTGACAACCGCGGCGTTGACGTTGTATTTCGTCCTGGCGGTCGGCGCGCACATCCGGGTCCGCGACAGCATCGCCAACACCGTGCCCGCCGCGTCGTTTCTGGCCCTGTTCGCGTCGATGACGCTGCGCGGACCACAGCGCAGCGGTTAGGGCTAGTTAGGGCTGCCCCGGCAGCAGTCGCACCATCAGGCCCTGCGCCTCGGCCAGCACCGTGCCGTCGGTGTCGGTGAGTTCGGCACCGATGAATGCCTTACGTCCCTCGGCCCGCTCGATCCGGGCGTGCACCAGCAGCGGGGTGTCGATCGGGGTGACCTTGCGGTAGTCGACGTGCAGGAACGCCGTGCGGCTGATCGGCCGGTTGGCCGCGTGCACCACCATCCCGAACATCCAGTCGAACAGCAGCGGCAGCACGCCACCATGCACTGCGAAGTTGCCGCCCACATGGAACCGGCTGAACGAGCCCGTCATCGACACACCGTCCGGCTCGAACCGGCTGACCCGCCACGGCGGCAGCAGCAGGCTGCCCATTCCCGGCAGTGACGGCGCCCGCCCGGCCGGGGCGACAGCCTGCGACGCCGGGAATTTCTCCAGCAGCCCCACCAGCGCGTCGACGCGGTCAGCGGCCTCATCCCAGGTGGCGTCGTCGGGGTCGGTCGACACCGCCAAGTCCTGCAGACGCCGCATCGTGGTGAGGAACCGTGCGAAGCCTGGGCTCGGGTCGACGACCGCGTAGTCCGGGAATCCACCGTGACTGGCGTAGTCCGGGTCGGTGGCCGTGTCGTCAGCGCCCGGGGACTGCCCCTCGCTCACGCGCCGGTGCCCCTCACCACGTCGCGTCGCACAATGGTCTGCTCCCGTCCGGGACCGACCCCGATGCACGAGACCTGCGCGCCGGCGATCTCCTCGAGCCGCGACACGTAGTCGCGCGCGTTGGCGGGCAAGTCCTCGAAGGTGCGGGCACCGGAGATGTCCTCCCACCAGCCCGGCAGTTCCTCGTAGACCGGCTCGGCGCGGGCGAACTCTTCCTGGGTCATGGGCAGCTCGTCGGTGCGTTTGCCGTCGACGGTGTAGCCGACGCAGACCGGCACGGTCTCCAGGCTGGAGAGCACGTCGAGCTTGGTCAGGAAGTAGTCGGTGATGCCGTTGACCCGGGTGGCGTAGCGCGCGATCACCGCATCGAACCAGCCGCAGCGCCGCTGACGCCCGGTGGTCACCCCGACCTCGCCGCCGGTCTTGGACAGGTATTCGCCGTTGGCGTCGAACAGTTCGGTGGGGAACGGTCCCGAACCCACCCGGGTGGTGTAGGCCTTCAGGATGCCCAGCACCGTGGTGATGCGGGTCGGGCTGACACCGGATCCCACTGCGGCGCCGCCCGCGGTCGGGTTGCTCGACGTCACGTAGGGGTAGGTGCCGTGGTCGACGTCGAGCAGGGTGCCCTGCGAGCCTTCCAGCAACACGTTCTCACCGCGGTCCAGCGCGGCGCCCAGCAGCAGCCCGGTGTCGGCGATGCGGTGTTTGAAGCCCTCGGCCTGCTCCAGCAGATCTTCGAGCACCTGCTGGGGCTCCAGCGCCTTGCGGTTGTAGATCTTGACCAGCACCTGGTTCTTGAAGTCCAGGGCGGCCTCGATCTTCTGGGCCAGCGACTCGTGGTCGAGCACATCGGCGACCCGAATCCCGATCCGGGCGATCTTGTCCTGGTAGCAGGGACCGATGCCGCGGCCGGTGGTGCCGATCTTCTTGCTGCCCATGTAGCGCTCGGTCACCTTGTCGATGGCCACGTGATAGGGCATCAGCAGATGCGCATCGGCGGAGATCAGCAGCCGCGAGGTGTCCACGTCACGGCGTTCCAGACCCTCCAGCTCGACCAGCAGCACCCCCGGATCGACCACGACACCGTTGCCGATGACGTTGGTGACGTGCGGCGACAAGATCCCCGACGGGATCAGGTGCAGCGCGAAGTTCTCCCCGGTGGGCAGGACCACCGTGTGGCCGGCGTTGTTGCCACCCTGGTAGCGCACCACCCACTGGACTCGTTCGCCGAGTAGGTCGGTCGCTTTACCTTTGCCCTCGTCGCCCCACTGGGCGCCGATGACGACGATTGCCGGCATGGAATTCTCGCTAACTGTCTTGGCTTACTGTGGTCCAGCCGGTGACTGAGCCTATCTGAAGAGATTCACAAGGAGCGTGTTGAACGCCACTAACGGCACGGAGAGCCTGCAGCTGCCGTCCGAAACCGTCGTCCTGCTGTTTGCCGGACGTCGTCTGCCGCGCCCCTTGCGAGGGCTACCCACAGTGCAATTCGGCGACGATACGAGCACCGATGACCCGAACGCCTTGGACGCCGCGATCGACCGCTACCGCCGGTTGGCCGTCGTCGGCGCGGACGCGGACCTGGCGCGAATACTGACCCGTCTGCTGCGCACCGACCGGCTCGACGTCGAGGTCGGGTACGTGCCGCAACGACGCACACCGGCGACCGCGGCCTACCGGTTGCCGGTCGGCTGGCGGGCCGCACGGCGGGCCCGGCGGGGTGTTGCTCAGCCGGTGCCGCTGGTCCGCGACGACGCCGGCACCGCGCTGGTGGGTGTCGGCCGGTGGCTGCCGGTGGACGGCGCCGCGGTGCTGCACGGTGAGGGAATCGTCGATGACGCCGCCCTCTTCGACGGAGATGTGGCCGAGGTGCTGATCGAGCCGACGGGCACCGCGCCGGGAGTGCGCGCCGGTGTCCCAGGCCGGCGCGGCCGGGTACGACGCTGGGTGGCGGGCCGCGCGGCCCAGCTGGGCACCACCGGCGCGCTGGTGGTGCGCGACGGCGTCTACAGCAGCCGAACGGTGAAGCGGTCCACCTTTTATCGCCACATCGAGGACTGGCTGCTCGTGCGATGACGAGGCCGGCCGGAGGACCGCCGAGAGCGTCCCGGCCGCACGGTGGCTAGCTTCTACTGGGTGAACGTGCATCCGCTGCGCGGGCAGGCGGTACGGCCCAGCCCGGTCTTCCTGGCACTGGTGGCCGTGACTGTCCTGGGCGGTGCGCTGGCGTGGCGGGCCGGTGAAGAGATCCGGCCGCACGCCTACGCCGGGGTGTTCGTGTTCGTCATCGCCGGCTGGCTGGTCTCGCTGTGCCTACACGAGTTCGGCCACGCCTACACCGCCTGGCGGTTCGGTGACCACGGTGCAGAGATGCGCGGCTATCTGACCCTCAACCCGCTGCGCTACACCCATCCGGGCCTGTCCCTGGTGCTGCCGATGCTGTTCATCGTGCTCGGCGGCATCGGGCTGCCCGGCGGGGCGGTCTATGTGCAGACGTCGTTCATGACGCCGCGGCGGCGCACCCTGGTCAGTCTGGCGGGTCCGGCCGCCAACCTGGTGCTGGCCGTGCTGTTGCTGGGTGCCACCCGCGCCCTGTATGACCCTGCGCATCCGGTGTTCTGGTCCGGGGTGGCGTTCTTGGGCTTCCTGGAGCTGACCGCGGTGGTACTGAACCTGCTGCCGGTCCCGGGACTCGACGGCTACGGCGCGCTGGAGCCGCACCTGAGCCCGGCGACCCGACGCGCCGTGGCGCCGTTCCAGCAGTGGGGCCTGCTGGTGCTGCTGATGTTGCTGCTGGCGTCGCCGATGCTGAACCAGAAGTTCTTCTCGCTGGTGTTGTGGTTCTTCGACCTGTTCGATGTGCCGCGCCTGCTGGTGTCGTGGGGTTTGAGCCTGACCCAGTTCTGGAATTCCTGGTTCTGAGTTCCCCGCCCGGTGTGAACCCGACTTCACGCCCAACAGCGGGCCAGTCCGCCTATATTCACCTCCCATGGGCGCCGGTCACGATCACCGTCACACCGACTCCCGGCTGTCTCGAATGGTCCTCGGCGCCGCCATCCTGAGCGCGTTCTTCGTCATCGAACTGACCACGGCGATCACCATCAACTCGATGGCCCTGCTGGCCGACGCAGGCCATCTTCTGACCGATCTGGCCGCCCTGTTCATGGGGGCGGCCGCGGTGATGTTGACCCGGCGCGGCAGCACGTCACCGTCGCGCACCTACGGCTGGCACCGCGCCGAGGTGTTCACCGCGGTCGCCAATGCGGTGCTGCTGATCGGGGTGGCGACGTTCATCCTCACCGAGGCGATCCGCCGCATCGGCACCGCGCCGGACGTACCCGGGGTGCCGATGATCGTGGTCGCCCTGGCCGGAATCACCGTCAACGTCGGCGTCGCGTGGGTGCTGCGATCGCACTCGACCGAGAGTCTGGCGGTGCGCGGCGCCTACATGGAGGTGGTCGCCGACACCGTCGGCAGCGTGGGCGTGCTGATCGCCGGTGTGGTCACCATCACCACCGGCTGGCCCTACGCCGACGTAGTGGTCGCGGTCTTCGTCGCACTATGGGTGCTGCCCCGAGCGTTCGCACTGGCCGGCGCGGCCCTGCGGATCCTGTCCGAGGCCTCCCCCAGCCACATCGATGTCGCCGAGCTGCGCGCGGCGCTCGCCGCCGTCGACGGAGTCACCGACGTGCATGACCTGCACGTCTGGACGTTGGTGCCCGGCCAGGACATGGCCACCGCCCACCTGGGCACCAGCGCCGACGCCGGCCGCGTATTGGCCGACGCTCGGGCCGTGCTGGCCGCCCGCGGGCTTACCCACGCCACCGTGCAGGTGGAGCCTGCCGGGCAGGGTGGTCGTTGCCCACTCGGGTGATGCCCTAGGTGTTCTCGACGGGCACGCCGTGGGTCAGCTCAGCCCCAGCGCAGTGCGAGCGCCGGGATCGCAGTCGTCGAGCAGAGCCAGGCAGCGCGTCTGTTCGTCGGTCTCCCCGATGGTGGTGGCGGCACGCGCCAGCGCGGCCACACACCGCAAGAAGCCACGGTTGGGTTCATGCGCGTACGGCACCGGGCCGTAGCCCTTCCAGCCGTTGCGGCGCAGCTGGTCCAGGCCCCGGTGGTAGCCGGTGCGCGCGTAGGCGTAGGCGGTGACCGCCTTGTCCTCGGCGAACGCCGCTTCGGCCAGCGCCGCCCATGCCACCGAGGCCGCCGGATGCGCGGCCGCGACGAGCTCGGGGTTCTGGTTGGCCCGCAGGGCGGCCTCGGCATCGGGGTCGCCGGGCAGCAAGATCGGATCGGGGCGCAGGAGATCACCGGTGAGAGTCACATCGTTCATTGTGCCGTGCCGTCCATGGCCAGCCACTCCGGCGATCGGCAGGCTCGCTCAGTAAACTAGCGCCAGCCGATCCGAATCAGCCGGCGGACATTGGAGGATCAGCCACTCATGCCGAACCCACCGGAACCGGACAACAGTGAGCCGAGCGACGACGAAGCCAGCGCTCCCACTGAGCAGCCCGACGGCGACGAGACGGCGACGGCCATCCTGGCGGAGACACCGGCCGAAGCCGACGCCGTCACCGAGGTGATCACCACCGAGGCCACGCCCACCGAACCCGGTCCCGACGGGTCACCGGAACGCCGCTTCACCGCACCCGGATTCGACGCCGGGCACACCGAGGTCATCCCGTCGATGGGCGATGCCGAAACCGAAGTGATCGCCCAGCAAGGCGATGAGACGGGAAAGGCGATACCGCAACAGATCCCGGCGCGGGTCGGCGGCAAACTGCCGTCGACCGTCTCGCGCAGCTGGGGCTGGGTGATGGCGGTGATCCTGATCATCATGGCGCTCGCGGTCATCGCGGTGCTGGGCACGCTGTGGCTGACCCGCGACACTCGCCAGGCCGCCTCGCAAGAAGAGCATGTGCGCACCACGATCCAGAACTTCGACATCGCCATGCAGAACGGTGACCTGGCCGCACTGCGCAGCCTCACCTGCGGCGACATCCGCGACCGCTACGTCAACTACGACCAAAAGGCTTGGGACGACACCCACCGCCGAATCGCGGCGGCCAAGCAGTACCCGGTGGTCGCCAGCATCGACGAGGTTGTCGTCAACGACGGCCAGGCCGAGGCCAATGTCACCGCTTTCATGGCCTACGAACCGCGGGTCCGCTCAACTCGTAGCTTCGACCTGCAGTTCCGCGACGACCAGTGGAAGATCTGCCAGTCACACGGGAGCTAGCAAAGCCCATCGACTCTGCGCCCACGGCGGGGCCGGCTCGAACTGCCCCGCCGTGAACGCGCCGAGTCAGCGACTCAGGCCAGGCTCTTGCCGGCGCTGTGCAGGTCGTTGCAGGCCTCGATGACCCGCTCGGTCATGGCGGCCTCGGCCTTTTTGAGGTAGCTGCGCGGGTCGTAGGTCTTCTTGTTGCCGACCTCGCCGTCGATCTTGAGCACACCGTCGTAGTTGGTGAACATGTGCGCGGCGATCGGGCGGGTGAACGCGTACTGGGTGTCGGTGTCGACGTTCATCTTCACCACACCGTGCTGCAACGCCTCTTCGATCTCGGACTTCAGCGAACCCGAGCCGCCGTGGAAGACGAAGTTGAACGGCTTGGAGCCGGCCGCCAGACCCAGCTTCGCCGCCGCCACCTTCTGGCCCTCGCCCAGGATGTCGGGGCGCAGTTTGACGTTGCCGGGCTTGTAGACGCCGTGCACGTTGCCGAAGGTGGCGGCCAGCAGGTACTCGCCGTGGTCGCCGACCCCGAGGGCGTCGATGGTCTTCTCGAAGTCCTCGGGGGTGGTGTAGAGCTTCTCGTTGATCTCGGCTTCCACCCCGTCCTCTTCGCCGCCGACCACGCCGATCTCGATCTCCAGGATGATCTTGGCGGCCGCCGCCTTGGCCAGCAGCTCCTTGGCGATTTCCAGGTTCTCGTCGATCGGCACCGCCGAGCCGTCCCACATGTGCGACTGGAACAGCGGGTTCTCGCCGGCCTTGACCCGCTCAGCCGAGATCGCCAGCAGCGGCCGCACGAAGCCGTCCAGCTTGTCCTTCGGGCAGTGGTCGGTGTGCAGGGCCACGTTGATCGGGTACTTGGCGGCGATCACGTGGGTGAACTCGGCCAGTGCCACCGCGCCGGTCACCATGTCCTTGACGCCCAGGCCGGAGCCGAACTCGGCGCCGCCGGTGGAGAACTGGATGATGCCATCGCTGCCGGCGTCGGCGAAGCCCTTGATCGCGGCGTTGATGGTCTCCGATGACGTGCAGTTGATCGCCGGGAACGCGTACGCATTCTGCTTAGCGCGGCCCAGCATCTCGGCGTAGACCTCGGGGGTGGCGATGGGCATGGGAACTCTCTCCTCTTGGCTGACCGAACCTGCCCCCGAGTATCTCAGGGGCGGTTTCACCGGTACCCCCCGGTATGTTGGTGCGTCATGAGCACCACCGTGGTCGCGATGCCCGGCCTGCTGGACCCGATGTACTGGCTCGGTTCCGGGGGCATCTTCCACGGCGCCGTACTGCCGGCCATCCTGGTGGTGGTCTTCATCGAGACCGGTCTGCTGTTCCCCCTGCTGCCGGGTGAATCACTGCTGTTCACCGGTGGTCTGCTGGCCGCCAAGGGGCTGGCTCCCGACATCTGGATTTTGGCGCCCGCAGTCGCTGTGGTGGCGGTGCTGGGCGATCAGTGCGGCTACTTCATCGGCCGGCGGATCGGGCCGGCGCTGTTCAAGAAGGAAGATTCCCGCTTCTTCAAGAAGCACTACGTGACCGAGTCGCACGCGTTCTTCGAGAAGTACGGGCCGTGGGCGATCATCCTGGCCCGGTTCGCGCCGTTCGTCCGGACGTTCGTGCCGGTGGTCGCGGGTGTCTCCTACATGCGCTACCCGGTGTATCTGGCGTTCGACATCGTCGGCGGCATCCTGTGGGGCGCCGGCGTGACGACGCTGGGTTACTTTCTGGGCAACGTGCCGTTCGTCCACGAGAACCTGGAAAAGATCATCCTGGTGATCCTGTTCGTCTCGATGATCCCGGCGTTCATCGCCACGGCGAAGGCCTACCGCAGCCGCCGCGGCGGCGGAGCACCCGCGGACGCCACCGCTGACTCGGCGCTCACGGCGCAACAGCCCGAGTAGACCGGGCGCTCAGGGCAGAGTCACCGGGCCGGTGCGGCGGCCGCGACACAGTGCGCGGCCTCCATCAGCATCCAGCCGCCCAACTGCACCGACAGGTCACGTTCGGGGATCTCGGATTCGCGCACCGCACCGGCAATGGAGGTGGCCACGACGCCATCGGCCCGGGGCAGCTCCGCGGGCTGGTCCCAGAACGCCCCGAACAACGGCAGCCCGTCGACCGATTGCCGGTAATCCCACGCCGATTTCGCCGATGACAGCACCAACCCGCCGGCGGTGTCGCGTGCCTCGGCGTCGGCGGCGGACTCCTCCGGCAGCGCGGTGGCGACCAGTGCCAGGTAGCGGGCGGTGATCCCGGCGAACAGCCCGCCGTCGCCGCCGCCGGCGCCCTTGATCACCCCGCCCGGGGCCATCCGCTTGCTCACCGCGGCCACCAGCCGGCGCACCCGGGCGGCGTGGCGCGGGTCCCCGGTGCGCACCGCCAACTCGGTCTCGAGCCCGAGCACCACGCCCTGGCAGTAGGTGTACTCGGCACGCACCAGCGAACCCTCCCTGATGCCGTCGAACACCAGGTCGGTGTCCGGGTCGATCAGGGTCGCTTCGATCCAGTCGCCCATTTGCTGGGCACGCTCCAGCCACCCGGGTTCGCGGGCCAGAAATATCCCGGCCGGGCCGTTGGCGGGGGCGTTGAAGAAGGGGGCGGTGAACTGTTCGTCCTTGCGCCATGGAATGCCACCGCCGGCTTCGGGCATCCATGATTCGGTCAGCTCGCGAGTCAGGGTGCCCAAAGCGCGGTGTCGGTCGACACCGGTGACGGTGGCTGCGCGTTGGATCGCCAGTGCCAGCCAGGCCATGTCGTCGTAGTAGGCGTTGGTCCAGCGGCCCACGTTGCGCAGCCGGTGGGTGCGGATCTGCCGTTTGATCCGTGTCACCCGTTCGGGTTGTGGATCCCGCAGCTGGGCATCGACCAGGCAGTCGATCAGGTGGGCCTGCCACCAGTAGTGCCAGTGTGGGGCGCGCCGGATCGGCGGCCAGGCGACCACGCCGAGCTGGGTGCCCGGCAGATGCCAGAGCGACTTGAGGTGTCTCGCGCTGACGGCAGCCTCGGCGCTCTCGGCCCGATTTGCCCAGAGGAGATCCATGGGGTCCATGGCCCTAGATCTTGCCGCATAAGCCGAACGCGCAACTTTCCCGCGGATCGGCCGCGGGAAAGTTGCGCATCGCTCGGCGGTCGGCGGTCAGAACGGCAGCTCGACACCGGCCCCATCACTGAGCTGGCTGACGATGTCGAGAATCCACTGAACGCCCGGCGAATTCTCCAGGATGTCTATCACCTCATCCATCGAATTGGTCAGCGTCTCCTCCGTCGACGTCAACCAGTTCATCATCGATTCCCCGGCGAGGTTAGCCAGCAGATCCAGCTGGCTGCCCGCCTCGGGGAAGAGATCGTCGAGGCTGATGGTGCCGTCGACAACCGCATTGATCGCCCCCGGTACGACCGCGTAGATCCCCATCAGCTCCCACGTGAGCATGCCGCCGGCATAGCCCGATGCGAGCTCCAGCAGAGAGTTGAGCTGGTCGCCGTCCTCGGCCGAGATCCCCAGCAAGCCGTACACCCAGCCGAGGTCGATGTCCGCCATCGGGCCGAAAAGAATGTTGGGGTCGTTGCCGATGGACTCAAAGAATCCCGCGAACCAGGGCAGGGGGTCCCAGCCGGGGGCGAGGATATCGGTGAACAGGTCATAGCGGTCGGAAACCCAGTCCGCCAGTCCCGAGATCCCGGCAAAGGACAGGAAGGGCTCGAGCCAGCCGGCCCACTCGACCGCGGTTTGGCCGTACGACAGGGTCGTCGCGGTCAGATCGTCGGCGTAGGCCTGCGCCAACACGGCGGAGTCGAACATCTCCCAACCGTCGGGGGTAAGGAACTCGACGTCCGTCCAGCCCAGGCTGGTCAGCGCGACTCCGGCGCCGACGGTGTGCGCCGCCGCGCCGGGCACCGCCCCGGGAGCGGTGATGACCGCGCTGGCAGCTACCAAAGCGACACCCATGGTGGCGCAGGGACGCAAACTCTCACGTATTTTCATAGCAAACCTCATTCCTGGCCGAATCTGGCAACCGGTACGCTAACTCGTTCCTTAACGGCGCCGATACAGGGAAATCCCTGGAATTCGTCCCGAATTACCCTGTTGGGACTGGGTTTTTACCGGTGATCGCTCGCGCAAAGCGTGAACAGAGAGCGGTCCGGCATGACGAAACCCCGTCAATCCACTCAGCAGAACCGGAATGAAACATATAGTTATCCAACATATTTACTGAGGTTGGCTTGAAGGTAGCTGTCACCACGCTTGGTCGAGGTGACCATGCCGGCTGATCCAGGCATGCATCACAATCCCGGCGGCCACCCCGACGTTTATGCTGCGGGTGGAGCCGAATTGAGCGATCGACACCGTCAGCTCCGCGCCGGCCCGGGCTTCGTCGCTGATACCGAGACCTTCGCTGCCGAACACCAGCAGGCAGTCGACGGGCAGCGTGGCCTGCTCCAGACGCACCGCCCCTGCCACGTTGTCCACCGCGACGACGGTGAGTCCCTGCCGGGCGGCGAAATCCAGGAGATCAGTGGCGGTTTCGTGATGCAGCAGTCGCTGATAGCGGTCGGTGACCATGGCGCCGCGCCGATTCCACCGGCGCCGACCAACGATGTGCACGGTGTGCACGGCGAACGCGTTGGCGGTGCGCACCACCGAGCCGATGTTGGCATCGTGGCCGAAGTTCTCGATCGCGATGTGCAACCGGTGCCGCCGGCGATCGATATCGGCGACGATCGCCTCTCGGGTCCAGTAGCGGTAGGCGTCGACGACGTTGCGACGGTCTCCCTCGCGCAGCAGCTCCGGGTCGTAGCGGGAGTCGCTCGGCGGGGGTCCCGGCCAGGGGCCGACGCCGTTGGCCGGTGCGAACCACTCGGTGGGGCCCGGCGGTTCAGCGAGGCTCGACGGAGGAGAGGCGAAGCTGG
>NZ_AUWR01000002.1 GCF_000455125.1 Mycobacterium sp. UM_WGJ
TTTCGATGAGCGCGATCAGCCCCTGTTAGCGGCAGTGCTGAACTTCGCTGGTTCCCCGCTGAGCGGTATCGTCATCGGTCAGGTCGGCACCATGCTCAGCCCGGTGCTGCAGTTCCACGAGGACCTCGCCGACATCTCCACGGCGCTGACCGGTGGTGAACCGGACTGGGATGCGGCGCTGCAGAATGTGGCCGACATACCGGCCAACCTCGTCAATGCCTACCTCAACGGCTACGGCGAGGTCGACCTGATGCCGATCCTGGACCAGCTGGGGACCACCCTGCCGCTGCTCGACCTACCCACATACATCACCGAGCTGAATCTGAACGTGGGCGGGCTGCTCAGCGCGGGTGGCTCGATCTTCGATGCCATCGGCATGGGCACCGGAACCGATGCGCTGGGCGAGCCGATGGATCTTTTCGACCTGCCGGGAATCGCGGTCGGGCCGATCGCCTCCATGGTGGCGTTCTCCCAGTCCATCGCGATGGCCCTCGGCTGGGACGGCGCCAGCGACATCCTGAACGGGCTTCTCTGACATTCGCTCAACCGCACCGTGTGGCTCCGCCGGGGCCGCACGGTGCGGTTTTCTTTTCGCCAGCCGCTGCGGTCAGCGCCGCCGGGTCAGCGCCAGCCAATACCAATCGGTTCTCACAGAAGTATTACTGACTCCGCCCGGACGCCTTAAATATCGGCCTTACCTTGGGTTTCAACGGGTCGAAAGCAGTGACTCACACAGCACGTCACCGCCGCCGAATACTCACCCGACGAGCGAAAGGATGAACACGCAATGTTGATCGACTTTCGGTGGCTGCAGTTCATTTTCGACCACCGGGCCCACCAAGGTTCCCGGCACCTGCCGCAGACTCGCGGCGCCATCGCCGGCTGAGACAGCCGGGAACTATCCGCCGCAGGCGGCCAACACCAGTTCTCGCACCCGGGCGGCATCGGCCTGACCCTTGGTGGCCTTCATGACCGCACCGACGATGGCGCCGGCAGCCTGCACCTTGCCACCCCGAATCTTCTCGGCGACATCAGGATTGGCAGCCAGGGCTTCGTCGATCGCCGCCTGGATCACCGAGTCGTCACGCACCACGACCAGGCCTCGGTCGGCCATCACCTGGGCGGGCTCCCCCTCGCCGGCGAGCACCCCTTCGACCACCTGCCGGGCCAACTTGTTGGACAGCTCGCCGGATTCCACCAGCGCCACCACGGCAGCCACCTGCATGGGCGTGATAGCCAGCGCGTCGAGTTCGACACCGGCCTCGTTGGCCTTCTGCACCAGGAAGTTTCCCCACCAGGCCCGGGCCGCCTCGCTGGATGCTCCGGCCGACACGGTGGCGGCCACCAACTCAACCGCCCCCGCGTTGACCAGGTCGCGCATCACCTCGTCGGAGACGCCCCACTGCTCCTGGATCTTCTTGCGGGCCAGCCACGGCAGTTCCGGGATGGTCTCCCGTAGTTCGGCGACCAGCTCCACCGATGGCGCCACCGGCTCCAGATCGGGTTCAGGAAAGTAGCGGTAATCCTCCGCGGTCTCCTTGGCCCGGCCCGGGCTCGTGTAGCCGGCTTCGTGGAAGTGCCGGGTCTCCTGAACGACCGTGCCCCCTGCGGTCAACACCGCGCCCTGGCGTCGCATCTCGTAGCTCACCGCCACCTCGACACTCTTGAGGGAGTTGACGTTCTTGGTCTCGGTCCGGGTGCCGAATTCAGCTGCGCCGGTGGGCTTCAGCGATACGTTGGCGTCGCAGCGCATCGAACCCTGGTCCATCCGCACGTCAGAAACATCCAAGGCCCGCAGCAGATCCCGCAACGCGGTCACATAAGCCCGAGCGATCTGCGGTGCACGTTCCGCGGCACCGGTGATCGGTTTGGTGACGATCTCGATCAGCGGCACGCCGGCCCGGTTGTAGTCGACCAGAGATTCGCTGGCGCCCTCGATGCGACCGGTATCGCTGCCGACGTGGGTGAGCTTGCCGGTGTCCTCCTCCATGTGGGCGCGCTCGATGTCCACCCGCCACACCGACCCGTCCTCCAGCGGCACATCCAAGTAACCGTTGAATGCGATCGGTTCGTCGTACTGAGAGATCTGGTAGTTCTTCGGCTGGTCGGGATAGAAGTAGTTCTTGCGGGCGAACCGGCACCAGGAGGCGATGTCGCAGTTGAGCGCCAACCCGATCCGGATCGCCGATTCGACCGCGGTGGCATTGAGCACCGGCAGCGAGCCGGGCAGGCCCAGACACACCGGACACACTTGGGTGTTCGGCTCGGCGCCGAACGCCGTCGAGCATCCGCAGAACATCTTGGTGGCCGTGGACAGCTCGACGTGCACTTCCAGGCCCAGGACCGGGTCGAAGCGGGCGACGACGTCGTCGTAATCGAGCAGTTCAGCGACAGCAGCGGTCATGGCGCAAAGTCTAGGTGACCCCGTCAGCCGGTCCTTGATCACACCGGCCAGTCCTCCATCCGGTAGGCGGCGTCGAAGAACATCCATTCGTAGCGCGCGGCGGTGTGGAGATGCCGGCGCATCAGCTCCCACTCCGCAGCCGGCACATGTGCGCCGATCCGATCGGTAACGGCCAGTACGGCCTCGACCACCGCCTGGTACTCCTGGCCCGCGTAGCTGTCGATCCAGCGCTGGAACAGTGGCTCCGGCGAACCGTGGCGCTGCAGGTGCTCCCCCACCCGGGCATAGATCCAATAGCAGGGCAGCACGGCGGCGACGGCCTCGGCGTAGGAGCCTGATGCGGTGATCGCCAGCAGGTAGCTGGTGTAGGCCTGGGTCGTCGGGGCGATCGGCAGTGCCGCGGCAGCATCAACGTCGAGGCCCAGATCGGCCAGCAGCCCGGCATGCAGTTCCGCTTCGGCGGTGATCGCCGCGCCGGCGTGCTCGGCGAACATGGTCAGCTCCGATGCGATCGGCGCCTTGGCCGCACACCTCGCCAACGCCTGGGCGTACCCGCGCAGGTAGTGCCCGTCCTGCACGAGGTAGTAGCGAAACTGGTTGCGCCCCAGGGTCCCCTTGGTCAGCCCGGTGACGAACGGGTGCTCGCAGATCTGCCGGTAGATGCCGTCGATGTGCGCCCACAGCCGCTCACGGTTCCGCTCGGTCATACCTCACGGTAGGTGACACCGTCCTAGACTGAGCCACATGCCCGACCGCAACGTACTGGGCGGCCCGCTGGAGCCGTGCGGCAGCGACCCGATCACCGGCTTCTACCGCGACGGCTGCTGCTCGTCAGGTCCCGAGGACATTGGCCTGCATACGATTTGCGCCGTCGTCACCGGCGAGTTCCTGGAACACCAGCGCGCTATCGGCAACGACCTGTCCACACCGATGCCGGCCTACCGATTCCCGGGGCTGACGCCCGGAGATCGCTGGTGCGTCACCGCGTTGAACTGGCTGCGAGCCCACCGCGACGGCTGCGCCGCACCGGTGGTGCTGGCCGCGACCCACGAACGCACGCTGGACGTGGTCAGCCTCGAGGTACTGGCGGACTACGCCGTCGACGTGCCCGATGACCCCAGCGACCTGTGACCGCTACCGGCCACTTGACCGAGCCGGCGATCAGGGTCCCAGTGTTACGCCGACGCCGGAGTTGCTCTGTTCGCGATGTCTTTCGTACCAGACGAATTCGTCGACCAGCGGGCCATCCTCCGGGCAGTCGGCTATGACTGACCCGGCCAGCAGTCGCCCCGTCTGGTCTGCGGGCATGCCACTGGTCGCCAGAATGTGGCTGACCGCGTGCTTGACGCCCGCCAGATTCGGCTGGTCGTTGATGAAGGCGCACACATCGCCACCGTGATCGGTGATGTAATCGCCGATCAGGTCACCGCTGGCGTGGGCCGGTATCGACGGCACCAGCCCCATCGGCAGACCGCACAACACCGCAGCAGACAACACCATCGTTCTCATATCCCACCCCCAGCCTTGATCCATCAGGCAACACGAAGCACAACCTCACCATTGTGAAGCCCTTTCGCGACGTTGTCACGCCACGCGCGAGTCAGCCGAAGAACGCGGCCGCATCGTCGTAGCGGCTCTGCGGCACCACTTTGAGCTGTCGGACCGCGTCGGCCAACGCCACCCTGCCGATCTCCTGACCACGCAGCGACACCATCATTCCGTATTCGCCGGCGTGGGCGGCGTCAGCGGCGTTGACGCCGAAGCGCGTTGCCAGCACGCGGTCGTAAGCGGTCGGGGTGCCGCCACGCTGCACATGGCCCAGCACCGTAGTGCGGACTTCCTTCTTGACCCGCTTCTCGATTTCGACAGCCAGCTGGGCGGCGACACCGGTGAACCTCTCGTGGCCGAACTCGTCGACGCCGCCGGCCCGCAGCTCCATCGAACCGGCAGCCGGTTTGGCCCCTTCGGCGACAACACAGATGAAGTGCGACGACCCGTGCTGGAAGCGCTGCTTGACCAGCCGACAGACCTCTTCGACATCGAAGGGCTGTTCGGGAATCAATGTCATGTGCGCGCCGGTGGCCAGGCCGGCGTTGAGCGCGATCCAGCCGGCGTGACGGCCCATCACCTCGACCAGCATGACCCGCTGGTGAGATTCGGCGGTGGAGTGCAGCCGGTCGATTGCATCGGAGGCGACCTGCAGAGCGGTGTCGTGGCCGAAAGTGACGTCGGTGCAGTCGATGTCGTTGTCGATGGTCTTAGGCACCCCGACCACCGGGACGTTCTCCTGCGACAGCCAGTGCGCCGCAGTCAAGGTGCCCTCACCGCCAATAGGGATAAGGACATCGATGCCGTTGTCATCCAGGGTCTGCTTCACCTGAGCCAGGCCGGCGCGCAACTTGTCCGGGTTTACCCGGGCGGTCCCGAGCATGGTGCCGCCTTTGGCCAACAGGCGGTCGTTGCGGTCGTCGTTGGCCAACTGGACGCGCCGGTTCTCCAACAGGCCGCGCCAGCCGTCTTGGAACCCGACCACCGTGGAGCCGTAGCGGGAGTCGCAGGTGCGCACCACCGCCCTGATCACCGCGTTCAACCCGGGACAGTCACCGCCGCCGGTGAGTACTCCGATCCGCATGTCCCCATCTTGCCGGGTGCCACGTGCCGCCGGGGAGCGGACGCCGAATCGGACAGAACGCGCACGGCCCGCGCCAGGGGGCATGTTGGGGTCCCGTCGGCGCCGCCACCGGCGGCTACCAGCTCGACCTTGGCCGGCTGCTCAGCCAGGAAGGCTCACCGTTCAACTCGATCGGCTGGGACGACCTCGGTAACCAACTCGCGGATCTGGCCAGTCAGTTCTGACCAGCCCCGGCCGCCTAGATCGCGCTGGCAAGCACCCCGCGGGCGGCCTCGTAGGCCGCGCCCACCCGGTACAGCCGGTCATCGGCCAGCGCCGGCGCCATGATCTGCAGGCCCACCGGCAGCCCGTCGTCGCCGGAAAGCCCGGACGGCACCGACATCCCGCAGTGTCCGGCCAGGTTCAGCGGCAGCGTGCACAAGTCGAAGAGGTACATCGCCAACGGGTCGTCGACCTTCTCCCCAAGCCGGAACGCCGTGGTGGGCGTTGTCGGCGAGACCAGTACGTCCACGCTCTTGTACGCCTCGTCGAGATCGCGGGCGATCAGCGTGCGCACCTTCTGTGCCTGGTTGTAGTAGGCGTCGTAGTAGCCCGCCGACAGCGCATAGGTGCCGAGCATGATGCGGCGCTTGACCTCCGGGCCGAAGCCGGCCGCCCGGGTCAGCGCCATCACCTCCTCGGCGCTGTGCGTGCCGTCGTCGCCGACTCGCAACCCGAACCGCATCGCATCGAAGCGGGCCAGGTTGGATGACACCTCCGAGGGCAGGATCAGGTAGTAGGCGCTCAGCGAGTAGTCGAAGTGGGGACAGTCCACCTCGGAGATCTGCGCGCCCAGCGCTTTCAACTGTTCGACGGCGGCATTGAACGAGGCCAGCACGCCCGGCTGGTAGCCCTCGCCGCTGTGCAGCTGACGCACCACCCCGATCCGCACGCCCGCCAGATCACCGGTGGCCCCGGCGCGGGCGGCACCCACGACGTCGGGCACCGCTACATCCAGGGAGGTGGAGTCGCGCCGGTCATACCCGGCGATCACCGAGTGCAGCAGCGCGGTGTCGGCCACGGTGCGTGCACACGGTCCACCCTGGTCCAGCGAGGACGCGCACGCCACCAACCCGTAGCGACTCACGGTGCCGTAAGTGGGTTTGACGCCGACCGTCGCGGTCAGCGCGGCCGGCTGGCGGATCGAGCCGCCGGTGTCGGTGCCGATGGCCAATGGCGCCTGGAATGCGGCCAGTGCCGCGGCACTGCCGCCGCCGGAGCCGCCCGGCACCCGCTCGGCGTCCCACGGGTTGCGGGTCGGACCGTAGGCGGAGTTCTCCGTCGACGAGCCCATCGCGAACTCGTCCATGTTGGTCTTGCCCAGGATCGGGATTCCCGCTGCGCGCAGTCGCGCGGTGACGGTCGCGTCGTAGGGGGCCCGCCAGCCTTCCAGGATCTTCGATCCGCAGGTGGTGGGCGCGTCGACGGTGGTGAACACGTCTTTGAGTGCCAACGGGACTCCGGCCAGCGCCGACGGCGCCTCGCCGGCGGCGATCGCCTTGTCGGCGGCCTCCGCTGCGGCCAGGGCCTCCTCGGCGCCGACGTGCAGGAAGGCTCCGTACCGATCGTCGGTGGCCGCGATCTGGTCGAGGTGGGCGCGGGTGACCTCGACCGAGGACACCTCGCGGGCGGCGATCTTGGCCGCCAGGGTGGCCGCGTCGGACCGGATCAGCTCACTCACTGGCTCTCCCCCAGGATCTGCGGCACCGCAAAGCGGCCGTCTTCGGCGCGCGGTGCGGCGGCCAGCGCTTGGTCCTGGGTCAGCCCGTCGGCGATCTCGTCGGGCCGGGTGACGTTGACGGCCTTGAGCGGGTTGTCGGTCGCCTCGACGCCGGTGACGTCGACGGCCTGAATCGTGCTGACATGGGTCAGGATCGCATCAAGCTGGCCGGCAAATCCGTCCAACTCGGCGTCGGTCAGCGCCAGCCGGGCCAATCGGGCCAGGTGAGCTACATCGTCACGGGAGATCTGGGACACGGGTGAAAAGCCTAGCGTCGGTCGCAAGCGCGGCGAAGCCGGGCGCAGCGGGCCGGCGCCAACGGGACCTGTCGGCCATGCACGTCGACCGTAACGCCAGCGTGCGGTGGCGAACGTGAAGTCAGACTCACTGTCCGCGGGCCACGGGACGCTGTGGGAAGGTTTGCCCATGCCTTCCTATCTGCTGCGCGTCGAACTCGACGACCGCCCCGGCAGCCTGGGGTCGCTTGCCGTGGGTCTGGGCTCGGTGGGCGCCGACATCTTGTCGCTGGACGTTGTGGAACGCGGCAGCGGTTCGGCCATCGACGACCTGGTGGTCGAACTGCCACAGGGATCGATGCCCGATGTGCTGATCACCGCCGCCGAGCGGTTGCCCGGGGTTCGGGTGCACAGCATTCGTCCGCACACCGGACTGCTGGATGCGCACCGTGAGCTCGAGCTGATCGACCATGTCGCGGCCGCCGGTGACCGCAGCGCCAAACTGGCGAAGCTGGCCAACGAAACGCCCCGTGTGCTGCGGGTCAGCTGGTGTGCGGTGCTGCGCGCCGAGGGCGCCGACGGTGGGTTCCGCCGGCTCGCCGGCAGCCCGGGGACTCCGGAGACCCAGGTTGAGACGGTGCCGTGGTTGCCGCTCGAACGTGCCACCGCCCTGGACAACACCGCCACGTGGGTGCCCGCGATGTGGCGGGACATGGACGTCGCATTGGCCGCCGCACCGCTGGGCAACCCGCGCACCGCGATTGTGCTCGGACGCACCGGCGGACCGGACTTCCTGCCCGCCGAAGTGGTCCGTCTGGGCTATCTCGCCGGGATCGTGGCCACCCTGCTGCGCTGAGCAGTCGGCGCGCTGTCACCCGCGGCCCGGTTCACTCGGTGTCTTGCGTCGGGGCCCGCAACGCCTTATGCAGCAACAGTCGGGTCTGTGCGATCGCGTCGTCAGGCGCGACGCCACCGCGGGCGATCAACGTTGCAGCGCCCAGAATCTGGACGCCGAAGTTGGTGGCCGCGACGATGGGCGAAATCCGCTGGTCGACTTCGCCGGCCAACTGGGCCCGGTGCACGGCGCCAGCGAGTACCTCCACCGACTGCGCCTCGGCCACCAACCGGCTGGGATCGGCGATCGGGGCAAGAATCAAAACCCGGTAACGACTGGCGACTTCGATCGTCGGCCCGACCAACTCAATGAGGCTCGGCAACACCGGGGCAGACTTTGGCAACGAGTCATAGAGCTCGCGCATTTTCGTGACGGCGACTTGGTGAATGGCGACAACGAGTCGCTCACGGCTCGGGAAATGCCGGTAGAGGGTTCCGCGGTTGAGTTCGGCGGCGTCGGCGATCTCCTGCATGGACGCGTTCGGATCTCCCGCGAGCACTTGGGTAGCCGCCTCGAGAATCCGCAACCGATTCTCGACTACGTCCGATCGCAGGCGGGCCGTATCGACCAACGAACCCCCACGCGCCATGTTGACAGCCTAATCGACGCGTGCCACATTGCCAGCACCAAAATGCAACATATTGTTGCATTTTTTCTTGCGGGTTGGGCGCCGGGCAGATAGGCCAGATACAGCGTGAAAGCAGTTGTGTGCCAGAACGGCACCTTGTCGGTTTCCGACCTTCCGACGCCACGTCCAGGTCGCGGCCAGGTCCGGCTTAGGGTGCTGCGCTGCGGCATCTGCGGGTCTGACCTGCACGCACGGCACCACAGCGACGATCTCGCCGACGTCGCCGCCGAGATGGGGTACCTGGAGGCGATGCGCTCGCACGAGCGCACCGTGTTCGGACACGAATTCTGCGGGGAGATCCTCGAATACGGTCCGCGGTGCAAGAAGCGCGCTCCGATCGGCAGCCGCGTCGTCGCGTTTCCGTTGCGGCGCGCGGGTGAGGGCATACACCCGATCGGACTCTCGGCGTCGGCGCCGGGCGGCTACGCCGAAGAACTGCTCATCGAAGAGTCGCTGATGGTGCGCGTCCCCGATGAGCTCAGCACCGACGTCGCCGCGCTGACCGAACCGATGGCGGTGGGACTGCACGCGGTGCGACGGTCCAAGATCCGGCGCGGCCAGATCGCCGTCGTCGTCGGCGCGGGTCCCATCGGGCTGGCGGTCGTGCTCATGCTCAAGGCCAAGGGTGTTCGCACGGTGATCGCCAGCGACTACAGCGCGGCACGACGCGAGTTGGCCAGAAGATGCGGGGCCGACATCGTCGTCGATCCGGCCACCGAATCGCCCATCGACCACGTCCGGCAACGGCCCGGCTACTTCACCAGTTCCGCGGCCGCGATGCGCCTGCTGCTTCGCGCTAGCCAAGCGGCGAACACCCTGCCGGTTCCGCAGTGGCAGACCTGGCGGGCGCTCGAGACCATGGGTGTCGGCCCCAAAGCTCCGGTGATCTTCGAATGTGTTGGGGTCCCCGGGATGCTGAATTCGGTGATCACCTCCGCGCCGATCATGTCGCGCATCATCGCGGCCGGGGTCTGCATGGGCGAGGACCGGCTGCGGCCCGCGATGGCGATCAACAAGGAACTCGACATCCGTTTCGTCGTGGAATACACCCCGGTGGAATTCCGCCAGACCGTGAGAATGCTCGCCAAGAAGAAGGTGGACCCCACGCCGCTGATCACCGCGACGGTATCGCTGGCCGAGGTGGATGCGGCGTTCGAGGCACTGGCCTCCCCCGATGACCACGCGAAGATCCTCATCGACCCGACTTCGTGAGTCGTGGCTTCACAGACCTGCGGTCACCGACGGTGATCAACCCGCCGCGGCAGCCGGGGTCACGGTCACGCTGATGGTGGTGGCTCCGGCATCGGAGGCGATGACGAGCACCGGCGCGTTGGGCGCCGACACGACATGGCCGCCGGTGACGCTGACGTCGTAGCCGTCGGGGTAGATGACTTCCGGCACGGAGATGTTGGACTGCGCACCGGCAGCGAAGACGCCCCCGCCGGCCATGTCGGTCGAGTAACTCAGCTGGAACGTGCCGTTGTCGAACGTCCAGGCAGTCGGGATTCCAGCCACCGCCTGCGGGTAGGGCTCGGCCAACACCGCCAGCTTCGCGGCGTCGATGTTGTCGCCGGTCGGCGGCAGGCTGGTGTCATACACGATCGACTCGGCCTCGCGTGATGTGGCGGTGGTGGTGATGTCGTTCTGGCCGGTGTAGACCCAGGTGGCCCAGCCGTATTGATGTCGCTCGGCGGCATCCAGTACCGCGGTGTGCGCCGCGAGGACGTTGCTGGCGCCGAACCCACCGATATGAGCCGGGATGTTGTAGGTGTCCGGGTAGGTCGTCGCGTTGTTGATCGCGATGTCGGCGAAGACGTTGCAGAAGAAGTCGACGCCGAACAGGTCGACCGACGGGCAGAAGTGCTGGAACGAGTAGATGACCCTGTCGTCGTCCACCTCGCCCAGTCGGGTCTGAACACCCAAGTTGAAGAGCACATTCGGCTGTACGAATATCGGCGTATCGGGGTCCACCGACCGGATGGCCGCGACCGACTGGTTGTAAAAGGGTGTCAGCTGCTGGGAGTCGAAGTAGGGGCTGCCGAACAGGCTTGAGAGCCAGTGCGATCCGGCATGCGGTTCGGCGACCACACCGAAGGCGGCCACCGCGGGGTTGTCTTTGAAGTAGTTCGCCACCACCTGCAGCATCTGCGCGTGGTGGGTCTCCAACCCGATTCCATCAGGCGCCGTGGCGTTGCCCCAGAACGCATCCCAGGCGTGGTTCTGCGCGGGGTTGACGAAGTAGCTCCAGGGGAAGCCCACGTCGATATTGGGCAGCCCGCCGGTCTGCACCGCCCACTCCGGCGCCCCCTCGCCTCCGAACGACGTGCTGTAGAGGTCTTGATGCATGTAGATGTTGCTGGTGATGCCATGATTGGCCAGGGTCTGTACGGTCTGGGCGATGGAGGCCAGGTAGTCGTAGTCGAAGACCCCGGGCTCGGGCTCGACCGCGGCCCAGATCAAGCCCAGCTGAACGTTGTTGAATCCGTTAGCAGCTAGGAAGGCCGCGTCGTCGTCGCCGAATCCGTTGGCCGACAACTCGTATGGCGCAACCTTGTTCACGTGGTCGAAGCCGTGCAGGATCACGACGCGTCCGTCACTGTCGATCAACCAGGATCCCGCTGTCGAGAACCCACCGCTGCCACCGCCGCTCAGCGGCACACCGGTGCCGAATCGACCGACGTCGCCGTGGGCCCCGAGCAGCAGAGGGCTGCCGTTGCCGCCGGTGCCGCCCAGAGCGGGCAACCGGGTGGCCGCCCCGCCCACGCCACTATTACCGGCATCGCCCCCGTCACCGCCACTGCCGAACAGGCCGACGGCATTACCCCCGTCGCCACCGCGTCCCCCGTCACCTCCATCACCACCGGAACCGCCGGCACCACCGATGCCGAACAGCCAGCCACCTGCGCCGCCGGAGCCACCGACCCCGCCGATCTCTCCGTCACCGCCGCCGCCACCGGCACCGCCGACCCCCAGCAGCCAGCCGCCGGCCCCACCGGCACCACCGGCCGCACCCGCGCCCCCGGCGCCACCGGCCCCGCCGTCACCGAACCACCCCGCGCTCCCGCCCGCACCGCCGGCCACACCGTCCGCAGTGCTGGAGTAGCCGGCTCCACCGTCACCGAACAGCCACCCACCGGCCCCACCGTCAGGATTCTCAGCGGTGCCGTCCGCCCCATCACCGATGACGTAAGAGCCCAAGAGCTGATTGATCGCTCCGCCCACCTGCAGGCCCAGATCGCTGTTGATCACATTGCCGACGCCGGTGTGGATCGGGGTGTAGATCCACTGATCGAACAAGGTGGTCAGACCGATGGGTGCGGCCAATGCCGGTTGCGCGCTGCTCAGTCCGTCAAGGTCGGCCCATACGGCTTCCTAGTGCGCCGGGTCGAAGAAGGCTTCCCACGCCGTGGAGTCGGTGAACGCCTCCCAGTCGAGGGTGCCGGTAGCCGCGTCCGCAAAGGGCGAGAACAGCTGCTCGAACACGTCCTCGATGTCGGCCTGAGCTGCGGGCGCCGAGGCGAGCGGGAGCATGCCGAAGCACGCAAACGCCCCAATCGCGAGAGGGGTAGTGAGCATCCGCTTGCGGGTGTATCGCCCGATTCCACGCGAGCCGTGCGTGGCGGAGGACTGCCTGTCGGTGCCCCAGAAGGCGCTCTCACCAGTGGTCATCGTGTCCCCGCACTTCCCCAGCGGCCCCACCGAAAACGAACTGCAACATGCTGTTGCACTTCGCTGCGAAACGCTGCCATACTTCGATGACGCTGTCAATAAGCTGAGAGCAGGCTAATCCGGTGCGGTGTTCGGGCCCTCGGCCAGCAAGTTGACGAATCCGTCCTCGTCCAGGACCGGCACCCCGAGTTCGACAGCCTTGTCGTACTTCGAGCCGGGCGCATCGCCGGCCACCACGTAGGCGGTCTTCTTCGACACCGAACCGGCCGCCCGACCCCCCCGGGCGATGATCGCCTCTTTGGCCTCGTCGCGAGAGAAGCCGGTCAGCGAGCCCGTCACCACGATGCTCAGCCCCTCAAGCGTGCGTTCGATGCTCGCATCGCGTTCGTCGGCCATCCGCACCCCGGCGGCCCGCCATTTGTCGACGATCGCACGGTGCCAGTCGACGTCGAACCATTCGGTGACCGCGGCGGCGATGGTGGGGCCGACGCCCTCGACAGCGGCCAACTGCTCAGTGGACGCCGCGGTGATCGCGTCCAGGCTGCCGAACTCGGTGGCCAGCGCCCGCGCCGCGGTCGGGCCGACGTGCCGAATCGACAAGGCCACCAGCACCCGCCACAGCGGTTGAGCCTTGGCCTTGTCGAGATTGGCCAGCAGCTGCCGGCCATTCTTGGACAGCACACCACCCTTGGTGGTGAACAGCTCGGTACGCAGCAGGTCTTCTTCGGTGAGGGTGAACAGGTCGCCCTCGTCGGTGATGACCCCGGCGCTCAACAGGGCGGTCGCCGCCTCATACCCCAGAGCCTCGATGTCGAAGGCGCCGCGGCCGGCGACGTGGAAAACCCGCTCGCGCAGCTGCGCCGGGCAGGACCGCGAATTGGGGCAACGGATGTCGACGTCGGCTTCCTTGGCCGGCGCCAGCAGCGTTCCGCATTCCGGGCAGTGGGTCGGCATGACGAACTCGCGCTCGTTGCCGTCGCGCAGATCGACCACGGGCCCGAGCACCTCGGGAATCACGTCGCCGGCCTTGCGGATCACCACGGTGTCGCCGATCAGCACCCCTTTGCGCTTGACCTCCGAGGCGTTGTGCAAGGTGGCCAGGCTCACCGTGGAGCCGGCGACCTTGACCGGGGTCATGTAGGCGAACGGGGTCACCCGGCCGGTGCGCCCGACGCTGACCCGGATGTCGAGCAGCGTGGTCTGCGCCTCTTCGGGCGGATATTTGTAGGCCACCGCCCACCGCGGCACCCGGGAGGTGGCGCCGAGCCGACGCTGCAGGGTGCGGTCGTCGACTTTGACCACCACACCATCGATTTCGTGTTCGACGTCGTGCCGGTGTTCACCCCAGTAGGCGATACGTTCAGCTACCGCGGCCATGCCCTCGACGCGGGCGGTGTGTGTCGAGACCGGCAGCCCCCAGGCCTGCATCGCTCGGTAGGCGCCGTGCAAGGTGTCGGGGCTGAAGCCCTCGGCGTAGCCGAGGCCGTGGCAGACCATCCGCAGATTGCGCCGCGCGGTGATAGCCGGGTTCTTCTGCCGCAGGGAACCAGCCGCGCTGTTGCGGGGGTTGGCGAACGGCGGCTTGCCCTCGGCGACCAGTCCGGCGTTGAGGTTTTCGAAGTCCTCCAACCGGAAGTACACCTCGCCGCGCACCTCCAGCACCGCCGGGACCGGGAATTCGGTGTCGGTGTTGAGGAACTCGGGGATGTCGGCGATGGTGCGCGCATTGAGTGTCACGTCCTCACCGACCCGGCCGTCGCCACGGGTGGCCCCACTGCTCAACCGGCCGTTGCGGTACACCAGTCCGAGTGCCACGCCGTCGACCTTGAGTTCGCACAGGTAGGCGGTGTCACCGCCTATCTCACTGATCACCCGACCGGCCCAGGCCGTCAGTTCGTCGGTTGAGAACACGTCTTCGAGCGACAGCATTCGCTCCAGATGCTCAGCGGGGGCGAACTCCGTGGTGAACCCGGCGCCACCCACCAGCTGGGTCGGCGAGTCGGCGGTACGCAGCTCCGGGTGCGCCTCCTCCAGCGCGAGCAGCTGGTTGAACAGCTCGTCGAAGTCGCCGTCGGTGATGATCGGCGCGTCTTTGACGTAGTAGCGGAACTGGTGCTCGCGCACCTCTTCAGCCAGATCGTGCCACTGCCGCCGGAGGTCGGGGGGCACGCTGTCGGCCTCTGGACTCACCCCCGCAGGTTATCTGCTCTGACTACCCTGGCGGCATGCCGCACCCGATCATGTACCGCGACGACGACCCTGGTCTGGCGGAGCTGCGACGCATCGCGCTGGGCTTTCCCGAAGCCTTCGAGAAGATCTCCCATGGCCGTCCGGTGTTCTGCGCACCCAAGATGTTCGCGATCTACGGTGGCAACAGCAAAGCCACCGGCACGATGGTGCCCTACCCCCATGCGCTGCTGGTCAAGGTCGACGAGTCCGAGCGACGTGCGCTGGAGCAGGACCCGCGGTTCTTCCTGCCGATGTATCTGGGCCCGTCCGGTTGGCTGGGCCTGGATTTCACTGCAGCTGATGTGGATTGGGATGAGGTCGGCGAGCTGGTCGACACGTCGTTTCGGCTGACCGCGCCGGCGCGGTTGGTCCGGTCTCTGGACCAGGACCAGCGCTCGGCGAATGCCCGCAGCCGCTCAGTCGCGGCGTCCCGGCGGCGCGACAGCCCGGCGAGATAGTCGCTGGCGTCGGCTGCGGCTGCACCGCCCAGATGCGTTCGCGGCTCGATTGCAACCTTCTCGTTGCCTAGATCGCCTCGGGCTCGCTGCTCAGCGCCTCGCCCACCTTGCGCACCAGCCCGAGCGCGGCGCGCGCCCACGCGGCGTCGGCGCCGGCCATCCCGCAGACCGGGCTGATCCCGACCCGCTCGGCCAGCACCGAACGGGCGAATCCGATGCGGTCGGTGATCGCCGCCACCGCGGTCGCCAGCTCTTCGACGCCGGGCGCCCGCGCCGGAGCGAGCGCGGGAACCAGTCCCATCACCACGGTGCGGCCAGAGTCGACGAATGCGCCGATCTGATCGTAGTCAGCGGATTCCAACCCGGTGCAGTCCAGCGCCAGCGCAGCGATAGCGCTGCGCTGCAACACATTCCACGGAAGTCCCGCTGCACAACTGTGCACCAGCACCTCGCCGCCGATGGTGTCGGCGCAGCCGTCGAGCAGCGCCGTGGCCAGCGACTCGTCGATGGCGGCCACCGGGCTCAACGCGGTAACGCCGGCCAGCCGGCCGGTCACCGCGGCGCCCAGGGACGGCTCGTCGAGCTGCACGATCACCGGCGTGTCAAGCCGGCGAGACAGGTCGGCGCGATGCGCCTTGAGGCCCTCGGCCAGCGAGGCGGCAAGGTCCCGCACCGCACCGGGGTCGGTGATCGCCCGGTGCCCATTCGCCAGCTCCACTTCCGCGGCCACGGTCAGCGGGCCGGCCGCCTGCACCTTGACCGGATGACCGCTCCCGCGCAGGCCGGCGACTTCCCACGCCTCTTCCAGCGCGTCGGCGTCCTCACCGAGCAGGCTCACCGCGCGCCGGCTCACCGCTCCGGGTCGCGCGGCCAGCCGGTAGCCTCGCGGGGCGGTGTCGATGGCGATGTCGACCAGCAGCGCGCCGGTCCGACCGATCATGTCGGCGCCGACTCCGCGCCCCGGCAGCTCGACCAGGTGGGCCAGGCTGCCGCCCAACTCACCGACCACCACCTCGGCCGCCGCGCGCGCCGAGGTGCCCGGCCACGACCCCAGTCCGGTCCCAGTGGCGAAAGCACTCACCGGGCAACCGTATTGAAGTGACATGGCCACGGGCACGGCGGGCTAGCCTTCGATGGTGAGAATGTCGCGGCTGGTGCCGATCGGGGCGGTGTCCGCAGCGGTGGTGGGCTGCACCCGGATGGTCGACGGG
Organism: Mycobacterium sp. UM_WGJ; assembly: GCF_000455125.1. Lineage (GTDB taxonomy): Bacteria > Actinomycetota > Actinomycetes > Mycobacteriales > Mycobacteriaceae > Mycobacterium. The sequence goes on from NZ_AUWR01000002.1 coordinate 16,122, forward strand.
ACGGCGCTGCCACCCGCGGCGCTGCCGGCGCCCGCCGGCGTCGTGGATCTCGGCCGGATCATGCTCGGCACACCCCGGATGCGGGCCATCGTCGGCGCCGACGAGCAGCTGACCGTCATCCCCACCATGGATTCCAGCTCTCCCACCGACATCGACGAGCTGGCCGCCACCATCCCGCCGCCATGCCGTTTCATCTTCGCCGAGACCGCGGTGTTCGGATCCACGGCGACGCGTTTCCACAAAACCACCTACCAGTACCCGCCGAAGGCCGCGATCGTCTCCGAGGGCGCCGCCGTCTACCCCGACACCGAAGCCGCGCACCACGTTCTCGATGCGTTGGTGGCCACCGTCGCCGAGTGCGCCGACACCTCCGCCGGGCCGGGCCTGGTCAGCGACTGGACTTCCGACGACGCGTCGTTGCGTACCCACGCCGGCGACTGCGGACGGGCGTACCAGGTCAAGTCGGTGGTGCTGCTGGAGGTCACCTACTGCGGCTTCTCGGAATCCGACGCCGACCTGGTGGTGACGAACATGGCTTCGGCGGTGCCCGGTTAGACCCGGTTCCCCACGCCGAGCGTGCACTCACGCCGGCAAGCGCCGCGTCGTCGTGCCCAGTACACGTTCGGCGCAACTGGCCGAAGCTACGCGCCGGTGGCGGCGATAGTGGCGCTGGCGATCACTTCGTCGCCGTGCGCGTCCGGGCGGTAACAGGCCAGGGTCTGGCCGCGGGCCACACCGCGCAACGGCTCGCGCAGCCGCACCTGCAACATGTCACCGACCAATCCGGCCACCGCGCCAACCGTCTCGCCGTGGGCGCGCACCTGCACCTCGCACTCGACTAGGCCGCGCCACGGTTGCCCCGAGGTGAACACAGGCGCCCGCCCGGTCAGCTCCGTCACATTCAAGTCGGCGGCCGACCCTACGGTGACGGTGCCGGTCGCGGCATCGATACCGGTCACGTAGCGCGGCTGGCCGTCCGGGCCGGGCCCGGCGATGCCCAGGCCCTTGCGCTGGCCGATGGTGAAACCGTGCACCCCATCGTGTTCAGCCAGCACCGACCCGCCGGTGTCCACCACAGCGCCGGGCCGCACTCCGATGTGGCCGCCCAGGAAGGTGCGCGTGTCGCCGGTCGGGATGAAGCAGATGTCATGACTGTCGGGTTTGCTCGCCACCGCCAGGCCGCGTTCGGCGGCTTCGGCGCGGATCTGCGGCTTGGGGGTGTCCCCGATCGGGAACGCCGCATGACGGAGTTGCTCGGCGGACAGCACCGCGAGCACATAGGACTGGTCCTTGTCGGCATCCACCGCGCGGCGCAGTCGGCCGTCGGCGAGCCGCGCATAGTGACCGGTGGCCACCATGTCGAATCCCAGCGCGACGGCTCGAGCGGCCACCGCGGAGAACTTGATCTTCTCGTTGCACCGCATGCACGGGTTGGGGGTCTCGCCACGCGCGTAAGACTCGACGAAGTCGTCGATCACCTCGTCCTTGAACTGCTCGGAGAAGTCCCACACGTAGAACGGAATGCCCAGCACGTCAGCGACGCGCCGGGCGTCATCAGAGTCTTCCCGCGAGCAGCACCCACGCGAGCCGGTGCGCAGGGTGCCCGGGTTGCGCGACAGTGCCAGATGTACCCCGACCACCTCGTGCCCGGCATCGACCATGCGGGCCGCCGCCACCGAGGAGTCCACTCCGCCACTCATCGCGGCTACGACCTTCATCGCGGCACTCCCGCTGCCGCCAGCATGGCCTGACGAGCCCGGTCCACCGCACCGGGCAACACGGCAAGCACAGCGTCGACGTCACCGTCGACGCTGGTGTGGCCCAACGACAGTCGCAGCGATCCGCGGGCTGCGACCGGGTCGGCGCCCATCGCGGTCAGCACATGCGAAGGCTGCGGCACACCGGCGGTGCAGGCAGATCCGGTGGAGCATTCGATGCCGTTGGCGTCCAACAGCATCAGTAGCGAGTCGCCTTCGCAGCCGGCGAAGGTGAAGTGCGCGTTGCCGGGCAGCCGCTGGCTACGCGATCCGTTGACCCGGGTGTTGTCAATCCGGGCGAGCACTCCCTCGATGAGCCGGTCGCGCAGGCCCGCAACCCGGTCGGCGGTGGACTCCAGCGAGCCCACGGCGACCTGGAGTGCCGCAGCCATGCCGACCGCTCCGGCGACATCGGGTGTGCCCGAACGGATGTCACGTTCCTGGCCCCCGCCGTGTGTGAGCGGGACACAGGTCACGTCACGACGAATCAACAGCGCACCGGTCCCGCACGGCCCGCCGAACTTGTGCGCGGTCAGACTCAGCGCGGACAGCCCGCTGGCACCGAAATCGACCGGCAGCTGCCCGACGGCCTGGACCGCATCGGAGTGCATCGGCACCCCGAACTGCGCGGCGATCGCGGCCAGTTCGACGACCGGCAGGACCGTTCCGACTTCATTGTTGGCCCACATCACCGACACCAGGGCGACGTCGTCAGCGCGACCGCCGTCCAGCTCCTCGCGTAGCGCCTCCGGTGACACCGAACCGTCGGCGTCGGTGGGCAGCCGGGTGATCTCAGCGCCCTCGTGCTCGGCGAGCCAGTCCACCGCATCCAGCACGGCGTGGTGCTCGACCTCGGTGGTGATGATTCGGCGTCGCTGCGCATCGGCATCGCGCCGGGCCCAGTAGATGCCCTTGACGGCCAGGTTGTCGCCGTCGGTGCCGCCGGAGGTGAAGACCACCTCAGAGGGACGCGCGCCCAGCCGTGCCGCGATGGACTCCCGGGACTCCTCCATCCGGCGGCGCGCGGTGCGACCGGCGGCGTGCAACGATGAGGCGTTTCCGACGGTGCCCAAGACAGCTGTCATCGCCTCGATGGCTTGCGGGTGCATCGGGGTGGTGGCGGCGTGATCCAGATAGACCATGACCTGCCCAGGATACCGGGCACCTGCGGCCGCCCCGGCGCTGCGGCGGGCGGCCGTCCTGCTCAACAGGCGACGCGAGCTCGCCGGCGCCGCCGGACCCGCCAGCCCGCCGCCGCCTGGCAACGCGCTGCGAGCTCACGCCGATCGGTTCCCGGCAACTGCAACGCCGCGACATGCACCTGCGCGATGGTGCGGCGCGCGGTGATCAGACGACGAATCGAGGCCAACAGGGTGTCGTCGCCGACAAACGCCGGCACGGTCGACAGCGCACCGTCCCGGTGGTGGTAGGTGAGCTGCAGCGGCTGTACTGGCCGACCCGCGTCCACGGCGGCCTGGAACATCGCCGGATGGAAACGGCCACGGGCACGCCCACACCAGGTGGTGCCCTCCGGGAATGCCACGACCGTACGGCCGGCCCGCAATCGGGCCGCCACCATGTCGACGACCACCGGCAACCCACGCAGACTGTCGCGCTCGATGGGGATGATCCGCATCATGCGGGCCAGCGCACCGATTCCGGGCCAGCTGATCAGATCGGCGCGCGCCACGAACGTGCCCGGCGACACCGCACCGATCACGAACACGTCCAGCCAGGACACGTGCGGGCTGACCACCAATATGCCGCGCAGGTTGCGTACCGGCCCGCCGGTCGTCGTCACCCGCACTCCGAAGCAGCGCAACACCACCCGGCAGGCGCCGCGCTGCAGCCGAACGCGGCCCGGAATCGGTACCGCCAGCAGGGGCAGCAGCGGCGCCAGCAGCACCACCATCGCCAGCCGTAGCGCCACCACCGCCGGGAACGGCCGCTCACTCCCGCCCCGGACGCATCGCGGCGTGCAGACGGCGCGAGGCGCCCAGGCGTTCACGCCCGGCTGGTTCACGCGTGCGCAGCGGTGTCGGCAGCCTCTGGGCCCCCTGCCACCAGCGACGCCGCGGACACTGACCGCAGCCGGCGCAGGTAGCGGGTGTCGGCGTCGCTGCGGCGCAGCAGGGCCGGGAAGTCCCCCACCCCGAAGGCGGGGTCGTGGGCCGGCTCACCGCAGACCCGCGCGCCCAGGCGCAGGTAGCCCCGCAGCAGCGGCGGAATGGTCGGACGAGTCGGCGGCGCGATCTCGTCGAGGCCCTTGCCGTCGACCATCACCGGCCGATACGGGGTCACTCGGTACGTGGAGGCGTGCCGCCGCCGCACGAAGTCGCGGACGCCGCGGATCTGACTGGCCGGGGGGCCCTCGCCGCGCACCGGCACCGAGACGCAGCCGGTGATGTAGTCGTACTGGTAGCGGTCCAGGTAGGCCAGGATTCCGGCCCACATCAACAGCACGACCGCGCCGTTGCGGTGGCCCGGCCGGACCACCGCGCGGCCCATCTCGACCAGCGAGGGACGCAGCGAATCCAGCGCGGTGACATCGAATTCGCTTGCGCTGTAAAGGCCTCCGGCAGCGATAGCCCCGGTGGGAGGAAGCATTCGGTAGCAGCCGACCAGCTCGCCGGAGTCATCGTCGCGGACCAGCAGGTGGTCGCAGTATTGGTCGAAATGGTCGGCGTCCAAGCCGGTGCTGCCGGCGCCGGAGTCGGTCAGGCAGAAGCCCGGCTCGGTGCTGAAAACCTCAAATCGCATCCGCTGCGCGGCTTCGATCATGGTGGGGTCGGTGGACAGCAGCAACGAGTAACGGGGGTTGTCGGTCCCGGAAGCGGGAGAATCGGTGGCGGGCTCGGGGGCGATGAGAACAGAACCAGTGCTCACACTCGCCACGGTCGCGCAGTCAGGCAGCGACGAGGCAAGCACGGCATGACATGTCGGTGCACGCTTGGTGACGAATTGTGCGTGGCCCGCGCGGCGGTCAAGGTCGGTGCAATGGGCGTTCAGATTGCATCCAGGGTCGTGAATTCACGACATGCACAACCATCAGAGCAATCTCAACGCCCACCGCTGAAATAAACGCCCACCGCTGAAATAAGGGTGCGGGTCAGGCCGCGGCTCCGCCGCCGTCGGCGTGCAGCGTCGACCCGGTGATGAAGCTGGACCGTGGCGAGGCGAGGAACAACACGGCCTCGGCTATCTCGGTGGCGTGTGCGGTGCGCCCCAGCGGAAGCCCCCGCCCCAGTTCGTCATTGACGTCACCCCATTCGGCGACAACCCCCTCGGTGGCGGTCGGCCCGGGAGCAACACTGTTGACCCGTACCCCGTGCGGGCCGAACTCGGCGGCCCACGTGCGAGTCAGCGACTCCAACGCGGCTTTGGAGGCGCTGTAGCTCGACGCACCGGGAACACCCTTGAAGGCGACCATGCTGGTGACGTTGACGATGCTGCCGCGCCCGCGCCGCAGCATGCCCGGCGCCAAGGCGGCGACCAGGAAGTAGGCGCCGCGCACATTGGTGTCGAACGTCGACTCGAATGAACCCACATCCTGGTCCACGGTCAGCGCACCCGGGAAGCTGGCGGCGTTGTTCACCAGGATATCCACGCCGCCGTCGCCGCATTGGCGCACCAGAGATCTCACCGAATCGAGGTCGGACAGATCCGCGGCCACGAATCGCGCCGCGCCGTCGAGTTCGGCGACGGCGGCGGCACCCCGCTGCGCCGAGCGACCGGTGATGATCACCTCGGCGCCGTGACGCGCCAGCAGCCGCGCGGACTCGAGTCCGATGCCCGCCGTCCCGCCGGTCACCAGCGCGGTCTGACCCGCCAGCTCACTCATTGTGCCGCCTGCCAATCGGCCAGCCGGGTCACCGCCAACGTGGCGTCGTCGCCGGTGACCAGGCCGGTGTCGCCGATCTTGGTGCCGAAGTAGACCGCGGCCGGGTCGACGACGATCGGGAGGTTCTCGCCCCGATGGGCCAGCACCACGGCGGCCAGTTCAGCGAAGGTCAGCTTCTCCGGGCCACCGATATTGATGATTCCGTCGACCGGCGCGGCCTGAGCGGCCCGGGCCACCTCGGCGGCCACCTCGGCTCCGGCGATCGGCTGGATCAGACCTTCGGGCGCCCGCACCTCACCGTCGACGGTCAGCGATGCGATGATGCCGTCGGCGAACTCGTGGAACTGCGTGGCACGCACGATGGTGTAGGGCAACCCGGATTCGGCGATAATGCGCTCCTGGGCGACCTTGGCGCGCATGTAGCCGCTGTCGGGCAGCCCGTCGCAGTTCACGATGGACAGCGCCACGTAGTGGCCGACGTCAGCGGCTTTGGCTGCGTCCACCTGGTGGGTGGTGGACTTGGTGAAGAAGTCCAACACCGGGCCGTCGGCGAAGTCCGGCGAGTTGACAACGTCGACCAGCACGTCGGCGCCCGAGAGGGCCTCCGCCAGCCCGTCTCCGGTCAGCACGTCGACACCTGAGTTGCGGGCGGCTGCCACGGTGTCGTGGCCGGCGGCGCGCAGCAACTCGACAACCTTGGTGCCGATCTGTCCGCTGGCACCCATCACAGTGATCTTCATCTTGTTCACACCCTCCTGCTCAGCACGATCTCGGTACCTCGACCCTGGCACCGTGCGGCCGGTGGGGGAACCCCGGAAAGTCCGTAGTCTGCGTCTCGGCGGGCGGGGCCTGGAGCCCGGTCAGCGGCCGACAGCGAGGTCGCGCAGTTCCCGGCGGGAGCGGATTCCCAGCTTGGCGAAGACCTTGCGCAGATGCCATTCGACGGTGTGAGCGCTGATGAACAGCTGGGCCCCGATCTCGACATTGGTCAGCCCGGCACCCGCCAGCTCGGCGATCTGCTGCTCCTGCGGCGTCATCACGTCACCGCCGGGCGGGGCGTGGCCGCTGACTTTGTCTCCGATCGCCTGCAGTTCGCGCCGGCTGCGCTGCGCGAAGGCCTGCGCCCCGAACCCGGTGAACATCTCATGGGCGGTGCGCAGCTGCTTGCGCGCGTCACCGCGCCGCTTCTCCCGGCGAAGCCACTCCCCGTACACCAGATGTGCGCGCGCCAGGTCCACGGCGATCCGAGTGCGCTCCAGCCGCTCGACGGCCTCGACATAGTGGTCCTCGGCAGCGAGGCCGTCACACAGCAGCGCGCGCGAGCGGGCCAACACGCCCAGCCCCCAATCGGTCTCGCTGACGGTGGCGCGTTCGTGCAGCTGCGCCAGCGCCTCGGCGGCCAATGACAGTTCGCCGCCGCGCACCCCGGCCTCCACCAGTTCCGCCAGGTTCCACCCGTAGAGGCCGAGATCCTCGTAGTCCAGCACGCGGCGCAGCGCCTCGCAGGCCGACTGGTAGCGACCCAAGCCGTTGTAGAGCACCGCGGAGGCGTAGCCGATCAGTGCGATGATGCGGCCCTCGCCGCGGGCGGCCCCGCTGCGGGCCGCGGCGTCGATCAGCACGGTCGCCGCAGCTTCCTCCCCTGTCCAGGCCGCCAACGCCAGCGCGTGATAGCGCACCGGCGTCTGACCGGACGCCGCGGTCAGGGCGTCGGCGTCGGCGATCAGGGCGCGCGCCGTCGCGAACTCACCGGCCTGCACGTGCACGCCGGCCCGGGTGGTCAACGCGATCGGCAGCATGGCCAGCGCACCGGTGTCGGTCGCGACCCGCACGGCGTCGTTGGCGATCCGATACCAGGCTTCGTCGTCCCACACGTCGTGCACGGCGGCTTCGTATCCGATCGGAAACGCCTGCCATGACCAGGTGTTCGGGGTCAGGGCGGCAATCGCGGCACGCAACGGCTCCAGGCCGGCTTGGCAGCCGGCGCTGATGCGGGCGGTCAACGCCAGCAGCAGCAGATCGGCCGGCCGGTTCGTCCGCACGCCCGCGGCCAGCGCCGCCGCGGTGTGCTGGCGCACCTGCGCCCCGAACGCCCGGCCCGCATACATCGCCGCGCTGACCGCTTCCAACAGGGTTTCTTGCGCCATCACCGGATCAATCGACTCCAGATGGCTTGCCACGGTGAAGAATTGGTGAACTGAGTCAAGGATGGTGGCGGTGTGGCCGCTCCCGCGGCCGCGAGTGAATGCCAACTGCGCGCGCATCCGGGCCAACCGGGCACGCTGCAGCGCGTCCAGCGGCGCCAGCTCGGCGGTGCCCAACAGAATGGCGGCCGCGTCCATTTCAGCCACCGCCAGTTTGGCATCGGCGGCATCGAGCGCACGGGCTCCGCGCCGTCGCGGATCGGGGGTCAGTTCAGTGGCGCGGGCCAAAAATGCTGCCGCCGCCGCGGTCCCGCCGCGCAACGCCGCCCGGTCAGCGGAGCGTTCCAGCTCCGCGGCGACCGACTCGTCGGGGCCGGCTGCCGCATGGGCGCGATGCCACGCCCGCCGGTCGGGGTCGTGTGCCGGGTCGGTGGCCTCGGCCAGGGCACGGTGGGCATCTCGGCGGTCTTCGAGGATCGCCGCGCGGTAGATCGCCGAACGCACCAGTGGATGCCGGAACCGCACCCGCGCGCCGATCTCAATCAGGCCGGCCTCCTGGGCCGGGGCGATGGCCGCCGACGCCAGCCCCAACTCCCCTGCCGCCCGCAGCAACAGCGCCGCGTCCCCCACCGGCTCGGCGGCAGCCAGCAACAAGAGCCGTTGGGCGGCGTCGGGCAACGCCTGAACCCGGGCCAGGTAGTGGCGTTCGATCTGTCCCGCCACCGGCACCACGTCGGGGCGGTAATAGCCGCCGGCCAACTCGGCCGCGGACAGCCCCCGCGGCAGTTCCAGCAGCGCCAGCGGGTTGCCGTGGGTCTCGGCGACGATCCGTTCGGCGACCTGGGGATCGATCCGGCCCGGCAGCGCCGACTCCAGTACGGCATGCGCGTCGGAGTCCGTCAGGCCACGCAGCATCAACTTCGGCAGTCCGGTCAGGCCGTCTACCGGTTCACGCAGTGCGCACACCATCGCGACGGGCTCGGCCCGCAATCGGCGTGCCACGAACCCCAGCGTCTGAGCCGAAACCCGATCGAGCCACTGGGCGTCGTCGATCAGGCACAGCACCGGCCTGCGTGCCGCGATCCCGGCAAGCAGGCCCAACACCGCCAGCCCGACGAGAAATCGGTCGGGCGCCGGCCCGCTGCTCGTGCCGAACGCGATCGCCAGCGCCTCACGCTGCGGTTCGGGCAGGAGGTCGATCCCGTCGGCCACGGGTGCACACAGCTGCTGCAGGCCGGCGAACGCCAGCTCCATGTCGGACTCCACCCCGGCCGCCCGTATCACCTGAAACTCCGATGCGGCGTCGACCAGGTACTCCAGCAGAGCGGTCTTGCCGATTCCGGCCTCGCCGCGCAGCACTAGCACCTGACTATGGCCCTCGCTAGCGGCGGCGAGGGTTTGCCGTAGCTGCTCGCACTCGGTGTCGCGGCCACGCAAAGACGACAAAACCCCCGACACGCCGGGCGTGCGGGGGTTTTGACGACTTGCGGCCGGGCGGGCCCGGCGAACACCCATAGAGGTCTTCTTTAACCCTTGCGAGCCTTGATCGCCTCGGTCAGCTGCGGCGCGACCTTGAACAGGTCGCCGACGATGCCGAAGTCGGCGATCTCGAAGATCGGTGCTTCCTCGTCCTTGTTGACCACCACGATGGTCTTGGACGTCTGCATGCCGGCCCGGTGCTGGATCGCACCGGAGATGCCCAGGGCGATGTACAGCTGCGGCGACACGGTCTTGCCGGTCTGGCCGATCTGGAACTGACCCGGGTAGTAGCCCGAGTCCACCGCGGCACGCGAGGCGCCGACGGCCGCACCGAGAGAGTCGGCCAGCTCCTCGACCACCGAGAAGCTCTCCGCGCTGCCGACACCGCGACCACCGGACACCACGATGGGGGCCTCGGTGAGCTCCGGGCGGTCACCGGCCACGGCCGGCTGACGCGAGGTGATCTTGGTTGCGTTCTCCGCGGCGGCGGGCACCTCCACGGTGACCTGCTCGCCCGCACCAGCGACCGGCGCGGGCTCAACGGCACCCGCACGGACGGTGATGACCGGGAGCTCGCCGGTGGGCTCGGCCTCAACGGTGTAGGCACCACCGAAGATCGAGTGCACCACCTTGGCGCCGGCCTTGACCTCGACCACATCGACCAGCAGACCCGAACCGATGCGGGCCGCCAGCCGGCCGGCGATCTCTTTGCCGTCGGCGGTGGCCGCGATCAGCACCGCAGCCGGGGCAGCCGACTCGGCCAGCCCGGCCAGCACGTCGACAGTCGGGGTGACCAGGTAACCGTCCACCACGTCGGACTCGGCGACGTAGATCTTGGCGGCGCCGGCCTCTTTCAGGCCGTCCACCAACGGGGCGGCGGTGCCGGGGGCACCGACGACGACCGCGGACGGCTCGCCGAGCTCACGCGCGGCGGTGATCAGTTCGGAGCTGACCTTCTTCAGCGCTCCTTCGGCGTGCTCCACGAGCACAAGTACTTCAGCCATGTCTATTTTCTTCCGTCTTCGCTAGGTCCGGGGAGCGCTTAGATAATTTTCTGGGCAACCAGGTACCCGGCGATCTTGGTGCCGCCATCGCCCTCGTCGGTCACCTTCTCGCCAGCGGTCTTCGGCGGCTTCGGCGTCGAAGCAGTCACCTTGGTACCGGCGTTGGCCACACCGACCTCGTCGGCCTCGACGCCGATCTCGGCCAGGCTGAGCACGGTGACTTCCTTCTTCTTGGCGGCCATGATGCCCTTGAAGGAGGGGAAGCGCGGCTCGTTGATCTTCTCGTTGACGCTCACCACGGCCGGCAGCGAAGCCTCCAGGGTGAACACGCCCTCGTCGGTCTCCCGCTCACCGGTGACCTTGCCGTCCTCGACGGTCAGCTTGCGCAGGTGGGTCAGCTGCGGCAGACCCAGGTACTCGGCGATGATCGCCGGCACCGCGCCGCCGACACCATCGGTCGACTCGTTGCCGGCGATGACCAACTCGGTGCCCTCGATGGCGCCCAGCGCGCGCGCCAGCGCCCAACCGGTCTGGATGACGTCGGAGCCCTTCATGCCGTCGTCGAGGATGTGCACGGCCTTGTCGGCCCCCATCGACAGCGCCTTGCGGATCGCCTCGGTGGCCCGCTCCGGGCCGGCGGTCAGCACGGTGACGGTGCCTTCGGCGCCTTCCTTCTCCCGGATCTGCAGGGCCTCTTCGACGGCCCGCTCGTTGATCTCATCGAGCACGGCGTCGGCGGCGTCACGGTCAAGGGTCCAGTCACCGTCACTGAGCTTGCGCTCCGACCAGGTGTCCGGGACCTGTTTGATCAGGACCACGATGTTCGTCATGAGAGTGGTTCGTCCTCCTCAAAGGGGTCTTGCGGCGGCGGGCCACAAGACTGGGCAGCGATTCACGCAGCCGCACAAGCATGTTACTCATGGGTAACTTAATGCGGTTCGCCTGTACAGCGTAGCGGGTCGTGATAATGCCAGTGCGGGGTAGCCGGTTCGTAGAGTGCGCCCTTCGCGTTAGCCTGCCTGTGCAATGAAATTTACGAATGCCGCCGAAGACCCCACCGGCACGCCGGTCAGCGACAGCACGCTGACGCTGACCGGGGAACGCACCATCCCCGGACTCGACGTCGAGAACTACTGGTTCCGACGCCACGAGGTGGTCTACCAGCAACTGGCGCCCCGCTGTAGCGGACGCGTGGTCCTGGAGGCCGGGTTCGGCGAGGGCTACGGCGCCGACCTGATCGCGGGCGTGGCCCAGCGGGTGATCGGCGTGGATTACGACGACGCGGCGGTGGCCCACGTACGAGCCCGCTACCCGCGCGTCGAAGCGCTCCGGGGAAACCTCGCGGACTTGCCGCTGCCCGACGCGACCGTGGACGTGGTGGTCAACTTCCAAGTCATCGAGCACCTCTGGGATCAAGGCCAGTTCATCGCCGAATGTGCCCGCGTATTACGGCCCGGCGGGCTGCTGATGGTGTCCACGCCCAACCGGATCACCTTCTCCCCCGGCCGCGACACTCCGATCAACCCGTTCCACACCCGCGAACTCAATGCCGCCGAACTCACCGAGCTGCTGCTCGAGGGCGGATTCGAGATCGAGGGGGTTTACGGCGTCTTTCACGGGCCGGCACTGCGCGAGATGGACGCCCGGCACGGCGGTTCGATCATCGACGCCCAGATCGCGCGGGCGGTCGCCGACGCGCCCTGGCCGGCCGACTTGCTGGCCGATGTTGCCGGCGTGACCAGCGACGATTTCGACTTAATGGAAGCCGCTGAACGCGATATCGATGAAAGCCTGGACCTGGTGGCGATCGCGGTGCGCCGGTGACCGAAGAATCCAACGGCTCCGTACCGGGCCTGTTCACCCTGGTGCTGCACACCCACCTGCCGTGGCTGGCGCACCACGGCCGCTGGCCCGTCGGCGAGGAATGGCTCTATCAATCCTGGTCGGCGGCGTACCTGCCGCTGGTGCGGGTGCTGCGGACGCTGGCCGCCGAAGGCCGGCAGCACCTGCTCACGCTCGGGGTGACACCGGTGGTCGCCGCCCAGCTCGACGACCCGTACTGCCTGGACGGCATGCACCACTGGCTGGCGAACTGGCAGCTGCGCGCCGCCCAGGCCACCACCCTGCCCGACATCCGTCCGTTCGGGCTGCACGAATGCGCCGCGGCCGAACAGGCTCTCGACGAGTTCGCGCTGCTGTGGCGCCATGGCGCCAGCCCGCTGCTGCGGGAGCTGGTGCAGGCGCAGACGGTGGAACTGCTCGGCGGTCCGCTGGCTCACCCGTTTCAGCCTCTGCTGGCGCCCCGACTGCGCCAGTTCGCACTGCACGAGGGATTGGCCGATGCCCGGGCACGGCTGGCCCACACCCCCAGCGGAATCTGGGCCCCGGAATGCGCGTACACGCCGGGTCTGGAAACCGAGTACGCGGCCGCCGGAATTTCGCACTTCATGGTCGACGGTCCATCGCTGCACGGCGACACCACCCTCGGCCGGCCGGTCGGCGACACCGACGTGATCGCGTTCGGCCGTGACCTTGCCGTCAGCTACCGGGTGTGGTCGCCGAAGTCGGGTTATCCCGGGCATGACGCCTACCGGGATTTCCACACCTATGACCACCGCACCGGGCTCAAGCCGTCCCGGGTAACGGGCCGCAACGTCTCCCCCGAACAGAAGGCGCCGTACGACCCGCAGCGCGCCGACGCCGCGATCGATGCCCACGTCGCCGATTTCGTCGACGTGGTCCGGGGCAGGCTGCGGTCCGAGTCCGAGCGGATCGGCCGACCGGCCCACGTGGTCGCCGCGTTCGACACCGAGCTGTTCGGCCACTGGTGGTACGAGGGACCGACCTGGCTGGCTCGGGTGTTGCGGGCACTGCCCGAAGCGGGGGTTCGCGTCGGCACGCTCTCAGATGCCATCCACGCGGGCTTCGTCGGCGACGCCGTAGAACTGCCGCCCAGCTCGTGGGGGTCCGGCAAGGACTGGCGGGTGTGGTCCGGTGAGAAGGTCGCCGACCTGGTGCAGCTGAACGCCGAGGTGACCGAGACCGCTCTGGGCGCCGTCGACAAGGCCCTGGCCCAGACCGCGGCGCCGTCGGGCCCCACCCCGCGCGACCGGGTCGCCGACCAGATCCTGCGCGAGGCGCTGCTGACGGTCTCGAGCGACTGGCCCTTCATGGTCAGCAAGGACTCCGCCGCCGACTACGCCCGCTACCGCGCGCAGCTGCACGCGCACGCCACCCGGGAGATCGCCGACGCACTGGCCGGCGGCCACCGAGACACCGCACAGCGCCTGGCCGACGGCTGGAATAAGGCCGACGGCCTGTTCGGCGCCCTGGATGCCCGTAGGCTGCCACGGTGACCCCCCACCTCCGGACCTCGCACCACCACGGTGCGCGTCAGAACGGAACCGCCGCGTGAAGATCCTGATGGTGTCGTGGGAATACCCGCCGGTGGTGATCGGCGGGTTGGGTCGGCATGTCCACCACCTGTCGACCGCGCTGGCCGCTGCCGGGCACGACGTGGTTGTGCTGTGCCGGCGCCCCTATGGCACCGACCCGAGTACGCACCCGTCGTCCGACGAGATCAGCGAGGGCGTGCGGGTGGTCGCCGCGGCCCAAGACCCGCACGAGTTCTCCTTCGGCGAAGACATGATGGCCTGGACACTGGCGATGGGCCATTCCATGGTCCGCGCCGGACTGTCGCTGAAGGTCGACGGCGGCCAGAGCGTGTGGCGCCCCGATCTGGTGCATGCCCACGACTGGCTGGTTGCACACCCGGCGATCGCACTCGCTGAATTCTATGATGTGCCTTTGGTTTCCACGATCCACGCCACCGAGGCCGGGCGTCACTCCGGCTGGGTCTCGGGAGCGTTGAGTCGTCAGGTGCACGCGGTGGAGTCGTGGCTGGTCCGCGAATCCGATTCGCTGATCACCTGTTCGGCCTCAATGCGCGATGAGATCACCGACCTGTTCGGTCCCGGACTCGCCGAAACCACGGTGATCCGCAACGGCATCGACGCCGCACGGTGGCCGTTCGCCCCCCGACAGTCTCGTAGCGGCCCGCCGGAGATTCTGTTCGTCGGGCGACTCGAATACGAGAAGGGCGTGCACGACATCATCGCGGCCCTGCCGCGGATCCGGCGCGCCCACCCCGGAGCCACGCTGACCATCGCCGGTGACGGCACCCAGCAGGACTGGCTGGTCGAGTGCGCCCGAAAGAACCGGGTGTTCAAGGCAACCCGGTTCATCGGCCGGGTCGACCACGACGAACTCTTGGCACTGTTGCACCGGGCCGACGCCGCGGCGCTGCCGAGTCACTACGAACCGTTCGGCCTGGCGGCACTGGAAGCCGCTGCCGCCGGAACCCCACTGGTGGTCGCCAACGTGGGCGGTTTGGGCGAGGCGGTGATCAACGGCGAAACCGGTATGTCCTGCCCGCCGCGCGATGTGCCGGCCCTGGCCTCGGCGGTGTGTCACGTGCTCGACGACCCGGCTGCCGCCCAGCGCCGCGCCGTCGCCGCCCGCGAGCGGCTCAGCTCGGACTTCGATTGGCACACCGTCGCCGACGAGACCGCCCAGGTGTACCTGGCGGCCAAACGCCGCTTGCGGGAACCGCAGCCACGCCGGCCGATCATCGAGCACGCACTGCCCGACCGGTAGCCCTGGCCGGATGAAGAGTCGCGCCGCGATCCTGCGAACCTACGGTGGCCCCTGGTCGGTCGAGGAGTTCGAACTGGATCCGCCGCGCGCCGGGGAGGTCTTGGTCCGCATGGCCGCGGCGGGCCTGTGCCATTCCGACGAGCACATCCGGCAAGGTCACCTGGCCCCGCCGGGGCAGAGCGCTCCCGCTGCGCCGACCATCGGAGGACACGAGGGCTCCGGGACGGTCGTACAGGTCGGTGACGGCGTCACGGGGCTGTCCCCCGGCGATCACGTGGTGACCTCATTCGTCGCGGTCTGCGGTCAATGTCATTGGTGTTCTTCGGGCATGGAGTACGTCTGTGACGCCGGAGCGGGAACCATGCTGCCCGGAATGCCCACCGACGGCACCTTCCGCCACCATGGCGCCGACGGCCGGGATCTGGCTCATGTCTCCAAGATCGGCGCGTTCGCCGAACACACCGTGGTCTCGGCCGCCTCGCTGGTCAAGATCGATCCGCACTTGCCGCTGGTACCCGCGGCCCTGCTGGCGTGCGCGGTGCCGACGGGGTACGGCTCGGCGGCGTATCGCGCCGGTGTGCGCGGCGGCGACACCGTCGTGGTCATCGGAGTGGGCGGCATCGGCACCGCCGCCGTCCAGGGGGCCCGCATCAACGGGGCCGTTCGGATCGTCGCGGTGGATCCCGTTGCCTTCAAGCGGGAATCGGCCCGCACTTTCGGTGCCACCCACACCGCCTCCAGCACCGCCGAGGCCTTCGAGATGCTCCGCGACCTGACCCGCGGGGTAATGGCCGACGCTGTCGTGGTGTCCCCCGCTGTGGTCACCGATTCCGATGT
Source organism: Mycobacterium sp. UM_WGJ (assembly GCF_000455125.1). GTDB lineage: Bacteria > Actinomycetota > Actinomycetes > Mycobacteriales > Mycobacteriaceae > Mycobacterium. The sequence goes on from NZ_AUWR01000002.1 coordinate 31,840, forward strand.
CGAGGAGGCCCTGCGGCTGACCCGTAAGGCCGGGATCTGTGTGCTGACCGGAATGGCGGTGCAGGGCACGCGGACCAGCATCGATCCCCAGGACATGATGCTGATGAACAAGACGCTGTGCGGCACCGTGTTCGGCTCCTGCAACCCGCGGACCGACATCCCGCTGTTGGCCACACTCTACGATGCGGGTCACCTGCAACTCGACGAGATGGTCACCAAGCGTTACCGGCTCGACGAGGTCAACCAGGCCTATGAAGACCTGGCCGGCGGCGAATTGATCAGGGGCGTCATCGACTTCGGCCTCTAGCTTCGGCTATCGGGTGGCGATAAGCCCTTCCAGGGTGCCCGATTCTCGCCACGCGGCCAGGATGTCGGCGTACTCGGTGGGGCTGCCGAAGAAGAAACTGTCCTGGCGCAACCGGGCGTTCGCCTGGCCCTCACGGTTGTAGTAGCCCGGCGTGCACGTCTCGCGCCGCCCGGCGATGACGTCGGATCGCTGCACCACGGCATCGACCCAGCTCTGTTCGGCGTCCTCGGCGGCCTCCAGGGCGGGCAGATTCTGCTGCAACGCGTGCGCGATCACCCACGCCACGTGCCGCGACTGGGTGTCGATCAGGTAGGGAAAGTTCACCGTGAACCCGGATTGGGCAATGCTTTCGATGAAGCAGTTCGGGAAGCCATGGGCGTGCAGGCCATGGAAGGTGCGCACGCCGTCGGCCCATTTCCGGGTCAGGGTCACGCCGTCGCGCCCGATGACTTCGAAACCCGTGCGCCGGCAATAGTCGGTGCCCACCTCGAACCCGGTCGCGAAAATCAGGCATTCCAACGGGTATTCGATGCCGTCGACTACCGCCCCAGCCGGGGTGATCTGTTCGACACCGCGGCCCTTCGTGTCGACCAGGGTGACGTTGTCGCGGTTGAAGGCCGGTAGGTATTCGTCGTGGAAGCAGGGCCGCTTGCAGTAGTAGCCGTACCATGGCTTGAGCGCCTCGGCGGTGGCCGGATCATTCACCAACGCATCGACGCGGCCGCGGATCTGCTCCATTTTGGCGAAGTCGGCCATCTCGGCGCGCACCGATTGGTCGACGGGGCCGTCTCCGCTGACGATCGGCATCTGCTTGGTCAGGCTGGTCCAGGCGTCGTCGACCAGGTCTTCGTCGGCCTGGCCGCCCGCGGTCAGGATCTGGAAGTTCTCCATCCGGCGCTGCTGCCACCCCGGCTCCAGCTCCGCTGCCCACTGCGGGTCGGTCGGCCGGTTGCCCCGTACGTCCACCGTCGACGGCGTGCGCTGAAAGACATAGAGATGCCCCGCCGCCTCGGCCAGTCGCGGCACGCACTGGATGGCGGTGGCACCGGTGCCGATGATCCCGATCCGCTTGTCGGCCAGCCGGTCCAGCCCCTCACCGGTGTAGTCGTAGTCCCAGCGACTGGTGTGGAAGGTGCGCCCGGCGAACTCGCCGATGCCCGGGATGCCCGGCAGCTTCGGCTTCTGCAGGTAGCCATTGGCCATCGACACGAATCGGGCCCGAAATGCGTCCCCCCGATTGGTCGCGATTATCCAGCGTGATGCCGTTGTTTCCCAACGTATTTCGGTGACCTCGGTCTGCAGACAGGCATTGGAGTACAAGTCGTAGTGGTGGGCGATGCGCTGGCAGTGCGCGAAGATCTCCGGGCCCTTGGCGTATTTCTCGGTCGGCACGTAGCCAAGTTCCTCCAGCAACGGCATGTAGACGTAGGACTCGACGTCACAGGCGATACCGGGATACCGATTCCAGTACCAGGTGCCGCCGACGTCGGCGGCCTTGTCGATCAGCCGAATGCTTTCCACCCCGAGCTCGCGCAGCCGGGCACCGGTCAGCAGTCCGCCGAAGCCGGCTCCCACGATCGCGACGTCGACCTCATCGGACAGTGGTTCCCGGGTGAATCCGGCTTCAGCCCACGGGTCTTCGGCGAACCGGGCGAAGCGGCCCGCCACCTCGATGTACTGGTCGAGCCCGTCGCTTCGCAGGCGTCGTTGCCGTTCCCGGAGGTACTTGTCGCGCAAGGCATTCGGATCAAAGTCTGGCGACTGGAGATCCTGGATGTCGGTCACCGTCAGGCACCTCCGGAACGCCGCAAAGACAGCCCAGCAACCGGCTCAGCATATAATCAATCAGTTGATCATATCAATGGGCGACGAACAGCGTCCCCCGGATCAGGCGCTTCGCGGCGGCCAGCGCCGCCTGATAGGCCTCCGGAGATCCGGTCGCCGCCAATTCGGTCAGGCCGTAGACCAGGGCGTAGGTCACCTCGACCACCCGCCACCCCCCGCTGACGTCGCGCGTATCGCCGTCATCGACGATCCCGGTGATGATGTCGCGCAGCGCTTCCAGGCCCCCGCTTCCGGTGTCGCCCGGATACACGGTGACGGCGTTCTGAGCACGAATCGCCCATTCGAACGTGGCGAGATCGGGATGCTCGCGCATGAGGTTGCCGGACTCGTCCAGCACGGCCTCGATCCGGTCGACCACCGTGCCGGGCCGCTCGGCGGCGCGCCGCAGCCGCGGCAGCGCGATCTCGGCGCGCGCGACGATCGCGGCGGCCACCAGTTCGGCCTTGTTCGGAAAGTAGTTGTAGAGATTGGCGCTGGTAACACCTGCCGTGCGCGCGATCTGACGGATCGTGGTCCGTGCGTAGCCCAATTCGGCCACGCACGCAATGGTGGCGGCGATGATCCGCTGACGGGTCTGGCCGCCGTCGGCGCCGACCGGGCGGCCCAGCTGCGGTGTCGACATAGACCCATCCTCGCAGCCGTCGACACCGGCGTCGGGCAACCGGCGCAGTGTTGACCTGCCCGATCGCCGGCGGACTAACCTGAGGTGATCATGCCCCTGACGTCGACGCCGCGGGGTCGGCCGGCTGGAACCAGCAGCGAAAAGACCCGCCAGCGAATCATCAGCGCAGCGATCCGGCGTGTCGCAGAGGTGGGCCGTTCGGGTGCCACCATCCGCGAGATCGCCGCCGGCGCCGAGATGACCAGCGCCAGCCTGTACCACTACTTTCCGAACAAGGATGAGCTGATGGCGGCGACCGTGGCCGCCGCACGCGAGATCGCACTGCCCCGCTTACATGCCGCAGCACAGCACGGCGGCACCGTGGCGGATCGGCTTGCCGCAGTGCTTACCGAGGCCGACCGGCTGCGCCACGACCACCCCTATCTGGCCGCCTTCGAACGCGCTACCGGCGGGGTCTCGCCGTTGCGCGACGTCATCGGCGAGATCGTCGACGAAGCGCAGCGCGGCGGTTCGCTGGCGACCGGTATCGACGGCGACGGCGCCGCGGCTGCCGCGTACGTGTTGACGCGCGGGTTGATCGAGCAGGCAGCGCAACTGTCGCCGGACGCCTACCGTGCCACCCTGCGCTGCGCCGAAGATCTCATCCGCGGCACGCTGTTCTGAGCGGCTGCCGTGGGGCCGTTCAAGCGCTGGCCGCGGCAGCGATTCCGATATCCACCCATTCGGCGAGCTGATGCCGAGAACTGAGGTGTTCGCCGTCGACATGGACCCAGCCCCGCATGGTCCGTCCGCCCATCTCCATGGGCTGGGCGGCGGTGGTTCTCAGCAGGTGTTCGGCACGCGCGACACCCACGCGGACCAGCAGCCCGCCGGCCATCGCCGCGACGGCGATCTTGCCGGCGACCATGAATGCCAGCCCGCCGAACATCGCCTTCTCCAACACGGGTGGACCGTCGCCCGCGAATATCTCCCGCACGCGGGCCGCCAGCTGCGCGTCGTAGGCCACTACAACCCCACCAGATAGCGCACTCGGTGCGCGATAACCCGCCGCGACACCTCGGCATCGGGCACCAGCAGGTCGAACGCGTGCGGACACCCGGGGTACACATGCAGCTCGACGGGGACCCCCGCGGCAATCAGCCGGTGCGCGAAGGCGACATCCTCCGGCGCGAAGATGTCCAGCCCGCCGACATCGAGGTACGTTGGCGGCAGGCCGGCCAGGTCGCCGGCTCGGGCCGGCGCGGCGTAACCGTCGGCGCCGCCGTTGCCCAGCAGCGCTGTCCAGCCGGTGACGTTGTCGTCGTAGCTCCAGGTGAGCAGGGTCGCGCCCGCGTCACCGGCCTCGCGGGTGCGGTCGTCGAGCATGGGATAGATCAACAGCTGGGCTGCGATCGCCGGTCCGCCCCGGTCGCGGGCCAGCAGGCCCACGCCTGCGGCCAGTCCCCCGCCGGCGCTGTCGCCCATCACGGCCAGCCGGGACGCGTCGACCCCCAGCTCGCCCGCGTGCTCGCTGAGCCAGCACAATGCCGCGTAGCAGTCCTGAAGCGGAGCCGGATGCGGGAATTCCGGGGCGACACGGTAATCCACCACCAGCATCGGCACCCCGGAAGCAGCGACATAGGCGCGCACCGCCGCGTCGTAGAGCGAACCCACGTGTCGCCAGTCCAGGATCATTCCGCCGCCGTGCAGATACAGCGCAGCGCTGCCGGGCTGAGTGGCGCCGGTTCGCCGGTACCAGCGCAACGGAAGCGTGCCCCCGTCGTAGGTCAGCGAAAACTCGTGGGTTTCTACGCCGGTGACCGGCGGCAGCGACGCCAGTACCTGATTGAAGGTATGCCCCACGTTGCACCGACGTGCAGCGACATTGCCGACCGGCGGCGGCGGCGCATCGTCGGCACCGTCGCGCATCGCCAGCAACGCCGCCAGCACCTGCGGATCAGGAGCCCCGGCCATCAGCGCTGCGCCCCAGACACCGCGGTAGCCACCACCTTGGTCTCGAGGTATTCCTCGAAGCCTGCCAATCCCATCTCCCGGCCGACCCCGGACTGCTTGTAGCCGCCGAACGGCACGTCGGCGGCGTACCACATGCCGCCGTTGACGTTGACTGTCCCGACACGCAGTCGCGACGCCATCCGGGCGGCGCGGTCTTCGGACCCGAACACCGTGGCGGACAAACCATACGGCGAGTCGTTGGCGATCCTCAGCGCATCGTCATCACCGTCGTGGGCGAGCACCACCAGCACCGGGCCGAAAATCTCTTCGCGGGCCACGCGGGCCTCGTTGGACAGGCCGGCGATCACCGTCGGCTCGATGTAGAAGCCCCGATCCAGGTCATCCGGTCGGCCGCCGCCACAGGCAAACGTCCCGCCTTCGGCGATCGCCAGATCAAGATAGGACTGCACCCGATCTCGCTGCTTCGCCGAGATCAACGGTCCACACAACGTTTTCGGATCATTGGGGTCGCCGACCGCGACCCCAGAAATCGCGGCAGCCACCGCATCAAGCGCCTCGCCGTAGCGTGCGCGGGGCACCAGCAGCCGGGTGGTCAGTGCGCATCCCTGGCCGGCGTGGATCGCTACCGTCGACGCGGCCGCCGTGCAGGCGGCGGACAGGTCGGCGTCATCGAGGACTACAAAGGCCGACTTTCCGCCGAGTTCCAGAAAAACCTTCTTGATGTTCTGTGCGGCAGCAGTCATCACCGAGCGCCCGGTCGCCGTCGAGCCGGTGAAGGAGACCACATCCACCCGAGGGTCCTCGGCGAGCCGGGCACCGATGCGGTGGTCGGACGCCGTGACGATGTTGACCACTCCCGGCGGAAAGTCAGTCTTCTCGACGATGATCCGACCGACTTCGGCAGCGCACCAAGGGGTGTCGGGTGCCGGTTTGAGGACGACGGTGTTGCCCGCCGCCAGCGCCGGCCCGATCTTGGCGAACGTGACCTGGTGCGGGAAGTTCCACGGCGTGATCGCTCCGACCACGCCGAACGGCTCCCGCACGACGGTCCGCGCGGTGGTGATGCCCATCGGGGCCGCCACCCCGAGATCCACCTGCCAGGGGTAGCTCTCCGCGGTGGCGGCCGGGAAACCCAGGTCATCGACGGGGGTCTGCAGCTGGCCTCGGTAGGTCAGCGACCGGGGCGCCCCGGCCTCGGCGATGGTGATCTCACGCAGCGTCTCGATCTCGTCGTTGAGCGCGTCGCGCAGCTGGCGCAGACAGTGCACTCGTAATGCGGTGTCGCGGCCCCAGTCCGAGGTGTCGAACGCCGCCCGGGCGGCGGCGATAGCGCGGTCGAGGTCGGCGGCATCGCCGTCGGCGGCCGCACCGATGGCTTCCTCGGTGGCCGGGTTGATGGTGTCAAAGGTGCCCGCGCCACCGGCAACCAGCGCGCCGTCGATCAGCAGCTGGGTCAGCACACCGGTCACAGTGCCTAGGCTAACGGCGCCACATCGGCATAAACAATCGATTGATCATTTCGTCCGCTACGGTGGCGCCTCAGGAGGTGACCGGTCAATCCCATGACACTGCTGAGCGCCCTGCGCCTGAACATGACGAACACCCCCGGTGCCGGGCATGCCGAGCGGTACCGGGCCGCGTTGGAGATGGCGTCCTATGCCGACACCAACGGAGTCACCGCGATCGGCTGCGAAGAACATCATCTTGCGGCCACCGGCTGGCTGCCCGCGCCGCTGTTGATGGCCGCCGCCGTCGCCGGATGCACCAACGACATCCGCATCAGCGTCAACGCCCTGCTGGTACCGCTCTACGACCCGGTGCGCCTCGCCGAGGACATCGCGGTGCTCGATCATCTATCCGCCGGACGGGTCAGTTTCGTCGCCGGAATCGGTTACCGCCCAGAGGAATACCACGCTGTGGGTAAGGATTTCCGGCGGCGGGGCCGCCTGATGGACGAGTGCCTCGAGGTGCTGCTGAAGTCCTGGGGAGACGCGCCTTTCGAATACCGCGGCCAGCTGATCGAGGTGACACCCAAGCCGTACACCAAGCCGCATCCGGTGTTCTTCATCGGCGGGATGAGCACCGCCGCCGCCCGCCGAGCGGCCCGGTTCGGATTGCCGTTCTCACCGCCGATGCCCATGCCCGAGATCGAAGCCCGGTATCGGGAGGAACTGGCACGCCATGGAAAGCAGGGGTTCGTCTTCAGTCCCGAGAACGGCAATACCGTGACTCATCTGACCACCGACCCCGAAGCCGCATGGGCCCGATGTGGTGAGTATTTCCTGCACGAGGCAACCGAATACAGCTCATGGGCGGTGGCGCAGCTGCCTCGCCCCAACGAGAGTCGCACCGACACGGTCGACGAGCTGCGCGCGTCCGCCAAGATCGAGGTGCTGACCCCTGACGAGCTCGTCGAACAGTGTCGCGCCGGCCGCACCGGGGTGACACTGCACCCGCTGATCGGCGGGCTGCCGCTCGACGAGGGCTGGGAGAGCCTGCGACTGCTGGTCGAACGGGTACTGCCGGCATTGAATCCCTAGCTGGGACAACCCGGCCCGACGGCTCTCTCCGATAGTATGGGCGCGATGGACCGTCCAGCCGAATCCAAAGTCGACGCCCGTGCGCTGAATGGAGTTTCGGAGACCGCCCTGATGACGCTCAACGGGCGGGCGTATCAGGCCGCACACTCCAACGCCATCATCGATGACCCGGAGGCGATCCGACTCGTCGAATCCATCGCGTTCGACTTCGACAAGTTTGGACGCCGCGGCCAGGAGATGGCGCTACGGTCGCTGGCCGTTGATCGATGCGCGACGGCCTATCTGCAGGAGCACCCGGAGGCGACGGTGGTGGCGCTTGCCGAAGGCTTCCAAACCAGCTTCTGGCGGCTGGACAGTGCCATTCCTGACCCGCGATTCAATTGGGTGTCGGTGGATTTGGAGCCGGTGATGCGGCTTCGCGAACGGTTGCTGCCGACGTCACCACGCATCACCAACCTGGCGCAGTCAGCTTTGGACTACAGCTGGATGACGCAGGTCGATTCGAGCGCCGGCGTCTTCATCACCGCCGAAGGTCTGCTGATGTATCTGCAGCCGCGCCAGGCGATGGACCTCATCACGGCGTGCGCCGAGCGTTTCCCCGGCGGTCAGATGTTCTTCGATGTCCCACCGACCGTGGTCAGAAAGATCGCTCCGCGCGGGATGCGTTCATCCCGGCACTATCGCGTGCCCCCGATGCCGTTCAGCCTGTCGGCGCGTCAGCTCGCCGGGCTGGCCAAGACGGTGCCCGGTATCAGAGCCGTGCACGATGTACCTATGCCCAAAGGTCGCGGCCTGTTCTTCGGAACCGTGTTTCCGGCCTTCTGGCAGTGGGGTCCGATGAAGAACTTCCGGGGCGCCTACACGCTGCTCGAGTTCGCCTGAGAACTCGAGACGGATCAGGCGGCGGTGATCTCCAGGCCGATGTGCACTTTGTCTATCCCACCGCGCACCAGCGAGTGCGGGACGAACCACCAGGCGTGCCACCAGTACCGCTTGACCACGGCGTCGTAGACCCGCCGGGTCTCGGACTTGGGCAGGACCCGGGCCACCGCCTCAACGGGTTCCCCTTTGGGTTTACCCAGGACTCCGCATTTTTGGATGGTGACCCGCGGAGTGTTGTTGATGCGCTTGGTTTTCCACGACCCGTCGTCGGTGATGACCAACAACCGGTCCCCGGCGGGCGCACCCCACACCGGGGTCGGTTTGGGCTTGCCGTCCTTGGTGAACGTCGTCAGTAGCAAGTATTTTTCCCGGTACACATCGGAGAATGCGGGTGTCGTCATCAGTCGATTCTGGCAGTTTTCAGCGGATCGTTGGGGCGCACGCCGCGATAAATGCCCCGCCGGACGATCCACGGATACAGCACCCGCTCGATCGACCAGGCCGGGAACCGAAACGCGCGCCCGGACGGCGCAAACACCTCCAGGCCCTCGGGTTGAGGCCCCAGCACTGAGCCCCACCGCCTGGTGGGTGGCCGGTAGTGCCGTAGCGGCCTGCCGTCGAGGGCGGCCCGCACGTTGTGGGCCAGCAGTCCATCCGCGCGGTTGCGGGCCGAGCTGCGCAACGGGTCGGTCGCCGCGACGTCACCGATTGCGAACACCGTCGGATGTCCGGGAACCCGCAGATCGGCCGTCACCCGGACGAAGCCGGCCTCGTCGAGCAGCTCGGCCGGCAACCAGGCGGTGTTGGGTCGCACCTTGCCTATCGCCCACAGCACGGCATCGGCTGAGGCCGGGTCCTGACCGGTGCTCCACCGAACCGGGTCTTCGGTGATGCGGTCGCAGCCGAACCCGTGGGGCACGACGGCGCGGTGTTCGGCATGCAGGCCCACGCGCGCTTCGACCAATCTGCGCTTGACAGTGCGCCAGACCCGCGGGTGGTGCTCACGCAGCGGGCGCTGGCCGGGGAAATACAGATCGACCTGCTTGTCCGGCCAGGTGCGGGCGATGTTGGCGGCGCTGCTGACCGCCGCGGCACCGCCGCCCACGACGATGACCGAACCGGCGGTGGCCAGTCGGGAGTGTGCGGTGGTCAGCTCCGCGGCGACGTCGCCGGCAGACTGCGTGGTGGGCCGACGCCAGAAGCCGTTGCTGACTCCGGTCGCGATGATCAGGGCGTCATAGGGCTCATCGCGGGTGACGCCGTCGGCACACCTGACGGTCAGGGATCTGACGCTCAGATCGACACCGGCCACCTCGCCGTGCACGGTGCGCACCGCGTCCAGCCGCGGGAATCGGTCGAACGGCAGCCAGTAGTCGCGCGCCCACTGCTGCGGGCGGGACAGGCGCAGGCCCAGCTCCTGGCCGCTCACCAGGGCGGGTTTCACCGATATGCCGACCACGTCGGCGTGCTGGGCCAGCCGGATCGCGACGAGCACGCCGCTGTCGCCCAGGCCCGCTATGACCACCCGCGGTCGCGTCACGATGCGACTCAGCCCTGGGCGGCCTTCTTGCGTTCGATGTCGGCCAGCGCGGCGGCCAGCTCAGCCCGCTCGGCAGCCGAGGTCTCCCAGGCCAATTTGCGGTTCTTGACCACCTTGGCTGGCGCGCCGACCGCGATGGAGTAGTCGGGGATGACGCCCTTGACCACTGCGTGGGCGCCCAGGACACAGCCGCGGCCGATGCTGGTGTCCCGCAGGATGGTGACCTTCGCCGCGATCCAGGTGTCCGGTCCGATCCGCACCGGGCTCTTGATGATGCCCTGGTCCTTGATCGGAATGTTGATGTCGTCCATCTTGTGGTCGAAGTCGCAGACGTAGCACCAGTCGGCCATCAGCACGGAATCACCGAGCTCGATGTCGAGATAGGTGTTGATGACGTTGTCGCGTCCCAGCACCACTTTGTCGCCGAATCTCAGCGAGCCCTCGTGGGCCCGGATGGTGTTCTTGTCGCCGATGTGCACCCAGCGGCCGATCTCCATGTGCGACATCTCCGGGGTGGCCTGAATCTCCACGCCCTTGCCCAGAAAAACCATGCCGCGGGTGATGATGTGCGGGTTGGCCAGCTTGAACTTCAGCAGCCGCCAGTAGCGCACCAGGTACCACGGTGTGTAGGCCCGATTGGCCAGTACCCAGCGCAGCGAGGCCAGCGTAAGGAATTTGGCCTGGCGCGGGTCACGCAGGCGCGAACCCCGCCAGCGTTTGTGGATCGGAGCGCCCCACATCGTCGTCATGGCCGGAAAGCCTACGCGAGCGCCTTCGCGCCACGCGCTACCCTCACCTGGACTCGTTCACTGCCCGGCCGAGGATTGGGGATTGCCACTGTGTTGCGGCGACGTGGTGTCCTGGCCGGAATCGCGGTGGCGGCGTTGACAGGGCTTCTAGGCGGCTGCGCGAACACCGATTCGTGGGTGGATGCCGCGCCCGCGCCGGGCTGGCCCGCCCAGTACGCCGATGCCGCCAACAGCAGTCATACCGCCACCGCGGGCGCCACCGACCTGCAATTGGACTGGATCCGTTCGGTCAAGGGTGAGCTGGGAGCACAGCCCGCCCTGGGAGTCCACGGCTGGATGATGCTCAACGCCCAGACCGAGGCCGGCTGCTCGCTGATGCAGTGGGAGAACGCCGACCGCGGCCGGCAGCGCTGGTGTACGCGGTTGCATCAGGGCGGCGGGTTCTTCGGCGCACTCATGGACGGCTTCGACAACGTCTATGTGGGGCAGCCCGGCGCCATGCTGTCGTTTCCGCCCACCCAGTGGATCCGCTGGCGTGCACCGGTGATCGGAATGCCCTCCACGCCGCGCATCCTCGGTGACGGCCTGCTGCTGGTCGTGACCCATTTGGGCCAGGTGCTGATTTTCGACACCCATCGCGGCGCGGTCGTCGGCACGCCGCTGGACCTGGTGGACGGTGTCGATCCGACCGACTTCCGGCGCGGACTGTCCGACTGCGCCGACGCCCGACCGGACTGCCCGGTGTCCGCCGCACCCGCCTTCTCGCCACAGAGCAACATCGCGGTAGTGAGCCTGTGGCAGCCGGGCGCCAAGGAGTCCGGCTTGGTCGGTCTCAAATACCACCCGGGCGGCGTTCCGCTGCTCACCCTGGAGTGGAGCAGCGACGCGGTCGCGGCCGGCGTGTTGGCCAGCCCCGTGCTGTCCGCCGACGGTTCCACGGTCTACGTCAACGGACGCGACCAGCGCCTGTGGGCGATCAACGCCGCCGACGGCAAGGCGAAATGGTCAGTGCCGCTGAAGTTCCTGGCGCAAACACCGCCGGCGGTGACGCCCGGCGGACTGATCGTCTCGGGCGGCGGCCCCGACACCGAACTGACTGCCTATGCCGACCGCGGTGACTACGCCGAGCAGGTGTGGCGCCGCGAGGACGTCGTGCCGCTGTCCTCGTCGAGTCTGGCCGGCAAGGTCGGCTACACCGTGGTCGCCGGCACCAGTCTGGGTCCGGCGGGCTTGTCGCTGCTGGTGTTCGACCCGGCCGACGGCCACAGCCTCAACAACTATCCGTTGCCCGAAGCGCGCGGGTTTCCCGTCGGGGTGTCAGTCGGCAATGACCGGCGGGTGGCGGTTGCCACCAGCGCCGGTCAGGTGTTCAGCTTCGCCCCCGCCTGATCGCGGCTACTCCCCCGACATCACACCGCGACAGCCAGCGGCGGGAGCGCGGTGCGCGGCACCTTCACCGAAGTGGCACCGGAGCTCATCGGCAGCAGTTCGCCGGGCGCGAAGTAGAAGATCACCTCGTCATTGGTGATGGCGAAATTCTGGTAGTGCGCCGGGTCCAGCCCCGAGCCCGGCGAGATCAGGATCGCCGGTACCCCGGTCTGGCGTTCGAGGTCGCGCTGCACCACCGGGAAGATCGCGTCCAGCGGCTTGCTGTTGGGGGCGAACAGAGTGTCGAAGGTGATCGGCTTGCGGGTCGCCAGATCGTAGTTGAACGACTGGTACCAGGTGGACGGCTGCGGGCCGCCGAGGTCTTGGAAGATCTTCAGCACGACGCTCTGGGTGCCCTTGGGGGCCTGACCCGAACGGTGCTGCTCGGATGTGGCGTCCATTTCGTAGGGCATGTCGCGCGACCCGGGCGACTTGGCCACCGTCAAGAACCCGTCGCGGTTCTGCACCAGGTAGTCGGTCAGGGTCTGCTGGTCCGGGTAGTCGACCGGAAACCGCATGTCAAGGGTGTAGTTGGCGTTGGACGAGTGGACGTGGCACTGTCCGGACTCGACCGTGCCGCCCAGTTCGGCACAGGGCGAAACCGCGCCCGCCGAGGGTATCCCCGTCATGCCCAGCCAGCTGCCCACTGCACCGCCCGCCAACAGGACGGCCACCAGAATGCGCATTGTCGGTTTGTCTCGCTTTGTGTCGCCTTGCCGCAGCAAGCAGGAATGGCCTGAAGACGACAGCTTACCGGGCCGCTCAGCGCGACGGACGGCAGACGAAGGCAATCGCCCGCGCGGTTGCCCCCGTCCCGATGCGGGTGATCACCACCGACAGAGCCTGCGCACCGCGCAGACGCAGCCGGCGACGCAGACCGTCCGGGTCAGCCTGCACCTCGCGTACGCCGCGCACCAGGATTTCCAGGGCACCGCAGTCGTGGACCGACAACGCCTGCCGAAGGCGCTTTTCGCTGTAGGCCAGCGTTTCGAGCACCTCGAATCCGCGTAAGCCGTCCGGTAGTTCGTCGCCGGACAGATAGGCGATGTCGGGGTCGAGCTGCCAGAGCCCGTGCCGGGCGCCGTACTGGCGGACCAGACCGGCCCGCACCACCGCGCCGTCGGGGTCGATGATCCAGCGCCCCGCCGGCCGCACGTCGCAGTCATCGGACTCGGCGTCGGTGATCTGCTCGCCGCGGTCGAGGATCACCGCGCGGCGGCGCACCCCGGTTTCGGTCAGGCTGGGCGACCATAGGCAGGCCTCGCGAACCGAGGTGCGCCACGAGGTGACTTCGATCTCGCCGTGAAAGCCGAGCGTCCGAACTTTCTCGAAATCGATTCCGGGAGCGGCTTTTACGACCAGGTCACGACCCGCATAGCGCTCCACCAACAGGTCCAGGGCGGGTTGATAGTCGGCCGGGTCGAACCGACGCCGCCCACCGGCGCGCCGGCCGGGGTCGGCCAGTACCACGGTGCCGCGGCTGACCGGTGCCAGGGCATCAGCTCGCACGACGGCCCCGCCCACGTTGTGGCGAGCCATCGCCAGCCGTACCGGGTCGAGGTCGCTGCCCAGCACCCGATCGATCCGCTCGGACAGCGCTGCCAGCTCGGTGCCGACCGAGCAGGTCACGTCGTGTACGGCGGCACCCGGTGCCGCGGCCGCGATCCGGTACGCGCGGTGCCGTGCCACCGGCGCGGCACTGGCCTGCTGCAGCGCCTCGTCGGTGAACAGCCACCGTGAGATGCCCGGCAGCTCAACCAATTTGGCGGCGGCACGCCGGCGCAGCAGCACGGTCTCGACCAACGCCGATGTCCGGGTGCCGAAGCGGCCGCGCAGGGCGGCGATGTCGGCGACCCGGGTGGCGTCGGTGAGCGCAAAACCGGCGACCTCGCCCAGGGCGGTGGCCCCGGCCGGCGAGCTCAGATAGCCGACGTCGTCGACTTCAAATCTGAAGCCGGCAGTCAGGACGGTTTAACCCCGGTGATCATCAGGTTGTAGAACCAGCCTTTGGGCACCACCCGGCGCCAGATGTTGGCGTCCACCCAGCTCAAGGCCGTCCAGCTGCCGAAGGCGAACCGCGCCCAGCCCCAGCCGAGCTTGCCCGGCGGGACCGTCGACTCGAAGGTGCGAACCGGCCAGCCCAGCATCGCGGCGGTGAACTCTTCGCTGGCGGTCTGCACCTCGACCGCGCCGGCGTTGGTCGCCATCCGCTCCAGGTCGCGCGGCTCGAAGGTGTGCAGGTCCACGATCCACTCGAGGGCGGCGGCGCGGGAGTTCTCGTCGAGCTCTTCCTGCGGTCGGCGCCAGGATCCCATTCCGGGCAGCTTCATCGCCGCGACCGTGGTCTTCCAGGTCAGGTCGGCTAGCCGGCGCGCGTAGAAGTTGCCGACCGTGGTGGGCTCCCCGGCGAAGATGAAGCGCCCACCCGGCTTGAGCACTCGCACCACCTCACGCAGCGACAGTTCGACGTCGGGAATGTGATGCAGCACCGCGTGGCCGACCACCAGATCAAACGTGTTGTCCTCATAAGGGATGCCCTCGGCGTCAGCGACCCGGCCGTCGACGTCCAGACCGAGGGCCTGACCGTTGCGAGTGGCGACCTTGACCATGCCCGGCGAGAGGTCGGTGACCGAGCCGCGCCGCGCGACGCCGGACTGCATCAGGTTGAGCAGGAAGAATCCCGTGCCGCAGCCCAGTTCCAGCGCCCGGTCATACAGCGGCGCTTCGCCGGTCCGCTCGGCAGCGGGCACGATTGCGTCGAAGCGGCCCCGGGCGTAGTCGATACAGCGCTCGTCGTAGGAGATAGACCACTTCTCGTCGTACTGCTCAGCCTCCCAGTCGTGGTAGAGCACCTGGGCGAGCTTGCTGTCGTGCCGGGCGGCCTCCACCTGCTCGGCGGTGGCGTGCGGGTTCGGCGTGGGGTCCGTACTGGTCATGGTAGGTCAGCCTAATAGGTGATATCTGCACGGCGAAGCCGGGCGGAACCAGGTCACCGCTGGCGCGACCGCGACTCAGATCGCGCCCACCAAGCCATCTGCCAAGGAGTCGGCCGCTGAGCCGGTGCTGTCGCTCAGCGCGCCGGTGAGGGTGTCGATCACGGCCTGCGGGAACGCGGTGACTGCGGCGAGCACGTCGTTGAAGCCCGTCTGCAGCGCCGCGGTGATGTCGGCGGTATCGCCACCCTGGATGGCCTCCCAGATGTTCCAGGCGGCGATCTGCGGCGCGGTGATCAGATCGCGGAAGTCGACGAACAACCCGGTAAACAGGTCCGGGGTTGCCGAGACGGGTATGCCGTCCCAGCTGACCAGCGTCCAACCGTCGGTGGGGTTGCCTTCGAGGATGGCCTGACCCCCGTTGGGGGGCGGGCCGCCGTTTTCGAGCACTGTCTGGATGATCGGCCAGATATCGGGGTTCTTGACGTTCATCAGTATCCAGATGGCGATAACCCCGCCGCTGGAGGACGCCACCGCGGTCGTGGCGCCGTCTCCGGCGATGGTGTTGTCGTACATCGTCTGGACGGCTTGGTCGACCTGCTCGTCGAAGACCACCCCGTTGTAGTTGGTGCCCGGCTCGGAGACAAACAGGTTGCCCAGGATCCACGAAGCCATCGGCAAGAAGAAGGACGCTTCGGTGAGCAGGTTGCGGGGCTGTTCTTCGAAAAGCCCGGCGGGGATCTCGTTGAGGTCCGTCAGAACCTGCACAGCCGGCATGCCGGGCAGTTGGGCCAGCGCTGCCATGGTCTGCTGGGTCCGGATAAGTTCCGAGGCGTAGATGCCGGCGATACCGTCGGGGAACTGCTGCTGGATGTCAGCGGCCACATCTTGCGCCTGCTGCTCGCCCAGCGCCGTCAGGGGAGCACCGGGCGGCAGCGTGCCAAGAATGTTGTTGACGTCGTCCGTCGATTGCCCGTGCCGCACCAGATCCAGCGTGATGTCCTCGGCAGTCAGCGCGATGTCGGCCACCTGCACCGCGGCCGACACCGGCGCCGCTACCGGCGTGACGACTCCGACGGCAACCAGCGTTATCCCGGCACTTACGCAGGTACGGCTGATGATTGGCAGCATGTCTATCCCCCCAGATAGGACACAATGTGGCCGATATCACAGCTTATCTATGTTATGGAGAGCTGGGCAATACCCAGCCTTCAGGAAATCGCAGGTTCGTCGGACTCCACGAAGCCGGGTGCGGCAAGCTAGCGCCACACCCGGCTTCGTTGCTGCTGGTCAGGGGTCAGATAGCCAGGGCCCCCAGCAGGTCGCCCCACGCCTCGGCGGAGCCGCTGCCCGCGGCATCGCCGAACGCACCGGCGATGGTGTCGATCACTGCCTGCGGGAACTCCACCAGCGCCGAGAACACGTCGTTGAAGCCGGTCTGCAGCGCAGCCAAGATGTCGGAGGGGTCCCCACCCAGGATTGCCTCCCAGATGTGCCAGCCGGCCATCTGCGGCGCGGTGATCAGGTCCCGCCAGTCGACGAACAATCCGGTGAGCAGATCCGGGTTCTCGGCGACCTCGGTGCCGTTCCAGCTGACCAGCGTCCAGCCGTCGGTGGGGTTGCCCTCCACCACGACCTGTCCGGTGTTGGGCAGCCCGCGGTCATTGACCAGGGTGTCCAAGTACAGCCCCCAATCGGGGTTCTGGACGTTCATCATCGTCCAGGCCATGATCGCGGCACCGTGCGAAAACGCCACGCCCGAGCTGTCCGGGTCTGCCGTAGTGGCGTCGTAGATCGTCTGGATGGCGCCACCGAAGTTGTCCTGGAACGCCATCCCGTTGGGGTTGATGTCCGAGCCCAGCATCGGCACCCAGTACGCCCCGGTCATCCACGCGATCGTGGGCAACAGATAGAGGAGGCCGGAGATGGTTCCGCTCTGTCCTTCCAGCCACCCCGCGTTGATCTCGCCGAGCCCGGACAGGATCTGCTCGGGCGCGAGCAGCGGCGGCGGCCCGTCCGGAAAGTTGGCTGGATCGACAGGTTGCCCGGCCAGCAACTGGACCAACGGCCACGCCGTCTGCTGGGCGCGCAGGAAGTCCGAGGCGTACACCCCGCCAATGTTGTTGTCACCCCCGTTGTAGAGGCCGTTACCGACGTCGATGGCCTGTTGCTCACCGAGCTCGGTGAGCGGTGCACCCGGGGGCGTCGTTCCGACGTAGTCCGAGACGTTCTCGGTCGACTGGCCGTGACGGACCAGGTCAAGCACCATGTCGACGGCGGTCAGCGTGATATCGGGCCGAGCGATGCCGGGCAGCGGCGCGGCTATCGGAGCCACCGGGGCAACGGCCACGAGGCCGGCGCCGACAAGGGCGACCCCGGCGGTGATCCACGGGCGAGTGTGCTGCATGACCTTCTCCTTCAGCGAGTCCGTAGCTTCCGTTACGCTCCGACGCGTAGCGCAATACTTCGCTGAAAATATCCCCCCATTTTTCCTATGTCAATGCTTAATCCGCGAATTCCGATGCAACGGTCCCAGCTTCGCCTCTCCTACGTCGAGACTCGCTGAACCGCGGGGTTGATGGGGCGGCCCCAGCTTCGCCTCTCCTACGTCGAGACTCGCTGAACCGCCCGGTTCATGCGGCGGCGGCTTAGCCGTCCAGCGCGCCCGTGATGGTCTCGAACACCGCCTGCGGGAACGCGGTGATAGCTCCGAGCACCTGGTCGAAACCGGTCTGCAGCGCTGCGGCGATCTCGGCCTGGTCCCCGCCCTGCAACGCCTCCAGGATGTGCCACGTCGCGATCTGCGGCGCGACGTTCAGGTCCCGCCAGTCGACGAACAGCCCGGTCAACAGGTCCGGAGTCGCCGACACCTCCTGCCCGCCCCAGCTGACCAGCGTCCAGCCGTCGGTGGGGTTGCCCTCGATGATGACCTGACCGGTGTTGTCCAGCGGGGTGTGCGTGTCGAGCAGTTGGGACAGGACCAGCCCGAAGTCGGGGTTTTTGACGTTCATCAACGTCCAGATCGCGATCGTTCCGGCGTGCGCGAACGCCACGTCGTTGAGCGAGCTTTCCGGGTCGGAGACGCTATTGCTGTAGATGGCCGCGATCGCATCGGTGACGCGATCGTTGAACGCCACTCCGTTCGGGTCGATCGTGGAGCCCAACATGGGCACCCAGTAGTGGCCCAGAGCCCACATGAAAGTCGGCAGAGCGTAGGCGACCTGGGTGAGGAGGTTGAGTTCGTGGCCCTCGAACCATCCGGCATTGATCTCGTTGAGTCCGGCCAGGATCGTCAGCGGTGTGTCCGGCGCGCCTGCGGCGCTCAGCCACCCGCCGGCCGTTTCCTGCGAGCGGAGGAACTCGGAAACGTAAATCCCGCTGTAGAAGTCGGGGTCGGCAAGGTGCAGCGGGTTGGCGGGATTGGCAAGGTAGGCGGCCTCCTGCTCCCCGAGCGCGGTCAGCGCGGCGCCCGGCGGGATGGTGCCCAGGATTCCCTCGAAGTTGTCCACCGACTGCCCGTGGCGCACCAGGTCCAAAGTGATGTCCTGAGCGGTCAGCAGGAAGTCCACTGCCACGGCTCCGGCCTGCGGCATCACGACCGGACCGGCCGCAACGGCGCCCGCGCCCAGCAGTGCGACGGCCGCGGTGGTCCAGGGGCGGATGGCAGATGACTGCATGGTGGGTTCCTAACGCCGGGCTCGAGGCGGCTCTGGCCGCTGACTGGACGTTAGCTGATAAAAACGTGAAAAGAAACCGTCATGGCCCCAAGCCCCCGGGGGCCGTGGCGCCTAAGAGCCTTCCCCAGCGGTGCGGGCGGCGAACAGCTCGCCGTAGCGGCGTTGGTCGGCGGCGGCTCGGTCGGCAAAAGGCTCGGTCTCGACGGAGTCGATCGAGGCCTTGGCCGCGGCCAGCGCCTGTGCCGGGGTGTGGGTGAAGCGGCGGGCCCAGACGATCGCGGCGTCGTAGACGCCGTCGGGCGCGACCATGTCGTCGATCAGGCCCAGGGCCAGCGCCTCTTCAGCATCGAAGAACCGGCCGCTGTACGCCAATTCTTTGGCGCGGCTGGCACCGATGGTTCGGGCCAGCCGGGCCAGCCCGCCACCGTCGGGAGCGAGGCCGGCCAGAATTTCAGTTGCCCCGAACTTGACGTTGTCGCCGCTGATTCGCCAATCCGCGGCCAGCGCCAGCGCCAAACCACTGCCCAGCGCGTAGCCGGTGATGGCCGCCACCGTCGGCTTTGCGATTGCCGCTACCGCCTGCACGGCTTCGTGGCGCACCCGGGCAAAGACCTGCGCCTCCGCCGCGATCAGCGTGCGCAGTTCGGGTACATCGTCGCCGGCGCAAAAGATCTCGTGGCCCCCGTACAACACCACAGCTGCGACGTCGTCGCGGGCCGACACCTCGGCCGCGGCCGAAGCGATCTCCCGGTAGACCTGCCGGGTCATAGCGTTGGTCGGCGTCCGCGAGACCACCAGCGTGGCCACCCCGGGCTCGTCGGCTGAGGTGTGCACCGATACGAATTCGCTCATCCGAGCCAACGCTTTCCGCGTGCTGCGTTGTAACGGTCGGAGTTGAAGAACTCGATCTCCCAGTTGTCGCCGCGGCGCGCCAGGTCCGGCTGCACCACCACGATCTGGCGTTCCACCGCCATCACGGCTTCGATGCTGCGGCCGATAAGCGAATCCAGCTGGGTCCAGGTCGGCGGTAGCAAGAAGCTGTTCCCGGCAGCGAAATCCTCGATCGCCGCCTCCGGCGTGAGCCAGCCGGCGCGGTCGGATTCGGTGTTCTCGCCGTCCGCGCGCTGCCCGACCGGCAGTGCACCCACGAAGAAGTAGGTGTCGTAGCGGCGGGTGCGCTCAGCCTCCGGAGTCACCCAGTTGGCCCAGGGCCGCAGCAACTCGGCATGCAGCACCAGATGCTCGGTGCGCAGAAAGTCGGCGAACGACAGCTCGCCGGCGTTCAGCGCTCGCCGGGACTCGGCGTACACCGACGCATCGGAGACAACCCGGTCCGGATCATCAGCGGGCCCGGCGAACAGCACCCCGGATTCCTCGAACGTCTCGCGTGCGGCCGCGCAGACCAGTGCCGCGGCCAGTTCCACGTCCACGCCGAAACGCTGCGCCCACCACGTCGGCTCGGGCCCGTGCCAGGCGATCTCGGTGCTGCGGTCACGGTCATCGACGCCCCCGCCGGGAAAAACCATCACGCCGGCGGCGAACTCCATCGCGGCATGGCGGCGCATCAGGAATACGTCCAGGCCCTGCCCGCCGGGGGCGTCCTCGCGTACCAGCATCACCGTCGCGGCAGGTCTCGTCGGCAGCGGTGGCGGCTGGGGTTCGTTCATGCGCGCCTCCGGTGGGCTGCTCGACTACGGGTTCGGCGCGCGAAGTAGCGCCCGTCGATGACATCCAGTGAGATCGACTGGCCGAACGTGGCCGACAGGTTCTCGGCCGTGAGCACGTCCTCGAGCAGGCCGGCGGCCACCGCGCGACCCTCGGCCAGCAGCAGGCAGTGGCTGAATCCGACCGGAATCTCCTCAACGTGGTGAGTGACCAGCACGATCGCCGGTGCATCCGGGTCGGCGGCCAGATCCCCCAGGCGCGCCACCAGCTCCTCGCGCCCGCCCAAGTCCAAGCCGGCCGCCGGCTCGTCGAGCAGTAGCAGCTCCGGGTCGGTCATCAGTGCGCGGGCGATGAGCACGCGCTTGCGCTCGCCTTCGCTCAGCGTGCCGTAGGTGCGGTCGGCCAGATGCTCGGCGCCCAGGCTCTCCAACAAGTCGACCGCCCGCTCGTAGTCGACGGCGTCGTAGCGTTCGCGCCACCGTCCCAACACCGCGTAGCCGGCCGAGATGACCAGGTCGCTGACCGTTTCCCCGTCTGGGATCCGCTGCGCCAGCGACGAAGAGCTCAGCCCGACGCGGGCCCGCAGCTCGGTGGTGTCGACCCGGCCCAGCTGTTCGCCCAAGACGTAGGCCACGCCCGAGGACGGGTGCTCGGTGGCTGCGGCGATCCGCAGCAACGACGTCTTGCCGGCACCGTTGGGTCCGATGATCACCCAGCGTTCGTCGAGTTCGACCGACCAGTCCAACGGCCCCACCAGAGAACGCCCGTCACGGCACAGCGAAATGCCTTCGAAGTGGATCAACAGATCCTGATCGGCCCCGGTTGCGGGACCGGAACGTCCGGTATCGGGCACGGCCCTATCGTGCCGCATCCCGGCTCCGCGACGACCGACCGGGGTGGCGCTAGCCGGGGCACGTTCCGGGCTGAACTACTTCACCCCGCCGCGGCGTTGGGCTGTTGTAATGTTTGCCAAGGTCAGCCCACACCGGTTCTTAGGCTTAGGCTTAGGGGGCTTGGATGATTCGTCTTCCCAGTGCGCTCGCAGTCTGCCTCGTCGGCGCCGGCCTCATCACGTCCCCCACTGCCGCGGATCCCGGATTCCCCGCGGTGCAGCTCACCGGCATCGGCGCACCCACCCCGCCACTGGGCGGTGGAACGGCTCTGATCATGGGCGGCAGCGGTATGCCCACCCCGAGTCAGACCTACGCCGACACCGTCAACGAGCTCTACCTGGCCCCACTGGGTTTCACCGGCACCACCCAGATCCTCAGCACCCCCGAGGCGCTGTATCCCTTCCTGGGCCCGTTCACCGGAACCTTCGACGAGTCGGCCGCCGAGGGCAGCCAGATCCTGGAGCTCGCGATCTTGCGACAGATCGTCGGAGGTCAGGCCGACGCCGACAATCCCGTGGTGGTGTTCGGGTGGTCGCAGAGCGCGGTGATCTCCTCGTTGCTGATGCAGCAACTCGCCGACGAGGGGGTGCCCAGCGACTACGTGCACTTCGTGCTGATCGGTGACGAGGCACTGCCCAACGGGGGATTGTTGACCCGCTTCGATCTGCCGGCCGGTGCCCATCAGGAGATACCGAGCCTCGGGCTGACCTTCAGCGGCCCCCAACCCAGCGACCTGTTCCCCACCACCGTCTACACCCACGAATACGACGGCTTCGCCGACTTCCCGCAGTATCCGATCGACTTCTTGTCCACCCTCAACGCCGTGTTTGGCATCTTCTTCGAGCACGTGACCTACCTGGGCCTCAGCCCCGAGGAGATCGCGAATGCGGTGCCGCTGCCGACGTCATCCGATGACATCCTGACCGACTATTACATGCTGCCGGTCAGCACTCTGCCGCTGCTTGCACCGCTGCAACTGCTGCCGTTCATCGGCAATCCACTGGTCGATCTGTTACAGCCGGCCCTGCGGGTGCTGGTGAATCTGGGCTACGGCAACCTGGAGCACGGCTGGAGTCCCGGATTCGCCGACGTCCCCACCGGGATCGGCTTCCTGCCGGATCTCAGTGTCCTGCAACAGGTTCCGCAAGCCCTGTTCGACGGTGTGCAGAAGGGCATCACGGATGCCTTCAACACGTTGTTGGACCCGGCCAACTACGTCTACTCGTTGCCGGACTGGGCCGAACAGCTGCTCAATACCGCACTGGCCGTCCAAGGAGGCGACAGCTCGCTGCTGGCCTTCGTGCCCACCACCTGGCAGGACCTCTTCGAAACGTTCCCGCCACACACCGGTTTCCCGCCGCTCGACGTGCTCAGCGCGTTGCTGATCACCCTGCCCCAGTACAACTACGACGTGTTCATGTCCGAGCTCGCCGACGGCAACCTGCTGGATGCGATCGGCATCCCACTGGCAGCCGATATCGGGCTACTGCCATTGGCCGTGATCGGCGCCCTGTTCTAAACCGGCGGAATCTCTACCCGGCGCAGCACGCCGTCGTGCGCGTCGGCAGCCTCGATCTCGGCCCGGGTGACCCCGAGCAGGAACAGCACCGTGTCCAGATACGGGTAGCTCAGCGAGGCATCGGCCACCTCGCGCAACGCCGGCTTGGCGTTGAACGCCACACCCAGGCCCGCCGTGGACAGCATGTCGATGTCATTGGCGCCGTCTCCGACAGCCACGGTCTGCTCCAGCGGCACCCCCGCCTGAGCGGCGAACTCCCGCAACGAGTCGGCCTTGCCGGCCCGGTCGACCACGGGACCGATCACCCGCCCGGTGAGTTTGCCGTCGACGATCTCCAGCTCGTTGGCCGCCACGAAGTCGAGCTGCAGCTCGGCCGCCAGTGGCTCGATCACCTGCCGGAAGCCGCCGGACACCACACCGCATTTGAAGCCGAGGCGGCGCAGCGTGCGCACCGTGGTGCGGGCACCGGGGGTCAGCTCGATCTGTTCGGCGACCTCGTCGACGACACTGGCGGGTAGACCGGACAGCGTGGACACCCGGTGGTGCAGCGATTCGGCGAAGTCGAGTTCGCCGCGCATCGCGGCCTCGGTGATCGCGGCGACCGCGTCCCCGGCACCGGCCCGGTCGGCGAGCATCTCGATGACCTCGCCCTGAATCAGGGTGGAGTCGACGTCGAACACGATCAGGCGCTTGGTCCGGCGTGACAGGCTGGCATCCTGGAAAGCCACGTCGACCTGCTGCTCCGCGGCGACTTTGCTCAGCGCGGACTGCAACCGGCCGGCGGCACCGACCGGCACCGAGACCCGCAGTTCCAGCCCGGTCACCGGGTAGTCGGAAACGCCGCGGATCATGTCGATGTTGGCGTCGATCTCGGCGATCTCGTGAGCCATTGCCCCCAGGGCCGTAGCGGCCACCGGCCGCCCCAAGACCACGATCCGGTGCGTGGAGGGTGCCGCGATGATCGGCGCGTCATCGCTGCGTTCGATCGTGACGTCGAGTCCCACACCGCGAATCGCGGTAGTGACCTCGTCGGCGAACGCCGGCCCGTCGGCCACCTCCGGCTCCGCGGACACCAGCACGCCCAGCGTGAGGCGACCGCGGACCACGACCTGTTCGACGTTGAGCAACTCCACTTCGTAGCGCGACAGCACCTCGAAGAGGGCCGACGTCACGCCCGGCTGATCGACACCGGTGACAGTGATCAACACCGCCACCTTGGGCGTGCTCACCCCTGGCGGGCGCCCGGCTCGACCGGGCGCCGCCTCTCCCCCAGCGGGCTCATCAAGCGTTTGCGGGTTCGTACAGCTCGTCACCGGGGTGACGGCCGACGTGCGCCTCAGCCCGCAACCGGTCGACCATGTGCGGGTAGTGCAGCTCGAAAGCCGGACGCTCCGAACGGATCCGGGGCAGCTCGGTGAAGTTGTGCCGCGGCGGCGGGCAGCTGGTGGCCCACTCCAGGGAGTTGCCGTAGCCCCACGGGTCGTCCACGGTGACGACCTCGCCGTAACGCCAGCTCTTGAAGACGTTCCAGGTGAAGGCGATCATCGACGAGCCCAGAATGAACGCCCCGACGGTCGACACGATGTTGAACGCGGTGAAGCCGTCAGTGGGCAGGTAGTCGGCGTACCGACGCGGCATACCCATGTTGCCCAGCCAGTGCTGGATCAGGAACGTGGTGTGGAACCCGATGAAGGTCAGCCAGAAGTGCAACTTCCCGAGCCGCTCGTCGAGCAGCCGGCCGGTCATCTTCGGGAACCAGAAGTAGATCCCGGAGAACGTCGCGAACACGATGGTGCCGAACAGCACGTAGTGGAAGTGCGCGATCAGGAAGTAGCTGTCGCTGACGTGGAAGTCCAGCGGCGGGCTGGCCAGCATCACGCCGGTCAGGCCACCGGCCAGGAAGGTGACGATGAAGCCGAGCCCGAACAGCATCGGTGTCTCGAAGGTCAGCTGACCCCGCCACAGGGTTCCGATCCAGTTGAAGAACTTCAGACCGGTCGGGATGGCGATCATCAGGGTCAGCAGCGAGAAGAACGGCAGCAGCACCGCGCCGGTGGCGAACATGTGGTGCGCCCATACCGCGGTCGACAGCCCGGCGATGGCCAGCGTCGCGTACACCAAGGTGACGTAGCCGAAGATCGGCTTGCGGGCGAAGACCGGGAACACTTCGCTGACGATGCCGAAGAACGGCAGCGCGATGATGTACACCTCGGGGTGGCCGAAGAACCAGAACAAGTGCTGCCACAGCAGTACGCCACCGTTGGCGGAGTCGTAGACGTGTCCACCCAGGTGACGGTCGACGGCCAGACCGAACAGCGCCGCGGTCAGCAACGGGAAGACGATCAGCACCAGGATCGAGGTGACCAGAATGTTCCAGGTGAAGATCGGCATCCGGAACATGGTCATGCCGGGGGCGCGCATGCAGGCCACCGTGGTGATCATGTTCACCGCGCCCAGAATGGTTCCCAGACCACCGACGGCGAGGCCCATGATCCACAGGTCGCCGCCGGCACCCGGGGAGTGCACCGCGTCGCTCAGCGGGGTGTAGGCGGTCCAGCCGAAGTCGGCAGCACCCCCGGGGGTGATGAAGCCGGCCAAGGCGATGGTCGCGCCGAACAGGAACAGCCAGAACGAGAACGCGTTGAGGCGGGGGAAAGCCACGTCCGGGGCGCCGATCTGCAGCGGCAGCACCAGGTTGGAGAACCCGAACACGATCGGCGTGGCGTAGAAGAGCAGCATCACCGTGCCGTGCATGGTGAACAGCTGGTTGAACTGCTCGTTGGACAGGAACTGCAGGCCCGGCACCGCCAGCTCAGTACGCATCAACAGCGCGAGCAGGCCACCGATGAAGAAGAAGGCCATACACGCGACGCAGTACATGATGCCGATCAGCTTGTGATCGGTGGTGGTGATCAGCTTGTAGATCAGGCTGCCCTTGGGGCCCATCAACGCAGGGAAGGGCCGACTGGCCTCGAGTTCTGCGCGTGGGGGTGCTTCGGCGGTCAAGATTCCTCCAAACATGGGCATCCCGGGAAACTTGGTCGAATCCTAACCCCGAGCGTCGCCCCGTCGGTATAGGCCTCCTACAAACTGTCGTATTCGTCTCCTCGAGGGGCGCTCCGCCGTGGGTGTTAACGTCACCGCGTGACCAGGGTGGACCGGCGGGCGGCGTCCGCAGTAGCGCTTGCCGTGACCTTGCTCACGACGGCCGGATGCGCGGGCGATGCGGCAGAAACCGCCCCAACCTCGATCTCCACCACGACCACGATGGTCGCCGGGGCGGGTGTGCTCGGCAATGACCGGCGTCCCGACGATTCCTGCGCGGCCGAGCCCGCACAGCCCGACCCCGGGCCGGCGATGCGCTGGGTCCACAACGCGGCCGAGGTGCAGCCGGCCAGTGTCGAGGTTCCCGAGCAGGCCGAGCGCATCGTGGTGCTCTCCGGCGACCAGCTCGACACGCTGTGCGCGCTGGGCCTGCAGTCCCGTGTGGTCGGCGCCGCGCTGCCGGACGGAGCAGACAAGCAACCCTCCTACCTGGGCGCGGTAATACACGGTGTCGCGGCTGTGGGCTCGCGCAGCAACCCCGATATCGGCGCCATCGCCGAGCTGCATCCGGATCTGATCCTGGGCGCCCATGGCCTGACACCCGGCTATGCGGAGCTGGCCGCGATCGCGCCCACCGTTTTCACCGGGGCGCCGGGTTCGGGGTGGGAGGACAACGTGCGCGGTGTCGGCGCCGCGACAGCACGCACCGGCGCTGCCGACGAGGTGCTCGAGCGGTTCAGCGCGTACGCAGCCGAAACCCGCGAGGTCAGCGACGCCACCCACTTCCAGGTGTCGGTGGTGGAGCTCACCGACGACAGCGTGCGGGTGTACGGGGCCTCCGGCTTCGCCGCCAGCGTGCTCAAGGCGGTTGGGGTGGACCGCCCCCCGTTGCAGCGGTTCACCGATCGGCCTTACCTCGAGATCCCAGCTAACGATGGCGATCTGGCCGGGCGGGCGGATTTCTCGGCAGCCGATGGCGACATCGTGTACGTCTCTTTCGTCTCCCCGGCAGTGAAGGCGCGGGCGGCCACCGTGTTCGACAGCGTCGCCTGGCGACGGCTTGCGGCCAACCGTGACAGCCGGGTTTTCGTCGTCAACAACGAGGTGTGGCAGACCGGGCAGGGACCGGTCGCCGCACGCGGCGTGGCCGAAGACCTACGCTGGGTCAACGCGCCGATCAACTAAGCCGGAGCCCCTGTTCCCGCGCCGGCGGTGACCGATCTCACGCCATCGGGACAAGCTTGACAGCAAATAACTTTGCTAAGCTATCTTTTTACGTGTCGACGCATATCTGAAGAGGAATCTCCACTATGAGCACCGTTTCCGCTTACGCCGCCACGTCGGCAACCGACCCGCTGAGCAGGACCACCATCACCCGCCGGGAACCCGGTCCGCACGACGTGGCGTTCGACATTCATTTCGCCGGCATCTGCCATTCCGACATCCACACCGTCAGAGCCGAGTGGGGCGCTCCGCAGTATCCCCTGGTTCCCGGCCACGAGATCGCCGGCGTGGTGACCGCGGTCGGATCTGAGGTCACCAAGCACAAGGTCGGCGACCGGGTCGGCGTCGGCTGCTTCGTCGACTCCTGCCGCGAGTGCCCGAGCTGCCTGGCCGGCCATGAGCAGTACTGCACCGGCGGCGGCATGATCGGCACCTACGCCGGTGTCGGCCGCGACGGCCAGCCGACGCAGGGCGGCTACAGCGGCGCGATCGTCGTCGACGAGAACTACGTCTTGAGCATCCCCGACGAGATTCCCCTGGACGCCGCCGCTCCCCTGCTCTGTGCCGGAGTGACCACCTATTCACCGCTGCGTCACTGGAATGTCGGTGTTGGCAAGCGGATGGCGGTCGTCGGCCTCGGCGGCCTCGGCCACATGGCCGTCAAGCTCGGGGTCGCGATGGGCGCTGAGGTAACGGTGCTGTCGCAGTCGCTGAAGAAGATGGAGGACGGCCTGCGGTTGGGGGCCGAGCACTACCACGCGACCAGCGATCGGCAGACGTTCAAAGATCTGCGCGGCAAGTTCGACGTCATCTTGAACACCGTCTCGGCCAGCCTGGATCTGGGCGCATATCTGAACCTGCTCACCCTGGACGGCACCCTGGTCGAGTTGGGCATGCCCGAGCACGCCCTGACGGTGCCGCCGAGTGCGCTGGTGCGGATGCGGCGCAGCGTCACGGGCTCGTTGATCGGTGGGATCGCCGAGACCCAGGAGATGCTGAACTTCTGCGCCGAGCACGGCGTGCGTCCCGAGATCGAGGTCATCGAACCCGATTACATCAACACCGCGTACGAGCGTGTGCTGGCATCAGACGTGCGCTACCGCTTCGTCATCGACACCGCGTCGTTGCGGCAGCCCTAGGACCCAACAATCACCGAACGTGCACACAGGCTGACGGCATCGCGAAATCCCCGGTCTCAGTGCACGTTTGGCGAGCGCTGCTCAGACATAGCGGTTGCGCCCCGCCAGTGCGCCCGCCGCTGTCTGCACCACGTACACGGTGAGCATCATCAGCCACGGCACGGTCCATCCACCACTCACCTGGTGCAACAGACCAAACGTGAACGGGCCGACCCCGGCGAGCAGGTAGCCGAAGCCCTGCGCCATCCCCGACAGGCTTGCGGTGTCTTGTGCGTCGCGGGCTCGCAGCGCAATCACGGTGAGGGCCAACGAGAACACGCTCATCCCCAGACCCACCAGCACGCTCCACAGCAGTGGCGCGGCCGCGGGCGCGATCAGCAGACCGAGCATGCCGGCCATGCCAAGCACTCCCAGTCCGACGATCCATCCGCTTTGACTGTCCCGGCGGGCGGCCAGCGGCGAGACGATCAGGCTGATCGGCACCGCGATCAACGAGATCAGGCCGAGCAGTAGGCCCGCGCGGGTTTCGGTTGTTCCGTTCTCGATGAGCACCTCGGGCAGCCAGCCCATCACCACGTAGGCGAGGAAGGACTGGGTGCCGAAGAACAGCGTGACAGTCCAGGCCAGCTTGCTGCGCAGCAGCGACCGGCCTTTCGTGGTGGCCGCGGGCGCGGTGGTGTCGGGCCGGTCGAATCCGCGGGCCCCCACCACCCAGGCCGCCAGCGCCAGCAGCGCCAGTGCGCTCCACGCGCCCAGGGCTGAGCGCCAACCGCCCAGCGCGTTGTCGAGCACCGGGGTGACCGCGGAGCCCAACGCTCCTCCCCCTTGCAGCGCCGCGGTGTAGATCCCGGTCATCAGGCCGACCTGGGCGGGGAAGGATCCCCGGATGATCACCGGGATCAGCACGTTGATCAACGCGATTCCGGCGGTTGCCACCAACGTTCCGCCGAGCACGACGAGAGGCCCATCGCAGACCCGAATCAGCAGTCCGGCAACGAGTATCAGTAGCGCCGCCGAAACCGTGCGCCCCAGCCCGATCCGCCGTGACAACCACGGCGCGGCCAGCCCGGCGGCAGCGAAGCACAGACCGGGCAACGTGGTCAGGACCCCGGCCCAGGTGTCTGAGGCGCCCAGCGCGCCCCTCATTTCCGGAAGCAGCGGACCCACGCTGGTGATCGCCGGGCGCAGGTTCAGTGCGGTCAAGACCACCGCGACGGTCAGCAATACACCGCCGGCCGCCATCGTCGCCGGCCGGAACTCGGCGGCACCCTCGATTTCCAGTTCAAGGTCGTGCTCGTACTGGCCGAGTGTTTCGTTGCGGGCGGTGCAGGTCACCTGAAGTAGGATCGCATACATCCTATGACTGGATGAAGGGAGGATACTGTGCCGTTGGTCACCACCCGTCGCACCGGCTTGGTCGATCAGGTGATTGAGCAGCTTCGCGCCTCAGTGACCGGCGGGGAATGGCCGGTCGATTCGCGAATCCCCACCGAACCCGAGCTCGCCGACGCGCTTGGTGTCGGCCGCAACACCGTGCGTGAGGCGGTCCGGGCGCTGGCCCACAGCGGCATCCTGGAGGTCCGCCAGGGCGACGGCACCTACGTGCGCGCCACCAGTGAGGTGTCCGGCGCGGTGCGCCGACTGTGCGGCCCGCAGCTGCGCGACGTACTACAGGTCCGACGTTGCCTGGAGGTGGAAGGGGCACGCCTGGCTGCCGCCGCCCGCACCGATGCGGACTTGGCTGAGCTGCGCGCACTGTTGGATCGCCGCGACAGCCACCAGCAGGAGGGCAGACACGACGAGTTCGTCCGGGCCGACACCGATTTTCATCTCGCGGTGGTCCGCTGCTCGCACAATCCAGTGTTGACCGAGCTGTACTGCGGGCTCACCGAGGTACTGATGGCCAGTGTGGCCACCACCAGCGCAAAACCGGTGCAGGCGGACCAGATCCGGCACCGGGGCCTGGTGGACGCGATCGCCGCGGCCGACGTGGAGGCCGCCGGGCGTGAGGCGGGCGGATTCCTCGACGAGCTGTTGGAGCAGCTGCCGCCGCGCTGAGCTCTCAGCCGCGCCGAAGTCCCAACACTCGTAACAGTTCCGGGCGTCGCAGGATGAGGCCGATCCACACCAGTACCCCGACATACACCCCGGACAGCACGAAGCCCGCCAGCGGCTTGTCAGCGTGCAGGTTGATCGTCACCGCACCACCCAGGTAGGCGGTCAGGCCCAGCGCACCCAGCACGGCGGTGCGCGGGACCAGGAAGACGACGAGACATACCAGTAGTACCCAGCCGATCATCGCCGTTTTGTCGGGGGAAAAGCCGAGCCCTTCGGTGGCTTCGCGGGCGAAGGCCAACCCCAGGATCTTCGGAATGGCGTCGAACGCAAAGAACAGCCCCAGCATGGCGGTGATCGCGGCTCCGGTGATCCATGCCCGCGAACGTCGCGGCGTGGCCGGATCGGCGGTTGTCGTCATGATGTCTCCTTCACCTCGACGGTACTAGTGCAGTGTTCGGTTCCTGCGCGCGCAGGAATACTGCGGTGTAGCCGAACAGGATCACCGCGGTGGCTACCAGCAGCAGGAGCCCCACGGCGTAGCTGTTGCGCACGGGATCGTAGGTAGCACCCATCACCAGCGGCGGGAAGTAGCCGCCCAGCCCGCCCACCGCGGCGACGATCCCGGTGACCGAGCCGACCGAACCAGCCGGAGCCCGGTGGGATACCCAAGCGAACACTCCGCCGGTGCCGATGCCGAGCGCGACAGCAAGCGGCAGAAACGTCAGGCCGGACCAGATGTCGGCCGGCGGCTTGAACACCGAGATCAGCGTCTGCACCGCGATACCTGCCAGCGAGGCCAAGACGACGTACTTGGGCGCGATGTGATCAGCCAGCGATCCACCGAGTAGCCGGGCCAGCACCGCCGCCAGCGCGAACGCCGCGGTGCGCTCCCCCGCGCCTACCGCGGAGAAGTCATAGACCGTCTTGATGTAGATGGGCAGGTAGCTGCAGAACGCCACGAAGCCGCCGAATACCAGTCCGTACAGCAGCGACATCTCCCACGTCACCCGCAACCGTGCGGCGGACTTGAGTTTCGGCAGCACCGGCGTGGTGTTGGGCACGAAGCGCGGGCCGTTGCGCATCAACACCACACACAGCAGCACCGAAATCGCCAGGGCCGCTGCGACTATGAGATGGGTGGTGAACAGCCCCACCCACTTCACCAGCCGCGGAGTGAAGAACGCCGAGACCGCGGTACCGGCCATGCCCATGCCGAACACTCCGGTGGCGAAGCCGCGGCGCTGCGGGGCAAACCAGTTGTTGGCGAACGGAATTCCAATCGCAAAGACGGTCCCGGCCACGCCGAGGAAGAATCCCGCCGCCAGCATCAGCGGATAGGAACCGATCTTTGCCGCGTACCCGACCGCCAGCACCGGAAGAATCGAGGCCAACGAGACGCCGATGAACATCGTGCGGCCACCGAAGCGGTCGGTCATCAAGCCGGTGGCGATCCGGCCCAGCGCTCCGACCAGGATCGGGGTGGCCACCAGCAGCGCCTGGGCGGTGGTGCTCAGCTTCATCGCGGCGGTGTACTGCGTCGAGAGCGGGCCGATCAACGTCCATGCCCAAAAACAGATGACCGAGACCCAGGTGGCCAACAACAGGTTGACGCCCGGGCCGGCGCCGCTACCGCGTCGATCAGCGCTCATCACGAAAATCATGCAAGCACCCCAAAGCGCGATCGGCTCGTCATTCGCCCAAAATGCCGGCCCGCTTCCCCACCCGTAGCAGCGATCCTGTCGCAATCTGTGGCTTTAACGGCTCGTTCTCCGCGGTTCACCGACACGCAGCGGACGCAGGCTGGTCAGCAACCGACCGAGCAAGGAGACTGGCCATGGCAACTCGACGAACGGAGCGCATCGCGGACGTCGTCGTACCCGACACGCAGCTCGCCCGCGAAGCAACCGAGTTCGTCCGCAGCGCCGAGGACGACGTGCTCTTCCACCACTCCCGGCGAGTGTTCCTGTTCGGTGCCCTGCACGGCCGGCGGGCGGGGCTACCAACAGACCTGGAGCTGCTCTACGTGGCGGCGATGTTTCACGACTTCGGCCTCACCACCCGCTACCGCACGTCGACCCAGCGTTTCGAGATCGACGGAGCAGATGCCGCACGCGAGTTCCTGACGGAGCGCGGCGTAGCACAGGCCGACGTCGACAAGGTGTGGCTCGGCATCGCGCTGCACACGACGCCGGAGATCACCGGACGGCTCGACACCGAAACCGCTTTGCTCGCAGCGGGTGTCAAGACTGATGTGGTCGGCGTGGGCCACGCGGATCTGGATGCGGCGGACATCGACGCAGTGGTCGCCGCTCATCCGCGGCCCGACTTCAAGAACCGCATCCTGGCGGCCTTCAATGACGGTATGAAACATCGTCCGCAGACCACGTTCGGGACGATGAACGATGACGTGCTGGCCCACTTCGATCCCACGTTCCAGCGCGGCAACCTAGTCGACAGCATTCTCAACAGCCCATGGCCCGAGTAGCGGAAAGGAGCAGGCACATGGAGATCCACGAAGCGCTGTACACCACCAGGATGATGCGACGGCTGCGGCCCGACCCGATTCCGCTGGACACCCAGGCCCGCATCCTGGATGCGGCGGTGCGCGCCCCAAACGGGGGCAACACCCAACGCTGGCACTTTCTCGCCGTCGACGACCCAGAACTCAAACACGAGCTGGCCCAGTTGTTCCGCCAAGGCCGCGCCGTCGAGTACCAGAAGTTCGCGACGGGTACGGGGCCGATGGCCACCCCGGCTCCCGGCGCGGATCCGACCCAACATATCGAGACGATGCGCCGCATGAAGGGCTCCGGAGATTACCTGGCCGACCATTTCGAGGACATCCCGCTGCTGCTTTTCGTCTTCGCCATCGACGATCTCGGTGGGGCCAACATCTATCCGGCGATCTGGAGCGCACTGCTTGCGGCCCGCGCCGAGGGCATCGGCGGCGTCATGACGATGGTGCTGCGCAACTTCGAGGACCGCGTCAACGAGCTCTTAGGCGTGCCTGTCGCGGAGGGCTGGACGATGTCGGCGATGCTCGCGCTCGGCTACCCACGAGGAAAATGGGGAGTGGCAGCCAACCGACGGCCCGTCCAGGAGGTTTCATCACGCAACCGCTGGGGTGCACCGTTCGGCGTCGAAGTCCCGCAGCCGCTGTGGCCACGCGACCACGTGACGCCCAGCCTGGCCACGGCGGGTTGAGACATCCGGGCCGCTGCAGAATGTGCGACGGCCCAGACACTTTAGAACTCCCAGTCCTCGTCTTCGGTGACGACGGCCTTACCGATCACGTACGACGATCCCGAACCGGAGAAGAAGTCGTGGTTCTCGTCGGCGTTGGGCGACAGCGCCGACAGGATCGCCGGGTTCACGTCGGTCTCTTCGCGCGGGAACAACGCCTCGTAGCCGAGGTTCATCAGCGCCTTGTTGGCGTTGTAGCGCAAGAACTTCTTCACGTCCTCGGTCAGGCCGACATTGTCGTACAGATCCTGGGTGTACTCGACCTCGTTCTCGTAGAGCTCATAGAGCAGGTCGTAGGTGTACTCCTTGAGTTCGCCCTGCTTCGCCTCGTCGACGAGGGCCAGCCCGCGCTGATACTTGTAGCCGATGTAGTAGCCGTGCACCGCCTCGTCGCGGATGATCAGCCGGATCATGTCCGCGGTGTTGGTCAGCTTGGCCCGGCTCGACCAGTACATCGGCAGGTAGAAGCCGGAGTAGAACAAGAAGCTCTCCAGCAGCGTGGATGCCACCTTCCGCTTGAGCGGCTCGTCACCCCGGTAGTACTGCATGACGATCTCGGCCTTGCGCTGCAGGTTGGGGTTCTCCTCCGACCAGCGGAACGCGTCGTCGATCTCACTGGTCGAACACAGCGTGGAGAAGATCTGGCTGTAGCTCTTGGCGTGCACCGACTCCATGAAGGCGATGTTGGTGTAGACCGCCTGCTCGTGCGGGGTCAGTGAGTCGGGAATGAGGCTGACCGCCCCGACCGTGCCCTGGATGGTGTCCAGCAACGTCAGACCGGTGAACACCCGCATCGTGAGCTGCTTCTCACTGTCGGTCAGGGTCCCCCACGACGGCAGGTCGTTGGAGACCGGCACTTTCTCCGGAAGCCAGAAATTGCCGGTCAGGCGGTCCCAGACCTCGGCGTCTTTGTCGTCTTGCACCCGGTTCCAGTTGATGGCCGAGGTGCGGTCGATCAGCTTCACATTTTCGGACACCAGAACCCCATTTCACCCGCCGAAATCTAGGCCTCTGACACTACCCCTGGGGGCCGACAACCCGCGCCAACACAAGAAGTTGTGTTCTGCGTGTCGGGTCACCCGACGCCCGAAAAACGGTACTCACCCGCCCGCAACGTGCGAGTGGACTGCCAGTACTGCCAGGTCATACCGCTCCACAGGGTCCGGTTGACACCGTGCTCGTCCAGATACCAACTGTTGCAGCCGCCGGTGATCCACACCGAGCCGGCGAGCTTGTCCTGCAACTCGGCGTTGTAGCGGTCCTGTGCGGCCCGGCTGGGCGCCAACGCCTGCGCACCGAGCTTGTCGACGGCGGCGATCGCCTGTGCGACGTAGCGGATCTGCGACTCGATCATGAACACCACCGAGGTGTGACCGAGCGCGGTGTTGGGGCCGAGCAGGAAGAACAGATTGGGCATGTCGGCCACCGCGATCCCGTGATGCGCCACCACCCCCTCACGGTTCCAACGATCCACCAGGTCTTCGCCGTGCGGGCCCTTCACGTCGACGTAGGTGTAGGAGTCGGTGACGTGAAAACCGGTGGCGCCCACGATGACGTCGCACGCGTGCTCGACGCCGTCCGCGGTGACGATCCCGGTCGAAGTGATCCGGGCGATCCGTTCGGTGATCAGCGTCGTCTTCGGGTCGGCTACCGCCTGGTAGTAGTTGGGCGAGTACAAGATTCGTTTGCAGCCGGCGCGGTAGTTCGGTGTGAGCCGGCGACGCAGCTCCTTGTCGCGCACGTTGCGTCGGATGTTCCATTTCGCTACCAGTTCGACGGCACGCAGCAGGCTGGGGCGTTTGGTCATCGCGTAGCCCAGGCCTTCCAGCCACCAATAGATCCCCCAGCGCACCGCCAGCCGGAGCCCCGGCACACTCGCGAAGGCTTTGAGCAGCGCCCGCGGGAAGGGCGAGTTGGGCCGCGGTACCACCCACGGCGGGGTGCGCTGATACAGCTGTACCTGCGCGACATCGGCATTGCGCACCAGCTCCGGAACGATCTGGATGGCACTGGCGCCGGTGCCGATCACCGCGACCTTCTTACCGGCCAATTCGACACTGTGATCCCACTGGGCGGAGTGGAACATCGCACCCTCGAACTGCTCGATGCCCTCGATCTCGGGCAGCCGCGGGATATGCAATCCGCCGGCACCGGAGATGACGAACTGCGCGATGTATTCCTGCCCGGTATCGGTGAACACGTGCCAGCGGTACTCGCCGTCGTCCCAATGCGCACGTTCGACGCGCTCACCGAATCGGATATGGCGGCGCAGCCCGTACTTGTCGGTGACGCCCTTGAGGTAGTCGAAGATCTCCGGCTGCGGCGAAAACAGCTTGCTCCAGGTGGCCTTCGGCTCGAAGGAGAACGAGTAGAGGTGCGACGGCACGTCGCAGGCGCAGCCCGGGTAGGTGTTGTCCCGCCACGTCCCGCCGACTTCGTCGGCCTTTTCCAGGATGAGGAACTCCACACCCTGCTTCTGCAGCGCAATCGCCATACCCAGGCCGGAAAAACCGGTCCCGATGATGAGTGCCCGCGTGCGGATCGCTGCACGTTGGCCGGCGTCCTCGGCGGTGTGATGGGTCAGCGTCATCGCGCATCCCTCCCTTTCGGGGTCTCGATGTTCAGTGTCTTTTGCGGGCCTGTGTCCGTCAACGCCCGTGCCGCCTGCCCGCAGGAGGTCCGCGGGCAGGCGGCACGGCGCGTGATTAGTCCCGGATCAGCCCATCATGGCCGCTATGACCTGTTGGTTCAGGTCGACCAGTGACTCCATCAGCGGCGAGTACGGACTCAGGTCGAAGCTGTTGCCGGCGTTGAGGATTCCGGTCGCCATGTCGTCGCGGCCATTGAGCAGGCCCGCGATAATGCCGGTGGTCGGGTCGTCCCAGGCCATGTCGAAGACCGTCCCCAGCCTTTCCAGACCACCGGTCAGCGTGCTCCAGGCCTGCGTCCAGTCACCGGAATTGATGTCGCCCTGCAATCCCTCCCAGGTCTGGTCCGCGACCGCCTTCGAACTCATCATGGCCAGCAGCAGCGGCATCTCGATGTCTTTGAACGCCAACGGCATATTGCCGATGAATGCCGCCATGGCACCAGCCGGGTTGGTCAGGAACTCCGAGGCGACGGCGTCCAGGTGTGGCATCAGCGCGGGGTCGCTCATCCGGTCCCAGACCGTCGGCGCGTCAGCCTGGCTGCCGAAGATCTTCTCGAAGTTCTCCTCGCCCATCGCGGCGACAACCTGGTAGCGCAGGAGGTTGGCCCCCAGCCAGGAGATGTCGTGGTCCTGGTTCTGGTTGTAGTTCCAATTGAACAGGCGCTCGTGCAGCAGCGCCGCCTGCTCTTCGGGGCTGACCAGGGGGTGATCGGCCGGCAGGTAATCCTTGACGTCGGCAACGTTGACCACCTGGGAGAACGTCTGGGAGCCCGTCGGGTTGCCCTCCACACCCTGCCAGCGGATCCCGAGCATTCCGTTGGCGAGGCCGCCGGTGTCGATCCAGTTGGCGACCCCGGGGTCTTTGCCGCTGATGACGTAGTAGGTGTAGCCGTCGGGATCCTCGAACGTCTGGGTGCTGTTCAGGCTGCCCTGCGCGGTCACGATCGGGACGTTCTGTCCCCACGCATTGGCCAGCTCAAGGCCCGAGTACCTTGCGTCGAGGTTGGGCACCTTGACGATCAATGCCTCGTCGTCATCGAGGCGGAAGTGTCCCATTGTGCTGTATTGACCGGGCATGAGTCCGTTGATCGCGGTGGTGGACGATGCGACCGGCGTCATCCAGTTGACCGGGAGCTTGTTCGGGATTGCGGTCTGGTCGTAGTAGACGGCGTCGGCGTTGGTGGTGGGAATGTCCCTGGCGACGTTGCTCAACAGCGTCGTCAGCTGGTCATCCGAGAGGAAGGGCAGGTGGTAGGTCGGCGCGACGCCCTCCTGTTGGAGCGAGAAGAAGTCGTGCGGCAGTCCGGCGTCACCGATGGAGTTGCGAATAAGCATGGTTTCGGCACCGGTGGTGTCGATCCAGTTCCCGTCGTGCGGCGTCGGGCTGAAGGTGATCGTGTAGCTGCCGTCCGCGTTCGGCGTGGCCCCGGACAGGCTGAGCACATGGCCGGTCGGCAGGTAGCCCTGCTCAGAGCCGATCGTGCCGGACAGGGTAGTGAACGACACGTCGAGGCTGCCAGGGCCGGGGTGGACCGTCATGGTGTACGTGCCGTCCGCGCTGATCGGGATGACGCCGTACTGGTTGTCCGGGTTCACCAGGATGTAGAACTGTCCCGGGTCGGCCGAGTTTGCGTCCCACGGAAACCCGAGCAACCACTGGATTCCGGTGTTGGGGTTGTACATCTCGCCGTATTGCAACACCAGCTCGGTGGCCGCCAGCCCCTGGATGTACTGCGGCAGCGAGTCAAGGTCCGACGGGATGATGAACGGGTACTGGCTGTTCGTGTCGTACACCTGCTGCTGCGCGTCGAGCAGTTGGTCGATGATCGATTGCATGGCCGCCGTCGGCCCCGTCGCGGCGACCGCGTGCGGAGTCGCCAACGTCATGGCCAGCGCCCCGGCCACAACTCCCGGAGCGGTGGCGGCGAGGACGCGCAGCCGCTGCCGCACCCGACGCCGGTGAACGGCCTTTTCGTTGGCGCGCTCGACGGCTGCGCGTTGTAGGGATCCGGTGCGCGACATGTGGTCCTCCAGTGTGGTCAAGGTGCGCTGTGACGGCTGTCACCTGATAGCGACCTGATTGTTCGGGGAACCGAGGCAGACACGAAAGAGCATTTATCACCTAATCGGCGCACCTACCGGTGCATAATGCACCACCGACATATGCTGTGCCCATGGACTGGGCACGGCCATCCGAGCCGGTACGCGAGCTGATCCGGCACGGCGCCCAGCTGATGCTCAGCGCTCCCCCAGAGTCACTCGACGAACTCCACCAGGCCACCCTTTCGGCCGTATACACCCAAGCCATAGCTTCTGATCCGGTTCTCGCCGAAGGCATCCGCCGCAGCAACCGCGCCAACCTGCTGCACTGGGCGGCCGCCAATGTCAGCCACCCCGGCGAACCGGTACCGGCCAACCTCGCGACGGAGTCACTGCTCATCGTCCGCGACGGATTTCGCCGGGGCCTGGATGAATCGGCCGTCCTCGATGCCTACCGAGTGGGAACGAATGTGGCGTGGCGGTCGTGGATGCACACCGCGTTCACGCTCACGAACGACCCCGACGAACTGCGCGAACTACTCGACGTCACGGCCCGGTCGTTGACCTCGTTCATCGATGCCACCATCGCCGGAATCGGCGAGCAGATGCAGCGGGAACGTGAAGCCCTCACCAGGGGCACCCACGCCGAGCGCCGGGAGACCGTCGCACTGATCCTCGACGGGGCGGCGATCACCAAGCAGCGCGCCGAGAGCCGGCTCGGCTACCGCCTCGACCAAAGCCATACCGCGGCAGTGATCTGGGGAGACGAGTCGACCACCAACCTGTCCGATCTCGATGCCGCCGCGGAGGCCTTGATACGTACCGACGACGGCCAGCGCGCCCTGTCAGTGCTCGCCAGCGCAGCGACCCGCTGGGTGTGGGTGCCCGGCCCGGCAGGCCCGGACCTGGCCGCCGTCTCTACCGCGGTGAGCAACCTGCCGGGGGTGCAGATCGCTATCGGGACGACTGCCCACGGTCTCGACGGCTTTCGACGCAGCCACCTGGACGCCATCACGGCACAGCGCATGATGGTGCGACTGAAGTCCACCCAGCGGGTGGCCAGGTTCGCCGATATCGAGCTCGTCGCCTTGATCAGTGCCGAGCCGGAATGGGCGGACCGGTACATCACCCGAACGCTCGGCGACTTCGCGTCGGCCGACGCCGAACTGCAGCAGACCGTCCTGACCTTCGTCCATCAGCAGTGCAACGCCTCGCGCGCGGCCGCCCACCTGTTTATTCATCGAAATACGTTGCTGCGTCGGATTGCTCGGGCCGAGGAGCTGTTACCGAAGCCGTTGGAAGACAGCAGCCTGTATGTCGCGGTCGCGTTGGAAGCGCTGCACTGGCGCGGCGGCGCGGGTTAACCGCGACGAATACCGCACCTGAGAGTGTCTTCAGCGTGACCTGAAATTTGTCTCGGACCGGCGCTACGCTCAACCCACCATCACTGTCGAGGCGGTCCCGTTGATCACTGTGCGTCGCATCCACACGGCACTCGCCGCGGCCATCCTGGCCGTCGCAACTCTGACCGGCGCCGCCAGCATTCCCACGGCCCACCCCGGCACCGCCCCGCCGGTCGCGGCACCGCAGGTAATCCACCTCGAGACGATCACCCTGGTCAACACCGAGACCAGCGATGTCAGCAGCCAGGTTTTCGGGGTGGCCGACTCCGAGCTGTACAACCTGAACCAAGCCGACCTCGTCGCCCAGCTCAGCGAGATCCGCGATCTCGGGGTCACCGATCTGCGCCTGGGGGTGCCGTGGCTCTACATCCAGCCCACGGCCACCACCTACGACTGGGCCCAAATGGACAACGTGATCAACACGGCGCATTCGATGGGCTTCACGATCACTGCTGCCATCACCGGCACGCCCGCCTGGGACGGTCCCGTCATCTCTGGCGCACCACACCCGACCGCCTATGCGAATTTCGCCGCCGAGGTCGCCGAACGCTATAGCGGCGAGATCTCGTCCTATGAGATCTGGAACGAGCCCAATGGAGTGATCTTCTACTCCCCGGTCAGCGCCGAGTCCTACACCAGCGTGCTGCAGGCGGCCTATACCGCGATCAAAGAGGTCGACCCCGACGCCATCGTGCTGGCGGGAGCGTTGGGCGCGACCACCACCATCGCGGGGCTCAGCGTCAGTCCCCAAGAGTTCCTGGAGCAGATGTACGCCAGTGGGGCCCACGGCTATTTCGACGCGGTGAGCTACCACCCCTACCACTACACGCTGCCGTTCTCCGCCGGACTGGGCGTGACCAACTCGCCTTTGGACCAAGTCTTGGCCCTGAATGCGATCATGGCCGCCAACGGTGACGGCGCTCTGAAAATCTGGGCCACCGAGTACGGCCATCCCACCACCCCGGTGTTCGGTGTGAGCGAGACCGTGCAGGCCAGCTTCCTCGAAGACTTCCTGATCGCCTGGTCCAAGCTCCCGTTCGCCGGCCCGGCGTTTGTCTACAGCGCCCAAGACGTGGCGACCGGAATGCTTAACCACGAGGCCAATTTCGGCCTGTTCACCGACGACGGCACGCCCAAACCAGCCGCCGAGGTGCTGGCCAACCTGATCGCCGCCAGCGCCAACGGCGCCCTGCCGGACTACACCGCCCCACCGCTGCCCGAAGCCGAGGTGGTATACATCCAGCTGGCCTCGCTGGTCTCCGGCGTGATCAATCAGAGTCTGATCATCCCCAACGCCCTCATGGGGGCGCTCTACCAAGTGCTGCCGGAGCCCCTGCAGCAGGCATTCACCGCGTTGTCCGACTTCATCACCGCAGCCACCACCCAATTTCTGGAGGCCACCAAACCACTGGTCGTGGACACCATCAGCCTCTTGCTCGACCTCGGGTTCTAAAGACCCGCTCGGATCAGCCGAACAGGCAGTCAGGCGACCGGCTGGCTGCGAACCGCCGACTGAATCGGTTGGTCGGGGTCCATCACGATGCCGAGGTTCTGAGCGGTGCCGCTGACGACGCTGATCATGATGGTCGTCAGGTAGGCCACGAAGGTGTCGCGCGGCATGCGCCGGGGGCTGTCCAGTTCCGGGCCCAGCCACCAGTCGGTGGCCGAGGTCGCGCTTCCGAAAGCCGCAAACGCGGCCAGATCCAGCGCGCCGCGGTTGAGATCCAGGTCCTGCAGTTCGTTGTTGATCATCTCGGCCATGGCCAGGGTGATGGTCCGGCCTTCGTTGAGTGCCCGCATCCGCGACTCGGCCTGCGCACGCGCCCGCCCCTGGATGAAGAACCGCAGCACATTGGGGTGCTCGTCGACCAAGGCGACGTACTCTTCCACGCTGCGCTGGACGATGTCGCGCAGCGAATTGGTGGCGACATCGATGGAGGCGAAGATCGCTGTCCACAGGTCGTCGCGCAGCCGAGCCCCGACCGCCTCGAACAGGTCGTCCTTGTCGGCGAAATGCCGGTAGATCTTGGGCTTGGCGGTGCCGGCTTCTTCGGCGATCTCACGCACGCTGACTTCAGGGCCGAGCCGGTCGATGGACCGGAATGCGGCGTCGACGATCTCGCGGCGGACCTTCTTGCGATGCTCGCGCCAACGCTCGCTGCGCGCGTCAACCTTCTGCCCGCCGTTTTCGGTCGGCTTGGGTCTCGTCGTTCCGCGCACGTCAAGCACCTTACCGCGTTGCCGCCGCTGACCTGGGCAGACCGGCCGTCGGCTAACATCGCCGCTGTGGTGCAGCGATTCGACCTTGCAGTTGTCGGCGGAGGTCCAGCAGGGTCGGCGGCCGCCTGGCAGGCCAGGCAGGCCGGCGCGAGCGTCGTCGTCTTGGACAAGGCGGAGTTCCCGCGGGACAAGCCGTGCGGCGACGGACTGACCGCACGCGCGGTCAGCTACCTGCAGAAAATGGGCCTGGCCGAGCAGGTAGAAAAGTTCCACCGGGTCAACCGTGTGAAGGTGTACAGCCCCAGCGAGTGGGAACTGTCGTTCCCACGCCGACCCGGCATGCCCGACCATGGCTACGTCGCACGCCGGCCAGACCTGGACACGTTGCTGCTCAAGCACGCCGAATCCGCCGGTGCCGAGATTCGGCAGTCCGCCGAGGCCGCCGGCCCGGTCCTCGACGACACCGGCCGCGTGACCGGGGTGCTGCTCAAGAGCGGGGAAAAGGTGCTGGCGGATGCGGTGATCGCCGCCGACGGTGCCTACTCGCCGATCAAGCGGGCACTGAATCTCGACTCGGACTACAACGGCTACTCCGCGATCGCGATCCGCGCCGAGATGCCGGCCGTCCGGCCCGACGTCGACTCCCTCGACATCTACTTGAAGCTGGTGTTTCAGGGCGACCAACTGCCCGGCTACGGGTGGGTGTTCCCGCTGGGTGATGGCCGGGTCAACATCGGCTTGGGCTACGTCAACAGCTACAAGAACTGGCAGGCCATCAACGCCACGCACTTCCTCGGCGACTTCCTCGAGACCCTGCCCCGGGAGTGGGAACTCCCGTCGATCACCGAGCTCAAGCAGTCCAAGACCGTGCGCGCCTGGCGCCTGCCGATGGGCTTCACCGCGTGGCCACCGTGGCGGCCCGGGGTGCTGTTCACCGGGGACTCCCTGGGTGCGGGCCGGCCGACCTCGGGTGCCGGGATCTCCAAGGCGCTGGAGTCGGGGCTGGCCGCCGGCGAGTGTGCGGTGGCGGCGCTGCTCAACGGCGGGCCCGACGATTTCACCAACTACGCGCAGCGGATGGAAGCTGCCTGGGGCCGGGAGTACAGGCGCGGCCGGTTCTTTCACAAACTTGCCGGCAGGCCCGCGCTGGCCAACGCCGGACTCAAACTGCTCGACAATGCCCGATTCCGCGATATGCTGCTCGCCCGGCTGTACAAGGGCCAGGAAGGGCCGGCGCACTCCCACTGAACCGCGCGGCGGGCTGTCTCAGCGTCGACCGCGACCGGCTCCGCCCGGCTTGCGCGCGGTGTTGCCGGCAGCCGCTCGGGCGGCCTGCTTGGCAAGGGTCTTCTCGCGCGCGGTGCGTTTGGGTGCCGGCTGGGACTGTCCCCGCGACGAACCGGGTTTGCGACCCCGCACAATGCCGACGAACTCTTCAACCAGCGCCGTCTGCGGTCCTTCTGCGAAGGCGAGCGACACCGGGCAGGTGGGCGCATCGCTGATCGGACGGTAGGTGAGGTCCTTGCGGTGATACAGCCGCGCCAACGACTGCGGAACGATCAGCGCGCCCAGCCCGGCTGCGACGAGTTCTATGGCGTCCTTAGTAGTTTCAGGGCGATGATCGATCGGCTTGCCGGGCGCGTCCGCCCAGGCGACGACGTCATCGAGTGGGAGCAGCAGCGGCTCGCCGTCGAGGTCCGCCGAGGTGATCTCATCGACGGCATTGAAGACGTGGTCCTTGGGCACCACAGCCACCGTCGTCTCCTCGTAGAGCGGAATGACAGCCAGCCCTGAGGTGTCGGACATTGGCCGCAGCAGCGCCACATCGACGGTGCCGGCCCGCACCGCAGCGGCCGCGTCTGCGGCTTCAACGGTATGCAGCAGCAACGGAACGTCCGGATGCCGCTCCGCCCAGACTCGTCCCCACTTTGCGGGCGTCCCGCCAGGGACGTAGCCGAGCGTGAGGGAAGGCGGGTTCACCGCATCAGGCTACCGATAGGCTGGCGCCATGAGCAGGCCGAACGCACAGTCCATGAAACCCGCCACGGCGGCCAAAAAGCTGGACGTATACCTGCCCGCCACACCCGCGGAGTTCCAGGAGAACGCGATCACCCGCACCGAGCTCGCCGCCTTGCAGGCCGAACCGCCCCAGTGGCTCAAAGACCTGCGTAAGAACGGGCCGCACCCGAAGAACCTGGTGGCCGCCAAGCTGGGCATCTCGATCTCCGGTCTGACCCGTAGCGGCGTGGACAATGTGCTGACCACCGAGCAGATCGCTGCGCTGCTCGAAGAGAAGCCGGAGTGGCTGGTCGCCGAGCGCGAGAGCTACCAGGAAGTCCTGCGCGAGCAGCGGCGCATCAAGGCGCTGCATGCCGACCAAGCCCGCGAAGACTGATCCAGCACTGCAGCGCAGTCATCGGCCGATGCTCCCAAACCATCAAGTCACGAGAGGCGTTGCGGCGCTGGGGACTCCGCGCATAAGCAAGGAGAACAGTGGTTGGACATCACCGAGACCAGGGGAACCG
Source organism: Mycobacterium sp. UM_WGJ (assembly GCF_000455125.1). Lineage (GTDB taxonomy): Bacteria > Actinomycetota > Actinomycetes > Mycobacteriales > Mycobacteriaceae > Mycobacterium. The sequence continues at coordinate 75,940 of NZ_AUWR01000002.1, forward strand.
ATCTCCCCGGTAGCATCATCGGCGTGAATTTGGCTGTCCTCGGCCCGATCCGCATCCTGCGGGACGACGCGCCGGTTGACCTGGGGACACCCCGGCAGCGCGCCGTGATCGGAGCGCTCGCCCTGGCACAGGGCAAGCGGGTCTCGGTCGAGGCACTCGCCAATCGGGTGTGGGGCGAGTCAGCGCCCGCCTCTGCGACGGCCACCCTGCACAGCTACATCGGCAAGTTGCGCCGCATTCTGGAACCGGGGCGCGGTCCTCGCCAGACGGCCACGGTACTGGTTCGGGAGCACGCCGGCTACGCGCTGCGCATCCCGGCGAACGAACGTGACGATGTCGCCCTGCAGCAGACGGTGACCGAGGCGCGCGCCACATTGACCGAACTCACCGACTTCGATCGTCCGGCCGCGGCTGGGCATGCCGCCGACCGGATCGCGCGGGTTGCGATGGCGCTCGATGACCGACTGTCGTGCTGGCGCGGCGAACCCTATCCGGAACTCGGCGACGACCCGGCCGCGGTCGCAGAGCGGGTGCGGCTCGCCGACTTACGGGCCGCCGCCCGGGAACTGCGGATCGTCGCCGGTCTGGCGATCGGCGAACACGACGAGGTGGTGGGTGAACTCGCTGCCCTGTGCGCCGAGAATCCGCTGCACGAACGTTGGTGGTCGCTGTGGGCGGTCGCCCTCTTCCGCTGCGGGCGACTGCCCGACTCGCTCGCCGCGCTGCAGACCCTACGGGCCGAACTGGCCGATGAGCTGGGACTCGATCCCAGCGAGGCGGTCCGTACCCTACAGAGCGCGATCCTGCGCCGTGATCCTGCGCTCGGGTGGCCGGCGCCGTCGACCGGCTCGCCGGCTTCGGTCATCACAACGCTCAGCGCCGAGGACACACCACGCCCGGCCCCCTTCGCCCGACCACGCTGGCCGCTGGTGGGACGCGCCCCGGAACAACGCCGTCTCCGGGCCGAGGCGGAGGCCACCGCAGCGGGCACACCAGGCGTCACCGTCGTCGTGGGCGAACCCGGCGCCGGGAAGACCCGCCTGCTGGCCGCGTTCGCGGAGGACGCGGCCACGCTTGGCTTCCGGATCGGGGTGGGGCGCTGCCGGGACACCGACCAGCCGGAACTGTGGCCGCTGGCGGAGGCGCTGGCCGGGATTTCTGGCCGCCCGACGACAATCCTCTACGAGGAGCTGACCTCCGGTTCCGAATTCGCGCTGCGCGATCTGGCCGTGCGGCTGACTGCGGAATCCGCCGCGAGGGTGCCGACGGCCCTGGTCGTCGAGGACTTGCATTGGGCCGGTCCGATAGTGATTCGGGCGCTCACGGCTCTGATCGAGAGGCTCACCGATCAACGGCTCCTGCTGATCACGACCACGCGGCCGGACCCCGCAGAAGGCTCCGAACTTCAACGATTCCTGCGCGCCACCGCCCGCGGGCAGGGCAGCCGGATCGAGTTGGGTCCGCTTCCGGTCGACGCGGTGGAGCCGCTGGCGGAAGCGGTAGCCGGATCCGCCATCGGCAATGACCGAGCGCACGCGCTGTGGAACCGGACCGGTGGCAACGCGCTGTACCTGGTGGAACTGCTGCAGAGTGCGGGCGCGCCCAGCGGCACCCTCGCGGACGTGGTGCTGGAGCGAGTCGGGGCTCTCCCCGCCGAGACGGTCGAGGCGCTCCGCGCGGCCAGTGTGCTCGGAACAACGTTTCAGACCGCGGATCTCGCCGGGATGACGGTCACGGACCCCGGGCGCACGATCGAACTCCTGGAGCCCGCGCGCCGGGCCGGGATCGTGGCTGACACGGGTGCCGGATTCCGGTTCGGCCACGTGATCGTGCAGGAGGTGATCCATCGGTCATTGGCCGGGGATGCCCGCGCCGACCTGCACCGCCGCGCTGCGGAGGTCGCCGCGAACGGCGACCTGAATCGGGCTGATGTGCGGGCATCGGTTCAGCACCATCTGCGCGGCGCCGCGCCGACGGACCCCGCTACCGGCTGGCGCATGCTGGTCGAGACCGCGCAGTACGCGCGGGCCGGCGCCCACTACGACGAAGAGGCGGCGCACCTGGTCTTGGCATTGGATCTGCAACGGGCCGACCGCACGGCTTCGGCCCGGGAACGCTACGAACTGCTCATGCTGGCCACCGACGCGCACCGGTGGTCAGGTGATTGGCAAGGAGTCTCGGACTGCGTGGATGCCGCGACGCTGCTGGTCGGCCGGCTCGGCGACCCGGCCGACCAGAGCGCCACCGCGGAGTTGGCGGCACGAACCCTGTCCGCCAACCTCGACGGGGCGCTGTGGCAGGTCAGGTCCTACGGCGAGGTGCACGCCCCGGTGGTCGACGCGCTCACCGAGGTGCTGCCGCAGCTGCCGCCCCATAGGACTGCGGTGCGCAGTCGGGCGCTGCTGACGCTGGCTATGGAGCTGTTCTATTCCGGTGACGTGAATCGGATCGACGCCCTGGTCGCCGAGGCACTGGACGTGGCGCGCCCGATCGACGACCCGCGGGTCCGGGCGTCGGTGCAGCTGGGCGCGTACGTGGCGCGGTTCCGCCCGGATGCGGCGGCGCACCGGGCCGAGTATCTGCGGCTCGCCCGGGCGGACGCCGAGCTGCTGGGTGACCCGCGCTTGGAGATGATGGTCGCGACGCTGGCCACCGGCTTGGCCAACGAGCTCGGCGACGCGGACGCGGTGTGGTCCGGTATCCGGGCGCTCACCAGCCGGCTGCGCTCGGCCGGGCTTGGCACCGCCGAGGTGGTACTGCACACCGTCGCCGCGCCCTGGCACGCGATGGCCGGCGACGACGATGCCGCGGTCGCGTCTGTGCTGCGGCTGCAGGAGCTGGCGGTCGAAGTGCGGACCCCCAACGTCTTCGAGGCGGCCCAGGTGGCGGGCGCGCTGGCGTGCCTGCACGCGGACCGCGCGGCCGAGTTGTTGCCCACCCTGGACGGGTTCCTCCAGGACAGCCGGATTCCGGCCGCCTCGACGGTGGCGTTGCTGCTGCTGCGCGCCGGCGAGCGGGAACGCGCGGCTGCCTTCGTGGAGGCTCATCCGCTGCCCGCCGAACGCCACACCTTCCTCGGATCCGTGTTTGCCGCGATGAGTTGCGAGATCGCGTTGGAACTCGACCGCCCGGATCTCGCGGTGGACGCCTTTAGTTACCTGCGGGACTACTCGGGGCGGATGGCGAGCGCGGGGACCGCCGCGGCGATCGGCCCCGTGGACCTGTTCCTGGCCTACGGGGCCGCGGTCACCGGGGATACCGTGGCGGCCGCCGCGTATGCGGACGCGGCGGCCGACCAGGCCGGCCGCTGGCGGTTGTCGCGCATCGGGGCGCGGATCGGCGAGATGCGGCGCCGGCACGGCTTCTGATCGACGGTGTTATGCGGTGGTCCAGCCTTCGCTTCCCCTGCGGCGAGCCTCGCTGAACTGCCGGTTCAGCGCACCAAACTCGTGCCCACGGTCGTGCCCGCCGGCACCGCGACGAACGCGGCGTCGTCGAGCCGCTGGAAACGACGCCGCCCGATCCGCAGCATCGCCTTCAGGGGTAGCGGAGCCTCGGCGAGCAGCTCGGAGGCCGTCGGATCCGGGAGGTCTTTGAAGGCCCAGGGCAGCATCTGGGTGAGCTCGCGGACGCTCATGCCGCCCCGCAACTTGGTCCGCTCGAGATGGTCCCACTCGTCGCCGCCGATCCGTGCCTGCAGCACCACGTTCGCATCGCGCTCCTCGTGTGAGAGGTGACCGGTGAGGCAGGCGTAGGCCTCGTCGACGCCTGAGGTCAGCGCCTCCCGATCGGGCGTGCCGACGCCGATCGTCATCGCCTCGAGACCGGCTCGCACCCGCAGCAGCAGCGGGTCGATCTGATCGTGTTCGGTGTCCATGGCGTCCAGGACGGTGAGTGCGTGGGCGTCGCCATCGACCTCGGCGCGCATCCGCAGCAGCGGCCAGAGCACCACGTCCTCCTTGTGATGGTGATCGTGCAGCACGGTGGACAGCAGGTCCCACCGCGCCAACAGGGCGCGCCAGGTGCGCCCGTCGGTGAACGGTGTGCGGCGCACCGCGATGCAGAAGTGCGTGAGGTCACGCCGGAATCCGTGGTGCATCACGTACATCATCCGCAGGTCAGCGGGTCCTTCGGGGGCGGCGGCCTGGCCGGGCAACAACACGGTCACAAAGACTCCTCTGCATCAGGGATGCCCATTCGGGCGTCCTCGTCGCGAACGATGGCAGAGTGCACTGGTAGTCCACTGGTGGCTGACTTGCGCGCGAATGCGCTGACGCTCGCGAGCGGCTGATCCAGGAAGCCTCCGAGTCACCAGCCGGCCGGAATCAGGACTTGCCCGCAGTCAGCAACAGGTATTCCCAGTCCATGGACCCGCGCCGCAGCGCGCGATCGGCCAGCGCCGCGATGTCGGCGTCGAGTGCAGCCACGCGATCCGGGTCCTCGGCGATCCCCCGGTAGGCCGCGATCGTCGGCCCGTAGTTCGCCTTGAAGTACTCGCGCAACGCGACGCCGTCACCGAAGGCGGAGACCGTGAGCACCCGGCGTTCGGTCGCAACATCGCCAACCGCCTCGCCCAGTAGCGCACGCACGTAAGGCTCGCTGCCCCACAGCGGTGGCACGGACGCTCCCACCGGTGGAGGCGGCACGTACGGCTTCATGGCCGTGAACAGCTGGCCGATGAAACCCTCTGGCGTCCAACTGATCACACCGATGCGGCCACCGGGCCGGCAGACTCGGATCAATTCGTCGGCAGCCGATTGATGGTGTGGTGCGAACATCACGCCGATACAGGACATCACCACGTCGAACTCATCGTCATCGAACGGCAGCGTCTCGGCGTTGGCCTCGCGCCAGTCCAGCACGACACCCTGTTCGGCGGCCTTCGTGCGGCCCTGCTGCAGCAGCTGCGGGCAGAGGTCGCTGGCCACCACGTGAGCGCCGGTGGCCGCCGCGGGGATCGCGGCATTGCCGGTTCCGGCAGCGACGTCGAGCACTCGGTCCTGCCGCCGGATTCCGCAGGCCGTCACGAGTACCGGCCCCAACGGTGAAACCACGTCGGTGGCTATCGCCGCATAGTCACCTAGCGCCCACAGCGCACGGTGCTTGTCCTCGATGTCGTTCACTACCGCGTTCATCGGTTCTTCCTCTCGCCCCGGTGAACCCATCGTCGGTCCGGCCGGCGAACGCATCCAGTTCTAGATCTGTACTGGGCAGGCCTGCTGCGAGACCATAGATTCGGGCGATCCACGAAAGGAACGCAGATGTCGGGATACGACCAGTTCTGTCCGATGGCCAAGGCCATGGAGCTGCTCGACGAACGCTGGACCTTGCTGGTGGTGCGTGAACTGTTGCTCGGCAGCACCCACTTCAACGATCTACGTCGCGGTGTGCCCAAGATGTCACCGGCGCTGCTGTCCAAGCGACTCAAGTCACTTGTCCGCGCCGGCGTCGTGGAGCGCACCGAAATCGACGGCCGTGCAACGTATTCGCTGACCCCGTGCGGCCAGGATCTGGCCGGCGCAGTGGAAGCGCTCACCGCGTGGGGGGTGCGCTGGATCAGCGACCTCGGCGACGCCGACCTCGACCCGCACCTGTTGTTCTGGGACATCCGCCGCACCATCCCAGTCGGCGCCTGGCCGCGGTCACGCACGACGCTGCAGTTCGTTCTCGACGGAGTGGCCGCCAAGGCGTCGCGGTGGTGGCTGGTGGTTGCCGACGGCAAAGCCGAGGTGTGTGACTTCGACCCCGGCTACGAGGTGACCGGCACCGTCGAGACCAGCCTGCGGGTCCTGACCCGGATCTGGCGCGGCGACGTCGGCTGGTCACACGCCATGCACGACGGCAGTGTTGCCTTGTCGGGAACTACTGATGTCCGTCGCGCCATTCCCAGCTGGCTCGGGCAGGGCAGATCGGCCGCGGTCCCCCGGCCGGCCTGAGTATCGCTCAGGGCAGGTTGAGCTGCCAGGACACCCCGAATCGGTCGCTGACCCAGGCGAACGCGGTGGAGAAGCCGTAATCACCGAGCGGCATCAAAGTGGCGCCGCCCTCCCCTAGCTCGGCCACCAGCCGTTCCAGCTCCGCGCGGTCGGCGACGTCCACGAACAGTGAGCTCGACGGGGTGAAGTCGAAGCCGTGCTTGACCGCGCTGTCGCTGACCAGCACCCGCAGCCCGGCCAGGTCGAGCTCGGCCAGCATGATGCCGGTGGCCGGTTCGGGATGCGGCGTCGAGGACACCACCGAGGCTCCCGGGAACGCGGCCAGGTACATCTCGATCGCGACGGCGGCGGTGCCGCCCTGAAACATGAGAAACGGTCTGATCCGGGTCACGCAGCCCACCCTATCCACGCAGTCAGGGCCAGGCTCGGAAAAAGAAGCGGGCCGGGGAGCAATATTCCCTGGCCTGCAATCGTTTCGAAGTGCCCTGCCGACCTTTCACTGCTGGTTCCCCGCCCGATCAAGATAATTCGGCTGGCCGATCAACACAGGTAGCGTTCGGCGGAATCGACCAGACGGCTGACGCTTCCACGATCCAGGCCGTCGTGGCGGTTCACACCCAGCTTGCGTGCTGCCCTGCTGACGACTTGAGCGGCCTCACCGCGCGACTCGGGGATTGTCCGTCCATCCGGCCCCTTGCGCAGGACGTGACATGCTTCATGACCCAATTGCAGCGCCTGGTTATCCCGTAACCGGACCCTCACCGTGTTGTGCACCTCCCGGAGGTAGCTGTTGGCGTCGGCGTGTGCGGTACCAACTGCCAGTGAAGGGAGAGTCGAGAGAAGGACTGCTGCCAGCATGATCCGCGAGCACCGCGCTTTGACCTGGGCCATATGCCGCCTTTCCTCGGTTTACCCGCAAAGAAGTGAACGTTGAAACTGATTCACACAGGAACTTCACGCCAAGCATAAACACTTGGTCGCGGCACCCGAAAGTGCCATCTACGTCAAGACTGTTCAGGCAGGCAAGCAGTCGATCGACCGAGGGACTTCAGACCTCCATCAAAAGCAGACGGGCCAGGGGATGTCTCCCCTGGCCCGCGTGTCGTCGGAAAATTGTCACAACATGCAGCTGACGCAATTTTCCACCTGCGTGCCTTCCAGCGCCATCTGCCGCAGGCGGATGTAGTACAGCGTCTTGATTCCCTTGCGCCAGGCGTAGATCTGCGCCCGGTTGACGTCGCGAGTGGTCGCGGTGTCCTTGAAGAACAGCGTCAGGCTCAGCCCCTGGTCCACATGCTGGGTGGCCGCGGCGTAGGTGTCGATGATCTTCTCGTAGCCGATCTCGTAGGCGTCCTGGTAGTACTCCAGGTTGTCGTTGGTCATGTAGGGCGCCGGGTAGTAGACCCGGCCGATCTTGCCTTCCTTGCGGATCTCGACCCGCGCCACGATCGGGTGGATCGACGACGTCGAGTGGTTGATGTAGGAGATCGATCCGGTCGGGGGGACGGCCTGCAGGTTCTGGTTGTAGATCCCGTGGGTCTGCACCGATTCCTTGAGCCGGCGCCAATCGTCCTGTCCCGGGATCCGGATGCCCGCCTCGGCGAACAGCTCACGCACCCGCTCCGTCTTGGGCTCCCACACCTGCTCGGTGTACTTGTCGAAGAACTCGCCGGAGGCGTACTTGGAATCCTCAAAGCCCACGAATGACGTACCCCGTTCCAGGGCAAGGCGATTCGACGCGCGCAGTGCGTGATACAGCACCGTGTAGAAGTAGATGTTGGTGAAGTCGATGCCCTCTTCGGAACCGTAGAAGATCCGCTCCCGGGCCAGGTACCCGTGCAGGTTCATCTGGCCCAGTCCGATGGCGTGCGACTGGTTGTTGCCCTGCTCGATCGACGGCACCGACCAGATGTGGGTCTGATCCGACACCGCGGTCAGCGCCCGGATGGCGACCTCAATGGTCTGGCCGAAGTCGGGCGAGTCCATCGCCTTGGCGATGTTGAGCGAACCCAGGTTGCAGGAGATGTCCTTGCCCACCTTGGAGTAGGACAGGTCGTCGTTGAACTCCGACGGAGTGGAGACCTGCAGGATCTCCGAGCACAGGTTGGAGTGGGTGATCTTGCCCGCGATGGGGTTAGCCCGATTGACGGTATCTTCGAACATGACGTACGGGTAACCGGATTCGAACTGCAGCTCGGCCAGGGTCTGGAAGAACTCGCGCGCCTTGATCTTGGTCTTGCGGATCGCGGCGTTGTCGACCATCTCGTAGTACTTCTCGCTGACGGAGATGTCGGCGAACGGCACCCCGTAGAACTTCTCGACGTCGTAGGGCGAGAACAGGTACATGTCCTCGTTCTTCTTCGCCAGCTCGAAGGTGATGTCGGGGATCACCACGCCCAGGCTCAGCGTCTTGATCCGGATCTTCTCGTCGGCGTTCTCCCGCTTGGTGTCCAGGAAGCGGTAGATGTCGGGGTGGTGGGCATGCAGGTACACCGCACCGGCTCCCTGACGGGCGCCGAGCTGGTTGGCGTAGGAGAACGAGTCCTCCAGCAGCTTCATGATCGGGATGACCCCGGAAGACTGGTTCTCGATGTTCTTGATCGGGGCGCCATGCTCGCGAATGTTGCTGAGCAGCAATGCCACTCCACCACCACGCTTGGACAGCTGCAGGGCGGAGTTGATCGATCGGCCGATCGACTCCATGTTGTCTTCGATGCGAAGCAAAAAGCAGCTGACCGCCTCGCCGCGCTGCTTCTTGCCGGAGTTCAAAAACGTCGGGGTGGCGGGCTGGAAGCGGCCGTCGATGATCTCCTCGACGAGTTGCTCGGCCAGCTTGGTGTCACCGGCGGCCAGAGTCAGCGCCACCATGCACACCCGGTCCTCGAACCGCTCCAGGTAGCGCTTGCCGTCGAAGGTCTTCAGCGTGTAGGAGGTGTAGTACTTGAACGCCCCCAGAAAGGTCGGGAACCGAAACTTCTTGGCGTAGGCCCGATCCAGCAGCGACTTGACGAAGTTGCGCGAGTACTGGTCGAGCACCTCGCGCTCGTAGTACTCCTTCTGGATCAGGTAGTCGAGCTTCTCGTCCTGATTGTGGAAGAAGACCGTGTTCTGGTTGACGTGCTCCAAGAAGTACTGACGGGCGGCCAGCACATCCATGTCGAACTGGATCTTGCCGTCGGCGTCATACAGATTGAGCATCGCGTTGAGGGCGTGGAAGTCCAGCTCGCCCACCGGAACGCTGCGGGTGGTCGGGGTTACCTGCTCTGCAGTTGCAGCGGTTGGTGGCATGCTTCGTCCTTCCAGAAATCAGCCAAGCCCGCGCGGACGGCTTGTACGTCCTCGTCGGTTCCCATCAATTCGAATCGGTACAGGTACGGCACTCCGCACTTGCGGGACACCACGTTGCCCGCGTAGCAGAACTCCGCGCCGAAGTTGGTGTTGCCGGCCGCGATCACGCCACGCAGTAGCCGCCGGTTGTGTTCGTTGTTCAAAAAAGCGATGACCTGCTTCGGCACGTAGCCGCCCTGGTCCATATCGGGCTGGTGACGTCCTCCGCCGTAGGTCGGCAGGACCAATACATAGGGGTGGTCGATCTCGATGCGTCCGTGCAGCGGGATCCGGATCGCCGGCAGGTCGAGCTTCTGCACGAAGCGGTGGGTGTTCTCCGACACCGAAGAGAAATACACCAGGCTGCATTCCGACTCCGCAGACATGGCGACCCCCTTCAGCTCTCAGTCAGACTCCACCCGTACCCGACCCGACGTCCGGCCGCTACGCGCTCAGCGCGGTCTGCGACAGCGCCTTGATGCGGTCCGGCCGAAACCCCGACCAGTGCTCGTCGCCGGCGACCACGACCGGGGCCTGCAGGTAGCCCAGCGCCATGACGTAGTCACGGGCGTCGGGGTCCAGCGAGATGTCGACCTTCTCGTAGGCGATGCCCTGTTTGTCCAACGCCTTGTAGGTGGCGTTGCACTGCACGCACGCGGGCTTGGTGTAGACAGTGATGCTCATGGCGGCAGACTCCTCAGCGAATCGTCGACAACGAACGGGTGACGGATCGGGCACTACGTTTCAGCGGGCCGTCAGGACTTTCCGTTCTCCAGCTCCGCAGCCGTGGCAGAGCACCCAATAGGTGCCGGTTGCCGCGGCCCGGATAACTGGAAGATCCCGGGCCTGTCGGTCCCCCGAACACTACACCTAGTGGTCATCCCTCGGGGTTAATACTAGATGTTCTGAACGACATTGTTGAAATTCGCTGGTCGTAAGCTTGCGACGCCATCCGCGTCGGCGTGTCGCATCTCACATTCTGACGTCTTTCTCCTCATAACCGCAGGTTTACCACTCGGCACCGACACGTGAGCGGGGCAAGCCGCCGACAACCACCGACCAGCAAACCCTTCTGCCGCGCGGGTCAGCGCATACCGGCAGGTACCGACTCCGGCGGATTCTCGGCATCTACCTGAGCCGGACGCGTGCTGTCCCGCCGCAGACGACCGCCCACGACACCCAGCAACACCGGGACCAGCGAGACTGCGATGACCGCCAGCAGAACCAGGTCGAGGTGGGCCCGGACGAACCCGATGCCGCCCAGCAGATACCCCAGCAAAGGAACGCCCGCACCCCAGGCCACGGACCCCGCGATGCTATAGGCGGTGAAGGTGCGGTGGCGCATTCCAGACGCCCCGGCCAGGACCGGGGTGAGGGCCCGCGCCACCGCCACGAAGCGCGCCAGAAAGACCGTGGCCTTGCCGTGGACGGCGAAGTAGCGCTGGGCCCGTTCCACCTGTCGATGGCCGAGCCGTCGGGCCGCCCGCGTCTCCAGGACCGCCGGTCCCGCCTTGGCACCGAGGAGATAGCCGCACTGGTCGCCGGCGATCGAGGCGGCCGGCACGCTCAGGACCAGCAGCCAGATCGGAACCGCCGGGTGAACTTGAGCGGCCAGCACTCCCGCGGTGAACAGCAGCGAGTCGCCGGGCAGGAAGAAACCCACCAAGAGGCCTGTCTCGACGAACACGACCGCCAGCACACCCAACAGACCGAACGTGGCGATCAAGGTGTCGGGGTTGGTAGTAATTCCGGTCATGGCCCCAGCTTGTCCGCGAGGCGCTGTGGGACCGCTGAGAAGGCAGCTGGTCACGTGGTCGACCTCTGCTGTACTGGTGTCGTGCGGATATTGCTGGTCGAAGACGAGGCGCGACTGGCTGAGACCGTGCGTCGCGGACTGGCGGCCGAGGGCTTCGTCGTCGATGTCGAACACGACGGTGCAGAGGGCCTGGCCGCCGCCACCACCGGCGACTACGACGTAGTGGTGCTGGACATCATGTTGCCCGGCCTCAGCGGCTACCAGGTGGTCCGCGAGCTGCGGGCGCAGCAGGTGTGGACGCCGGTGCTGATGTTGTCGGCCAAGGACGGCGAGTACGACATGGCCGATGCCTTCGACATCGGCGCCGACGACTATCTGACCAAGCCGTTCTCGTTCGTCGTCCTGGTGGCGCGGCTGCGCGCATTGCTGCGCCGAGGCGCCCCGGCACGTCCGACATTGCTGACCGCGGGCACCCTGTCGCTGGATCCGGCGCGTCGCCGGGTGGCCCGCGGCGACACGGTGATCATGTTGACGCCGCGAGAATTCGGTCTGCTGCAGTTCTTGATGCGACACCAGGATGACGTCGTCACCAAGGCCGACATCTTGCGATCGGTATGGGACACGCACTACACCGGCGACGAGAACGTCGTCGAGGTCTACATCGGGTATCTGCGGCGCAAGATCGACGCACCGTTCGGGCTCGCCACCATCGAGACGGTGCGCGGCGCCGGTTACCGGCTGCGCTCGGACCTCGACTCTTGATCGGGGAAACCCCGCTGCGGCAGTGAGACGGTGAACACCGCACCACCGGCGGCAGCATCGTCCACGGCAACGGTTCCGCGGTGGGCACGCACCACCTCTGCGACGATCGCCAGGCCGAGTCCGGTGCCACCCGAGGTCCGGGCACGGGCCGCGTCGAGCCGGACGAACCGTTCGAAGATCCGGCTCCGGTCGCCCACCGGGATCCCCGGGCCGTCGTCGGCAATCGTGATGACCACGCCGTCGGAGGCCGGACGGCAGCTCAGCGTCACCGTGCTGCACGCGTACCGTGCCGCGTTGTCGACCAGGTTGCGAATCACGCGGGTCAGGGCGGCGCGGTCGCCGGTGACCCGGCAGGCCCGGATATCGGTCACGACGCTGACCGACCCGCTGCCGTCGAGTCGGTTCGCTTCGGCCACCATCAGGTCGTCGACGTCGACGTCCTCCCCGCGCAATCCCAGTGCCCCTTCGTCGGAGCGGGCCAGCAGCAACAGGTCCTCGAGAAGTCGGCTCATCCGGTGTGACTCCGGAAGCAGCGATTCGTCGATCAGTGCCCGGTCCATCAGCTCGGGCCGGGCACTGGCCAGCTCCAGCGCGGTGGTGATCGTGGCCAGCGGACTGCGCAGTTCATGCGAGACATCGCTGACCAGACGCAGCTGCGCGGCCCTGCCGTGTTCCAGGCGAGACAGCATGGCGTTCATCGTCGTCGCCAGTTCGGCGATCTCGTCATGAGTTCGGGGAACCGGCACCCGCTCGGTCAGATCGGCGCTCGAGATCGTCGCCACCCGGGTGCGGATCGCTTCCACGGGCCGTAGCGCGGCGCCGACCAGGCGGAAGGTCCCCGCCGCCACCAGCGCGATCAGAATCGGTGCACCCACCGCCAGCAGCACACCCACCACGGTCACGATCTCCTCGACCGGTTCACGGTCCACCCCCACCAGCACGGTGACGGGTGCTCCGTCGGCGGCAGCACCGCGAGCCGAGACCCAATACTCTTCGCCGGTAGCGGATTCGACGCGGCCGACATAGCGCGCTTGACCGTCGGCGAGGGCTACCGCGGCCAGCGGCGATCGGGGCGCGCCGTTGGAGGCGGCCCGGACGGCGCCCGACGCGCCGACGACCTGCACGACGGCGATGTGCCCATCGGTGGCCAATAACGCCGACTCCATGTCGTCGAGGTCACCGGAGCGCAGCTGGGCGGCGATGTGTTCGGCACGCAGGCCGGCCGCGCTCTCGGCGGTCGATTCCAGCGACCGATACAGCACCAATAGCAGCAGCCCGCCCGCGATGGCGAGGCAGACGGTCATCACCGCGGCGGCGGCAAGCGCCGATCGGGTCCGAACACCGCTGTACAGCGAGCGAACCCGCTTGATGGCGGCCCGCATCCGGTGCGTGTTGCCTCTCACCCCGCCTCCCGGTTCATCGCATATCGACCCAGCATGCCCGTCATCGTCGCCCGCCGCGGCTGTGATGGCACTGAGGCCGCGGGCTTGCTCATGACGCCCATCCCGTCGCAGGCACCCGCTAACGTCCCGGGCATGCTGTCGACGCTGGCCGTACGGGGTTACCGCTCGCTGCGCGAGCTGGTGCTGCCGTTGAGTCCTCTCACGGTCGTGACCGGGGCCAACGGCACCGGCAAGTCGTCGCTGTACCGGGCGTTACGACTGTTGGCCGACTGCGGGCGCGGGGAGGTGATCGGCTCGCTGGCCCGCGAGGGCGGCCTGGAGTCGGTGCTGTGGGCCGGCCCCGAACAGCTCGGCGAGGCGCGCCGCAGCGGCGCCGCCGAGGGCAGCGTGCGCACTCGGCCGGTCTCGCTGGAGATGGGTTTCGCCTCTGACGATTTCGGCTACCTGGTCGATCTGGGATTGCCGCAGTCCCCCGGTGTCAACTCGGCGTTCGCTCACGATCCGGAGATCAAGCGGGAAGTGATCTTCGCCGGGCCGGTACCGCGGCGCGGCGCCACGTTGGTGAGCCGCACCCGGGCTTTCGCGCAGGCCAGCGTCGACGCCGGCGTCGAGGAACTGTCCCGGACGCTGCCGAGCTATCGGAGCGTGCTTGCCGAATTCGCCCACCCCGGTGCCCATCCGGAGCTGGCCGCGGTCCGCGACCGGCTGCGCGACTGGCGCTTCTACGACGGCTTCCGGGTGGATGCCGACGCACCGGTGCGACGGCCCCAGGTCGGTACACGCACGCCGGTACTCGCCGGCGACGGCGTCGACCTGGCCGCGGCGGTGCAGACCATCATCGAGTCCGGCGATGACGAGCTGGACCGTGCGGTCGCAGCCGCATTCGACGGGGCGACGCTGTCGGTCAGCGCGCACGACGGCATGTTCGATCTGCAGCTGCGCCAGCGGGGCATGCTGCGCCCGTTGCGTGCCGCCGAACTGTCCGACGGCACCCTGCGCTTCCTGTTGTGGGCCGCCGCTCTGCTGAGCCCGCAGCCACCGTCGCTGATGGTTCTCAACGAGCCGGAGACGTCACTGCATCCCGACTTGGTGGCGCCGCTGACCGAGCTCATCAGGGCCGCTGCCCCCCGAACCCAGCTCGTGGTGGTCACCCACACGCGCACCATGCCCGAACTGCTCGCCGCCGTGCCGGTTGCCGAAGCCGACGGCGACGACGCCGCGGAGATCGAGGTCTACAAGGACTTCGGCGAGACGCGGGTCGCCGGCCTGGGCCTGCTCAACACCCCGCCGTGGGACTGGGGCAGCCGTTGAGTGGTGTGGCGGCTCAGGAGCCGGGCAGCGACGCCTGCGAGGGGCGCAGCGCCCGGCTGAACAGCACGTTGGCCTGACGCATGGCCACGCTGTAGGGCAGCCAGGCCAGCCGCTTGAACGCGTACAGCGCCCGGATGTCACCGGAGGTGTAGACCAGGTAGCGGTTGCGCGCCACCCCGGCCAGGATCTTGTCGGCGGCCTTCTCCGGGGAGACGGCATGGCCGGCGAACCGGCCCACCCATTTCTCCACCTGCGGGTCCTCGCGGTCCACACCGGCGATCTCGACGGTGTGCACCAGCCCGGTCTTGACCGCACCGGGAACCACCACCGACACCCCGATCTTGTGCCGAGCCAGGTCGAAGCGCAGCACCTCGGACACGCCGCGCAGGCCGTACTTGCTGGCGGAATAGGCCGCGTGCCAGGGCAGGGCGACGATTCCGGCTGCCGAGGACACATTCACCAGGTGCCCGCCGCGGCCGGCGGCCAGCATCGGCGGAATGAAGCTCTCGATGACGTGGATCGGGCCCATGAGGTTGATGTCGACCAGCTTCCGCCACTGTTCATGGCTGAGGCGGTCGACGGTCCCCCACGCCGAGATACCGGCGATGTTCATCACGACGTCCATGGGCTCATGGCGCGCATGGATTTCGGCGGCGAACGCGGCGACCTCGTCGTAGTCAGCGATGTTGAGGGCCCGATGCTCGGGTACCAACGCACCCAAGGCGCGCGCATCGGCCACAGTTTCGGCCAAACCTTCGGCGTTGCGGTCGGTCAGGTACAGCTCGGCACCGAACTCAGCCAGCCGCAACGCGGTAGCCCGTCCGATCCCGCTCGCCGCTCCGGTGATGAAGCACCGCTTGCCCCGGTAGTACTGCGCTACGCGTGTCATGGGTGCAGACGATACCGGCGGTACCGCGCACCGCTGATGCAATCCCCAATCAAGCCGATCGCGCCACCCGGTGACTCGCCGGCTAGCTGTTGCGACCGCCCCACAGCGCGGTGCGCCACAACGCCTCGAGCACCTGCACGCCACGACCCACATCACCAGCGGGCCCCACGAAAGCGCCGTCTCCGGAAAGCATGTAGGCGGTGGTCGCGCCCAGGGTCCGCACCAGCGCGGGGACGTCGTCGCTGATCGGGTTCGCGGTCCCCGCGGCAATCTCGTCGTTGACCACGGCGACGATCTGGTCGATCACCGCGTCGATCTGGGCGTCGAGCAGCTCCCGGATCTCGGCGTCACTGTTGCGCGCCAAGTTGCACGCCGACATCACCGGATCGTTGTGGGCGTAGACCGCAGCCGCGCTACCCACCATGCGCTGGGCGAATGCCTCCGTCGATTCGTCGGCGCCGCGCGGCGCGAAATAGTGCGTCAGTTCTTCGAGCTCGTGCGTGGCCTCGGCCAGGATGTGGGCGAGCACAGCGTATTTGGAGTCGAAGTAGAAATAGAACCCCGAGCGGGCCACCCCTGCCCGGTCGCTGATGGTGCTGACCGACAGTTCCGCGAAGGGCTTTTCCTCCAGCAGCTCCCGCACCGCCTGAACAATCGCCTGGCGTTGCTTGTCGCCCCGGCGCACGGGCAGATCGTCGGGAGACCGCCCGCCTGCGCTGTCCTCAGTGTTCACCTTTGCACCTTGCACCACGCCGGGCTGGATTCAAACTTGACAGGCGTCAAATTTGATCCAAGTATTAGTGACCAAGTGACGGCTACCACAGCCTATCGGGCCGCTAAGGAGCGTTCGTGACCACCATCAGTACCCCGCGTTACCTGCTGGACCAGGCCAAGCGCCGGTTCACCCCGACCGTGAACACCATCCCCGGCATGGGTTTGCTCGAGAAGCGGCTGATGAACGTCGACTGGCCGCAGCGTACTTTGGCGACCCCGCCGGCGGGCAGCGGCCTCAAGCCGGTCGTGGGCGACTCCGGTCTGCCGCTGCTGGGACATATCGTTGAGATGTTCCGTCAGGGCCCCGATTTCCCGCTGCACCTGTACAACACCCGCGGCCCGGTCACGTTCGCCGACTCGCCGATCCTGCCCTCGATCGTCGCGTTGGGACCCGACGCCACCCAGACGATCTTCACCAACAAGAACAAGGACTTCTCGCAGAAGGGCTGGCTTCCGGTTATCGGGCCGTTCTTCAACCGCGGCTTGATGATGCTGGAGTTCGACGAGCACATGGCGCACCGGCGGATCATGCAGTCGGCCTTCACGCGGCCCCGGCTGGCCAGCTACGTCGAGGACATCGACCGGGTGGCTTCGGCGATCGTGGCCGACTGGCCCACCGACGACGGCCGCTTCTTGGTGTACCCGGCGATGAAGGAGCTGACTCTCGACGTCGCCTCGGTGGTGTTCATGGGCCACGAGCCGGGCAGTGACCACCAGCTGGTCACCAAGGTCAACCGTGCCTTCGAGCAGACCACCCGGGCCGGCGGCGCCATCATCCGCACCGGCCTGCCCCCGTTCAAGTGGTGGCAGGGCCTGCAGGGCCGCAAGCTGCTCGAGGACTACTTCGTGGAGCGAGTCAAGGAGCGTCGCAAGGTCGAGGGCACCGACATGCTCACCGTGCTCTGTCACACCTCCGACGAGGACGGCAACAGCTTCTCCGATGCCGACATCGTCAACCACATGATCTTTTTGATGATGGCCGCCCACGACACCACCACCTCGACGGTGACCACGATGATCTACCACCTGGCCGCACACCCCGAGTGGCAGGACCGCGCCCGCGACGAGTCGACGCGGCTCGGCGACAGCCCCTTGGACATCGAGTCGCTGGAGAAGCTGGAGACCCTCGACCTGGTCATGGACGAGTCCTTGCGGCTGGTGACTCCCCTGCCGTTCAATATGCGCCAGACCGTGCGCGACACCGATCTGTTGGGCCATTACGTACCGGCCGGTACCAACGTCGTGACGTGGCCAGGGATGAACCACTGGCTGCCCGAGCTGTACACCAATCCCCGTCAGTTCGACCCGGAGCGATTCCTCGAGCCGCGGTCGGAGCACAAGAAGCACCGCTACGCCTGGGCCCCGTTCGGTGGCGGCGCGCACAAGTGCATCGGGATGGTGTTCGGACGCCTCGAGATCAAGACGGTGCTGCACCGGTTGCTGCGCCAGTACCGGATCGAGCTGTCGCATCCCGGCTACAAGCCGCGCTGGGACTACGGCGGCATGCCCATCCCGATGGACGGCATGCCGATAGTCCTGCGCCGGCTGTAGCCCCCGCGCGCCTGACACATCACCTCCTGACACGCCGGCGCCACTCGACCCGGAACTTCGCGGCGCGCCACGCTGGAGTCGGCCTTGACAGTCGTCAAGTTTGATCGAAGGATGGCGGGCAAGTGACGGGCGCCACAGCCCGTCGGGCGCCGTAAAGGAGCGTCGGTGACGACGATCAGCACGCCGCAGTACCTGATCGACCAGGCCAAGCGCCGGTTCACCCCGTCGTTCAACAACTTCCCCGGTATGGGGGCGCTGGAGAAACGGCTGTTGAACATGGAGTTCCCGGAGAAGAAGCTCGCCGAGCCGCCCCCGGGCAGTGGCCTCAAACCGGTCCTCGGCGACTCCGGGCTGCCCATCCTGGGGCACATGATCGAGATGCTGCGCGGCGGCCCTGACTACCTGATGCGCATCTATCACACGCACGGGCCACTGTTGTTCGGCGATTCGCCCGTCTTGCCCGCCGTCGCAGCACTGGGACCCGATGCGACGCAGGTCATCTACTCCAACCGCAACAAGGACTATTCGCAACAGGGCTGGGTGCCGGTAATCGGGCCGTTCTTCAACCGGGGCCTGATGCTGCTGGACTTCGAGGAACACATGTTCCATCGCCGGATCATGCAGGAGGCGTTCGTACGACCCCGCCTGGTCGGCTATGTCGAACAGATCGACCTGGTCGCCTCCCAGGTGATCGCCAACGACTGGGTCACCGACGACCCGCGCTTCCTGCTGTACCCCGCGATGAAGGAACTCACCCTCGACATCGCCGCGCTGGTGTTCATGGGGCACCAGCCCGGCACCGACCGCGAGCTGGTCACCAAGGTCAATAAGGCGTTCACCACGACGACCCGGGCCGGCAACGCAGTGATCCGAACCAGCGTGCCGCCCTTCACCTGGTGGCGTGGCCTCAAGGCGCGCGAACTCCTGGAGGCCTACTTCACCGCCCGGGTCCAGGAACACCGCGGCAAGGAAGGCAACGACCTGCTCACCGCGCTGTGCTCGGCCGAGGACGAAGACGGCAACCGGTTCTCCGACATCGACATCGTCAACCACATGATCTTTTTGATGATGGCCGCCCACGACACGTCGACGTCGACGGCCACCTCAATGGTCTATAATCTCGCGGGAAACCCGGAATGGCAGCAACGCTGCCGTGACGAATCGGATCGACTGGGCGACGGACCGCTCGACATCGAATCTCTGGAGAAGCTGGAATCGCTCGATTTGGTGATGGACGAATCGATCCGCCTGGTGACACCGGTGCAGTGGGCGATGCGCCAGGCAGTCCGCGACACCGAGCTACTGGGCTACTTCATCCCCCAGGGCACCAACGTCATCGCATACCCCGGCGTGAACCACCGTCTCCCCGAGCTATGGACGGAGCCGATGAAGTTCGACCCGGAACGGTTCACCGAGCCGCGCAGCGAGCACAAGCGGCACCGCTACGCGTTCAATCCGTTCGGCGGCGGTGCGCACAAGTGCATCGGCATGACATTCGGCCGCCTCGAAGTCAAGGCGATCTTGCACCGGCTGCTGCGACGGTACCGGCTGGAGTTGCCGCGCCCCGGATATCGGACACGCTGGGACTACGGCGGCATGCCCATTCCGGCGGACGGGATGCCGATCGTCTTGCGCCAGCTCTAGTTTGCGCCGTCGCCTTCCACTCACCGCGCAGACGTATCGCACTCCGCCGTGAGAAGCCGGTTGACGCAAGTGACAACAGCGTCCACGGCTGAGCGTCCAGCCTCGGGGGCAAACCCCACCGCCCAGGCCGTCTCGCGACCGTTGGAACCGTGGATGAACGTCGCCGTCTCGGTGCCGCAGCGGAGCTGATGGAATCCGAGGATTTCCAGCGTGATACCCCGCTCGTACAGCATCTCGGTCAGTGCGGCCAGCGGACCGTGCGCCGCTGCGGTGCACGTGCCGGTCCGATCTCCGATGGCGATTGTCGCCTGGTAAGTGCGGCCCTGGAGCCCCAGCCGTGCCGCGGGGCGATCGACGTCCAGGCAACGCCAGCGGCCCAGCCGCAGCGGTCCGGCACAACGCCCGTAGTTGGCCACAAAGCCTTCCCACGTGAGCTGTTCGCCCGGGTCGCGCAGTTCACGCGGTAGTCGGGTGTCGAATCGGTCTGCGAAGGATGTGCTGGCCATAGTGCGGTCTTTTCTGCTCGAAGAGAGCGACCGACGGGAGTAGCTTCCGACCCACAGCGGGGGGTCGGTCTGGATCAGACCCCGCTGCGGGTGCCGGCTACTACGACTGGATAACGCATGGTGTCACTCAGGCTAATCGCGCGGCCGCCGGACGCGCAACGCATTTATCGACTGGCGTCGAGATCGATATCAATTCAAGATGCGGCGGGCCACGTTGGTGGTCACCAGGTCCAGCAGTTCGTCGCTGCGACCGGCCAGGATCGTCCGGATCGCGTAGAGCGAGAAGCCTTTGGCCTGTTCAGCGGTGATCGCCGGCGGAATCGACAGTTCCTGGCGTGCGGTGACGACGTCGACGACCGCTGGTCCGTCGTAGGCGAACGCCTCGGTCAGCGCCGCTTCCAAATCGGCCGGCCGCTCCACCCGCCTACCGAACATGCCCAGCGCGGTGGCGACGGCGCCGAAGTCCGGATTCTCCAGCTCGGTACCGAAGTTGACGATGCCGGCGGCCTTCATCTCCAGTTCGACGAAGTTCAGCGACGAATTGTTGAACACGATCACCTTGACCGGCAAGCGATTCTGCGTCAAGGTCAGCAGCTCGCCGAACAGCATCGCCAGGCCACCGTCGCCGGCCAACGCGACAACCTGCCGCTTCCGATCGAAGGACTGAGCGCCGATCGCGTGCGGCAGCGCGCACGCCATGGTGCCGTGGTTGAACGATCCGATCAGTCGCCGTCGCCCGTTCATGGTCACGTACCGGGCCGCCCATACCACCGGGGACCCGACGTCGACGGTGAAAACCGCGTCAGCTGAGGCCAACCGATTAGCCACCGCGGCAACATATTCGGGACGTATCGGCGTGCGGTCTCGATCGTTGGACGCCAGCGAGTCGAGTCGCTGTCGGGTCTTGCGGTAGTGCTTGAGCGACCTTTCCAGGTGACTGCGGTCATTCTTGGGTGCCAGCAATGGCTGTAACGCGGCGACGGTGTCGGTAACCGTGCCGAGCAGCCCGAGATCGATCGGGGTGCGCCGGCCGAGGTTTCGACCGCGAATGTCGACTTGAATGATCTGCGCACGATCGGGATAGAACTGCTGGTAGGGAAAGTCGGTGCCCAGCATCAGCAACACATCGGCTTCGCGGATCGCCTTGTACCCGGACGCGAAACCCAGCAGTCCTGTCATACCGACGTCGTAGGGATTGTCGTACTCGATGTACTCCTTGCCGCGTAACGCGTGCACGATAGGCGCTGCCAAGGTGTGCGCCAACTCCATCACCTGGCCATGGGCGCCGGCAACTCCGGCACCGGCCAAAATGGTGACGTTGGCGGCCGAGTTGAGCATGGCCGCGGCCGCCCGCAACCCCTGCTCGTCGGGGTGGCATACCGATCCGGTGGGCCGCACCGGACGCGCCCCCCAGGCGGTCTCGTCGAGACGGTGACCGAAGATCTCGCCCGGCACCACCACGACGGCGACGCCGTTCTCCTCCACCGCCGCACGCATGGCCAGCTCCAAGATGCGCGGCGCCTGCTCGGGGGTGCTGACCAACTCGCAGTAGACACTGCACTCACGAAATAGGTTCTGCGGGTGGGTTTCTTGGAAATACTCGGAGCCGACCTCGGCGAGCGGGATGTGGGCAGCGATCGCCAGCACCGGCACCCGGCTGCGCTGCGCATCGAACAGGCCGTTGATCAGGTGCAGGTTGCCGGGTCCGCAACTACCGGCGCATACCGCCAAACCACCGCGCAAAGCCGCCTCCGCGGCGGCCGCGAACGCAGCGGTCTCCTCGTGGCGCACCTGTTCCCAGCCGAAGTCGCCGGCCCGGCGGATCGCATCGGTGAGCCCGTTGAGGCTGTCACCGGGTATCCCGAAGATGCGCCGCACCCCGCTGCGCTGGAGAACGGTAATGACATGGTCGGCGACGGTTGCCACTACGCGTCCTCCTCCTTCTGGACGAGTGTGCGGAGTTGTCCGGCGTCACCAAGGACTTTGGCGGACAACTCTGCACGCTCGTGCAAAGGTCAGGGCAAACGCTACTTGATCAGCGGGTCACGGGGCATCCCCAGAATTCGCTCGGCGATCTGGTTGCGCGTCACCTCCGAGGTGCCGCCGGCGATTGCGATACCGCGCGCCCCCATCACCATCCGGCCCGCCATTGCGCCCGGCCCGTCATCTAGGGCGACGTCGGGACCCAGCAGCGCGGCTCCGATGGCCGCACCATCACCCATGTGCTCGGCCAGCTTGAGCTTGGTGACGTTGCCCTCGGGTCCGGGACCGGCGCCGGCGATGCTGCGCGCCACCCGGCGCAGGTTCAGCAGCCGCAGCGCGTGCTCGTCGGCGACGAACCGGCCGATCCGGGCCGCGGCGTCGGCCACCGAATTCCGGTGCTGCTGAGCCAGGGCGATCAGTCTCTGGTCCACCCCGGCGGTGAAGGAACCACCACCGCCGATGCTGACCCGCTCGTTGCCCAAGGTGGCGCGGGCGACCTTCCAGCCCTCGTTGACCTCCCCGACGACGTCCTCGTCGGGAACGAACACATCGTTGAAGAACACCTCGTTGAACTCCGAGCCGCCGGTGATCTGGCGCAGCGGCCGCACTTCGACGCCGGGCGCCTTCATGTCGATGATCACCATGGTGATACCGGCGTGCTTGGGGACGTCGAAGTCGGTGCGCACCGTGGCCAGGCCACGCCGGCACAGATGCGCACCGGAGGTCCACACCTTCTGGCCGTTGATCTTCCAGCCACCCTCGACCCGGGTTGCCTTGGTCTTGACCGCGGCGGCATCCGAACCGGCGGCGGGTTCGGAGAACAGCTGGCACCAGATCTCCTCCTGGCGCAGCGCCTTCTCCACGAAGCGCTCGATCTGCCAGTCGGTGCCCTGCTGAATGAGCGTCAGGATCACCCAGCCGGTGATCGAGTAGTCGGGCCGTTGGATGCCCGCGGCGCTGAACTCCTGCTCGATCACCAACTGCTCGACGGCGTCGGCGGCCCGGCCCCACGGCTTGGGCCAGTGCGGCATGACATAGCCGGTCGCGATCAGCTTGTCCAGCTGGTCTTCGGCGCCCAACTCCGCGATCTCGGCCGCGTCGGCATGGATTCGGGTGCGCAACTCCTCTGCCTCGGGCGGCAGGTCCAGGCTGTTGGCCCGGGTGATGCCGGCCGCGGCGCTCTCGAAGACCGCCAGCGCCGGCGCGTCGCCGCCGAACAGCGCCTGCACCGTCAAGGCCCGGCGCAGCTGCAGGTGGGCGTCGTGCTCCCAGGTGTAGCCGATACCGCCGTGCACCTGGATGTTGAGCTCGGCGTTGCGCACGTAGGCGGGGAAGGCCAGCGTGGCGGCCACCGCGGCGGCCAACCGGAAGGCGTACTCGTCCTCTCCGTCAGCCCGGGCGGCATCCCAGACCGCGGCGACCGCCGACTCGGCAGCGACCAGCATGTTGGCGCAGTGGTGCTTGATGGCCTGGAAGGTGGCGATGGTGCGGCCGAACTGTTCGCGCACCTTGGCGTACTCGACCGCCGAATCGGTGCAATCGGCCGCACCGCCGACTGCTTCGGCGGCCAGCAGCACCCGGGCGCGCGCCAGCGCGGACTCACGCCCTCCGGCCAGGACGTCGTCGGCGCTGACTCCGACACCGGTCAGCGTCACGCGCCCGGACCGGCGGGTGGGGTCGAGGTTGCCGGGCACGTCGACGTTGACCCCGGCACGGTCGCGCTCGAGCACCAGGACGTCCTCGCCGGCGGCCACCAGCAGCAGATCGGCCAGGCCCGCGCCCAGCACCACCCCGGCGTCACCGGAGGCCACACCGCCGTCCAGGACGATGTCGCCGGCCAGGCCCACTCCGGCGGTGACCGAACCGTCGATTAGGCCGGGCAGCAGGCGGGCCTGCTGCTCGGGGGTGCCGGCCGCGGCGATCACCGCGGAGGCGATGACGGTCGGGACGAACGGACCCGGGGCCACTGCGCGGCCCAGCTCCTCGATCACCACCACCAACTCGGGCAGGCCGAAACCGGAGCCGCCGTGCTCCTCGCCGATATGCAGGCCCAGCCAGCCCAGGGACGCCAGTTCGGTCCAGAACGGGGGCCGAGTCTCCTCGGCGGCGTCCAGCAGCGCACGGGCCTCCGAGCGGGCCTTCTGTGCGGTCAAGAATCCGCGGGCCACCTCGGCAAGTTCGCGGTGGTCGTCGGTCAATCCAATGCCCATGGGGAATCTCCTGGCTTTCGTTTACTTGGGGGCGAACCGCTGCCCGGCGTCGAGCCGCAGGCATTGTCCGTTGAGCATCGGGTTGTCGACGACAGCGGCAACCAACTTGGCGAACTCCTCGGGCCGGCCCAGGCGCTTGGGGAACGCAGCGTCGCGGGTCAAGGCACTGGCGAACTCCTCGGGAATGCCCTTGGTCAGGCCGGTGGCGAACAGGCTCGGCGCGATCGCCAACGCCCGGATGCCCACCGAACCGAGGTCGCGAGCCATGGTCAGGGCCATACCGGCCACACCCGCCTTGGCGGCGGTGTAGGCGACCTGGCCGATCTGGCCCTCGAAGGCCGCGATCGACGCCGTGTTGATGATGACACCGCGTTCTTCGTCTTCGGGCTCGTTGGTGCTCATGTGCGCGGCGGCCAGCCGGTTGATGTTGAACGTGGCGATCAGGTTCAGGTCGATCACCGCACGGAAGGACTCCAGGTCGTGCGGGCCGGACTTGCTCAAAGTGCGTTTGGCGATACCCCCGCCGGCCGTGGTGACGATGACGTGCAGCCCGCCCAGGCCCTCGACCGCCGCGGCCAGAGTCTTCTCGGTGGCGTCGAAGTCGGTGATGTCCACCGGATAGAAGGCACCGCCGAAGCCGTCTGCGACTTGCTTGCCCTCCGAGCCTTCCCGGTCGAGCACCGCGACATCTGCCCCGCCGGCGGCCAGCAGCTCCGCGGTGGCGCGGCCCATCCCAGAGGCCCCGCCGACGATGATGACCTTCTTACCGTTGATATCCATGCAGACCCCTTCGCCGCCGTTACTGGAAATCTAGTAGTTGAGAATCTAGGACAAGTTATCGTTCCGCTCGGAAACCGCTGCCCCTCGGGCATCGGAGAAGGCCCCCGAGGAGGTACTTGTGGCCGCACCGACGGCGACAGAGGTAGTCGAGCGACACGACGGACCGGTGACCTATGTGCACACCGACCCCGAGCTGCCCGCAGTGGCGGTCATCGATCGCTCGCCGATCTCCGCACGGCACAAGGTCGTGTTCGGTGCGCTTGCGGTCGCGGGGGCGGTGGCGTGGGCGTCGATCGCGTTCGCCCGCGGCGAGTCGGTGAACGCGGTGTGGTTCGTGATCGCCGCGGTCTGCACCTACACCATCGGATTTCGTTTCTACGCAAGGTTTATCGAGCGCAAGATCGTGCGCCCCCGCGATGACCACGCCACGCCGGCGGAGATCTTCGAGGACGGTACCGACTATCTGCCGACCGATCGGCGGGTGCTGTTCGGCCACCACTTCGCGGCGATCGCCGGCGCAGGTCCGCTGGTCGGCCCGGTGCTGGCCACTCAGATGGGCTACCTGCCGGGGACCATCTGGATCATCATCGGCGCGGTGGTGGCCGGTTGTGTACAGGACTACCTGGTGTTGTGGTGCTCGGTGCGCCGACGGGGCCGCTCCTTGGGACAGATGGCCCGCGAGGAACTGGGCGTCGTCGGCGGTGCGGCCGCGATCATCGGCGTGCTGGTCATCATGGTGATCCTGATCGCGGTGCTTGCGCTGATCGTGGTGCGGGCGTTGGCGGTCAGTCCCTGGGGCGTGTTCTCCATCGCGATGACCATTCCGATCGCCCTGTTCATGGGGTTCTACCTGCGATTCTTGCGGCCGGGCCGGGTGTCCGAGGTGTCCCTGATCGGCATCGTGGCTCTGCTGGGCGCCGTCGCATCGGGCAAGTGGGTCGCCGAAACCTCTTGGGGTGTCGCATGGTTCACGCTGTCCCCGGTGACGTTGTCCTGGTGCATCATCGGCTACGGCTTCGCCGCCTCGGTGCTGCCGGTGTGGCTGCTGCTGGCACCGCGTGACTACCTGTCCACGTTCATGAAGGTCGGCACCATCATCCTGCTGGCCGTCGGCATCCTGATCGCCCGGCCGCTGATGGCGGCGCCTGCCGTCTCGGAGTTCGCCCGCACCGGCGAAGGACCGGTGTTCGCGGGGTCGCTGTTCCCGTTCCTGTTCATCACGATCGCCTGCGGCGCGCTGTCGGGATTCCATTCGCTGATCGCCTCCGGTACCACCCCGAAACTGCTCGAAAAAGAGAGCCAGATGCGCCTGATCGGCTACGGGGGGATGCTCACCGAGTCTTTCGTGGCGGTGATGGCGCTGATCACCGCGTCGATTCTGGACCAGCACCTGTTCTTCACCCTCAACGCCCCGGTCGCCGCGACCGGCGGTACCGCCGAGAGCGCCGCCGCTTACGTCAACGGGCTCGGGCTCGGCGGGCCCCCGGCGACCGCCGACCAGATCACCGAGGCCGCCACGTCGGTCGGCGAACAGTCGATCGTGTCGCGTACCGGCGGGGCCCCCACCCTGGCGCTGGGCATGGCCGATGTGTTGGGGCGGGTGTTCGGCGGACCGGGCCTGAAGGCCTTCTGGTACCACTTCGCGATCATGTTCGAGGCGCTGTTCATCCTGACCACCGTGGACGCCGGCACCCGGGTGGCCCGATTCATGCTCGGCGACGCGTTGAGCAACCTGGGCGGACCGCTGCGCCGGCTGTCCAACCCGAGTTGGCGGATCGGGGCGTGGGTTTGCAGTCTGGCCGTGGTCGCCGGGTGGGGTTCGATCCTGTTGATGGGCGTCACCGATCCGCTCGGCGGAATCAACACCCTTTTCCCGCTGTTCGGTATCGCCAACCAGTTGCTGGCCGCGATCGCGCTGACCGTGGTGACGGTGATCGTGATCAAGAAGGGACAGGGGAAATCAGGCCTGAAATGGGCGCTGATTCCGGGCATTCCGCTGCTGTGGGATCTGGCCGTCACCATGACGGCCTCGTGGCAGAAGATCTTCTCGGGCGATCCTCGGGTGGGCTACTGGACGCAGCACTTCGCCTATCGGGCCGCCGAACGGGCCGGCGAGACGTCGTTCGGATCTGCGGCCAACGCGGCGCAGCTGCACGATGTCGTCCGCAACACTTTCATCCAGGGCACCTTGTCGATCGTGTTCGCCTCGGTGGTGGCGGTGGTGGTGGTGGCCGGAATCATGGTGTCGATTCGGGCCGTTCGCGGAACAGCGTCGACCTCCGAGCCGCCACCGGTGCCGTCGAAGCGATTCGCGCCTGCCGGGCTGACCCCCACGGCGGCCGAACGAAAGGTGCAGGCGCAATGGGACGCCCGCTGCACGGGTTAGCGCGCGCCGCTCGCCACATCGGCTGGTACTGGGCATCACTGTTGGGCGACAACCACTACCACCGCTACCTGGAGTACCGCCGCCGCGCTCATCCCGGCGAACCGGTGCTCTCCGAGCGCGACTACTGGCGGCACCGTCACGACGGCGATCCGGGGGCGCGCTGCTGTTGACAGCGGCGCCGGGCCGTGTCCAAACCTTAATGAAGCCTTGACCGACTCGTGGGCATGTACGAGCGGCTTATCGACGCGAATCTCCCTACCATCAACGGCAACAGCCCAAGGTAGGAAGATCGGGAAGGTATGCCGACGATGTGGACATCGGTGCGCTCAGCAATGGTGGTGATCGGGGTCGCGGTCACAACGCTCGTGACGCCGCCCGGAACAAGTTCGGCCGCGGCCAGCCAGCCGCCCGGCGCGGGGATCGCATCGATCCAGCCGGCGTCGGGTGCTGTCGTCGGCGTGGCGCACCCGGTCGTGGTGACCTTCTCCGCACCGGTGATCGACCGCCGGGCCGCCGAGCGCACCATCGCGGTGCGGTCCAACCCGCCGATGACCGGAACGTTCGACTGGGTCGACGACACCGAAGTGCAGTGGGTCCCCGACCACTACTGGCCGGCACACAGTGCGGTGGCACTGTCGGTGGGCAAGCTCTCTGTCGATTTCAGCACGGGCGCAAAGGTTGTCGGCGTCGCCAGCATCTCCGCGCACACCTTTACCGTGACGGTTGACGGCGACGAGGCCGGCCCGTTGCCCACGCCGCACCACCGCCCGCACTGGGGCGAAGACGGCGTCATGCCCGCCACCATGGGCAAGACCGAATACGAGACGCCGACGGGCAACTACACCGTGCTGGGTAAGGACCGCAAGGTCCTGATGGACTCCAGCAGCGTGGGGATCCCGATCGACTCCGCAGAGGGCTACCGCTTCGAGGTCGAACAGGCGGTACGCATCACCCGACGCGGGCTCTACATCCACGCCGCACCCTGGGCGCTGCGCTCCCTGGGCCTGGAGAACGTCAGCCACGGCTGTGTCGGCCTGAGCCCCACCGATGCGGAGTGGTACTTCGACCGGGTCAACATCGGCGACCCGGTGATCATCAAGGAGTGACGCGGGCCGCTGGGCGTCCGCTAGGACGTCCCAGCGCTGCCGAATTCCACTGGCATGGCGTCGATACCGTTGATCCAGGGCAGCACCGACCGTGACGGGCGATCCAGCTGGTGGATGTCGGGAATGATGTCTGCCAGCGCACCGAAGATCAGGTTGATCTGCATCCGGGCGAGATTGGCCCCTATGCAGTAGTGCGCTCCCGGGGCACCGAAACCCAAGTGCGGGTTGGGGCTTCGCCGGATGTCGAACCTGAACGGGTCGTCGAATACCTCGTCGTCGTAGTTGGCCGAGCCGTAGAACATGCCGACCCGCTGGCCTTTGCGGATCTGCACTCCGCCGAGTTCGACGTCGCGTAACGCCGTGCGCTGGAAGGAGATGATCGGCGTCGCCCAGCGCACCACTTCTTCGGCCATGGTGGTGGGGCGTTCCTCGACGAACAACCGCCACTGATCGGGGTGGTCGAAAAACGCCAGCATCCCCTGCGAGGTGGCATTGCGGGTGGTCTCGTTGCCGGCCACCATCAACATCATCACGTAGTAGCCGAATTCCAGCGCAGTCAGCTCCTCACCGTCGATGGTCGCGGTCACCAGGGCCGTCGCGATGTCGTCGCGCGGGTGCGCCTTGCGGTCTTCGGCCATCTGATAGGCATAGCCCAACAGTTCGGCGGAGGCTTGGATTCCGTCGGCTCCGGCTTCCGGTTCACCGTTGCCCCCGCCCACCAGCCGGTTGCTCCAGTCGAAGACCTGCTGGCGCTCGTCTGCGGGGACACCGATCAACTCGCAGATGGTCGCCAACGGCAGCTGCGAGGCCACCTCGGTGACGAAGTCACCGGTGTTGTGCTCGGCGGCGGCGGTGACGATCTCTCTGGCTTGGCGGTCAAGCGAATCTCGCATGCCGGCCACCACTCGGGGCGTGAAACCCCGGGAGACGATCCGGCGCAGCTTGGCGTGCTTGGGCCCGTCGAGAAACAGCATGATGTTGTCGCGGCTGGCGTCGTGGAGTTCTTGATTGTTGGTGGTGTTCGTCCGGATAAGCGAGGTGTTCTCGTGCGAGGAGAACACCTCGTCCTGCAACGAGACCGCCCGTACGTCGGCGTGCTTGGTCACGACCCAGTAGCCCTCATCCGGGTAGCCGGACGCGCCGAAGGGTTGTGCGTTCCACCAGATCGGCCGTGTTTTGCGCAGCAGGGCGAATTCCTCGTGCGGGATCCGCTCGCCGATGAGGGCGGGGTCGGTGAAGTCGAACCCCTCCGGCAGCAGGTGCTGTGTCTCGGTCATCGTGCTCCCTCTCGCTCTACCAGCGGTTGCCACGCCAAACGCTCCCCGGTGCTGTTGATGTAGCCGCCCGACGGGGCAGCGAAATGCGATCCGAGCAGCAGCGCCCGCTCGTCGGCGACGCGGCGCAGCAGGTCCAGCCGGCTGGCGCGTGCGGCACTCGGGTCGGCGTCGGGCCGGGCACCGATCTCGGGGTCGCCGATCTGGACCGGATGGTGCACGACGTCGCCGCTGATGTAGGCCACCGCTCCGGCGGATTCGATGCGCACCGACACGTGACCAGGGGTGTGGCCCGCGGTGGCGACGAGCCGGACCGTCTCGGTCAGCTGATGATCCGGCCCGACCAGCCGAAGCTTGCCGTGCTGCGCCAGCGGCGCAACGCATTCCGGCGCCACCCGGTCCTCACCGGTGCATGCGCTCCAGTGCGCGTGCTCGGCCGCGGTCACCAGGTAGTCGGCACCGGCGAATCTCGGCACCCACTGCCCACCCTGCTCCACGGTGTTGCCACCGGCGTGGTCGCGGTGCAGATGCGTGCACACCACCGCGGTGATGTCGCCGGGAGCGAATCCGGTAGCCGCCAGCGAGTCCTCGAAGAGGTCCGCAATGTTGCGGGTCCGCAGGAAGCTTTCGGCGAAGCAGGTGTCGACCAGCACGCACGATGACTCAGCCGCGATCAGATAGGACTGGATCGCCATCAAGATGTTGCCCGCGGCGTCGCAGTAGTCCGCCAGCGAACCTTCTAGGAAACGCTCGGATGCCGCCGTGAACAACACGGAAGGTGGGATCGGTATGACCGCCTGCAGGACCGCATGGATGTCAACGTCGCCGACAGTCCAGTGCTGCACGCCATGGTCCCCTTCTCGCAGCGCGATCGTATGCCACGAATCATTTGGAAGTGAGCGATTCGAGCAAGCCGGGACAGGGGCTTGGTCTGGCACACTCGACGCGTGGCAGCTCCCACCGTTCGCTTCCGGCGGCTCGCCGAACAGGTCGCCGACGAGCTTCGCCGGCGCATCCTGGCCGGCGAGCTGACCGACGATCACGTACTCCCCAAAGAGGACGAACTCCTGGTCGAGTTCGCCATCAGCAAGCCGTCTCTGCGCGAGGCCATGCGCATCCTCGAAGCCGAGGGACTGCTCACCGTGCGCCGCGGCAAACGGGGCGGCGCGGTGATCCATCGACCCACTCCAGCAAATGTCGCCTACACCATGGGCCTGGTATTGGGATCGCAACAGGTCACTCTCGCCGACGTCGGGACCGCGCTCCTCCAGGTCGAACCGGCCTGCGCGGCACTGTGCGCGGGGCGGCCGGACCGCAAGAGCACGGTGGTGCCCATTCTGCGCCGGTTGCACGAGGAATCGGTGGCCGCGGTCGACGACCTGCAGAAGGCCACCTCTGCCAGCCGCCGCTACCACGAAGCCCTGGTCACCCACTGCGGCAATGCCACCATGCTCGTCATGGCGGGCGCGCTCGAAGCCCTGTGGTCGGCTCACGAGCAAAGCTGGTCCAGCCAGGTCACCGACCATTCAACGGTGCCCGTTCCCGAGCGGCGCGCCGTCTTGGAGGACCACCGTCAGGTGATCGACGCCATCGATGTCGGCGATGCCCAGCGCGCCCGAGACCTCGCCGCAGCACACCTGCTGCACGCCCAGCACTACCCCGGTCGCTCCGGGATCGTCGATCCCGCCATGGTCCGGCCCCGGGGGCTTCCCAGCGCCGGGGACCCGCAGTTCTGAGGAACTTACCGACTCCGTTGACGGGGCCCCTTATTTCCATATGATTTGTCCATGACGGAGTCCGTCGACCTCGAGTGCGCCCGTCCCGGCGGCTCGGCGGTCTGGTCGCCGTCGGTGGTTCCGCCGATCGGCGTCGAGCTGAGCAACACCCAGGCGCTGGCCATCGCGTTTCGCCATCTCGCCGATATCGGCTTCGCCGAGAACCTGGCCGGCCACATCACCTGGCAGCCCCCTGGCCAGACCGACATGCTGGTCAATCCGTGGGGCCTGTGGTGGGCCGAACTCACCGCCTCCGACATCTGCACCGTCGATGAGAACGGCGGAATCCTCACGGGCCGCTGGGATGTCACGCCCGCCATTCATATCCACACCGAACTGCACCGCTCCCGCCCCGACGCACGTGTGGTGGTCCACAACCACCCCTACTACGTGAGCCTGTTGGCGTCGCTGCAGACGCTGCCCGACCTGGTCCACCAGACCGGCTCGCTATTCCTCGATGACCTGTGCTTCGTCGAGGACTACGACGGCGAGGTGGACACCGTTTCGCGGGCCCGGGATCTGGCCGAGCGCATCGGCAACGCGAACCTGGCGATCCTGGCTTCGCACGGAGTGATCGCCACCGGACGGACCCTGGCAGAGGCGGTCTACCGGTCGGCCACCATCGAGCGGGTGTGCAAGCTGGCCTATCACGTCATGTTGACCGGCCGGACGCCCACGCCGATGAAGCGATCCGACATGGCCGGGATGCAGGCGTCGTTGATCGAACGCGCCGCCGACGTGTACTGGGCCGGCGCGGCCCGCATGACCATCAAGGCCGACCGGCATGTGCTCGACTGAGCCCCCACGGCGACCCGCTTCGCCCGACTCCACCGCGCTTGCGATCGCCTGGCCCGAAAACGAGGTTCATGGGTGAAATCGATCGACGAGCTCAGCTCTGACCTGAGCTTCACCACCGCCAAGGCCGGGGCGGAACGCACCGTGACCTTCCTGCCCGAACCGCCACGCGCACAACGGCGCTACACGGTGATCTCAGTGGACGACCACATCGTCGAACCGCCGGACACCTTCCTCGGCCGAGTGCCGCGCAAGCTGGCAGACCGGGCGCCGCGGGTGGTCGAGACCGACACCGGCGGCCAGACCTGGATGTATGACGGCCAATCGCTGCCCAACGTCGGGTTCAACGCCGTCGTGGGGCGTCCGGTGTCGGAGTACGGCTTCGAGCCGGCCAGATTCGACGAGATGCGCCGCGGCGCCTGGGATATTCACGCACGCATCAAGGACATGGACCTCAACGGCGTCTACGCCTCACTGAACTTTCCCTCCTTCCTACCCGGGTTCGCCGGCCAGCGCCTGCAGTTGACCACCGGCGACCGGGACCTGGCGCTGGCCTCGGTGCGGGCATGGAACGACTGGCACCATGAGGTGTGGGCCGGCTCCTACCCCGCCCGCATCATCGGCTGTCAGCTGCCCTGGCTGCTGGATCCCGAGGTCGGCGCTGCCATGATCTACGAGAACGCCGAACGAGGCTTTCGCGCCGTCACCTTCAGCGAGAATCCGGCCATGTTGGGGCTGCCGACCATTCACTCCGGGCATTGGGATCCGATGATCGCCGCCTGCGCGGAAACCGGCACCGTGATCAATCTGCACATCGGTTCGTCGGGTACCTCGCCGTCGACCACCGATGACGCGCCGCCCGACGTGGCGGGCGTCCTGTTCTTCGCCTACGCCATCTCCGCGGCGGTCGACTGGCTGTACTCCGGGTTGCCCAGCCGCTTCCCCGAATTGAAGATCTGTCTGTCCGAGGGCGGGATCGGCTGGGTCGCAGGGTTGTTGGACCGTCTCGACCACATGCTGAGCTACCACGACATGTACGGAACGTGGAAGGCGCTGGGCGAGAAGCTCTCCCCCGCCGAGGTGCTGCAGCGCAACTTCTGGTTCTGCGCGGTCGAGGATCAGTCGTCGTTCTGCCAGCACGAGCGCATCGGGACCGACCACATCCTGCTGGAAGCCGACTACCCGCACTGCGACTCGACATGGCCGAACACCCAGCGGGTGATCCACGAGGAGATCGGCACCCTGCCACCCGACGTAATCCGGAAGTTGACCTGGGAGAACGCCTCTCGCCTCTATCAACATCCGGTTCCCGAGGCGGTCCAGCACAACCCGGACGCGTTCTGAAGGTGGCCGCCTCCACGTCACCCCTGCGTATCGCGGTACTCGACGACTACCAGGGCATCGCCGACACGGTGGACTGGTCGCCCATCCCCCGGCCCGTGGATCTGCGGGCGATCCGCGAACACCACGCTCCCGGTGACGAACTGGTGGCCCACCTAGCCGACTGCGAGGTGGTGGTGGCGATGCGCGAACGCACGCCGATCGGCGCCGATCTGCTGTCCCGGCTGCCGGCGTTGAAGTTGCTGGTCACCACCGGGCCGTTCAACGCCGCCATCGACGTGGCCGCGGCCCACCGGCTCGGCATCACGGTGTGTGGGACGGGCGGCGCCATCACGCCGACTGTCGAACTCACCTGGGCGTTGATCCACGCCCTGCAACGTCATCTGCTCGTCGAGGACGCGGCGCTGCGGGCCGGGCGGTGGCAGCTGACCGTCGGCGCTGATCTGGCCGGTGCGACGCTCGGACTGGTGGGGCTGGGCCGCATCGGCCGGCTGGTCGCATCGGTGGGCCACGCCTACGGCATGCGGGTGACGGCGTGGAGCCCACACCTGACCCCAGCGCGGGCCGCCGAGGCGCAGGCGCAGTTGGTGGACCGGCGCCGTCTGTTCGAGAGCGCCGACGTGGTATCGATCCACATGGTGCTCTCCGAGACGACCCGCGGCCTCGTCGGCCGCGCCGAGCTGGCGGCGATGAAATCCAGCGCGATCCTGGTCAACACCTCACGCGGCGGGTTGATCGATGAGGCGGCACTGATCGACGCACTGCGCACCCACCGGATCCGGGGGGCGGGCCTCGACGTCTACGACCAGGAGCCGCTGCCGGCCGGGCACCCGCTGACCACGCTGGACAACACCGTGCTGACCCCGCACCTGGGCTACGTGACCGAGAACTGCATGAACGTGTTTTATCGCGATATCGTCGACGACATCGCCGCTTACTGCGCCGGTACGCCACGTCGGCTGGTGAAACCGTAATCGCACCGTTCACACCGTTTCGAATAACAGCCTTTCGTAACAGTCCAGTCGCATTGAAATAACGGTTCTACAAATAAATTATCGTCGCACGATTTCGCAATGCCGCCGCAACAGAAAAGGTCCGCGAACACAAAGTTCGCGGACCCTTTTCTGGCACGTGCTATTTAGTGCCGCCAGCCAGACCGATCGGGGCGCTGATGGCGTCTGTCATCAATCCCGCGATCGGACTCGCCGCAGCGGCTCCGGCCGGCCCCGGCGCCACCAGCGGTACGGGCGGTGGCAATCCGGGGACCACCGGAATCGGGGCGATCGGGATCGGAGCCACCGGTCCAGGCAACCCCATCGGCACAGGACCAGCAAGAGTGGTCAGGTCAGCCGCAGCTGGCCCACAAGGCACCCCGGCCGCAGCCGCCAATGTCGCGTCGGCCGGCGCGGCAACCGGCGCGGCACCAGGCGCCGCCCCCTCGGCGGAGGAGAGAGCGACCACGCCACCCGCACACACCGGCCCCCCAAGGGGCAGGTGCACGACGGGAACAGCGCCCGCCTGACCGCTGAGAATCAACCCGCTTGCATAAAAGCCGATACCGGCGAATATCGCTTTACCGAGTCTCCCGAGGCTCTTCACGTAAACTCCGATGATTAGTAACCAGCCCCCCCGGACACGCAATCTTCTGACTGCAAAAGAACCGTATCACAGGCTTGTAAGTTACCGCGCCGACCAATTGACTCGTTAGCGTAACGATGCGGATCAGGCTTTGTGACTCTATGTTCACCAGGCGATCCGGTCCCCATTCTGCGCGATCAGCACAGAGTGAACCGGACACCCATCGAAATGAGTGGAGCTAAGGGGACTCGAACCCCTGACCCCCACACTGCCAGTGTGGTGCGCTACCAGCTGCGCCATAGCCCCGCGTTGTCGTGCTCATCGAAGCTACACCACAGCCGCACCAAGGTTCAAAACAGCTACTCAGTTGGCCTGCGTTCAGGCCGGATGCTGGGTCTGATGCAGTCCGTAGGGCACCGCGTCGAGCAGCGTCACCGTCACGTGGGCCCCGCTGGGCACCTGGTAACTGCGCTCCTCTCCCGGCCGGGCTCCGGTGATCGCCATGCCCAGCGGCGACTGCGGCGAGTAGACCTCCAACCCGCTCTGGTCGTCATCGCGCACCCCGAGCAGGAAGGTCTCGGTGTCTCCGTCGCTGTAGCGCACGGTGAGCACCATGCCGGGCTCGGCGACCCCGTCGTCCGGCGGGTCCTCTCCGACGACCGCGACCGCCAGCAGGTCGTGTATCTGGTGGATACGAGCTTGGCGAGCCTTTTGATCATTGATATCTTCACCGCCCGAAACATCCTGCGGTGCAGACAGTTCCGCCAGCTCCGCCAGCAGCCGGTCCTTGGCCTGCTGGGTCATCCAGACACCGTTCGTATCAGTCATCGACAGTTCTCCTTCACAACAGCACTTGGTTCGAAAAATTCACCGACCCGAGCGGGTCAGCGCAAGGGATCGAGTTCACGCAGCACGGCGGACTGCTTGCCGGTGGTGATCTGCTCGGCCAACAATCGGCCCGTCACCGGACCGTGCGTCATGCCCCACATGCCATGCCCACCGGCGACGTAAACGGTGCGCGAACACACCTCCCCCACCAGGGGCCGCCCGTCGGGGCTGACCGGGCGGGGACCCACCCACACGTCGGAGCGCTCATCCCAGCGGACACCGTCGAGCAGGGGGCGGGTGGCGGCGACGATGGCTTCGACGCGGGCCGGGACGACCGGGGCGTCGGGGTCGCCGAACTCCATGGTTCCGGCGACCCGAAGCCTGGCATTCAACGGCGTGCAGGCCACCCGGGCATCGGGCAGGTAGATCGGCCCGGTGACCGGCCCGTCGACCGGCACGGAGAAGGAGTAGCCCCGCCCGGCCCGCACCGGCACGCGGACCCAGCGCGCTGCCAGCCGCGACAGCCAGGCACCGCTGGCTATCACCGCCGCATCGGCTGTCAAAGTGGTGCCGTCGCTGCTGGTCACGGCCACCCCATCACCGCGGGGCGACACGTCGGCGACGTCGAGAACATGCAGGACGGCGCCGCGCTGCACCACCGTGCGCCCCAGCGCGGTCACGAACCGGCCGGGGTCGAGGAAGCGCTGGCCGTCGATCTGCACCCCGGCAGCGACCGCCGAGGACGCCAGCGGCACCCGCTCGGCCAGTGCGGCACCGGTCAGTTCGGTGCCGAACACCGGCTGGCCGGCCTCGGAGAACCGGCGCAACTCGTCGAGCAGTCGCTCGGCGTCAGCCGAGGTACGGAAGATCGCGGTGATGGGCGCATCGGTGACCGGGGCGTCTACCCCGTTGGCGAGCAGAACGTCATAGGCCTCAATGCATTCCGCGCTCAGAGGCGCGTTGGCCTGCACTGCGCGGCGCCAGGCCGCGGGACGACTGTTCGCCGCGAAGCGCGCCAAGAACGCCCACAGTGCCGGGCCGGCGTTGAGTGGCACCTGCAGCGGTGCGGACCGGCTCAGCAGGGACCTCAGCCCGAAACGCAGGTTGGCGGGTTCGTTAAGCGGAATCGCCAGTGCGGGGGAGATCCAGCCGGCGTTGCCCCACGAGGATCCGGCCGCCACCCCGACACGGTCGACCACCGTGACTTCAACACCGCGCTCCTGCAGAAACCAGGCGGTGGACAACCCGACGACGCCGGCGCCCACCACGATCACCGATCGTGGTGCGCCGTCGATTCGGTCGGGTGCACCCATCACTCCATGATGCGACTGTCCTCAGACACCCGGTTTAACCGAATCGCACAACAGCAGCGTCACTGTTTGTCGAGTTCCGACATGTCACCCGCCGCGAGCTCGATCATCGCCGCGAATCGGGTCCGCGGATCCTCCAACCCCAGTGGCGTCACCTCGGCCATCTTGCGCAGCCGGTAGCGGACTGTGTTCTCGTGCACGCCCAGCTGCTCAGCGGCCCGGGCCAAGTCGCCTTGGGCGTCGAGCCAAGCGCGCAGCGTGGACACATAGGGCGTGTGGTGGGCCGCGTCGTGGTGACGTAGCTCTGCGACCGGCCCGCGGGTGGGCACCCGCCCGGCTCGCGCCGCGGTGTGCAGCCGGCGCAGCACGACCTCGTCCCAGGACTCGTCGTAGGCCGGCGGAACGCTCCCGGGCGGGCCGGCTTCGTGCAGCGTGAGGCATTCCTCGGCCTCGCGGCGCGCGGCGGCCAGCTCGGTGACCGTGGCGACCGCACTGATCCCGGCCCACACGCTGGCGTGCGGTGGCAGGGCGCCGGCCAGGACTCGCAGCCACTGCCGAGCCGCGGCGGCGTCCGCAGCGGGCAGCAAGGTGTAGACAGTGTTGGCGGCCAGGGCGCTGCGACCTGGGCGTGACCACCCGAAGCCCGTGGTGACGGCCTCGAAAGCCAGCAGCAGCCCGGCGTGCGGTTGCGTGGCGATCCGGGTGTGCACGGCGATCACCCGCAACGAAGCCTGCGGCAGGCCCAGCCTGGCGACCAGGGCGACAGCATCGTCCGGCTCCGTCTGCTCATCCAAAAGTCTGGTTACCCAGTCGGATTCGACTTGCCGCTCCAGATCAGCACTGGCCCGTGACCGCAGCACGTGCAATGCCACCGTGCGAGCACCGTCGCCCAGTGCGGTCAGCTGGTCACCTTTCAACGGGCCCGGGCAGGCCACCCATACCGCGCCCAGCGTCTCCCGGCCGGCACGCACCGCCACCACCATGCGGCCGGTCAAGCCGTACTCGGGATCGGCCGCGACGAACAGCGGCTCGTCCTTGATATCCAAATGCGCTAATACGCCTTGCTTTTCGAACAACTCGCGAAGCGGCTCGGACTCCTGCCGGTTCAGGATTGTCGCCGACCGCGCCGGGTCGGCGTGCCGCTGTCCACGCGAGTAGGCCAGCACCCTGCCCAGCTGATCCTCGATGGTGACCGCACCGCCCACCGCTTCGGCGAGACTGTCGGCCACAGCGAAAAGATCCGTTGGCCCACGGCCCGACTCGGTCTCACGACCTTCGAGCACCAGTCCGTAGACCACCGCGGCCAACTCGCTCCAGGACACCGCTGCGTCCACCACCAGCACGGCAAGCGACTCACCCTCGCCCACGAACGAGGTCTTGTCGTCGACGTCGCGCACCAGAACCGCGACGGCCTTGGCGGCCACCGCCCAGCGCACCGCCTCCTTTACCGAGCGGGCGCCGACCGCCAACAGGACGTCGCCGACAACGACGCGCTCACCGGTCACCTCGTGCATCACGACACTGCTCAGCCGCGTCGTCCTCGGGATGGAGCAGAACCTCAGCCGAACCCCGTAGCTGCCCACCACGTTGACCAGCCGGTCCAGTGTCACCATCAACCGAGCCTAGCCAGGTCGCGTCGGCCAGCCCGCCGATCGGGTCGCTGTCCCTGGTCTCCGGTGCCCACAGCCACGTGAGCGCCGCCACCAGCAACACCGCACCGCTGACCGCAAAACCCCACTCGAAAGACATCCGCTCGGCGATCTGGCCGACCACAAACGAACCCACGATCGACCCGAAATCGGCCATCATCTGATAGGTCGCCACCGCCGTGCCCGCCCGGGCCTGGTTGCCGACCAAGTCGGAGATGACGGCTTGCTGCGGCGACCCGTAGATACCCGATGCCACCCCGGTCAGATACGCCACCACCAAGAACACCACCAGCGATGCGCTCGCGCCCAGCAAGACTGTCGTTACGCCCGACGCGGCCAGCCCGGCGATCAGCAGCCCCTTGCGACCGATCCGGTCGGAGAGCTGACCGCTGGGCAGTACCGCGCAGACGTTGCCGACCCCTACCACCGCCAGCGTCAGGCCGGCGAAGGCGGCACCGCGGCCCAGGACTTCGGTGACGAACAACGGCACCAACGCGACCCGCAGACCGAAGACCGACCAGCCGGTGGCGAAGTTCGCCAACAACGCTGAGCGGTACGCGCGATTGCCCAGCGCCGTCCGCACCGACACCGTCGGCCCCTCCGATTCGGCCGCTTCGGCCAGATGTGAGTGGCGCAGGCTGACGAAGACGCCGGTGGCCGTCACGATCAACACCGAACCGTAGAACAAGAACGGCGCGCTGAGGCCGAAACCTGCCGTCAGACTGCCCAACACCGGTCCGCCCACCGTGCCCAGCAGGAACGCAGTGGCAAACAACCCCGCGACTCGGCCGCGAGCGTCCTCCGGGCTGATCCGGATCATCAGGCCCACCGCGGCGATGAAGAACATCGTCGATCCGACGCCGCCGAGCGCACGGAAGAACAGCAACTGGCCGTAGTTCTGCACGAAGGCACAGGCCGTGGTCGACACCGAGACGATCAACAGGCCCGCCACGTACACCCAGCGCTCGCCCAGCCGTTGAATGAGCAGTCCGCTGACCGGCGCGAAGAGCAATCGTGTCAGCGCGAACGCGGTGATGAGGAATGTAGT
The DNA here is from genome assembly GCF_000455125.1 of Mycobacterium sp. UM_WGJ. GTDB lineage: Bacteria > Actinomycetota > Actinomycetes > Mycobacteriales > Mycobacteriaceae > Mycobacterium. The sequence goes on from NZ_AUWR01000002.1 coordinate 115,862, forward strand.
CGCGGAGATGCTCACCCCGAAATGACGCGCATAGACCGGCAGTACCGGGGATACCAGTCCGTAGCCAAGCGCGATCAAGAAGTTCGCGACGAGCAGTACCCAGATCTCCCGCTGCAGCCGCGGTCGAGCGGCCGGAGAGTCTGAGGTCACCCGATAACTTTAGACAGCCTCGGTAATCTCTGACTCGGGAGGCTTGATCATGAACGATGCCGTCGACGCGCGCCCCGATCACCCGTCGCAGCGGCCGATTCCGGTGCAGCTGTGGGAGCAGTGGGGCGCGTTCAAACCGTTCGCGGTAGCCGGCGCCACCGCGATCGTGGTCGGTGGCGCGATAGCCGCCGCCATCGCGGCCCCGGCGCCCACCCGTCACGGGGTCTGGGCGGTGGCCTACCTGGTTCTGGTACTCGGGGCCGGCCAACTGGTGATCGGATCCGGCCAAGCACTGCTGCCGGCCACCTCGCCGTCACCTCGCGAAGCAACGCTGGGTGCCGCGGCGTTCAACCTGTCCGGCGCCGCCATCGTGGTCGGCGTCGTCACCGACCACGTCGCGGTGTTCTATGCGGGTTCTGGGCTGCTGTTCATCGTGCTGGCCTGGTGGCTCTACCGGGTTCGGCGCAGCACGCCTCGGGGTTGGGCCCTGCTCGCCTACCGGCTTTTCCTGGCGGCATTGGTGGTGAGCATTCCGATTGGGATGGCGATCACCACCGCGGGGCGCAGCTAGTTCACTGTCGGGCCAACAGCTTGGCCAACACCTCCGCGTGACTTCCCTCCACGTCCCGGCTCGCCGTCACCAGGGTGACAGTCTTCTTGCCGCGGGCCAGAGCGCGCAGGCCGGCGAACCCGGCGGCCCCCTTCGCGGTCTGCAGTTCGTCTTCGTAGCGGCTGACGAACTGGTCGAAACGCTCGGGCTGATGGTTGTACCAATGGCGCAGTTCGTTCGACGGCGCGGCGTCTTTGTACCAGTGCCCCACCCGCGGGTCGTCCTTGCGGAAGCCCCGCGGCCACAGCCGATCGACAAGGATCCGTTCACCATCCTCGGCACGGGGTTCGTCGTACACACGGGCGACCCGGAACGTGGTTTTGGGACTCATACCCCAGGTTATCGCCGGCGCACAGCGCCTGTCCGCCGCCGTTCTCATCACCCGCAACGCCGTCGAAGTTAGCTTAGGCAATGCTATCTTGACATTATTTACAGTTTCGCTCGTAGAAATTGGTGTCGGCGTGAACGGTAGTTGGATCGCATCTCCCCCGGAGGTGCATTCCGCGTTGTTGAGCAGCGGGCCCGGCCCCGGTGCCCTGCTGGCCTCCGCCGGTGCCTGGTCGGCGCTGAGCAGCGAATATTCTGCCGCGGCCGCTGAACTGATCGCCGTGCTGGGCGCCGTCGGGTCAGCGGCCTGGCACGGCCGGAGCGCCGCCAGCTACACCACGGCGCACGTGCCCTACCTGCAGTGGCTGACGCGCGCCAGCATCGACAGCGCCCGCACCGGCACCGAACACGAAGTCGTCGCCGCCGCCTACAACACCGCCCTGGCCGCCATGCCGACCATGGCAGAGCTGGCGCTCAACCACACCATTCACGGCGTGCTGACCGCCACGAACTTCTTTGGCATCAACACCATCCCGATCGCACTCAACGAGGCCGACTACGCCCGCATGTGGGTGCAGGCGGCCACCGTCATGGCGACCTACGAGGCGACGTCCGGCGCTGCCCTGGCGTCGCTGCCCGTCGCGGACCCCGCGCCGCCGATCCTGGCCGCCGACAACGGAACCGGTAACAACGACGACGAGCCGACGGATCCGATCGAGGAAGCCAACCGCTGGTTCTGGTTCATCTTCTGGAACATCGTGTTCTGGTCAACGCTCCTGTTCATCGTGACGATTCCAGTTCGGATCCCGATCGTGCTGCCGTTGCTGATCAACGCCATCAACGACTTCATCGCATCGATGCAGGTGCCACCGCCGGAGCCGGTCATCGAACAGCCCGCGCCACAGCCCGTCCCGATGCGGCGCCCGATCGTGGCCCGACCGGCCCATGAGCCGGTCGCCTTCGGCGTCGGTGTCGCGAGCGGTATCGCCGGTTCGGCGGGGACCTCCGCCGGCCCGGCAAACGCAGCGACCACCGGGCCGGCACTACCGGCAGGCGGCGCCGAGACGTTGGCCTATCTGGTGACCGGGGGCCACGCCGAAGGCTTCGGACCCAGCCTGACCGGCCGCGACCAGTCCAGGGCTCCAGCCGCCGGCGCTTCCGCGGCGGTCTCGGCTCGCGCGCCGGCAGCTCGCGCACCGCTGCGGTCGCGCCGGCGGCGCCGTGACCAGATCAAGGAATACGCCCACGCCACCATGACGCTGGGTGCCGCCGACGACTACGAAACGCCCGACGAGACAACGACACCCGCCTGCTCGGAATCCGGGGCAGGAGCACTGGGGTTCACCGGGACAGCTCAGCGAAGCGACGCGGGAGCAGCAGGACTGGCCCGGTTGCGCGGCAACGCTTTCGGAGCCGGCCCGGCGATACCGCTGTTGCCCGAGACTTGGGATCACGACTCTGACGAGCGGGCGCCCTCTTAGTCGCGTGTCCGCGAACCGAACCGACGCCGCCCTCGTGCTGCGAAGGCACGCATGGCCCCCAGTGCGATCGCCATCCGGCGTTTCGACGACGGGTACCACAGCAATTCGGACTTCTGAGTGGGCAGCCGCGGCGACGTAATCGCTTGCTGCCGACAATATTTGATGATTCCGGAAGCGCCACCGGCGCGGTAGCCGATGCCGGATTCTTTCCAGCCGCCCATCGGCAGCCCCGGACAGAAGACATTGACCAACGCGTCGTTGACGTTCACCGCGCCCACTTCCAGCCGACGCGCCAGCCGCTCGCCGCGGCGCCTATCGCCTGTCCACACCGTGGCCGACAATCCGTACGGTGAGTCGTTGGCCAGCCGGATGGCCTCGGTCTCGTCAGCGACCTTGATGACGGGCAGGGTCGGCCCGAAGGTCTCTTCGGTCATGCACGTCATGGACGAGTCGACGTCGGCGATCACGGTCGGGGCGAAGTAGGTTCCCACACCGGTCGCCTTGCCGCCTGCGACCACTCGAGCACCCGCGGCCGTCGCCTCGTCGACATGGCGTGCCACGATGTCGCGTTGCGCCGCGGTCGCCATGGCGCCGGTGTCCTTGTCCTGGCCCTGCTGCACGTCACCGACCCGGGCCGCCAGCTTGGCGACGAATTCGTCATAGACCGGCGCTTCGACGTAGACCCGCTCCACCGACACGCAGACCTGGCCGGAGTTGAACATCCCGCCCCACGCGATGCCGTTGGCGGCGCGGTCGAGGTCGGCGTCGGCCAACACGATCGCCGGGTCCTTACCGCCGAGCTCCAGACCGTAGGGAATCAACCGTTGCGCGCACGCCACCGCGACCTTGCGCCCGGTGGCCGTCGACCCGGTGAACTGCAGGAAGTCGGCGTGCTCGATCAGCGCCTGGCCGGTATCGCCGTAGCCGGTGGTCAGGCCGAGCACCGGCGGTGCACCGATCTCGGCCCAACCGCGCACGAACTCGACCGCCGACAGCGGCGTCACTTCGGAGGGTTTGAGCAGCACGGCCGCGCCGGCCGCCAAAGCCGGCGGAATGTCAAGGCCGGGCATCGCGAACGGGAAGTTCCACGGCGTGATGACCCCGACCAGCGGGTAGGGACGGTAGGCGGTGGTGAACCGCTTGACGCGATAGAGCGGGCTGTGCGCCTTGGGATGCCGGTCGGCGAGAAACTCCTTGGCGTTCTTGGCCCAGTAGCCGATGGCGTCTGCCGTGGCGACCGCCTCCACGCTGGCGTCGACGTGCGACTTCCCGGTCTCGGAGATCAACACCTCGGTGATGTGATCGGCGTGGTCCAGGATCCAGTCCTGCCAGGCCAACAACCACCGCTTGCGCCCGCTCGGCCCGAGCCCCTCCCACTCCGGTTGGGCTGAAATCAGTTGGGCTGCCTTGGCGGCCACCGTCTGGGGATCGTCGATCGGCACGGTGCCCGACACGGCCCCGGTAGCGGGGTTGTGCACGGTGATCATCGACTCGGCCCTGGATTGCACTGCGGTCATGTCGCGCTCCAATTCAGATCCTGCGGGGAGGCTGTGACCTCGCCGTAGGTGATCGTCGGTTGCTGCCTGGGAATTTGTCAAGGTCAACCGTCGCGGAAACTTTGCCCGAGGCGCCCGGAGTACAGGGAAATCCCTGTATCCGATCGGTGCGAAGTCGTGAATCCCCCCGGCGTG
>NZ_AUWR01000003.1 GCF_000455125.1 Mycobacterium sp. UM_WGJ
CACCCGCACCCAAGACCGACTCCGGTGCATCGAGGCCGAACGCGCCCACAACCTCGCCCAGCGAGATGGACCTCCGCCTTAGTGCGCCCCCGCGGCTCTACACTCCCAGCGGCGACTCGACCCGGATCGTCTCATCGCGGATCAGCCCGCGCAGCAGCGCCGTACTGAACTCCGCGGCGATCTCCTTGGCGCTGCGCCGTCCGCTGGGCCGCAACCAGCGGTAGGCCCCCAGCGTCATACCGATGTAGCCCAGCGCCAGCACGTGCGAGTCGCACGGATAGAATTCGCCGCTGGCGATCCCGCGGTCGATCAGACCATGCACGTGCTCGTAGACCTGGGCTTCCTTCTCCCGGACCTCGGCGACCTGCTCCTCGGTGAACCACTCGGTGATGTAGGGCTGCTCCTGGAAGTAGACCGCCGCGCCCTCGGGATTGACCGCGATCTGGTCGAGCAGGCGCACGGTGTACTGGTACAGCGCCTCGCGTGCGGTCCACGACGGGTCGTCGTGAACGGCCGCCAGCGTCCGTTCCGCAGCCTGCTGGTAGATGTCATAGAGGATCAGCGACTTGCTGGCGTAATAGTGGTAGACCGTCGCCTTGTTCAGCCCCACCACGTCGGCCACGTCATCCATGCGGGTGCCGTGGTAGCCGCGGGCGGCGAACAACTTGGTAGCGACCGCGAGCAACTCCTCGCGACGAGACGGGGTCTGGGAAGATCCCCCCGGCGTAGCCTTGCCGTTTGCCATGTCCACTCACTCTTCGGCCAGGCCGGTGTCATCGGCGTGTCAATCAACTGGTTGGAAGGATTCTAGGCAGTCCGCTGTCGCACCGTTGACGGGCCGACTAAAGTGGTGGAAATCCAAGCTAAGGGGTTGACGACATGGGTCCTGGTTACGGTTACGATCCGAATCCGGATTACGAGCTGAGCGACGAGGCCGAGTTCTTCTTCAAGTACCTGACTTGGGGTATTCGTGGCGTCGAGAGCGGCGGCGGCTACCCCCCGCAGAACTACCCGCCCGTCTAAACGCCACAACGACTCGTCCTGACGACCCCTGATCCGCGCGGATCGGGGGTCGTTTCGCGTCTGAACGGCTAGGCCGCCGGCATGGTGTCCTATCGTGGCCGGGTGACCTCCCAGCCGAATCTGCCCGGGGCGTGGAATTTTCGCGACGTCGCCGAGACCACCGGCGCGTTGCGCCCCGGCCGCCTGTTCCGGTCCAGCGAACTGAGTCGCCTCGAGGACCGGGGCCGCGAAGAACTGCTGCGACTCGGGGTGTCTGACGTCGCCGATCTGCGGTCACCGCGCGAAGTCACGCGCCGCGGGCCGGGGCTGGTACCCGCCGGTGTCGGCATCCACCTGCTGCCCTTTCCGGATCTGGCCGGCGACCAGTCACCGGACAGTTCGGCTCCGCACGAGGACGCGTTCCGCAACATGATGGCCGAGAAGCCCGACGAGGATTCCGCCGCCGACGTCGCCGCCCGCTACATGCTCGAGGAGTATGCGCGCTTCCCTACCCTGGCCGGGTCCCGGCGGGCGGTGCAGCGGGTGGTGTCGCTGCTGGCAGAGGGTCGGCCGGTACTCGCGCACTGCTTCGCCGGTAAGGACCGCACCGGATTCGTGGTCTCCGTGGTGTTGCGCGCGGCCGGGGTGGACCGCGATGCCGTGATCGAGGACTACCTGCGCAGCAACGCCGCGGTGCCGGTGCTGCGCGATCGGATCATGGAGATGATCCGGTCGCGGCCCGAGGCTGAGATCACGCCCGAGGTGCTGACCTTCACCGAAGCGCGGCTCTCCGACGAGGTGCTCGGTGTGCGCGCTGACTATCTGGATGCCGCCGAACACTCGATCGAGGAGAACTTCGGCTCGCTCGACGGGTTCCTGCAGGTCGCCGGCGTCACTGACGCCGACCGCGACGGGTTGCGCGGCGCGCTGCTCGGCTGACAGCAGCGCGCCGCGTCCCGAATCTGACCGGCGGTTACAGCGAGAAGCTGGCCGCTTTGGCCGCCGAAAGATCGGCGATCGTCGACCACTGCGCCGCGATCTCGTCGACCGACGGCGGGTTCTCGAAGGTGGCACCGGCGTTCTCGAACAGCGCGGTCCGCTGCACCTTGCCGCCGCCGGCGATGAACACCGAGCCGGTCTCGGCGACCTCTTCGGTGCACAGGTAGGCCACCACCGGTGCGACGTACTCGGGCTTGAGCTTGGCCAGCACCTCCGGCGGCAGGATGTCCTCGGTCATCCGGGTTGCCGCGATCGGGGCGATCGCGTTGGCCTTGATGTTGTACTTGGCGCCCTCGATGGCCAGCGTGTTGATCATGCCGACCAAGCCGAGCTTGGCCGCACCGTAGTTGGCCTGCCCGAAGTTGCCGAACAGCCCGCTGGTGGAGGTGGCGACGACCACGCGGCCGTAGCTCTGCTCGCGGAAGTGCGGCCACGCCGCGCGCACCACGTTGTACCCGCCGTAGAGGTGCACCTGCAGCACGGCGTCCCAGTTCTCGGCCGTCATCTTGTGGAAGGTGCCGTCGCGCAGGATGCCGGCGTTGCTGACCACGCCGTCGACCTTGCCGAACTCGTCGATCGCAGTCTTGATGATGTTGGCCGCGCCCTCGGCGTCGGCGACGCTGTCGTAGTTGGCGACGGCCCGGCCGCCAGCCTCTTTGATCTCAGTGACTACCTGGTCGGCCATATTGTGCCCGGCACCGGTGCCGTCACGGGCACCACCGAGATCGTTGACCACCACACAGGCCCCCTCGCGGGCCAAGGTCAGGGCGTATTCGCGGCCCAACCCACCACCGGCTCCGGTGACGACGACAACACGATCCTGCACTCCGGACATCAGTTTCCTTCCTCGATTCGATCGCCACGCTAGAACAGACCTAGACAAGGCCTAGCGCCAACTTCCAGGCCTTCTCTGTATACGGGGGATGAATCGAGTCCGCTATGTCGGGTCGGGCATGCCGAGTCAGTTGCGCACTGCGGTGACGAACTCCGAGAACGCGTCCGCATCGTCCGTCACCGACACGTCGACCCAGCGGTTCAGCCGACGCATCTCGGCGGTGGAGGGCTGTGAGGCGGCCTGCCAGCCGTGCTCGTCGAGCCATCCCCGCACCGACGCGCGGTCCTCGTCGGAGTAGATCAGATCCTGGATGTCCAGGCTCTGCGTCAGGCCGACCGTCTCGGCGATCTTCTTGAACCGTTCCGCCATCTGCTGTCGCCGCTCGTCCGAGCGGTGGTTACCCGCGGTCTCCGCCGCGATCCGGCTCCCCGGAGCGCTCAGCGCGGTGACCTGGTCGAACAGCCGGTCCTGGCCCTCGGCGGGCAGATACATCAGCAGTCCCTCGGCCAGCCACGCGGTCGGGGCCGCGGCATCAAAACCGGCGGTGGTCAACGCGGCCGGCCAGTCCTGCCGCAGATCGATGGCCACCGTGCGGCGCTCAGCGGCCGGCGTCACGTTGTTGGCCGTCAGCGTCTGCTCCTTGTAGGCCAAGACCTTCGGCTGGTCGATCTCGTAGACGGTGGTGCCGGCAGGCCAGTCCAGCCGGTAGGCCCGCGAGTCCAGCCCGGAGGCCAGGATCACCACCTGACGGATGCCGGCGGCGACCGCGTCGGCGAAGAAGGCGTCGAAGAAGTGGGTCCGGACCGCCTGGTAGTTGCGCATGTGGTGATAGACCGCGGCGACCTCGGCGTCGATGGCCTCGACCTTGTCGACCAACGTGTCGTCGAGCAGCAACTCCCAGATCCCGGTACCGGCCCCGGCGACCAGGAGTTCGGCGTACGGGTCATTGATCAGCGGATCGACGCTCGCCGTCTCGGACGCGCGGGCGGCGGCCACCATCACCGCCGTCGAGCCGACGCTGGTGGCGATGTCCCAGGTGTCGTCGTGGGTACGGAGTGCGCTCATCGGGTTACCTCGCTTGGTCGCGGCCGGTGTCGCACGCGATAGTACCGATGAAAGTTAGCCGGGCTATTAACTTTATCCGTCGGCTGGCTGACGCAACTGCCAGAGTTCCTGGGTCAACAGCGCCTGCAGGGTGGCCACCACCCCCGCCGCCGCCACTTGATTGCCGACCAGCGACACATAGAACGCGATCCCCCACAACACGGCCAACAGCATCTCGGTCAGCTCGCCCATACCCGAGTCGGAGACCAGCTCTCCCCGGTCGACGGCGTCGGTGAGCGCCGCGGCCAGAAACGCCCGCGGCGGGCCCTGGATGTCGCCGACCAATGACTTCAGCGCCGGGTCGCGCTGAGCGTCCACCACAGCGGTCACCGCAAACGCCGCCACTGTGCGGTCTTCTTCGCCCAGTTGGGTGAAGCACACGATGACCGAGGCCAACTGTCCGACCAGAGTCGGCTCGGCGCGGGCCTGATCGACGGCGTGCTCGAACAGGGTCTCAGCCTGCGTCAGAACAGCCTGGTACAGCAGTTTTTTGCTTGGAAAATAGTGGTTGATCGCCGGGCGGGTCAGCTGTGCCCGCTCCGCTATCGCCTGAAACGTTGTCGCGTGGTAGCCGAACTCGCCGAAGACGCCGCTCGCGGCTGTCACGATGCGCTCCCTGGTCATGCCAGAGCGCGCCCCGCGGGGGCGCCCCACCCTGCGAAAAACCGCATCCCGCACTGAACAAGTGTGGCACGCCGTAGCTGCCAACCCCAGAAAAATCGGAACTACCAAGATTCACTTAAGACTCAGCCGTGCTGTATGCCAACGGAGCCCAGCGAACTAAAGTCGACTTATGGGCGCGGTTCTCTCTCGACAGGCGTACTTCGAGACAGGTTTCGAAGTGCTGTCCGAATTGGGCTACGGCGGCCTCAAGCTCGCCGAAGTCTGCAACCGGCTCGGCGTGACGACGGGCTCGTTCTACCACTACTTCACCAGCTGGCCCGTTTACACCCGTGACCTGGTTCAACACTGGCTCGATGAGCGCACCCTCCAGCATGTGGAGTTCGTACGCGCGATACCCGACCCGCGGCAGCGCCTCGATAGCCTGATTCAGATCGGCCTGACCCTGCCCCACGGGGCCGAAGCCGCCATCCGTTCCTGGAGCTCGGCCGACGCCCGGGTGCACGCGGTGCAGGCCGAAGTGGATCAGCAACGCTTCGACATCCTCTTCGAATCGGCGCAGGAAGTCCTCCACGAAAAACGCCCGGCGCAGCTGTTCGCAAACTGGGCGATCTACCTGCTGATCGGCTACGAGCAGGCTCTGCTGCCGCGCGACCCGTCGACGTTCGAGTGGATCGCCGCCCAGTTGCTCGACGCGCTCGACTCCGGGAGGTTTGCCACGGCGACCGCTGACCCGCCCGGCAAGCCGTCTACAGCGAGCTGATCCGCTGCACGGCCAGCCGTGGCCCGCGTCGTTTGCTGACAGCGAGCCCGCTGTCGATCAGCAACCGAACCACGCGGTGCCGGTGCGGCCGCATCGGCTCCATCAGTTCGACCATGGCTTCGTCGGTGAACACCGCGTCGAGCGGCAGGCCGAGTAGTGTGCGGCCGATCATCGTCGCAAGGTGATAGTCGCCGACCGATAAGGCGTCAGCATCGCCGAACGCGCGCTGCGCGGTTTCCGCCGCGGTCCACTCGCCGACGCCGGGCAGCGACATCAGTGCCGTCCGGGCCTCCGCGGCAGGGCGGGAAACCAGCCGTTCCAGGGAATCGGCTCGACCCGCGCAACTGACGATGGTGCGCGCGCGCCCGCCGTCGACGTTGGCCCGATGGAACGTCCAGGACGGGATGCTCCGCCAGGTCTGCGCTGACGGCGGCACTCGCATTCGCGACGGCGCCGGGCCGGGAGCGGGTGATCCGAACTCGGTGACCAGCAACCGCCAGGCGCGAAAGGCGTCGGCACCCGGTACCCGCTGCTCGAGCACGGCCGGGATAAGCGCCTCCAGCACCCGGCCGGTGCGCACCAGCCGCAGGTGCGGCAGGCGACGATGGGCGGCGATGACCATCGGCTCGGTCGGCGCGAAGTCGGTCGCGACGTCGTGGGCGCCCAACAGGCCCGGCGCACCGTCCAGAAACTCCGGGGCGCCGGCACCCCAGGCCGTACAGTCCACCGCATCGGGTGCCACCTGGACGATGTGTGCCGTCACGGGTCCGCTGGACATCAGGCTGGTTCGCCAGATGGCGCCGTCAACCACCTGCAGGCATGGGTCGCCCGGCCCGCGGCGCAGTGGGCCCAGCGTCAGCGCGGGGCTGGCCGGGCCGGGAAAAGCGACGGTACGGCGAAACGAATTACTGATGACGCGATCATAGGTATCGCTGGTCGTCGTTGACCGCTTCGCGCCGCCCGGTCACGATGGAGGAGTGGCCACCCCATTCGATGATCCGCAGGCGGAACTGGCATGGATGTTTCTCCAGGGCATCTGCGGCGACGACGACCTGGACGACATTTTTGCGCTGGTCAGCGACAACTTCACCTGGTGGAGCATCCTGACGCGTCAGGCCGTCGATAAAGACGAGCTGCGGCTGGAAGTCGAACAGCGTCGTGCCGGCTTGCGGATCAACCTGGAGCTGGTCCGGTGTATCAACGAACACGAGACCGTGGTGATCGAAGCGCTGGGCGACTGTCGCGCCGCCGACGGTTCGCACTATGACAGCCCGCTGGCGTACATCATCGACACCCAGGACGGGCGGATCGTCTCGGTGCGCGAGTACACCGACACCCGGTTCGCCGGGCAATTGCTGGGGCTCTAGAGCAGCTCTGCCGAGCCTCAGGCGTCGGCGACGCTGATGTCGGCCTTGTCGGAGTAGAACGCGACGTGCCCGGCGATCGGGGCAACCGCGGCAAAGGGCTGCTCGTAGGTCCAGATCGCGTCGGCGACGCATCGGCCGGCCGCGGTGGTGACATGAAAGTAGGCGGCATCGCCCTTGAAAGGGCAGTAGCTGGTGGTCTGACTGCGGGCCAGCAGGTCGGTCTTGACATCGGACAGCGGAATGTACTGCACCGCAGGGTGATTCGATTCCTGCAAGGTGAGCGCGTTGGCGCTGTCGGCGATGATCTCGTCCCCGATCCGCACCGTGACCCGCCTACCGGTGGGGTTCACGGTGATCGGGTATTCGTCAGTCGGGATGTGTATCGGGCGTCTGCCTGAATGGCCGTGTGTCATGCCGGGGAACCTCGCTTCTTGGCGTTGCGCAGCTTCATCCAGAAACGCGCGGCCTCCCTGATCGATTCCTCAACCGGTCGAGGCTGCCAGCCGAGTTCGCGCACCGCCTTGCTGTGATCGACCGGGGCTTCGGCACGCATCATCCGCACCGACTTCAGGCTCAGCTCGGCGTCCTTGCCGGTCAGGCCGGCCCGCAGGCTGCCGAGTGCGCCCAGCGCGTACAGCGCCGGTACCGAGATCGACCGCGACGGCGCCGGCATACCCGCTTCGTCGGCCGCGATCTTGACCACGTCCTGCAGCGCGATCATCCGCTCGGAGATCAGGTAGCGCTGGCCGTTGCGTCCACGCTCGGCGGCCAGGATCATCGCGCGGGCGGCGTCGTCGACCCCGACCACTTCCAGCTCGATCCCCTTCATCAGGAACGGCAGCTTGCCGAATGCTGCTCCGGCGATGAACGCACCATGCGGGGTCCGGCCCCAGTCGCCGTCGCCATAGGTGGTGGACACACACATCGCGACGGCGGGCAGGCCGGCTTCGGCGCTGCGCAACACCAGCTCTTCGGCCTGCACCCGGGACTGGACATAGGGCGTCAGTCCGCGCGGGTCGATGATGTCGTCCTCGTTGGCGACGTGACCGCGACGCCGGCCCACGGTGGCGTAGCTGCTGGTGAACACGAATCGGCGCAGGCCGGCGGCTATTTCTTTCCGGGAGGCGACTTCCAAGACGTTGCGGGTGCCCTCGACGTTGGTGCGAAACAGCGGGCTCGGGTCGCGCAGCCAGGCGCGGGTGTCCACGACGCAGTAGTACACGTCATCGCACCCGGCCATGGCCTCGGCCAGGGTGGCCGAATCGAAGATGTCGCCGTGGAACCGCGTGACGTCGAGGTGGTCGATGGAGATGGTGTTGGCGCTGGGGCGCACCATCACCCGGACGTCTTCTCCGGCGTCCACGAGCTGACGGGTCACGTGCGATCCCAGGAAGCCGTTGGCTCCGATGACGAGCTTGGGCTTGCGGCTCATGCGTTTCCTCCGAACTGCTTCATCCAGGCGGCCGCTTCGTCGTCGAGGGTGCCGAGTTCCTGGGCTTTGCGGCACCATTTCATGCTCGCGGCGACGAAGCGCAGCGGGTTGTAGATGTCCTCTTGGCGCGACCACAGGCCGTCCCCGGCGTAGGTGACGATCGAGATGTTGGTGGCGCTGATGATGGTGCCGTCGCCCGGGTCGCGCATGGGGTTGTCCAGTTCGCAGATGACCCGCCCGCCGTCCTCGTCGATGACGGTCCACAGGGCCGGGAACTCAGTCATATAGCTGCCCGGGAAGGTCGACATGGTCTTGCGGATCCAGCTGCGCACCTCGTCGCGGCCGTGCATGGTGCCCATCGCGTGCTCAACGTATTCGACGTCGGGGGTGTAGTGCGCGACCCAGGCATCCCAGTCGTGGGTCTCGGCGGCGCGAGCGACGGTCTGCTCGAACACGTCAAATGCGGCCGCGAGTTCTGCGCGGCTGAACTGCGGTTTCGTCATGCCAAGAACTAGAACACGTTCTAGCAAGGTTGTCGAGGGTCCACGGCTAGAATCGAATCTGGGTTTATATTCACCGGCAGTGCTACCGTGACGCCGTCGGCCCACCGCGGGCCGTGAGGAGGTTCGGCAGCCTGTGACGTCCCCCAAGCCCACCGTCGGTCTGCACCACGCCGCCTACGCCTGCGCCGACCTGGAGGCCACCAACCACTTCTACGAAGACCTGCTGGGACTGCCGCTGGTGCACACCGAAGTCGAGCACCTGCAAGAAGGCTTCTTCCGGCACGTCTTCTACGACCTGGGCGACGGCTCGTGCATCGCGTTCTTCGACCTGCACGGCGTCGGGGAGAAGCCCGACTGGTCCAGCTCGTTGTCGCGTCCGAACGGACTGCCGGTGTGGGTGAACCACTTCGCCTTCCGGGCCACCGAGGAGAAACAGAACGAAGTCCGGGCGAGGATGGACGCCGCCGGCATCAAGGCGCTGATGGACGTCGACCACGGCTGGTGCCACTCGCTGTACTACCTGGACCCCAACGGCATCATGATCGAACTGTGCCGGGACACCCCTGGGTTCGAACCCGACCCGGAGCAGGCGCACAAGTTGCTGAACAGCACCGAGCGGGCCGCTGATCCCAAGGTGGTCACGTCGAAGACGACCACCACCCAGCTCGGCTGAGCCGGCCGCGCATGGCGCTCGATTCGCTGACGTCGCTCACCGTCACCACGGACGGTCCGATCGCTCGGGTCCGCATCGGCCACGGCGAGATCAACCTGATGGACGCCACCATGATGGGCGACCTGTGGCGGCTGGTGAACTGGCTACGGTCGCCCACCGGCCGCGATGTACGGGTGGTGGTATTGGAAAGCGCCAACCCCGACTTCTTCATCGCCCACGTGGACCTGGCGCTGCTGGCCGCCTCGGTCGAGAACACCGAGGCGGCCGTCGGCTCCTTTCAGGACTTGGTCGGCGCCTTCCGGGCACTGGACCAAGTCACCATCGGAGTAGTCGCCGGCCGGGTCGCCGGTGGTGGGATGGAACTACTGGTCAACCTCGACCTGCGGTTTGCGGTGACCGGCCGGGCGGTCTTCAACCAAGTCGAGACCGGAATCGGGGTGATCCCGGCCGGTTCCGGCCCGCAGCACCTGCTGCACCTGCTGGGGCGGGGCCGGGCGCTGGAGGTCATCCTCGGCCACGACGACCTCGATGCGGCCCTCGCCGAACGCTACGGACTGGTCAACAGGGCGTTGGACGCCGACGCCGTCGGACCCTTCCTGGACCGGCTGGTGAAGCGCATCGCCACGGTGCCGCTGGCCGACATCGCCGACGTCAAGGCCACCCTGGCCGCCCCGGACATCGCCACCGGGCTGGCCGTGGAGCGCTCCGCGTTCGCCCAGCTGCTTTCCCGCGGTACGGCGCTGCCGAAGATGCAACGCTTCCTGGCAGCGGGCGGCCAGACGCCCACCGGCGAGCACCAACTGGCCGACCTGGTGGGCGGCCTGGACCAGACGGAACCGGCATGACATCCGCGGACGGCGGGGCCGCGGACGGGTCGATCACCCGTCCCACCGTCCGGGGTCGCGACACCCAGGCGCGCATCGAGCAGGCGGCCCGTGAAGTGATCGCCCGCAAGGGCTTCTTCAAAACGACGATCACCGACATCACCTCGGCCGCCAAACGGTCGCCCGCGTCGTTCTACCACTATTTCGAATCCAAGGAAGACCTGCTGGCGTCGCTGGCCGAGGACTTCCGGGCCTCGGCCAAAAGCCGTGCGGTGCAGGCATTGCACCCGGGCCAGGATCTGCACGACATCATCGAGGAATCGGTGCGCGCGCATTGGGATACCTATCGCGAACACCTCGGAGTCATGGTCGGGGTTTTCCAGCTGGCGATGATCAACGACGAGTTCGCCCAGCGCTGGCGGGACATGTGTGCCGACGCGATCGACTGGGTGGCTCAAACAGTGCGGATGGCGCAGCGCAAGGGCTATGCGACCGACGCCGACCCCGAGCTGGTCGGGTCGGCCATCGTCGCCATGCTCAACCACTTCACCTATGTCTGGCTGGTGGCCGGCGGCGACGTCGCAGGCCGCGAACTGGACGAGGAAGCAGCAGTCAAAACGCTCACCGACACTTGGTATCGCTCGGTGAGCTGGCGCGATCAAGAGTCAAGGTCAAAGGAGTAATGCAGTGGCAGTAACCCGCGAGTTCGTTTCGCTCACTTCGGCATCGGCGGGGGTGAACCCCGCCGGTTATCACCCGGCTCAGGGGCTGTACTGGACCCCGGCCGGCGTCAAGCCGAAGGTGGCGGTGATCGCCAGCCACTACAACGTGGACTTCGCCGAGCACTACCTGGCGCCGCTGATCGCCGAACGCGGCTACGGCTTCCTGGGTTGGAACACCCGGTATCGCAGTGGCGAGTCGTTGTTCCTGCTCGAGCATGCCCTGCTCGATATCGCGGCCGGCGTGCAGTGGTTACGCGAGCAGGCCGGCGTGCAGACCATCGTCTTGCTCGGCAACTCGGGCGGTGGATCGTTGATGGCCGCCTACCAGTCGCAGTCGGTGGACCCGCACATCACCGCAGTCGGCGGCGGGCCCGTGCCCGATGCGGTCAATGCGCTGCCGCCCGGCGACCTCTACGTTTCCACCCAGGCCCACGCCGGACGCCCGGAGGTGCTGACCGCCTGGATGGACCCGTCGGTGACCGACGAGACCGACCCGCTGTCCTGCGACCCGTCGCTGGACATGTACGCCGAGCAGAACACGCCGCCCTATACCCCGGAATTCATCGCCCGCTACCGCCAGGCCCAGCGCGACCGCAATGACCGGATCACCGCATGGGCCCAGGCAGAACTGGAGCGGCTCAAGGCCGGTGGCACCTACGACCGCTCCTTCTCGGTACACCGGGTGTGGGCCGACCCGCGCTATCTCGACGCCTCGCTCGACCCGTCGGACCGTCCGCTGAACTCCTGCTACCTGGGCGACCCGCGGCGCGCCAACCGCGCGCCGTACAACATCGCCGCGCACTGCACGCTACGAACCTGGTTGTCCATGTGGAGCCTGCAGACGTCGTTCTGTCAGGGCGCTCCGCACCTGGGCCGGATCACGTTGCCCTCGTTGGTGATCCAGGGCACCGCGGATACCGGCGTCTTCCCCAGCGATGCGCACCACATCCACGACTCGTTGGCCAGCACCGACAAGCAGCTCCATTTCATCGCCGGCGACCACTACCTGGAGCAGCCGACGGACAGCCGCACGGTCTGCGCGGATCTGGTGGCGTCCTGGATCGCCGAACGCACCTGATGGACACGCTCGACTTCGATTTCCGCGACCCGGAGCTGCACGCCGATCCGCTGGCGTACCAGCGACGGTTCGCTGAAGCCGAACCGGTGCACCGCAACAGCCAGGGGCTGTGGGTGCTGACCCGCTACGCCGATGTGCTGGCGATGCTGCGCGACGACCGGGTCAGTACCGACCGGCGAAACCTGTACCGCGGCAAGCTCGATCCGGGCCGCCCGTATCTGACCCACGTGGAACACAACCTGTTCTATCGTTCCGGTGACGATCACCGCCGGCTGCGGGCTCCGCTGTCACGGGCATTCACGCCGCGTGCGCTGGCCTCCTTCGAAGCCGAAGTCGCCGCCCGGGCCCGGTCGTTGGCGGCTGGCCTGGACCCCGATGGCTTCGACTTGGTGGCCGAGTTCGCCAAGCCGTTGCCGCTGGGAGCGATCGCCACGCTGCTGGGAGTGCCCGACAGCGAACTGGACAATCTGGCGACCTGGTCGATGGCGCTGATCGCGGCGCTGGAACCGGCGGCCTCACGCGAGGTGTTCGTCGCCGCGGACGACGCCGCCGCCGGGATGAAGGCACTGCTCGCCGATCTACTGGAGCTACGCCGCGCCGACCCGGGCCACGATCTGCTGTCCGTGGTGGCTACCAGCGGACTGCCGGTGTCGGACGACGAGCTGCTGCACAACGCCATCTTCTTGCTGTCGGCCGGGCATGACACCACCACCGCCGTGCTGACCGGGGCGGCCGCGCTGCTGATCGAGGAGAGCGGGCAACGCGGCCTACTGGCCGACTCCCCGCACGCCGTTGACGAATTGGTCCGGATGATCAGCCCCGCCCTGATGATCTCCCGAGTGGCCGGCGCCCCGATCGAAGTCGGTGACGGGAAAAACACCGTGATCGAAACGGGCGCACCGATCCTGCTCGGGCTGGCGGCCGCCAACCGAGACCCTTCGATGTTTCCCGACCCCGACAGGCTCGACCTGGCCCGCTCGCAGACCGGCCACCTGGGATTCGGGTTCGGTCCGCATGTCTGCCTGGGCGCCCCGTTGGCCCGCATGCAGATCCGCTTGGGCCTGCTCGCCCTGTTCGACCGTTTCCCTGAGTTGACGGCGCAGGCGCCGCCGCACCGCGAGCCGAGCGCCGTGTTGACCAGCTACCGTTCCTATCCGCTGGCGGCTCGCGGATAGCTGCGGATAATCGGGGTATGACCAATTTCCCGAGAGCGATCCTGGCCGGCGGCTGCTTCTGGGGCATGCAGGACCTGATCCGCAAGCAGCCCGGTGTGGTGAGCACCCGAGTCGGCTACACCGGCGACCCCAATGTCCCGAACGCCACCTACCGCCACCACGGCTCCCATGCCGAGGCCATCGAGATCACCTACGACCCCACAGCCACCGACTACCGCAACCTGCTGGAGTTCTTCTTCGCCATTCACGACCCGACCACGCGTAACCGCCAGGGCAACGACGTCGGAACCAGTTACCGCTCGGCGATCTTCTACCTCGACGACGAGCAGCGCCAGATCGCGCTGGACACCATCGCCGACGTGGAGGCCTCCGGCCGGTGGCCGGGCAAGGTGGTCACCGAGGTCAGCCCCGCTGGGGACTTCTGGGAGGCCGAACCGGAGCATCAGGATTACCTCGAGCGGTTCCCGGGCGGCTACACCTGCCACTACATCCGGCCGAACTGGCAGCTGCAGCCGCAGCGCTAGCCGGGATCAGTCCCGGCGGCGTACCGTGATCCGACCGCCCTTCTTGGGCGTGAAGGCCACGCCGCGGGAGTGGAACTTCTCCCCGGGCGCGGTGGTGGGCTCGATGGCCAAGCGCTCCAAGACCGTCCGCAACACCACGTCCATCTCCAGGTTGGCGAACGTCGAACCCGGGCAACGCCGGGTGCCGCCGCCATACGGCATCCACTCGAACGCCGACGGGCTGCCGTCGAGGTAACGCTTGGGGTCGAATCCGTCCGGGTCATCGAACGCGGCGGAGTTCTGGTGGAGCTGGTTGATCGCGACGATCACCGAGTAGCCGCGCGGGATCACCCACTCGCCGATCTGGATGCTGGGCGCGTAAACATGCCGTCCGGAGAAGTCGATCACGGTGCGAACCCGCTGCACTTCGCGAATCGTGGCGCGCCGCAACCTATTCCCGCCTGCGTCCGCCTCGGCGGTCAGTTCGTCGAGCAGTTGGGGGTAGCGGCTCAGCCGCTCGAAGACCCAGGCCATGGTCGATGCCGTGGTCTCATGTCCGGCGGCCAGCAGGGTCAGCAGCTCGTCGCCGAGCTCCTGGCGGGTCATGGTCGTACCGTCTTCGTGGTTGCTACGCAGCAGCAGGGTCAGCACGTCGGACCGGTTCTCGAAATCGGGGTCGGCTCGCACATCGGCGATCAGCTTGTCCAGGATGCCGTCGTAGTGAGCACGCCATGCCTCCAGCTGGCCCCACGGGGTGAACCGGCCGTACTGGCGAATCGGGATCGGCAAGGCCGCCAGCCGAGAGCCCAGCGTCACCCACTTGGGCAGGATCGCCCGCAACTGATCCAGTTCGGCGCCTTCGGCTCCGAAGATGGTCCGCAGGATGACATTGAGCGTGATCCTGTTCATCGGACCGAAGGTCTCGAAGGGCTTTCCGGTGGGCCAGCCGGCGATCTCGCGCAGGGTCTCCTCGACGATGATCTGCTCGTAGGCGCGCACGCTCTTGCCGTGGAACGGCGGGCTCAGCAAGTTGCGCCGGCGCCGATGCGCCGCGCCGTCGAGGGCGAACACCGACCCCCTGCCGAGGATCCGCGACAGGTTCGGCTGGATGTTGCCCAGGTCGTCCGGGCTGGTCAGCAGCACCTGCCGGGCCAATTCCGGGTCGGTCACGAATACCGTCGGCCCAAACAGCGGAACGTCAATGGTGAAGGCGGCACCGTATCGACGGGTCAGGCGTTGCAGCGCCCGGCGCCGGGACAGAATGAACAGCACTCCCGCGGTCAGCTTGGACGCGCGCGGGCCGGGCGGCAGGTTGATGGCCGGGTGAACCTGTGCCGCAGCGGCGTCCGCGGCCGTGCTGGCAACCGTGTGGGTCATGCGACGCCTCCCGACGTGATACCTGGTACCAAAGCGTACCAATGCATGCGGGACACGGTACTCTTTAGTACCAACGAGTGGCAAGAGCTAGGCGTAGGGGAGGTACGGCGATGACGGTGGCTGCGGTCGATACCCGGGCGGCCAACACTGCCGACCCCTACCGGCGCCGACTGCTCGACGGGCTGGCCGATTCGATCGCCGAGCGCGGGTACCGGGCCAGCACTGTCGCCGAGATTGTGCGCGCGGCCCGTACCTCCAAACGCACCTTCTATGACCACTTCGCCAGCAAGGAGGAGTGCCTCCTGGAACTGCTGCGGGTGGACAACGAGGAACTGGCGCTACGTATCAGGACCGAGGTGGATCCCGAGGCCGATTGGCAGGTCCAGATCCGCCAGGCGGTACAGGCCTACGTCACCCAGATCCGGTCCCGGCCGGCGATCACGCTGAGCTGGATCCGCGACATGCCTTCCCTCGGCGAGGTGGCCCGGCCGGCGCAGCGCCGCGGGCTAGAGCTGATGTCGAACCTGCTGATCGAACTCAGCGGCAGTCCGGGATTTCGCCGCGCGAATCTGCCGGCGCTGAGTCCGGCGCTGGCGGTGATTCTGCTGGGCGGCCTGCGGGAGCTGACCGCGCTGGCCGTCGAGGACGGCGCCGACATCGGCATCATCACCGAGCCGGCCATCGACGCGTCGATTGCCCTGCTGGGACCCCGAGCCTGATCTACGGTTGATCCATCGGTCACCGAGAATCGGAGAGGACCACCATGCAGCTCTCAACGCGCAATCAACTCACCGGAACCATCACCGATCTCGATGTCGGCGCCGTCATGGCCGTGGTCAAGATCCGGCTCGACGGCGGTGAGCAGGTGATCACCTCGTCGGTCACCCGCGAGGCCGCCCTCGATCTCGACCTCAAGGTCGGCCAGCCCGCGACGGTGTTCATCAAGTCGACTGAAGTCACCATCGGGGTGGACTGAGCCGCTTTTCAGTTCCAGGGCAGCGCCAGCTTGCAGATCTTGCGGACCACGCTGCCGAACTGCTTGAGCAGCGGGCCGGTGTTGTAGGGCACCCCGTAGCGCTCGCAGATCTCCCGCACCTGCGGCGCTATTTCGGCGTAGCGGTGCGCCGGCAGGTCGGGAAACAGGTGGTGCTCCACCTGGAACGACAGGTTGCCGCTGAAGATGTGGAACCACTTGCCGCCGGTCAGGTTCGCCGAGCCGAGGATCTGACGGTAGTACCACATCCCGCGGGACTCGTTCTCGGTCTCTTCAACGGTGAACTCTTGTGTGCCGTCAGGGAAATGCCCGCAGAAGATGATCATGTAGGACCACACGTTGCGCATCAGGTTGGCGGTCAAGTTGCCGGCGAACACCAGTGGCGCGAACGGCCCGGCCAGCAGCGGGAAGGCGACGTAGTCCTTGAGGGTCTGGCGGCGTACCTTCTGCCAGGTCTCCAGCAGCATCTCCTTCTTGTCGACGAATCCGATCTCGCCGGCCCGGATGCGCTCGGCCTCCAGTTCGTGCACCGCCACGCCATATTGGAACAGGACCATCAGCAGGAAGGCGTAGAGCGGGTTACCTAAGAAGTAGGGCTCCCAGGGCTGCTTGTCGCTCATCCGCAGGATGCCGTAGCCCACATCGCGGTCCATCCCGACGATGTTGGTGTGGGTGTGGTGCATGTAGTTGTGGGAGTGCCGCCACTGGTCTGCCGGGCAGGCGTTGTCCCACTCGAAGTCCCTGCCGTACAACGCCGGTTCGCCCATCCAGTCGTACTGGCCGTGCATGACGTTGTGGCCGATCTCCATGTTGTCGAGGATCTTCGACAATCCCAGCATCACGGTGCCGGCCAGCCAGGCCGGCGGGATGATGCTGAAGAACAGACACGCGCGTCCGCCGACCTCCAAGGTGCGCTGCGCCTTGATGATCCGGTGAATGTAGTCGGCGTCGCGCTCGCCGAGGTCGTCGAGGACGCGCTGACGCAGCGCGTCGAGCTCGGCGCCGAAGGCATCGAGATTTGCCGGCAGATCCGATCGTTGGAGAACCTGCGGCTGTTCGAGCGCCTGTGGCTGCTCGGTCTGCGGCTGCTCGAGGACTGACTGAGTCATGATTGGCTCCTTTCGTTTTCTACAGGTCGATTTCGACGTCACCG
Source organism: Mycobacterium sp. UM_WGJ (assembly GCF_000455125.1). Lineage (GTDB taxonomy): Bacteria > Actinomycetota > Actinomycetes > Mycobacteriales > Mycobacteriaceae > Mycobacterium. Next base: position 17,126 of record NZ_AUWR01000003.1, read on the forward strand.
ACGGGAACCGACACGCAGATCTGAATGTCTTCGCTTTCGGCGGTGGAGATCGCGCCGGTGATCAGGTTTCGCACCGCGCCACCGGTTTTGCGGCACGTGCAGCTGTGGCAGATACCCATGCGGCATCCGCTGGCCGGTTGCAGTCCGGCCGCTTCGGCCTGCTCCAGCAGGGTTCGGCCGTCGTCGACCACCGACACGGTGCTGCCGAGGAAGCTGACCTGCCCGCCGGAGGGGTCGGCCGGAACCGTGAAGACCGGGGGTACGAAGCTCTCTGAGATCGCGTCGGGGCACTGCTCGCGCACGGCCGTCACCAGCGCCGGCGGCCCGCACACGTACACCGCTTCGGGGTTCGGCATGGCGGCCTGAAGATGCTCGGCGCTGAAGTAGCCCTGCAGGTCGCCGTCTTCGGGAGTGCGGGTGTAGCCGTGCAGGACCCGCACTCGCGGCATGGCGGCAAGTTCATCGTGGTAGCAGGCCTCTTCACGGCTGCGGGCGTAGTGGATGAAGGTCACGCGGCCCGCATATTGCTCGGCGGCCAGCGTGCGCAGCATCGACATCACCGGGGTGATGCCACTGCCACCGGAGATCAGCAGAATGCGCCGGGGGCGGATCGCCGGGAGCACGAAGTCTCCGCCGACGTTCTCCAGTCCGACGACCATGCCGGGCCGCGCGTTGCGGTACAGATGCTCGGAGACCAGGCCCCCTTCGTGGCGGCCGATGGTGAGCTCGAGGAGCCGTTGCCCCTCGGCGTTCGCCGGCGAGTAGCACCGGGTGCGCCGACGCCCGTCGATGTCGACCGACAGGTTGACGTGTTGGCCTGCTCGGAAGCGGGGGAAGCAGCCGAACGCGTCGTTGGGTTCGAGGATCAGGGTCACGCTGCGCGGGGTGGAACGCCGGACTTCGACGACCCGGGCGCGGGCGTCGTTGCGGGTCCACGTCGGTGACACCAGCTCGGTGTAGCGGTCGACCCCGTGCGGGCCGGTGAGCAGATCGACCAGGCTGGAGCCCAGGACCCGCCGCGTCAAAGTTTGAGTGAACATATGTACACAGTGAACACTTGTTTACGAACAGTCAAGGGCTGTTCGCCGGTTGTGTTACGCTTCACAACAGTGAACAGTCGTACGCCGAATTCACGGTCTGGGCGCACGCGGCCACCGCGGCCCGAACGGCCTCCCCGTGTCTCCCGCCCCGAACGGGCGCCCCGCCCCGAACTGCCGGAGCGCGTTTCCCGCGAGGAACGCAAGGAAGCCACCCGGCGCGCGATCATCAACGCGGCGCTCACCCTGCTGGACGAACGCAGCTTCAGCGCCCTGAGCCTGCGCGAGGTGACGCGCGCCGCCCACATCGTGCCGGCCGCCTTCTACCGGCATTTCGAGTCGATGGATGCCCTGGGCCTGGTGCTCATCGACGAATCGTTTCGAGCACTGCGCGAGACACTGCGCGACGCCCGCACCGGCGGGGTGGACCCCAGCCGGGTCATCGAGTCCTCGGTGGAGGTCCTGGTCAACAGCGTGGCCTCCCGTCACGAGTACTGGCGGTTTATCAACCGGGAACGCTTCAGCGGGATGACCGTGCTGCGCTACGCGATCCGCACCGAGATCCGGTTGATCACCTCCGAGCTGGCCACGGATCTGGCGCGTTTCCCCGGGTTCAATGCCTGGAGCTCCGAGGATCTCAACGTCCTGGCGGGACTGTTCGTCAACGCGATGATCGTCACCGCGGAGGCCATCGAAGACGCCCCGGATGCCGAGAGCCTGGCCGAGATCAAAGCCGTTGCCGTCAAACAACTCCGGATGATCGCGGTTGCCGCGGGCGGCTGGCGCAGCAAGCCCTGAGCGGGGCGCCCCGCCGCACGGAACACCCCTGGGAAGCCGGCCGGCATCACCGGCTTCAGGCAGCACCGGCCGGTGGGGCGGAGCCATGTCCGCGGCGCCGCACCTGTACGACCACCGCAGATTCCTCAGTAACTTTCTGGGCAAATGAGGGAAATTCGGCATGAAGCTGAATTTTTCCTGGGGACCGGCTGCTAGGCTTGCCGCCCAGTGGTCCGCGTAACTTCGGCGAGGGAAATCGATCGTGACAAAGGTGAAGCAGTTTCTGTGCACTACGGCCGTCGCCAGTCTGGTTGCGGGAACAGGAGCAGCGGTAGGGGCCCAGGTGGGCCTGTCGACGGTGACTGCCGACTGGATGCTCACCGCCGAGCACGTGCTGCTGATCGGCCTCGACGGCGTCAACCTCTCCAAGGTCCTGGAGTACGCCTACAACGACGACAGCGGGTTCAAGACCGCCATGGACCAGGGCATCACCGGCGCCACCAGTCTGGTGAACCACACCACCCTCTCCGGGCCTTCGTGGTCGACGATCCTCACCGGCGTGTGGGACGACAAGCACGGGGTCTTCAATAACGTGTTCCGGGCCGAGCCCTACAACGCGTGGCCGTCGGTGTTCAACCTGATCGAGTACAACAAGCCGGAGATCGAGACCACGATCATCAGCAATTGGGAGTACCTCAACAAGTTGGCCGACGCCGGCGGATATTCGGTCGACAACAACGTCTTCGTGCCCGCCGGGGACAGCCCGGCCGACAGCGACGCTGCGGTCACCGCGCTCACTGTCGCCCAGATCCTCGGCACCGCGGACAACCCGGATGACATCTCGAATTTCCTGTTCTCCTACCAGAGCCAGGCCGACCACGCCGGACACGAGTTCGCCGGCGGCTCGGAGGAGTACATGCAGGCCATCATCAATCTCGGGGCCAATCTCCAACAGATCCTGGCCGCGATCGCTCAGGTGCAGGCGATCACCGGCGACGACTGGTCGATCATCGTCACCACCGACCACGGCCACCAGCAGACCGTGACCCTGCCCGGTCTCAGCATCGGCCACGGCTTCCAGTCGCCCAACGAGACCTCGTCGTTCGTGATCTTCGACCAAGCGGGCGACAACGCCTCCGACGGCAGCCAGAACCTGAACTTCTCGACAGCCGACATCACGCCGACGATCCTGTCGCTGTTCGGCATCCCCTTGCGCTCGGACTTCGACGGCGTCTCGCTGGTGGACGACCCGACCGTCCTGAACAGCAACGTCACGCCTGTCGATCTCGAACAAGCACTCACCGCCGCGATCGCGATGTTCGGCTACCCGAACATCGGCAACGATATCGAGCTGGCCATCCGGACTGTGATCGGGTCCGTGCCGTACTTCATCGACAAGTTCATGCACCAGATCGACGGTTTCCTGCAGGGGATCGTCGACCAGGACATCTTCTTGATCAGTGGGCTGGCCGAGGTCGCCCAGCAGATCAACGATTTCTTCGGCGGCCTGACGGTGACCGTGACCAACACGCTGGCAATGGGAGCCGCGCACCTGTTGGGGTCGGGTGTGATCGCGCCCGAGGACGCGCCGCTGCCGGCGCCGGGCAGCGCCGAGTTCTCCGATCTGTCCCAGGTGGCCGCCGACCTGTCGCAGCTGCTCGATGTCGAGGCTCTGCTGGGCTGATCCGCCGAAGCGACGGCAGCAACACCAACCACTCCAACGAGGAGACCCGATCGTGACGAAGGTCAAGCAGTTTCTGTGCGCTACGGCCGTGGCCAGCCTGGTTGCTGGAACGGGAGCCGCGACAGCAGGGACACCGCCGGGTCTGTCCTCGGTGACCGCCGAATGGCTGCTGGCCGCCGAGAATGTGCTGCTGCTCGGCACCGACGGAACCCGAATCGACAAGATCCTGGAGTACGCCTTCAACGACGACAGCGGCTTCAAGATGCTGGCGGACCGGGGCATTACCGCCATCACCAGCCTGACCGGCCACCAGACGCTGTCCACGCCGTCATGGTCGACCATCCTCACCGGGGTGTGGGACGACAAGCATGGGATCGTCAGCAACATCTACCGTCCGGAGCCGTACACAACCTGGCCGTCGGTGTTCAACCTGATCGAGTACAACAAGCCGGAAATCGAGACCACGGTCATCTCCGGCCGGGGCCTGTTCACCGAGATGGCTTCCACGGGCAACTACCCCGCTGACAACATCATCGGCATTTCCGGGGGCTCCACGTCGGCCGAGATGGACGCGCTGACAGCCGACGAGACCATCTCCCGGATTCTCGCGACCACCACCAATCCGGACATCTCGAACTTCATGTTCGCCTACCAGTCCCAGGTCGACCATGCCGGACACTCCTACGGCGCCGAGTCGGACGAGTACACGCAGGCCGTCATCAACGTCGGCGCCAACCTCAAACTGATCCTGGAGGCAGTCGCTCAGGCGGAGGCGGCCACCGGCGACAAGTGGACCATCATCCTGACCACCGACCACGGCCACCAGGCGAATCCGGAGCTGCCCGGCTTCAGCCTCGGACACGGACTCCAGTCACCCAACGAGACCACCAGTTTCATCATGTTCTCGCTGGCCGGGAACGAGGACCAGGCCGGTGCCCAGAACTTGGCCTACCAGACCGTCGACATCGTGCCCACGATTCTGCAGGCCTTCGGCATCCCCATGCGGTCGGACTTCGACGGCACCCCCATGCAGCTCGACCCGGAATTGCTGAACAGCACCGTCTTCCCCGATGACCTGAGGGCGGCGCTGCAGGCCGCAATCGACACCTACGGCTATCCCGACATCGGCACCCACCTCATGCTGGGCCTTCGTGCGCTGGCCGGCGGTGCCGGCTACTTCCTCCGGGACTGGGCCTTCCCCCCGGTCAACAACTTCCTGCAGTCAATCATCGACCAGGACATCTTCCTGATCAGCGGGCTGGCCCAGGGCGCCCAGTGGGTGTTCAACACCGTCGGCGGGCTGGTGATCGACGTGGCCAACGAGTTAGGCCGCGCTGTCGCATACTTGACCGGAGCAGGTGTCATTGCGCCGAACGACGCCCCGCTGCCCCTTCCCGGCGCCGCCGAGTTCACCGGATCGCTGGAAACCTTGCTGGCCGACCCTGCGTTCAGCGCCCCCGACCTGGACGGCTCCGAGCTTCCCCTGCTGCTGGACGTGGACGCCCTGCTGAACTGAGCAACTCGTCTGACACCCGCCCCGTCGGGTGAGATAACCCACTGGCCTCCTCAGTAACACCCTGCACAAATGAGTAATTTCGGGGCAGAAAGCTGAGTTTTCGCTTGGGTAACTGTTAGTCTTGCGCCCAATTGGCTCGCACAACTCGACGGGGGAGTCCGACCGTGACAACACTCAAAAAGTTCCTCAGTGGTGTGGCCGTCGCCGGCCTGGTCGCCGGCACAGGCTCCGTCGTCGGGACGCCGGCGGGGCTGTCCGCAACGACAGCCGACTGGCTGCTTGCCGCCCAGCATGTGCTGCTGATCGGCACTGACGGCACCAACCTCTCCAAGATCCTGGAGTACGCCTACAACGAGGACAGCGGCTTCAAGACCGCGATGGACCAGGGCATCACCGGTGCCGCGACCGAGGTCAACCACACCACGATCTCCGGTCCGTCGTGGTCGACGGTCCTCACCGGGGTGTGGGACGACAAGCACGGTGTGATCAACAACGTGTTCGAGCCCGAACCGTATGACAAGTGGCCGACGGTGTTCAACCTGCTCGAGTACCACAACCCGGACATCGAGACCACGGTGATCGCCGACTGGGACTACATCAACGACATGGCCGCCGCGGGCGGCTATGGGGCCGACAACAACTTGTTCGTCCCGTTCCAGAACAGCTGGGCCGACACCGACGCAGAGGTTACGTCGCAGACCATCGCCCAGATCCTGGCGACCACGACCAACCCGAACATCGACAACTTCATCTTCTCCTACCAGGTGCAGGCGGACGAGGCCGGACACTCCTACGGCGGCGGGTCGGCCGAGTACGCCCAGGCCGTCATCAACGTCGGCGCCAACATCCAGCAGATCTTGGATGCGGTCGCCTACGCCAGGGGCGAGACCGGCGATGACTGGTCGATCATCATCACCACCGACCACGGCCACCAGATGTCGCTGGGCTTCGGCCATGGCTTCCAGTCGCCGAATGAGACCACCCAGTTCGTCATCTTCGACCAGGCCGGCGACAACGCCACCGACGGCAGCCAGAACCTGAACTACTCGATCGCCGACATCACCCCGACCATCCTGCAGCTCTTCGGCGTCCCGCTGCGGTCGGACTTCGACGGCTCCCCGATGTTCACCGACCCCAGCATCGTCAACAGCATCGTCTCGCCGGTCGACCTCAAGCAGTCGCTTACCGACGCGATCGCGATGTACGGCTACCCGAACATCGGCAACGACCTCGCCCTGGGCCTCCGTACCGTCGTCGCCACCATCCCGTACCTGCTCAACGGCGTGGTCGCCGACATCGACAAGTTCCTGCAGGGAATCGTCGACCAGGACATCTTCCTGATCAGCGGACTGGCCCAAGCCGCCCAGCAGGTCAACGACTTCTTCGGTGGTCTGTCAGTGGATGCGCTGCAACTGATGGCCCGCGGCGTTGCCTACCTGACCGGCGCGGGAGTCATTCAGCCGACCGACGCGCCGTTGCCGCCCCCGGGAGGATCGGAGGCCACCATCATCGAGTCCTTGTTGGCCGACCACAGCTTGTCGGCTCCCGACCTCAGCGACTCCGGCCTGTCGGGACTGCTCGACGCGCTGGTGGGCTGATAACCCTTCGCGCACCGATGCCGCATGGTCAATGACCTTGCGGCATCGGTGTTTCGGTCGAGAGCCATACCAGGTGCGCCGCTTCGCCTGTGCTGCGATAACGTCGCTGCAACTGCCTCACCCCGCGGGGCCAGGCACCCTTCTCGATCCCCACTGACCGAAGGAGCGGCGACGCCGTGAAGACACCCATCTGCGAGCAGTACGGTATCGACTTCCCGCTTTTCGCCTTCAGCCACTGCCGCGACGTGGTTGCCGCGGTGACCAACGCCGGCGGCTTCGGTGTGCTCGGCGGCGCCGCCTACACCCCTGAGCAGTTGGATCAGGAACTGACCTGGATCGACGAGCAGGTCAAGGGAAAGCCCTACGGCATCGACATCATCGTGCCCGCCAAATTCGAAGGCAAGGGCGAGAACCTGTCCGGCCGCCAACTGTCCGACCGGATCCCCGATGAGTTCAAGGCGTTCATCGCCGACCTGCTGGCCCAGCATGACATCGAGCCCGATGAGAAGCCCCGGTTGGGATCCGCCATGCTCGCCGGTAGCAACGGCGAACAACTGCTCGAAGTCGCTGTCGCCCACCCCATCCGCATGATGGCCAACGCCCTGGGCGTGCCACCGGACTACATGATCAAGTCCGGCAAGGACAACGGGATCCCGGTCGCCGCGCTCGTCGGCGCCAAAGAGCACGCCCTCAAGCAGGTCGCGCAGGGCGTGGATCTGATCGTCGCTCAGGGCACCGAGGCGGGCGGCCACTGCGGCGAAGTCACCACGCTGGTCGTGGTTCCCGAAGTCATCGAGGCCATCGACAACGCGGTGCCCGTGCTTGCCGCCGGTGGGATCGTCACCGGTCGGCAGATGGCGGCCTGCGTCGCCTTGGGTGCCGCCGGCGCGTGGACGGGCTCGGTATGGCTCACCACTGAGGAGGCCGAAACCGCCCCGCACACCGTGCAGAAGATGCTCGCGGCCACCTCGCGCGACACCATTCGCTCCACCGGACGTACCGGCAAGCCCGCGCGCCAACTGATCTCCGATTGGACTGACGCGTGGCGGCCCAACGACAAGGGCCACCCGACCCTGCCGCTTCCACTGCAGTCGATGATCGCCGAACCCACACTGCGTCGCATCGACAAGTTGGCCGCTACCGGACACGCTGGGGCACAAGCCCTGTCCACCTACTTCGTCGGCCAGGGTGTCGGGCTGATGAACAAGGTGAAGCCCGCGCGCGACGTGGTGTTCGAGTTCGTCGAGGACTACATCGCCGCCGCCGAACGACTCGGCGGCTCGGTCAGCGACTGACCGCTACGGAGTCTGCGGCTCCCGCCACATCTTCCACAGCGTCGGCCCGCCGTTGGGGACATTGATCTCGCCGATCACCCGGAAGCCGAACCGCTCGTAGTACGGCACGTTCTCGTGCTTGCTGGACTCCAGGTAGGCCGGGCAGAGTTCGGCATCGCAGCGATCCAGCCGCGGCTGCATGACAGCCTGTCCGAAGCCGCGGCCCCGCACGGACGGGTCACTGCCGATCACCGCCAGATACCAGTGCGGTTCCTCGGGGTGGTTGGCATCCAACAGGTCGGTCAGCGCGCGGCCTTGCGTAAGTCGGAAGCCCAAGGACCGGAACAACGATGGCACCATGCGCAGCTGCGACCAGATCGACTGCTTCCAGCGATTCGGCGGGTCCCACAGCGCAGCTGCCCCGACGACTGCGCCGTCGTCGGCCACCTCGACGCCGCCGCCCGCCAGATGATGAACCCGCGTGGAGGTGCCGAAGAACGTCGTCAACTGGTCGGTGCGGGCTTCGTCGTCGGGAAGCAGCCACATGGAGACCGGGTCGTCGTAGAACGCGCGCCCCAACGCCTGCGCCAGCGAGGGGATGTCCGATTTCAACGCGGGCCGCGAGTCGATTGCCATGGAGCTAGATTAATGCGTCGCATTCGGGCGGTGCGCAGAGCAAGATCAGCGGCTATGAGCACGCTGCTGTGGGACCAGCACACCTGCCTGCCGTTGCAGGACAACGCCGAGGTGGCCCCGCTGACCCGCTACCAGCACTCCGGCGGCGTGCTGCTGTCGGTGAATGCGGGCTACGCCCCGCAGCGCTTGGCCGACACCTTGGCCCTGCTGCGGCACTTTCGCCGCGCCATCGACACCCACCCGAATCTCACGGTGGCGGCCACCGTCAGCGACGTCGACGCGATCACCGGTGCCGGCGGCATCGCGGTGGTGTTCGACCTGGAGGATTCCAACCCGCTCGACGACGATCTGACCAACCTGGCCGTGTTGGCCGAGCAGGGCGTCCGCACCCTGCTGCCCACCTACAACCACGCCAACCCTGCCGGCAGCGGCTGCCTGGACGCCGTGGACTCCGGACTGACCGCGTGGGGCCGCGCGATCGTCGCCGAGATGAACGCCGTGGGCATGGTCCCCGACGGCTCGCACTGCAGCGCCCGCACCGGCCTGGATATGTGCGCGGTTTCGACCGGCCCGGTCGTCTACAGCCATTCGTGTATGCGGGCACTATGGGATCACCCCCGCAACATCACCGACGATCAGGCCAGGGCGTGCGCGGCCACCGGTGGCGTCGTCGGCATCACCGCGGTGGGAATCTTCTTGGGCCCCAACACTCCAACACTCGACGCGGTCGCCCACCACCTGGAGTACGCGGTCGAACTGGTGGGCATCGAGCACGTCGGTGTCAGCACCGACTACTCCTTCGACCACGCCGACTTCAATGCCGAGCTGCTGGCCAACCCGCAGCTGTTCGACGAGAGCTACACCCGCTGGGGTCCGATCCAGTGGATGCCGCCGGAGACCTGGCTGGGGCTGCGCGAGCACCTGTTAGACCGCGGCTGGACAGTCGGCGACATCGATGCCGTGCTCGGCGGAAACTTCCACCGGGTAGCGCGTGAGACGTGGCCGGCTTAGGTGTTGTGTTGCGTGTTGATGAAAGGTGTTATGTTGCTTATGAATTGGCTTGTCCTCTCGATGCCGGACCAGCACTGACGCACACCCAGCGCGTCGAGCGCACGGCGCACGGCGGTGGTCTGTCTCATCGCGCTGTGGGGTGATGCGTCGCTCGGGGCCTCGGAGCCGCCCAGATCGATCGCGATCACCCGAGCTTCGTTTGGCAGCGCCGGCGCCACCGGATCGACGCCGAATACCCGCGCAGCAACACAATGGCGTGATCGCCACCCGCGCACATTGACATAAGGTCCGGGCAAGCTCCAGCAACCGCCACCGCGCGAACGGCTGGACGGCGCGTGAGATGCGGTCGGTGACCACCGTATTGACCAGCGGCGCGACGAGGGCGAGCGCGATGACCAAAACGGCGAGGCGTTTACCCCCTCCGGTGACGCTATCCGGGCTTAGCCTGGATCGAGGCCGAACTACAGGAGGTAGCCGTGAGCGACCACGACATTCGGATGATCGTCTTGTCCACCGACGACCTGGACGAGTCGATCAAGTTCTACAGCGAGACCCTGGGCTTGCCGCTGAAGTTTCGCGACGGCGCGCACTTCGCCGCCCTCGACGGCGGATCGGTGACGCTGGCATTGGCGACCGCGGTGGACCACCCCATCCACGGACATGTGGTGGTCGGCATCAAGACGGACGACGTCGACGGTGCTGCGAAAGCCATCGAGGCCAGCGGGGGCGGAATCGTCAAGGGCCCCTACGACGACGCCCACGAGCGGCGGGCGGTGGTCTACGACAACAAGGGCAATGGGCTGGTGTTCTATAAGCCGTTGGGGCGGTAGGGTCTGCTGCACGGATAGGTGACAGTTTCGGTCACGCGGCCTGACTGGCCGGTGTGGTCATGATCGTCTCGTATTCGATCGGGGTCAACCGGCCCAGGGCGATCTGGCGCCGGCGACGGTGGTAGGTGCGTTCGATCCAGGTGACAATCGCGATCCGTAGGTCTTCGCGGGTGGCCCAGCGGTGCCGGTCCAGGACGTTCTTCTGCAGCAAGCTGAAGAACGACTCCATGGCGGCGTTGTCACCGGCGGCGCCGACCCGGCCCATGGAGCCGACCATGTCGTAGTGGTGCAGTGCGGCAACGAATTTCCGGCTTCGAAATTGCGACCCGCGGTCGGTGTGCAGCACACAGCCGGCGACATCGCCGCGGCGGGCGACCGCGTTGCGCAGCGCGGTAACGGCCAGCTGCGATTTCATCCGGTCGGCGATGCTGTAGCCGACGATCCGGTTGGAGAACACATCCTTGATCGCGCAGCAGTAGAGCTTGCCCTGCTCGGTGCGATGCTCGGTGATGTCGGCCAGCCACAAATGATTGGGGGCATCGGCGGTGAAGTCCCGGCCGACCAGGTCATCGTGAACTGGCGGACCGGGCCTCTTGCCGTTGCGACCCCGCTTCTTGCCGAACACGCTCCACAACCCGTTGTTCGAGCAGATCCGCCATGCGGTGCGCTCGGCCATCGGCTGACCGGCAGCGCGGGCCTCATCGACCAGGAACCGGTAGCCGAACTCCGGATCGTCCCGATGAGCGTCAACGAGGGCGTTGGTGCGGTAGGCCTCGACGATCTCGGCATCGGTGACCGGTTCTTGAAGCCACCGGTAGTAGGGCTGGCGAGCAATGTCCAGTACCCGGCACGTCACCACCACGGGGATCCCGTCGGCGGCGAGCTCGCTTACGAGCGGGTAGAGCCTTTTCCCGGCAGATTCGCCTGCGACAAATACGCTGCCGCCCGCCGCAGGACCTCGTTCTCCTGCTCCAGCAGCCTGATCCGCTGCCGTGCTGCACGCAGGTCGGTCGACTCCAACGTGGTGGTGCCGGCCTTGACGCCGTCATCGATGTCGGCCTGGCGCAGCCACTTGGTCAGCGTCATCGGGTGCACCCCGAAATCGTTGGCGACCGCCTCGATGGTCACCCCGGGATCGCGGTTGCGGGCGACCCGGACAACGTCGTCACGGAACTCTTTCGGATAAGGCCTGGGCACAATGACATCCTTCCAGCCCACCCCGCAAGGCAAGCCAACTCAGATGTCACCTATCCGTGCAGCAGACCCGTAGGGGTAAGGCGCCCTGCTGTCCGTCGAGCCCTATCGGGACCGCGTTTGCCGATCACAGCATCAGTCAAGCGAGCTACGATCCGAGATGTGACCACCCCGCCACAGCCTTGGCCCTCGCAACCGATAACGCCCCCGCGTCGCCAGTCGGGCAAGGTTCTTGGGGTACTGACTTTTGTCTTGTCGGTCGCTGCTCTGGCCGTCGCCATTTCGGCTCTCGCCCGGCCCGCTCCCCACCCGACTTACACCGCGAGCGAGAAGTCCGCCTCCCAGGAAAGGCTATGCGCCCAGTACCAACTTGCGGCGCAAGCTGCGCACATCGAGACTGCGCTCGACGGTGACGTTGCACTGGCAAGGATCTCCATGATCAACGGCGCACTCATGCTCGAAAGCGCGGCCGCAGATCCGGCATTAGCCACCAATTTCCGCGATGCAGCCCGTGCTTTGGCAGACGCATACCAGACCATGGCAGCCACAGGAAGCCTTGGGGACGATGAAAAGTTCAAGGCGACCGTGGACGCGACGAACGCACAAGTTGGCGCGATGAAGAACCTGTGCGGAGATTGATTGTCGCGAACTCTGTGATGAGTGGGTGGTTGCTTTGGCAAAGATGGCGGCGACCCGGCGTTCCGGGCGGTGATCACCGATGCCGACGAATCAATCAAGCTCTACAGCGAGACCCTGGGCGTGCCGCTGAAGTTTCGCGACGGCGGGCACTTCGCCGCGCTCGACGGCGGATCGGTGACGCTGGCATTGGCGACCGCGGTGGACCACCCCATCCTGGCGCAGGTGGTGGTCGGCATCAAGACCGACGATGTCGACAGGACCGCGAGAGCCATCGAGGCCACTGGCGGCGGAATCGTCAAGGGCCCCTACGACGACGCCCCGAGCGCTGGGCGGTGGTCTACGACAACAAGGGCAATGGGCTGGTGTTCTATAAGCCGTTGGGGCGGTAGGGGCCAGGCGGCCACGCGCAACCGGTCCCTAGCCAACCGGTTGCCTTGCTCTGGGTTCGCCCCCTTTGCGAGGCAACGATCTAGGGCCTTAGCGCCTGGTTGAGGTCTACCATCCGGAATGTGACCATGACACCACCTCCTTGGCCCACAGCGCCTCCCGCCCGGTTACACCACCGGTTGCCAATGGCGCTCGCCGCGTTCGCCGCACTGTTGGCAATCGCTGGGCTGATCATTGCGACGGTTGCACTATCCAGGACAACATCCGACCCAGCTCACACAACTGTCGCTCAGCGAGCATCCGCTCAGGCAACGCTGTGTGAGCGGTACAAGCTAGCTGCACACGCAATGCACATCGAAACCAGCGACCCCGCAGGTGAGGCTGCGTTAGCACGAGTCGCCCTTTCGAACGGTGCGCTGATGTTGGACATCGCTTCCGAAGATCCGGCTCTAGACGCCCAGCATCGAGACGCCGCCCGCGCACTAGCTAGCAGCTACCAGACCACGGCAGCGCTGGGTACAACAGGTATGGCTACCAGAGACCAGTACCTTGCCTCAGTCGACGACATGAATGCCAAGGACCGCGTGATGGCGGGGTTGTGTGGTGACTGAACAGACCGCACGCCAATGAGCTGATCCAGTCTCGCGCGTGGTGTATAGGCCGGGTGATATTGCCGGGAGGCTAAGTACTTAGCGATCAACACAATAAGCCACTTGGCAAGTCGCCTCATGCCGTAAGCACAACGCTAGCGAGAACGCCCAGACGCCTCCCGGACGGATCCTGTGCTTCGCCTGCGGCCAGTGCCGGAGATACCGCTGCGGCCAAGTTCAACCCGCGGGCTCAACTGGCCGAACGAACGCCGTATCAGTCAGGATGTAAACGCGAAATCGCGTAGAGGTCTACCATCCGCAATGTGACGATCAACCCTCCGCCGTGGCCCTCACCGCCTCCAGTTCCGCCACGTAGTCGATTGCCACTGACGCTCTTGGCGCTAACGGCGTTGCTAGCCGCCGCTGCACTTGTAGTCGGAATACTGGCCCTAATTAGGGCGGGGCATAATCCCACGTATGCCGCTACCCAAAGAGCGGTAGCCAAGGCGCAGCTATGCAGCAAGTATACACTCGCTTCAGATGCCGTGAACATTGAAACGAATGGTACTAGTGCTGCGTTCGCACGTATCGCTGCTGCGAACGGCGCAATTATTCTTGAAGCTGCGGCTATCGATCCTGCGCTCGATAACGAATACCGTGATGCCGCGCTCAATCTGGCGCAGGCTTACCAAACCATGACTGCAGCTGCGAGCAAGGGTTCGGATAACAAGCAGTTTCAAGACTCGATCGAGATGATGACTACGGGACAACGCGTTCTGAAGGAATTGTGCAGTGACTGATCTACCGCCAGGCAAATGGTCACCTTACTTAGTAGGTGTGTGGTGGCCCGGCCCCCCGACACGGCCCGAGATGGGGATCCAGCACTGGTCTAGTCAATCCGACTCCAAAGAGCGCGAAGCAATCGAACTCCGGGATTTCACAAACGGTGTAAGCGCAAGGAACAGTGGACGAACCACAGAGGACGAGCTGATACGGCTACGTATCGGCTACAACCGTCTGACGAACGCCGCCGAGCACTGCCGGAGCAAGAAGACAGCTAGCGACAGCGTCGTCAAGGCCGTTAAAGAACTCCGTCAGAACTTAACCAACATCGCGAACCAGTACAACCCAAAAATCGACGACCTGGTAGCGAAAAATACACCGGAGGCAATGACCGAAGCCGTCGGACTAATCGTCGAAGCCAACGGAAAGGCAGCCGAATATAGCTCAGATGCTAATCGACAGATCATTGAGGCAACCCGACAAATGTTCGAAGATCTGGGCATCGAAGGCGACGCCCAGAAGTGGCTGCAAGATAACGGCGCAAATTTCAGCCCGCCACCTTCCCAACCGCCCACCGCCGAAGCGCTGAGCAGACAGGCAGCTGGTACCGACCAGCTTCCATTCCCGTACGGCCCTGGCGACGCGGAAAATCCCTACATCCCCAGGAGCGTGGACGAACTCCTTCTTCCGGAAGGCGGCAACAACGCTGCCGGCACGGGTGGAACCAATAGTGGCGGCGCCAACGGCCAAAGCGGAG
>NZ_AUWR01000004.1 GCF_000455125.1 Mycobacterium sp. UM_WGJ
ACCCCAGGGGACTTAGCCACGAAATGACGACGTGCCGGCGGCGTGGAACGTCCACGGGGGGTCGTAATCGCACTGGGCTCATAGGTGGCTACCTGCCCGCGAGCCTCTGCGCCGATGACCTCTTTGACGGATGCCACACCACAGCGGGGTCGCCACCAGTGAGGACTGGATGCCGTGATCACCTCTGGGATCGCGGGGTAGTCGCCGGACGGGTCGGACTCAGCTCACCCGGACCCGCCCCGGGCAGTGCGGCAACACCCCAGGCGAGGGTCGCCATCAGTGCACGGACGAACGGAATAGCGGCACCGGGATCGACCGGGCAGTTATTGGCGCAACAAGGTCGAGGATCTCCGCTACCGAGGACGCTGGAATCACACCTCTACGGAGAGCGCGGAGTACTCGAGATGGCCGACCAGTGGGCAGCCCCTAGCAATTACTAGGATGTCCTAGTATTCTCGGTGCGGGCCGATCGAGCCCACCACCACTGTCACGGGATGGCGCAGCGCATGAGCACACAGATTCCGCACTTCATAGATGGCCACCGCATCGTCGGCACGTCACGGCGCACCACCGATGTCTTCGACCCCAACACCGGCGCGGTGCAGGCCACGCTGCCGCTGGCCAACACCGCCGACGTCGACGCTGCGGTCGCTGGCGCGGTTGCGGCCCAGCGCGATTGGGCCGCCTACAACCCGCAGCGCCGGGCCCGGGTGATGATGCGTTTCATCGACCTGGTCAACACCCACGCCGACGAGCTGGCCGAGCTGCTCTCCCGTGAGCACGGCAAGACCCTCGAGGACGCCCGCGGCGACATCCAGCGCGGCATCGAGGTGATCGAGTTCTGCGTCGGGATCCCGCACCTGCTCAAGGGCGAGCACACCGAGGGCGCCGGCCCCGGCATCGACGTGTTCTCGCTGCGCCAGCCGCTGGGCGTGGTCGCCGGGATCACCCCGTTCAACTTCCCGGCGATGATCCCGCTGTGGCAGGCCGGGCCGGCCCTGGCGTGTGGAAACGCGTTCATTCTCAAGCCGTCCGAGCGTGACCCGTCGGTACCGGTGCGTCTTGCCGAGCTGTTCGTCGAGGCCGGGTTGCCGCCGGGCGTGCTGCAGGTGGTGCACGGCGACAAGGACGCCGTCGACGCGTTGCTGCACCACCCGCAAGTCGCCGCGATCGGCTTCGTCGGCAGCTCCGACATCGCGCAGTACATCTACTCGACGGCCACCGCCAACGGTAAGCGCGCCCAGTGCTTCGGCGGCGCCAAGAACCACATGATCGTGATGCCCGACGCCGACCTGGACCAGGCCGTCGACGCACTGATCGGCGCCGGCTACGGCAGTGCCGGCGAGCGCTGCATGGCGATCTCGGTGGCGGTCCCGGTCGGCGAGCAGACCGCCGACCGGCTGCGCGCCCGGCTGGTGGAGCGCATCAACGGCCTGCGGGTCGGCCACAGCTTGGACCCCAAGGCCGACTACGGCCCGTTGGTCACCCGGGCCGCTCTGGACCGGGTCAACGACTACATCGGCCAAGGCGTCGCCGCCGGCGCCGAGCTGGTGATCGACGGCCGCGCCCGGGCCAGCGACGACACCCAGTTCGGCGACGCGGATCTGACCGGCGGCTTCTTCGCCGGCCCCACGCTGTTCGACCGTGTCACCACCGAGATGTCGATCTACACCGACGAGATCTTCGGCCCGGTGCTGTGCATGGTGCGAGCCCACGACTACGAAGAAGCCCTGCGACTGCCGAGCGAGCACGAGTACGGCAACGGGGTGGCGATCTTCACCCGCGACGGCGACACGGCGCGCGACTTCACCTCCCGGGTGCAGGTCGGCATGGTCGGTGTGAACGTGCCGATTCCGGTGCCGGTGGCCTATCACACTTTCGGCGGCTGGAAGCGGTCCGGCTTCGGCGACCTCAACCAGCACGGGACGGCGTCCATCACCTTCTACACGAAGGTGAAGACCGTCACCCAGCGTTGGCCCTCGGGGATCAAAGACGGCGCCGAATTCCACATCCCCACCATGGAATAGGACAATGAACACCATCTTGGATGACGAAGAGCGGGTGATCGTCGACACCGCGGCAGCGTTCGCCGACAAGCGCCTGGCGCCGTACGCCCTGGAATGGGATGCCACCCACCACTTTCCGGTCGACGTGATGCGGGAGGCGGCCCAGCTGGGAATGGCGGCGATCTATTGCCGCGACGACGTGGGCGGCTCCGGGCTGCGCCGCCTGGACGGGGTGCGGATCTTCGAGCAGCTCTCCATCGCCGACCCGGTGATCGCCGCTTATCTGTCGATCCACAACATGTGTTCCTGGATGATCGACGCCTACGGCACCGAAGACCAGCGCAAGAGCTGGGTGCCACGGCTGGCCTCCATGGAGGCGGTTGCCAGTTACTGCCTCACCGAACCCGGCGCCGGTTCGGATGCCAGCGCATTGAGCACCCGTGCGGTCCGCTCGGGTGACGATTACGTGCTCGACGGGGTCAAGCAGTTCATCTCCGGCGCCGGCGTCTCGGACGTCTATGTGGTGATGGCCAGAACCGGCGCGGACGGCCCGCGGGGCATTTCCACGTTCATCGTCGAAAAGGACACGCCCGGGCTGAGTTTCGGCGCCGCCGAGCAGAAGATGGGCTGGAACTCCCAGCCGACCGCGCAGGTGATCTTCGACGGGGTGCGGGTGCCGGCCGAGGCGATGCTCGGTGGTCCCGAGGGAGATGGCAACGGTTTTGCTATCGCGATGAACGGACTCAACGGCGGTCGGATCAATATCGCCGCCTGTTCGATGGGCGGCGGCCAGGCAGCGTTCGACAAGACCGGCAGCTACCTGGCCGACCGGACGGGATTCGGCAAGGCGCTGCTCGACGAGCCGACGATCCGGTTCACCCTGGCCGATATGGCCACCGCGCTGGAGACCTCGCGACTGCTGCTGTGGCGCGCGGCGACCGCGCTCGACAACAACTCCCCCGACAAGGTGGAGCTGTGCGCGATGGCCAAGCGCTATGTCACCGACGCCTGCTTCGATGTCGCTGACAAGGCGCTGCAGCTGCACGGCGGGTATGGCTATCTGCGCGAATACGGTCTGGAGAAAATCGTCCGCGATCTTCGGGTGCACCGCATTCTGGAGGGCACCAACGAGATCATGCGGTTGGTGATCGGCCGGGCCGAGGCGGCTCGCGTCCGGTCAGGCCAGTAACCCCCGCCGCCGGCGACCACCGGTCCACTTAGGAGCACATATGGCAATCGTCGCGTTTCTCGGTCTGGGCCACATGGGTGGGCCCATGTCGGCGAACCTGGTCGCCGCCGGGCACACCGTGCGCGGCTTCGACCCGGTGCCGGCGGCCACCGCGGCCGCCGAGCAACACGGCGTAAGCGTCCATGCCAGCGCCGTCGAGGCGGTGGCCGGCGCCGACACCGTGGTGACCATGCTTCCGCACGGTGACGCGGTGAAGAGCTGCTACGCCGAGATCCTGCCCGCGGCCTCCCCCGACACGCTGTTCATCGACAGCTCCACCATCTCGGTCGACGACGCCCGCGAGGTGCACGCCCTGGCCGGCTCACACGGGTTCGCCCAACTCGACGCCCCGGTCTCCGGCGGAGTCACCGGTGCGGTCGCGGGCCGGCTGGCGTTCATGGTCGGCGGCG
Source organism: Mycobacterium sp. UM_WGJ (assembly GCF_000455125.1). Lineage (GTDB taxonomy): Bacteria > Actinomycetota > Actinomycetes > Mycobacteriales > Mycobacteriaceae > Mycobacterium. The sequence continues at coordinate 3,645 of NZ_AUWR01000004.1, forward strand.
ACGCTGCCGCCGTGGCACGGGCCACGCCGGTGCTGGAACCGATGGCCGCCAAGATCATCCACTGCGGTGCCGCCGGCGCGGGCCAGGCCGCCAAGGTCTGCAACAACATGGTGCTGGCCGTGCAGCAGGTCGCGGTCGCCGAGGCGTTCGTGCTGGCCGAGAAACTCGGACTGGCCGACCAGGCGCTGTTCGACGTGATGACCGGCGCCACCGGAAACTGCTGGGCGCTGCACACCAACTGCCCTGTTCCGGGCCCGGTGCCCACCTCCCCGGCGAACCGCAATTTCGAGCCGGGTTTCGCCACCGCACTGATGAACAAGGACCTGGGCCTGGCGATGGACGCGGTCGCCTCGACCGGATCGGCGGCCCCGCTCGGCAGCCACGCCGCGGCGATCTACCGCGACTTCGCCGCCGAACACGGTGCGCAGGACTTCAGCGCGGTGATCAACCTGCTGCGCGGCGACTGAGCGCCGCCGGCCTGAACGATCGCGAACTCACTCGAAGGCTAGATGTCGGACCCTGCTGTCATGCTGGGGTCATGTCCTCGATCGCGGCCACGTCCAGTGCCGAATCGCGGCCTGACCGGCGTCTTGAGGTGCTGTTCGAGGAACTCGCGGAGTTGACCGGGCAGCGCAATGCCATCGATGGCCGCATCGTGGACATCATCGCCGAGGTCGAGCGCGAGCAACTGTGGGGCGCTACCGGGGCACGCTCGATCACCGCATTGGTGGCCTGGAAGACCGGGGTATCACCGGGCAATGCCCACACCATCGCCACGGTGGCCCACCGAGCCGAACAGTTTCCCCGCTGCGTCCAGGGCCTGCGGGACGGTCGGGTGTCCCTCGACCAGGTCGGGGTGATCGCCGGGCGGGCCGCCGACGGTTCCGACGAGCACTACGCCCCACTGGCCGCCGTGGCCACCGTCAGCCAACTACGCACCGCGGTCAACCTGGAACCCCGCCCCGAACCCGACCCCCGACCCGACCCGGCGCCGGCCATCACCAAAACCTCCAACGCCGACCTCGACATCTGGCGCATCGCCTTGCCGCACCCCGAATCGGCGATGCTCGAGGCCGCCCTGCAGTCCCACCGCGATGCCCTCATCGCCCAATGGAACCGCGACCGCGACACCCACCACACCACCGCCGACACCTCACCCCCGATGCCCACCCAGATCGACGCCTTCCTGTCGCTAATCGAAACCGGCTGGGACACCGAAGCCCAACGCCGACCCCACGGGCAACGCACCACCGTGGTGGTCCACCTCGATGTCGAACAACAGATCGGCGCCCTGCACCTGGGCCCCCTGCTCTGCGACGCAGACCGCCAATACCTGACCTGTGACGCCACCTGCGAAGTCTGGTTCCAACGCCAAGGCCGCGTGATCGGCTGCGGCCGCTCCACCCGCACCATCAACCGCCGGCTCCGGCGCGCCCTCGAGCACCGCCACCGCACCTGCGCCGTCCCCGGCTGCAGCGCCACCCGCGGCCTGCACGGCCACCACATCCAACACTGGGAAGACGGCGGCGAAACCGACCTCAACAACCTGGTCCTGCTATGCCCCTATCACCACCGGCTCCACCACCGCGGCATCATCACCATCACCGGACCAGCCGACCACCTCGTCGTCACCGACACCAACGGCCAACCACTGCACCCCGGATCACTGGCCCACCCACCCCGCACCCCCGCACCCACCGTCACACCCTGCCCCGGACCCACCGGCGAACGCGCCCACTGGTGGTGGTACCAACCCTTCCAACCCCAAGCACCACCAACCACCAACTGACTTGCTGCCTACTTCGCGATCGCCATCACCGCGCCCGGCCGTAGCCAACCGATGATCTTCACCAGCGTGGCGTCATCGATGGCCACGCAGCCCGCCGTCGGTCCCCCGTCGGTGGTGTGAAAGAAGTAGGCGGAGCCGTCGCCGGGCGTGCGGGATTTGTTGACGCCGATGACCACCGCGTGCCGGTACTGCGGGATGTTGAGGTTCTCGCTGGCCGCCGTGCTGAACGGGCACTGGGCTTTTTTGCAGACCTGCATGGTGTTGTAGGTCGGGCTGTTGGAGTCGCTGTCCCACCAGTGGTCGGATCCGACCTGCACATACGGCAGGCCTCCGCCGGGATTCGGCGCGGTGCCGAACGCCGAATCGAGCGTGTAAAACCCCATCGGGGTCGACGGCTCGCCTTCTTTGGTCCCTGGCGTGATGCCCGCCGAACCGACATGTGCCGGAATCCCTGCCGCGACCGCCTCCCAGCCCACCGGAGTCCGCTGATAGACATCGATCTTTGCAGTCGAATGACCCACTCCGACAACCGAAACCACCTGTGTGGCGTTGCCGACCGCATTGCCGAACCAGGGTTCGACGACCGCTGCGGCCAGCGGCGCGGTCGCCACGGTCACCCCCATCGCGCACAACGCGGCGCACAGCAGAACTACCAGTGGACGCACCGCACCATGGTCAGCGACCGGAGGCGTCAGCGTCAAACAATGATTGCGGCGCGGCGTGTCCAGCGCCGAGATCAGCCTGCTTCGCGGCAGCTGAATCGGGCAACCACCCGCTGCGCCTGCAACTCCCGGCAACCGTTGGCCAGCAGGCCGTCGTAATGGCTGGAACCCGCATAGATGGCCGGCAGGCCGATGGCGGCCGCGGTGCGGGCCCCAGACTCATAGCCGGCGATCACCAGCGCCTCCCCGGCCACAATGCCAAGCTCCCACAGCGCCAGCCGGTAGAGCTCGGCGTCCCCGGCGGGGCCGGTCAGGTCGTCGGCGCTCACCACCGTCTCGGCCATGCCGTCACCGATCAGCTCCCGCACCCGCTCCTGCACCCAGGCACGCGGGCCGGCGCCCACCACCGCGATCCACAGACCCGTCGCGAACAGGCTCAACACCAGGTCCACCAGGCCCGAGCGGGGTTCGCCGTCGGCGTCGGCGAGCGCGTCTAGATCGAAGATCACCGCTTGCAGGGGGTACACCTCGGCATCCGGGTGCGCCTGGTCCCACCAGAACGGGCGGCCCGGACCGGTCCATGTCGCGAGTTCAGTTGTGATCTGCATAACAGACACCGTGCCGGACGCGAGCCTCGGTGTCCTCCCCCATTGGGGGGATCTGGGTGGGGTAATCACCGGGGGCCTGATTCGGCGGTCCCAGCTTCACCTCGCCTCCGCCACCCCTACGGGCCGACTCCATCGAGCCTCGCTGAACCGCCGGCCTGATTCGGCGGTCCCAGCTTCACCTCGCCTCCGCCACCCCTACGGGCCGACTCCATCGAGCCTCGCTGAACCGCCGCAGGGCCCTATTGTCTTGCTATGCCCGTGCGCCTGGTCCTCGTCGACGACCACGAAATGGTGATCGAGGGCCTGCGGGCCATGCTCACCGCGTTCGCCGATCGGATCGAAGTGGTCGGCCAGGCGATCAATGCCGAGCAGGCCATGGCCGTGATCGCCGAGACCGACCCCGACATCGTGCTGTGCGACGTACGGATGCGCGGTGAGAGCGGCCTGGACCTGTGTCTGGCGCTGCGGGAACGCGACCCGGAACGCAAGGTCGTGATGCTGTCGGTCTACGACGACGAGCAGTACCTGTTCGAGGCGCTGCGCGTCGGCGCGACCGGCTACCTGCTCAAGAGCATCAGCAGCGACGACCTGGTGCATCAGATCGAGTTGGCCCACCGCGGCGAGACGGTGATCGACCCGGGGCTGGCGGCGCGGGCGGCCGGCACCGCCGCCCGGCTGCAACGCGATGAATTCTGGCCCGGCGCCCGCCAGGGCCTCACCCAGCGGGAAAGTGAGATCCTGGCTTACATGGTCAGCGGGCTGTCCAATCGCGGGATCGCCACCAAGCTGGTGATCGGCGACGAGACGGTCAAATCCCATCTCCGCTCCATCTACCGCAAGCTCGGGGTGTCCGACCGGACCGGTGCCGTGGCGACCGCGCTGCGCGAAGGCATCTACCGGTGAGCTCCAGCAACGGGCCGCGTTCCCGCCCCCGCAAGACCACGGCGGTGCGGGATTTTGTAGACGCGAACCACGAGCTGGCGCTGCTGCGGGAACTGATCCAGGCCGCCTCCAGCGGCCCCGGCGTGGAACCGCTGGCCGCCGCAGCGGCCCGGATGATCACCGCGGCCACCGGAACCGACGTCTGCTTCGTGCACGTCCTCGACGACACCGAGCGCTCGCTGACCCTGACCGGCGCGACCCCGCCGTTCGACACTGAAGTGGGCAAGATCCGGCTGCCGCTGGGATCGGGGGTGTCGGGCTGGGTGGCGCGGCATCGCGAGCCGGTGGTGATCAGCGACAACAAAGAGGCCGACTCGCGCTACCTGCCGATCGAGTCGCTGCGTGGGCGCGACTTCACCTCGATGGTGTCGGTGCCGATGGAGACCGATCCCGGCGGGCTGGTGGGTGTGCTCAACGTGCACACCGTGACCCGCCGCGAGTTCACCCCCGGCGACGTCGAGCTGCTTCGGGTGATCGGCCGGCTCATCGCCGGCGCCATGCACCAGGCCCGGCTGCACCGGCAGCTGGTGGCGCGCGAACGTGCCCACGAGCTCTTCGTCGAGCAGGTGATCGAAGCCCAGGAGATCGAGCGGCGCCGGTTGGCCGGCGACATCCACGACGGCATCTCGCAGCGGCTGGTGACGCTGTCTTACCGGCTCGACGCCGCCGCCCGCGCGGTCGGCAATGACCCGGATGAGGCGTCGGCGCAACTGGAGGCCGCTCGTGAACTCGCCGGGCTGACCCTGCAGGAGACCCGGGTGGCGATCAGCGGGCTACGGCCTCCGGTGCTCGACGATCTGGGCCTGTCCGGTGGCCTGGCCAGCCTGGCTCGGTCGATCCCGCAGCTCACCATCGAGCTGGACCTGGCCGAGACCCGGCTGCCCGAGCACATCGAGCTGGCGCTGTACCGGATCGCGCAGGAAGGCCTGCAGAACGTGGTCAAACACGCGGCCGCGACGACGGTGCGGCTGGGATTCGCGATCACCGCCGACCCCGACACCGCGCGGCTGGAGATCATCGACGACGGGGTGGGTTTCGACACCTTCGAGCACCCGGTGGGCGGCGACGAGATGGGCGGCTACGGGGTGCTGTCGATGGCCGAGCGCGCCGAGCTGGTCGGCGGCCGGCTCAATATCCGGTCACGGCCCGGGGCGGGCACCGCCGTCACCGCCACCATCCCGATCCCGTCCCCCGCCGCGCGAGAGTCCACATGAACCCGCCGGCCAGGGGCCTAGAAGTCTCCGGCATTGCGCCGCAACGTCTCAATCGCCGAGGACAGCGTTCGCGACTCCTCCTCCGACATGCCGACGTCGGCGAACACCTCCCGGTTCAGACTGACCGTCGCGTCGGCGACCGTGGCCCGGCCCAAGTCGGTGATCGACACCAGCGTGGTGCGCCCGTCGGTGGGGTGCGGCAGCCGCTCGACCAATCCGGCCGCCTCCAGCCGCCGGATCGCGTGGGTGACGCTGGTGACGTGGACCTGCAGCCGGTCGGAGGCCTTGGTGATCGGCAACTCGCCAGAACGGCTGAACGCCAGCAACCGCAGCAGCTCGAATCGGGAGAAGCTCAAGTCGTAGGGCCGCAGCGTCGCCTCCACCCGTGCCAGCAGGATCTGGTGGGCGCGCATCACCGATGTCACCGCGACCATTCCGTCGGCGACCTCACCCCAGCCGGCCCGCTCCCAGTTGGCGCGGGCCAACGCGATCGGGTCGGCATCGCCGGAGGAACTGGAAGCTGCCACGCCCTTTTCTTACCGCACCGCGTGGCGCGGTCGCTTCGGTGTGCGGCAATTGACATCATGGCGCCGGTCGCTGCACGCGGAGGCAGGGCCGGAAGAGTCGTCGCGGTAGGGGAATTGAACCGATGAGTGCTCGGCTACGTGACACCGACATGACCCCCTCGTCGCCTTCGCTTGCCGCGGTAGCCGTTGAATTCCCACTGAACCGATACAGCCAAGATGAATCGGCCCAAGCATTGGGCGACATCGCCGGTCCCGAGTTTCGGCGGTTCTTCGATGCCAGCGGCGTCGCATCCCGGCACCTGGCGTTGCCGTTGCCCCGCTATGCCGAGCTGAGCGGTTTCACCGAGGCCAACAACACCTTCATCGATGTCGCCCTCGACCTCGGTGAGCATGCGCTACTGGCGGCCCTGGATGCCGCCAAGGTCAAGCCGGCCGACGTCGACCTGGTGGTGTCGACGACGGTAACCGGGCTTGCCGTACCGACTTTGGAGGCCAGGCTGGCGGCCAGGGTTGGACTGCGGCCCGACGTCAAGCGGATCCCGTTGTTCGGCTTGGGCTGTGTCGCAGGTGCTGCCGGGGTGGCCAGGATGCACGACTACCTGCGCGCCTACCCCGACCACGTGGCCGCGTTGCTCGCGGTCGAACTGTGCTCGCTGACCATCCAGCGCGACGACCGTTCGATGGCCAATTTCGTAGCCGCCAGTCTGTTCGGCGACGGCGCGGCCGCCGTGATCGCGACCGGGGCGAACCGGCGCCCGATCCGGCCGAAGGCGCCGAAGGTACTGGCCACCCGCAGCAGGCTCTACCCCGACACCCAGGACGTGATGGGCTGGGATATCGGCACCAGCGGGTTTCAGATCAAGCTGTCCGTCGAGGTCGCCACCGTCGTCGAGAAGTATCTGGCCGAGGATGTCCGCAACTTCCTGGCCGACTGTGGCATGACCTCCGCTGACGTGTCGACTTACGTCTGCCATCCCGGTGGGCCGAAGGTCATCGAGGCGGTCCAGGACGTGTTGGACCTGCCTGCAGATGCGCTGGATCGAACCCGAACGTCGTTGCGCGAGAACGGGAATCTGTCATCAGCCTCGGTGCTCGACGTGCTGCGGGCCACCATGGCCGATCCGCCTCCGCCGGGCTCGTTCGGACTGATGGTCGCGATGGGACCGGGATTCTGCTCCGAACTCGTGCTGCTCGGCTGGTAACCCGCGCGATCGGTTGATTCCGCCACCCGAAGACCGGCCCACCAGGATGCGCGAGGCTGATGCAGCGTTCCAGACGCGCACCCTCACCGTGGTGAGACGGTTCGGTTCTTTCTCGTTCCGGGGTCAGCCGGCGGCCGGGCTGGTCAGAATTCTGGGCCCGTCCTCGGTCACCGCGACGCTGTGTTCCCAGTGCGCGGCGCGTGACCCATCGGCGGTGACGACGGTCCACTCGTCTTCGAGGATCACCGTTTGATCGGTGCCCAAGGTGAGCATCGGCTCGATGGCCAGCACCGAGCCCGCCACCAGCAGCGGTCCGTGGCCCGGCGATCCCTCATTGGGTAGGAATGGGTCCATGTGCATCTGGCGGCCGATACCATGGCCGCCGTAGCCGGCCACGATGCCGAACGAGCGCTTGAACTCGGTCGACGCGGCCCGGGCGCCCATTTCGATAGCGTGCGACACATCACTGAGTCGGTTGCCGACCACCATCGCCGCGATGCCGGCCTCCATCGCCTGCCGGGTCGCCGCAGACAGGTTTTCGTCGGCGGCGCTCAGCGTCCCGATCCCGAAGGTCACTGCGGCATCGCCGTGCCAGCCGTCCAGGATCGCACCACAGTCGATGGACACCAGATCCCCGGCCACCAGCACCTCGGCCGCCGTCGGGATGCCGTGCACCACCCGGTCGTTGACCGAGCTGCAGATCGACGCCGGGAAGCCGTGGTAGCCCAGGAACGACGGCGTGGCGCCCGCGTCCCGGATCACCGATTCGGCGATCTCGTCCAGTTGCAGGGTCGAGACGCCGACGGCCGCCGCTTCGCGGACTGCGGCCAGGGCAGCGGCGACGACGGCGCCGGCCGCAGCCATCGCGTCGAGCTCACCCGGGCTGCGATGCGGCACCGCTTTGCGCCGCTTCGCCCACCCGATCACTACTGTCCCAGGGCGTTCAGGGCGCGGGTGAACACCTCATCGAGCGTGCCGAGCGCATCCACGACATGCAGGTCGTGCTCGTCCTGGTAGTAGTCCAACAACGGCGTGGTCTCCTCGCGGTAGACCATCATCCGATTGTGGATGACCTCAGCGGTGTCGTCGGCGCGACCGCGTTCCTTGAGCCGCTTGAGCAGTTCGCTCTCGGTGACCCGGAACTCCAGGACCGCATCCAGCTTGGTCTGACGGTTTTCCAGCATGGCGTGCAATGCCTCCGCCTGCTCCACCGAACGGGGATAGCCGTCCAGGATGAAGCCGTTGGCGGCGTCGGGCTGGTCCAGCCGATCTTCGACCAGCGCGTTGGTCAGCTCCGGCGGAACCAGGTCGCCCGCATCGAGGTACTGCTTGGCCTGCTTGCCCAGCGCGGTGCCCTCGGCGATGTTGTGCCGGAACAGGTCACCGGTGGAGATCTGCGGGACGCCCAGCTTCTCCGAGAGCTTCACCGCCTGGGTGCCCTTGCCTGCTCCCGGCGGTCCCAGCAGTACGACTCTCACTTGAGGAACCCTTCGTAGTTGCGCTGCATGAGCTGACTCTCGATCTGCTTCACCGTGTCCAGACCCACGCCGATCATGATCAGCACCGCGGTGCCGCCGAAGGGCAGGTTCTGAACGGTGCCCGAGCTGCCCATGTTCAGGAACAGGTTCGGCAGCACCGAGATCACGCCGAGGTAGATCGAGCCGGGCAGCGTGATCCGGCTGAGCACATAGCGCAGGTAGTCCGCGGTCGGGCGTCCCGGGCGGATGCCCGGGATGAAGCCACCGAACTTCTTCATCTCGTCGGCCCGCTCGTCCGGGTTGAACGTGATCGACACGTAGAAGTACGTGAAGAAGATGATCAAACCGAAGTACAGCCCGATGTAGACGAAGTTGGACGGGTCGGACAGGTAGGTGCTGACGAACTTGTCCCACCAGCTGTTGCCGGGGCCGCTGCCGCCACTGTGGACCAACTGGGTGATCAGCTGCGGAATGTAGATCAGCGACGAGGCGAAGATGACCGGGATAACGCCAGCCTGGTTGACCTTCAGCGGCAGGTACGTCGAGGTGCCGCCGTACATGCGCCGGCCGACCATGCGCTTGGCGTACTGCACCGGGATACGGCGCTGGCCCTGCTCCACGAAGACCACGCCGACGACGATGATCAGTGCCGCCAGGCAGACCATGGTGAACACCACGGCGCCGCGGGAGTCGAGGATGGTCTTGCCCTCGATCGGAATGCGGGCGGCGATACCGACGAAGATCAGCAGCGACATGCCGTTGCCGATGCCGCGCTCGGTGATGAGCTCTCCGAGCCACATCACCAGGACCGCGCCGGAGGTCATCACCAGCACGATCACCATCAGGGTGAAGATGCTGTGGTCGGCGATGATGTCGTGCCGCAGGCTGCAGGTCTGCAGCAGGCCGCCGTTGGCGGCCAGCGCCACGATGCTGGTGGCCTGCAGAATAGCCAGCGCAACCGTCAGGTAGCGGGTGTACTGCGTCATCTTGTTCTGGCCGGACTGGCCTTCTTTACGCAGTTCCTCGAAGCGCGGGATCACCACGGTGAGCAGCTGCACGATGATGCTGGCGGTGATGTAGGGCATCACGCCGATCGCGAACACCGTCAGCTGCAGCAGCGCGCCGCCGGAGAACAGGTTGATCAGTGAGTACACCTGCGCGGCATCGCCACCACTGACTTCCTTGATGCACTGCTGCACGTTCTGGTAGTCGACGCCGGGCGACGGGATCGCGGCTCCCAAGCGGTACACCACGATGATGCCCAGCGCGAACAAGATCTTGCGCCTCAGGTCGACCGTCCGCAGTGATGAGATGAAAGCCGAGAACACTCTTCTCCTCCTGCGCAGCCGAGGTCCGGTCGCGGCGTTCAATGGGCTGTTGTGTCCCAGCCCCGGTTAGTCCTGGGTTAGTCCTGCGTTTTCGCGTCCACGGGCCAGCCGATCACGACGAGGCCACGCGTGTCTTATGCGCGTCAGCAGTCTACGAGAGTAACAGCTGCGCACCGCAGGCCGGGCGGGCGTTGGCGGCACTCCCAGCGCGTGATCAGCGTAGCGGCGTAGAGTCGTCGACGACTCGTTAAATACGCTAACTAACTTCCGGCGGCGCCCGACCGGCAGAGCTAGATAGGCGCTAGAGAGATAGGAGTATGCACCGTGGCAAGTACCGGCCGACTTCCTGGAGACACCTGGGACCTGGCCTCCAGCGTGGGCGCCACCGCCACCATGGTCGCCGCCGCCCGAGCCCTGGCCACCGCCGAAGCCGAACCGCTCATCTCCGACCCGTTCGCGGCGCCGCTGGTACGTGCGGTGGGCATCGACTTCTTCACCAAAATGGTCGACGGCACCCTGGACCCGGCGGTGGCCGCCGAGGCCAAGACCGCCGCCGGCCCGATGACCGCCGTGATGGCGGTACGCACCCGGTTCTTCGACGACTTCTTCGGCCAGGCCGCGGACGCCGGCATCCGGCAGTCGGTCATCCTGGCCGCAGGACTGGATTCGCGGGCCTACCGGCTGGGTTGGCCGGCCGGCAGCGTGGTCTATGAGATCGACCAGCCGGACGTCATCGAGTTCAAGTCCCGCACGCTGGCCGACCTGGGAGCCCAGCCGACCGCCGATCGCCACGCCGTGGCCGTCGACCTGCGCGACGACTGGCCGGCGGCATTGCGCGAGAGCGGTTTTGACCCGACTAAGCCCACCGCATGGAGCGCAGAGGGCCTGCTCATCTATCTGCCGCCGGAAGCGCAGGACCGGCTGTTCGACCACATCACCGCGCTGAGCGCCCCGGGCAGCAGGATTGCCACCGAGTACCACCCCGACGGCGCGGCCACCCTGAGCGACTCGAACCAGTCGCTGGGTCAGCGCTTCGCCGACCAGGGCCTGGATCTCGACATCGCCACCCTGGTGTACTCCGGCGAGCGAAACCCGGTCGGGGCATACCTGACCGAGCGCGGATGGCAGGTGCGCGAACGCGGCCGAGAGACCGTGTTCGCCGACTACGGCCGCACCTTTCCCGACGGTGACATGGTGGCCCGGCTGCGCAACTCGGTTGCGATCGAGGCGATCCGGCTCTAAGCGGAATTTCGCCACTTACAACGACGATGGCCGC
>NZ_AUWR01000005.1 GCF_000455125.1 Mycobacterium sp. UM_WGJ
GGCGAAGCTGGGACCGGCGCATCAGGGCGGCCCGGTTTATCTCAACCCGGCCGGCGGATCCTGGGCGGCCACCGCAGGTTCCGGTGATGTGCTGTCCGGGATGATCGGCGCGCTGTTGGCTTCGGGGCTGCCTCCCGCTCAGGCCGCTGCCGCCGCCGCGTTCGTGCACACCCGCGCCGCCGCCGCCTCGGCCGCCGACCCCGGACCCGGTGACACCCCGACGTCGGCCTCGCGCATCCTGGCCCACATCCGTACCGCCCTGGCCCAGCTATAGAGGAGAGTCTCAGTGACCCATTCGCACCCGTCCGTGCCGGCGCATGCCATCGCTCCCGCCTACACCGGCCGGATGTTCACCTCGCCGGTCCCGGCGTTGCGGTTGCCCGACGACCCGATGGACCCGCAGACCGCCTACCGCTTCATCCACGACGAGTTGATGCTCGACGGCAGTTCCCGGCTGAATCTGGCCACGTTCGTCACCACCTGGATGGATCCCGAGGCGTCGACGCTGATGGCGGAGTCGTTCGACAAGAACATGATCGACAAGGACGAATACCCGGCCACCGCGGCCATTGAGCAGCGCTGCGTGTCCATGGTCGCCGATCTGTTCCACGCCGAGAACCTGCGCGACGATGACCCCGCCAGCGCGATCGGGGTGTCCACCGTCGGGTCCAGTGAGGCGGTGATGCTGGGCGGGCTGGCGATGAAGTGGCGCTGGCGGGCCAGGGTCGCCGATTGGCAGGGTCGCACGCCCAACCTCGTGATGGGCTCCAATGTCCAGGTGGTGTGGGAGAAGTTCTGCCGCTACTTCGACGTCGAACCCCGTTACCTGCCGATGGCCGAAGACCGCTACGTGATCACGCCCGAGCAGGTGATCGACGCCGTCGACGAGAACACCATCGGGGTGGTGGGCATCCTGGGCACCACCTACACCGGCGAGCTCGAACCCATCGAGCAGATCTGTGCGGCACTGGACACCCTTGCCGCCGGCGGCGGGCCGGACGTGCCGGTGCACGTGGACGCGGCCAGCGGGGGCTTCGTGGTGCCCTTCTTGCACCCAGACCTTAAGTGGGATTTCCGGCTGCCGCGGGTGGTCTCGATCAACGTCAGCGGCCACAAGTACGGCCTGACCTATCCGGGCATCGGCTTCGTGGTGTGGCGCAACGCCGACTATCTGCCCGAGGAGCTGGTGTTCCGGGTCAACTACCTGGGCGGCGATATGCCGACGTTCACGCTGAACTTCTCCCGGCCGGGCAACCAGGTCGTCGGCCAGTACTACAACTTCCTGCGGCTGGGCCGCGCCGGCTACACCGAGGTGATGCGGACCCTGTCCGACACCGCCCGCTGGCTGAGCCATCAGTTGGCCGCTTCGGAGCACTTCGAGGTGATCAGCGACGGCTCGGCGATCCCGGTGGTGAGCTGCCGGCTGGCCGGTGAGCACGGCTACACCGAGTTCGACGTGTCCCACGAGTTGCGCACGTTCGGCTGGCAGGTGCCGGCCTACACCATGCCGGAGGGGGCCGAGGACGTCGCGGTGTTGCGCGTCGTGGTCCGCGAGGGGCTGTCGGCGGACCTTGCCCGCGCGCTCTTCGACGACATCATGAAATCGGTGACCGCCCTGGACAGGCTCAAGCCGGCGGGCCATTACGACGATCAGCAGCACTTTTCGCACTGAGCCTTCCCGCCGAGTGTGTGGTTTGGTCGGGAAAATGACCCGTGGCCCGACTAAACCACACACTCGATGCGGGGTCACCAGGTTTTCGGGCAGCCGCGGCCGACCAGAGCCGCCCCGACTCGGTCCAGGAACCGGCCAGGAGCCACATGCAGCGTGCGACTCGTCAGCTTCATGTCGACCCAGCCGAGTTCGAGAAGGGCGTTGTAGCGCTCGGCGTCACGCTCCCGCTGCTTGGGATCGGTCCAATGGTGGGCGCCCTCGAAGTCCACGCCTACCAAGTACTCCTTCCAGCCCATGTCGACTACGGCGACGAGTTGGCCGTAGTCGCCATACACCGGAATCTGGGTCTGGGGCCGCGGAAAACCGGCCTGCATGAGGATCAACCGCGTGAGCGATTCGTATGGTGACTCGGCGCCGCCGTCGACAAGCGGCAGCGTTTCGTCGAGTTGCCGCAGGCCCCGCGCACCGCGGTGAGCGTCGGCCACCGCCTCCACATCGACGATCTTGAGATCAGTGGCGTTCATCAGGGCGTCGATACGCTGAACGCCCTCGCTGAGAGCCAGGCGCCTTCCCAGGTCGAACGCGGTGCGCGCGGCCGTGGTCACCGGAAGTCCGCTCACTACTCGAACTTCGCCGGCCAGCAGTGTGTCGGTGTGCACGGTGAGCAGCGGTGGTGCCCGCCGGTTGCTGTGGACGAGTTCCGCGGGTTTGTCGGAGTCGATCCACTTAGCGCCGAGCATCGCCGATGCCGACAACCCGGCGAGCACGCCCCGCCGACGCGACCAGAGCCAGGCGGCCCGGGCCCGCTGCGTCGCCGAGAGCGCTGCCTCGCGCGGCACCCAAACGCCGGGGTAGACGGCGGTGTAGTCGCGCCGCAGTTGGGCACGGGTCACCGCGCCGACGGCCAGCGCCTCGGACGCCCGAAATGGCCCCTGCCGGGTTCGCATGTCAGCAGGCTGGCACGCGGGCGGGTCGCGGTGCCGCCGCTGATTCACCGGCCGCCGCCGAGGGTGTGTTCTCGGTCGCAAAACGGCCGCTGAGCCGATCAAACCCCACCCTGGATGATCCGGCGGGCCGGTTTGGCAGGTTCTGGGACAATCGACGCTGACATGACTGCCGTATCCCGAACGTCCGGTCTGCTCGCGCAAGCGCTGGTGGACCTGGACGCCATTGCTCACAACGTGCGGGTGCTGGATGAACACGCCGGCGCCGCCGGGGTGATGGCTGTGGTCAAGGCCGACGGTTACGGCCACGGCGCGGTCCCGGTGGCACGTGCCGCGCTGGCCGCCGGCGCGGCCGAACTCGGCGTCGCCACCGTCGACGAGGCTCTGACGTTGCGGGCGGCCGGCGTCACCGCACCCGTGCTGGCATGGCTGCACGGGCCGCACACCGACTTCGCTCCCGCCCTGGCCGCCGACGTACAGATCGCCGTGTCGTCGGTGTCCCAGCTGGGCGAGCTGCTCGACGCGGTGCGACGTACCGGCCGGACCGCGACCGTCACGGTCAAGGCCGACACCGGCATGAACCGCAACGGGGTAGGCGCCGCCGACTTTCCGGAACTGGTGACCGCGCTGCAGCGAGCCGTCGCCGACGACGCGATCCGGGTTCGCGGCCTGATGTCCCATCTGGCCTGCGCCGATGAGACTGCCAACCCGATCAACGACGTTCAAGCCCAACGCTTTTCCGATCTGCTGAGCGTGGCCCGCGAGCAGGGGCTGAGGTTCCCGGTCGCCCACCTGGCCAACTCGGCCGGGGCCATGACCCGCCCCGATCTGGCGTTCGACATGGTTCGGCCCGGGATAGCCATGTACGGCCTGAGTCCGATCCCCGAACGTGGTGACATGGGTCTGATTCCGGCGATGACGCTGAAATCTCTTGTGGTGCTGGTTCGTCCGATCAAAGCCGGGGAGGCGGTCTCCTATGGCCAGACCTGGGTCGCCCCGGTAGACACCACCGTGGCGCTGGTACCGATGGGCTACGCCGACGGAGTGTTCCGGCCGCTGAGCGGACGGTTCGACGTGTTGATCAACGGCCGGCGTCGGCCCAGCGTGGGCCGGGTGTGTATGGACCAGTTCGTCGTCGATCTGGGCCCCGGCCCGGTCGACGTCGCCGAAGGTGACGAAGTCGTCCTGTTCGGGTCCGGAGCAGACGGCGAACCGCTGGCCCAGGACTGGGCCGACGCGTTGGGCACCATCCACTACGAGGTGGTGAACAGTCCCCGTGGACGGGTCGCCAGGACGTATCGGGGCACCGATGGCCGATAATCGGCGCGGGTCACGGCGGGCCGGCGGTTGGCTCGCGGGGATGGCCGGCCTGGCCGCCGTCGGCACCCTCGCCGGAAGCACTGTCGCGCGGTCGGTAACACGCCGCACCACTGCCGAAGACGCTTACGCCGACGAGGATTTCGAGATCTTCGACCACGACCACAGCTCGGTGGTGGTCACCGATGACGGTGTCGAACTGGCGGTGCGCGACACCGGTCCGCGTAACGCACCGTTGACCGTGGTGTTCGCGCACGGATTCTGCCTGCGGATGGGGTCTTTCCACTTTCAGCGGGCGCGACTGGCGGCCGAGTGGGGCGATCAGGTGCGCATGGTCTTCTATGACCAGCGCGGTCACGGCGATTCCAGTGTCGCGCCTCCGGGGACCTACACCGTGCCGCGACTCGGCCAGGATCTGGAGGCAGTGCTGACCGCGGCCGTGCCGCGCGGCCCGATAGTGCTGGTCGGGCATTCGATGGGCGGCATGACCGTGTTGGCGCATGCTCGGCAGTTCCCCCGGCGCTACGGCAGGCGGATCGTCGGTGCGGCATTGATATCGTCGGCCGCCAAAGGTGTTTCGCGGTCCCCGCTGGGCCAGATCCTGCGCAACCCGGCGCTGGAGGCCGTGCAGTTCAGTGTGCGCTACGCGCCGAAGTTGGTGCACCGCGGCCGCGGCGCGGTGCGGGGGGTGATCGCACCGATTCTGCGGGCCGCCTCCTATGGCACCGACCAGATCAGCCCGAGTGTGGTGGCGTACTCAGAGGAGATGATGCACTCCACCCCGGTCGCCACCATGGTGGGCTTCTTGCACGCCCTGGAAGTGCATGACGAGAGTGCGGCGCTAACGACGCTGGCCAAGATCCCTACCCTGGTCGCCTGTGGCGACCAGGACCTGCTCACCCCGCCGGGGTACTCGCGAGCGATGGCGGCCACGTTGTGGGATTGTGAGCTGGTGATCGTGCCCGGGGCCGGGCATCTGGTGCAGTTGGAGGAACCCGATGTCATCGACGAGGCGCTGGTGCGACTGGTGGAGCGGGCCACTCCGCGCCGTGGCATGCTGACGCACCGGTTACGTGGGAAGGCCGGGCGCAGTGGCTGATCCGCAGGAGGCGACCTTGGCCACCGCCGAGGACACTGTTGCGCTGGGAGCTCGGCTGGGTGAACAGCTGCGTGCTGGCGACGTGGTGGTTTTGTCCGGACCGTTGGGTGCCGGTAAAACCGTGTTGGCCAAGGGGATCGCCACGGCACTCGATGTCGACGGCCCAGTCACCTCGCCGACGTACGTGCTGGCCCGCGAGCATCGGGCTCGCCGGCCCGGCAGCCCGGCGATGATTCACGTCGACCTCTACCGGCTGCTCGACGAGTCGGGCCTGGACCTGTTGGCCGAGCTGGACTCTCTAGACCTTGACACCGAACTCGACGACGCGGTCGTGGTGGTCGAGTGGGGCGAAGGACTGGCCGAGCGGCTCTCCGAACGGCACCTCGACATCCGGTTGGACCGCGCCGCGGACTCCGAGACGCGCACCGTGAGCTGGCGGTGGCACGCGCCGTGACCCGAGCGATTCTGACCATCGACACCGCCACCCCCGCCGTTACCGCGGGTGTGGTGGTCCTAGATGAGGCCGGCCGGCCGGCCGTGTTGGCCGAACGGGCCACCCCCGACGCCCGGGCGCACGCCGAACGACTGACCCCCAATGTGCTGGACGCCCTGGCTGACGCCGGCCTGAGCATGGCCGAGTTGACCGCGGTTGTGGTGGGGTGCGGGCCGGGACCGTTCACCGGTCTACGGGTCGGGATGGCCAGCGCTGCCGCCTACGGACACGCCCTGGGCATTCCGGTCTACGGCGTGTGCAGCCTGGACGCGATCGGCGTGCGCACCACGGGGCCGGTCCTGGTGGTCACCGACGCCCGCCGTCGGGAGGTCTACTGGGCGCGCTACCGCGACGGTGCCCGGGTCGCGGGCCCCGCGGTATGTTCGCCGGCCGACGTCGACCCCGCGGATGCCGTCGCGGTCGCCGGCTCGCCCGCGCATACCGAGCTGTTCGACCTGCCGGTTCTCGACATCACCTACCCGACTCCGGCCGGACTGGTTGCCGCAGTGCGGGATTGGAATACGACGCCGGAATCGCTGGTCCCGCTGTACCTGCGCCGCCCCGACGCCAAACCGGCGGCGACGGCCGCGGTGCCGGTGACGCTGGGCGCACTGGAGGACAGCGATGCGGTGCGCTGCGCCGAATTGGAAGCCCAACTGTTCGGCGACGACGACCCATGGCCGGCCGAAGCGTTCAGCCGGGCGATCGCTGCGGGAGACAACCATTACGTCGCCGCCCGGATCGGCGATGCCGTGGTGGGCTACGGCGGAATCGCGCGGTTGGGGCGCACCGCACCGTTCGAATACGAAGTGCACACCATCGGGGTGGACAAGGCCCATCAGGGCCGCGGCATCGGGCGGCGGCTACTCACCGACCTGCTGGACTACGCCGACGGGGGCGTCGTGTACCTGGAGGTCCGGACCGACAACGCTCCGGCGATCGCGCTCTACCGCGACGTCGGCTTCGTCGAGACCGGACTGCGTAAGCGCTACTACCGCAATGGTGCCGACGCCTACACGATGCGACGGGAGCCCCCGGCATGACAGTAGTGCTGGCCATCGAATCCTCTTGCGACGAAACAGGTGTCGGCATCACCCGCTTGGAAGCCGATGGCACCCTGACGTTGCTGGCCGACGAGGTGGCCTCCAGCGTGGAGGAGCACACCCGATTCGGCGGGGTGGTGCCCGAGGTCGCGTCGCGGGCACACCTGGAGGCGTTGGGGCCGACCATGCGCCGGGCGCTGGCGACGGCAGGGGTGGACAAGCCTGACGTGGTCGCGACCACCATCGGGCCGGGACTGGCCGGGGCGCTGCTGGTGGGTGCGGCCGCGGCCAAGGCCTATGCGGCGGCCTGGGGCGTGCCGTTTTACGCCGTCAACCACTTGGGCGGCCACCTGGCCGCCGACGTCTACGCCCATGGACCACTGCCGGAGTGCGTGGCTCTGCTGGTGTCTGGCGGCCATACCCACCTGCTGCATGTGCGGTCGCTGGGGGAGCCGATCGTCGAGCTGGGCAGCACCGTCGACGACGCCGCGGGGGAGGCCTACGACAAGGTGGCCCGCCTGCTCGGGCTGGGCTACCCGGGGGGGCGGGTGCTCGATGAACTGGCCCGCACCGGCGACCGGGATGCGGTGGTCTTCCCGCGCGGGATGACCGGCCCGCGCGACGACCCCTACGTGTTCAGCTTCTCCGGGCTCAAGACCGCGGTGGCCCGCTATGTGGAGCGCAACCCCGATTTCGTCCCCGCCGACGTGGCTGCCGGTTTCCAGGAATCGGTCGCCGACGTGCTGACCGCCAAGGCGGTCCGTGCGGCCACCGACCTCGGGGTCAGCACTCTGCTGATCGCCGGCGGGGTAGCCGCCAACTCCCGCCTGCGGGAGCTCGCCGAACAACGCTGCGCGGCAGCGGCAGTGACGCTGCGCATCCCGCCGCTACGGTTATGCACCGACAACGGGGCGATGATCGCGTCGTTCGCGGCGCAACTGATCGCGGCGGGCGCTCCACCGTCGCCGCTGGACGTGGCCACCAACCCGGGCCTGCCGGTGGTGCAGGGCCAGGTGTAGGTGCCGGCGACGGCAACGTGCGATCGGTTCGGTTGCCGGACGCTACCTGGGAAATGATCTCGGCACCGGGGTCACCTTGAGTGCTAGCACTCTCATGTATAGAGTGCTAGGTGGCAGTCGGTCGATTCTCGCTCGGCACCCGCGACGACGACGCGAGGGTTCGCACGAATGCCGAACACCTTAAGTAAGTACGTTCCGATGGGCTCGGCATCGGCCGGGTCGCATCCAGACAATGTGGAGGGCTCCAATCGTGGCGAGCGTGAACATCAAGCCACTCGAGGACAAGATCCTCGTTCAGGCCAACGAGGCCGAGACCACGACCGCTTCCGGTCTGGTCATTCCGGACACTGCCAAGGAGAAGCCGCAGGAAGGCACTGTCGTCGCCGTCGGCCCCGGCCGCTGGGACGAGGATGGCGACAAGCGGATCCCGCTGGACGTCAAGGAAGGCGATGTCGTCATCTACAGCAAGTACGGCGGCACCGAGATCAAGTACGGCGGCCAGGAGTACCTGATCCTGTCCGCGCGCGACGTGCTGGCCATCGTCGGCAAGTAGCCACGAAGCAACCACCGTGCCCGCCCCGGAGATCCCCGTTTTACGGGTGATGTCCGGGGCGGCACGCGTAGAGAAAAGGGCTTAAACAGCTATGAGCAAGCAGATTGAGTTCAACGAGGCCGCGCGCCGGGCGATGGAAGCCGGCGTCAACAAGCTCGCCGACGCGGTCCGGGTGACGCTGGGGCCGCGCGGCCGCACGGTGGTGCTGGCCAAGTCCTTCGGCGGCCCGACGGTGACCATGGACGGCGTCACCGTGGCCCGCGACGTGGACCTGGAAGACCCGTTCGAGAACCTCGGTGCCCAGCTGGTCAAGTCGGTCGCCACTAAGACCAACGACGTGGCCGGCGACGGCACCACCACCGCCACCGTGCTGGCCCAGGCCATCATCTCCGGCGGGCTGCGCAACGTTGCGGCCGGCGCCAACCCGATCCCGCTGGGCGCCGGTATCGCCAAGGCCGCCGACGCGGTGTCTGAAGCGCTGCTGGCCGCGGCCATCCCGGTCTCCGGCAAGGAATCGATCGCGCAGGTGGCCAACGTGTCCTCGCGTGACGAGGAGATCGGTGAGCTGGTCGGCGAGGCGATGACCAAGGTCGGCAGCGACGGCGTGGTCAGCGTAGAGGAGTCCTCGACGCTGTCTACCGAGCTGGAGATCACCGACGGTGTCGGCTTTGACAAGGGTTTTCTGTCGGCGTACTTCGTCACCGACTTCGACTCGCAGGAAGCCGTCCTCGAAGACGCGCTGATCCTGCTGCACCGCGACAGGATCAGCTCGCTGCCGGACCTGCTGCCGCTGCTGGAGAAGGTCGCCGAGGCGGGCAAGCCACTGCTGATCATCGCCGAGGACGTCGAGGGCGAGCCACTGTCGACTCTGGTGGTCAACGCAATCCGCAAGACGCTCAAGGCCGTTGCCGTCAAGGCGCCCTACTTCGGTGACCGCCGCAAGGAGTTCCTGGAGGACCTCGCGATCGTCACCGGCGCCCAGGTGATCAACCCCGACGTGGGCCTGACGCTGCGGGAGGCCGGTCTGGACGTGCTGGGCACGGCACGGCGGGTGGTGGTCAGCAAGGACGACACCGTGATCGTCGACGGTGCCGGGAGCGCCGAGGCCATCGCGGGACGGGTCAAGCAGCTGCGCGCTGAGATCGAGGCGACCGACTCCGACTGGGACCGCGAGAAGCTCGAAGAGCGGCTGGCCAAGCTGGCCGGCGGCGTGGCCGTGATCAAGGTCGGCGCAGCCACCGAGACCGCACTCAAGGAGCGCAAGCACCGCGTCGAAGACGCGGTCGCGGCGGCCAAGGCTGCGGTGGAGGAGGGCATCGTCACCGGTGGCGGCGCGGCGCTGGTGCAGGCCCGCGCGGCGTTGTCGGAGCTGGCGGCCTCGCTGACCGGCGACGAGAAGCAGGGCGTGCAGGTGTTCGCCGCTGCGCTGAGCGCGCCGCTGTATTGGATCGCCACCAATGCCGGGGTGGACGGTGCCGTGGTGACCAGCAAGGTCGCCGAGTTGCCGGTCGGGCAGGGCTTCAACGCCGCCACGCTGTCCTACGGCGACCTGGCTGCCGACGGTGTCATCGACCCGGTCAAGGTGACCCGCTCAGCGGTGCTCAACGCCGCGTCGGTGGCGCGGATGGTGCTGACTACCGAGACCGCTGTGGTCGACAAGCCGGCTGAGCCGGAGGACCACGGCCACGGTCACGGGCATCACCACCATTAGGAATTGAAAGTCGAAGCGCCCCCGGCCATTCGGGTCGGGGGCGTTTTCATTCGCTTCTGCGTATCAGCGCAGAGCGATGGAGACGCGGACTTTCGGCCCTGTAGGAGCAGAGCGCGGACGCAGTACGCTTTCACCCGGAGCGTTAGTAGCGCCAGTCACGTGCTGAAGCAGCAGGGTGACGAGAAGTCACCTTCGGAACGGTCGCAGGTGCCACGGGCGCGCGGCCAGAGAGGGGTCCGTCACGGGCCGACCATCTGAAGTCACGTCGGTCAGCTCGCTGGACTTGGACCGCTACCTCGGGCTGTGGTACGAGATCGGACGGCTTCCGCTCCGGTGGGAAGCCCCCGAGTCCACCGACATCACCGCGAACTACACGCGCCACGACGATGGCAGCCTGCGTGTCGACAATCGGTGCATCGACGAGAACGGCAAGCCGTCGCAGGCGATCGGCTGGGCGACGCCGGTCGACGGCCAACCGGGCCGGTTGCAGGTTACGTTCCTGCCGGAACTGCTGCGTTGGATACCGTTCACGAAGGGTGACTACTGGGTGCTGAAGATCGACGACGAATACTCAGTTGCTCTCGTCGGCACCCCTAACCGCAAGAACCTGTGGCTCCTGGCCCGCGAGCCGGTGATCGACCCTGCGACGCGGGAGGCCTACCTGGCTGAGGCGACTCGGCAGGGGTTCGACCTCGACGGGTGGATCGTTCCGAAGCAGTCCGGTGCACGCGTCACCGACGACCAGCTGAACGGCTGACAGAGCCGAATCCGCGGTACTTGCGCGCCTTGATTTTGTGGCGGACGGTTGAAGCCAGTTCGCTCGAGAACGCCCCTGGTCCTGATGGGCCGGGCGTTTTCGTACGTTCGGTTTCCCGCCCCGACATGCTTGACGCGCCGCGGCCGGCGGCGCAGTGTGATACACGTCATAAGACCACTGGTCACACCCGGTAAAGGCGGCAGCGCATGACCACAAGGGACAAGTACACGACCGTGCCCGACCCCTACTCGTGGGAGGTCGCCAGCGCCGGAGACGCGCGCTTCACCTGGGAGTACGACGACGGGCGGGGCCGCCTGCTATCGCTGTATCAGAAGGGGAAGGACAAGCAGTGGGACGCCCAGTCGCGCATCGACTGGTCCCAAGACGTCGACCCGATGAACCCGATCGGTCTGCCCGACGAGTTCCACCCCCTGTTTGGCAGCCCGATGTGGGACGCCGCCGACGACGCGCGTCGCGCCGAGATGCGCCAGCACTTCCAGTCCTGGCAGTTCTCCCAGTTCCTGCACGGGGAACAGGGCGCGATGGTGTGCGCGGCCAAGATCGTCGAAGTGGTCCCGGATCTGGACGCGAAGTTCTACGCGGCCACCCAGACCATGGACGAAGCCCGCCATGTCGAGGCGTTTTCGCGGTTCCTGCAGGACAAGGCCGAGATGGTCTACCCGATCAACAAACACCTGACCGCACTGCTGGGCGATACCCTGCGCGACTCGCGTTGGGACATGCCCTACCTGGGGATGCAGGTCCTCATCGAGGGGCTCGCGTTGGCCGCCTTCGGGGTACTGCGGGACATGTCAGCACCGGATTCCCTGGCCAAGAAGGTACTGGCCTACGTCATGCAGGACGAGGCTCGCCATGTCGCCTTCGGCCGAATCTCGTTGAAGGACTACTACTCCGCGCTCACCGAGGCCGAACGCGATGAACGTGAAGAGTTCGTCGTAGACGCCTGCTACCTGATGCGCGACCGATTCCGTGGGGAGGAGGTCTTTGAGACCCTTGGCATGAACGTCAAAGAGTGCGCGGAATGGGTCGACTCGTCACCGTTGATGATCCAGTTCCGTTCGCACCTGTTCAGCCGCATCGTGCCGATCGTCAAGGACATCGGGCTGTGGGGCACCAAGGTGCAGAAGGCATTCCGAGACATGGGTGTGCTCGACATGGCCGGTTTCGACATCGAGGCGTTGATGAAGGCCGATGAGGATCAAGCTGAATCCCTGGACCGGGCTCATGCCGAGATGGCCGCGCGCGCCGTCGAGGTCAACGACGTGATCGCGGCGGGCGCGAGCTGACTTTGGCTGGCCGAAGCGGTTCGCCTGCCACCTGCCGAAGGGTGCGACATAACTCGGAGCGGGCGAATGCATTTGCATCGGTTATCAATTCATTTCCGGTTCAACTGTGAAGAGCGCGCGAGAGGTGATTAGTCTCCGCGTGAAACGGGTATGAATCCTCCGCGGCGTTGACCTCAACGGCGCTAAAGGTGTCGAAAAGGAGATCACCATGAACGCAGTGGCGGCCACCGAATTCTTGGCCCGTTCCACAACGTTGACCAGTGTGGGGTGGATCGGCTACATCGTGATCGGCGCTATCGCCGGCTGGATCGCGGGTATGGCCATGAAGACCAAATATGGCCTGTTCACCGACGTAATCGTGGGCGTAGTCGGAGCGTTGATCGGCGGGTTCCTGCTCAGCTTCGTCGTGGATACGGCGAGCGGCGGCTGGTGGTTCACCCTGTTCACCGCAATATTGGGCGCGATCATCCTGCTTTGGCTGGTGCGCCTATTCGGGCGCGAGGCGTAGGGAGTGACGAGAATGAAAAGCATTGCATTTGCCGCCCTCGCACTGGGCGTGCTCATTTCCAGTGGTTGCTCGGCGTCGCAGGTGATCAACACCGGCGGCGACACCAAGTGCAAGGATTTCGTCGAACAGGACGAGAAGAAGCAGGACGACGAAATCAGCAAGATGCTCAAAGACAAGAGCGGTGCCGATCCATCGAATCTGGAGATCTCGGCCACGCGCCTGTCGGTATCGACCTACTGCAAGACGCTGGGCAAGCCGGAGAGCAAGATATCTGAGGCGCCGCACGGCTGATCTCACGTTCGGAACCGATAGGCACCAGCACTGGCGTGCTGGTGCCTATCGGTGTCAGAAGAATTCGTTGAAACAGCGGCGCGAGGTCATCGGGCGGGCGACTGGCAGGGCTGTTAGAGGGTGTCGGGGCACAGGTGATGCTGCGCGGCATTGATCAGCATGCGTCCCTTGTCGACGTCGTTCGGGTTCACTTGGGCCAGTGTCTGTTCGGGCTTCTCACCCAGACGCAGCCGGTTGCAGGCCATCCAACCGTTGGCCACCACCACGCCGTCGGGCAGCTGCTGGTCGCCCAGCGTCAGGCCCGGGAATCCATTGGACCGCAGTTCATTGAGGAATCCCTCGTCATCAGCGCTCGCGATGGGTGCGCCGATGAGGCCGACGGCGAACCCAGCTGCGATGGTTCCGAACAGCAGGTGCTTTCTCACCGGGCACTCCTTGCTCTTCTTTCCCCCGCAGGCCCGCGGGCTGCCGAAAGAAAGCGTAATGGCGCAGGTGGCCGGTGATCGCCAGAACCGAGTGATCTGCGCTCAACTCAGCGATCACACCGCTGCTGCACGTAACGATCGCCTCGCCGGGGGAGGTGCAGTGGGGCGAACAGCCCCCGGGAAACCCGGGGGCTGCTCAGGGTGCCCACGAGCCGCGGATGTGACGCCGCGGCCGGTCGGGAAGCGATTAGCCGCTGGGGCGCAGGTTGCAGCGCAGTGCGGCGTGCCGCTCGGTTTCAGACATGCCGCCCCAGATGCCATAGGGCTCACCTACGGCGAGTGCGTGCGTCCGGCACTGTTCCAGCACCGGGCAATTGCGGCACCACTTCTTGGCGTTCTGCTCGCGCTGGGCCCGGGCGCGGCCGCGTTCTCCGTCGGGCGGGAAGAACACCGATGAGTCGACCCCTCGACACGCTCCCCGAAGCTGCCAATCCCATACGTCCGCGTTGCGGCCGGGCAATTGCTCAACCTGTGGCATGGGAACCCCTCTCAAAACGCTGTTGGGGCCGGATCTTTGGGGATGCGGCTTGTCGAGCGGTGGGTGGTGCGCGTAAAACAGCGCCGGCTGTCTTCCGGCGCCGAAGGGACGGTAACTAAACGATCTGAAGTAAAACCAACGCGATGGTTAAGAAAGGCTGGCCTAAAAGAGTGGAGTTTCCGTGAGAGTGGATGTTATTCCGCATTCTGTGGAGTGGTTATGTGAAGGCGGTACCGCGTAACGTCGCGCAGCGATGATCGACGACCCGAATGCAGTCCTCGTTGCCGCCGCGTTCGGCGACGAACCCGGCCGCTGGCCCCTGCCGGCGGCGACCAATCCCCGGCAGCGGTGGCTGCGTGCCGTCGCGGCCGGAGGCCAAGGGCGCTACGCCAGTGCCGCCGCCGATCTGGCGGCGTTGTTGCGCGAGGTGCCGGCCGGGCCGCTGGCCTCCCTGGCATACAGCACCCGGGGCTCGTTCCTGCGCCAACTCGGCGGTCACGATCGGGCCCGCGTCTTCGACGGCCGCGCGCTGGCGCTGGCCCTCAATGACCGCGAAGTCGACCCTGAAGCCCGCGCCGATGCGCTGGTCGGGCTGGCCGCCGACGCCCTCGGAGTGGGGCGTTTCGCGGCGTCGGCGGCACTGCTGGCCCGCGCCGAACCGGAGCCGTCCACCGCGCCGGCGCGCCTGGCGGTGCGCCGGCATTGGGTGACCGCGGAACTGGCGATGGTCACCGGCGATGGAGTCGCCGCGGTGCGCCATGCCGAGCAGGCGTGCGAGCTGGTGAGCGACGGTATGACGCGACACCGGGTGAAAAGTCAGGTGGTGCTGGCCGGCGCGCTGTGTTGCGCGGGGAACCTCGACCGAGCACGCGCCGTGTCCGAGGCCGCACTGCAGCACACCGGCCGGCTGGGGTTGATTCCCCTGCAATGGGCGTTGGCGTGCATGCTGGCCGATTTGAACGACGCCGCCGGCGCGCACACGGCAGCAGAGTTACGCGGCCTGCGTGACGACGCCGCGCAGCTGGTGGTCCACCGCGGTGGAAACTGGCAGCGACCTGATCAGCGGTAGCCGTCGGCTTCCGAGGTCGCCCCGTTGAGCGACGCATCGGCATAACCGCGGCAGTAATCCCACGTCACGTAGCTGTCCGGCTCCGGGTCGTAGGCCGGCTCGTGCGGGCGGACGGTGCCGTCGATCAGCAGCTGCAGCAGGTTGGCGCGCAGCATGTCCCAGTCGTGGTAGTGGTCCTGTTGGCAGTCGTCGCAGCAGACCACCAGGCCGCGAATTCCTCTGTGCGCCAGCAGCGCTTCATAGACCGCCAGATCTGCGAGGTCGGCCTCGACTGCGGTCCGTTCCTGCGGGTCGAGCGGCTGGCCCGGTTCGACTGCGTCCAGTGCGGCAGACGGGTCATGCGGATCGTCGGCGAACGGGTCGGGCGGCAAACCGGGTGGCAGGTGGTCACGCACGCCCATCAGGGTACGCAGTAGCCCTGACAGAACGCCAGCGGTGGGCCAAGGGGCCCGCCCGGAGACCAAGGGTGGTGGCGGGCGAAGGCGGCTGCGCGCCGCCATTAAGATGGAATTCTCACCCCGGTTTTGTAGTGGAGGCTCCCAGATGGCCGTTGGTTGTCCAAAACAGAGGTCAGCGCTCCGATGACTGGTGCCATGGGTCCGCAAGACGATGCGGTATATGCCGGTGGCGCGCTCGACGGACAGTCCCCCAAGATCGCGATGCTGGGGCTGACCTTCGATGACGTCCTGCTGCTTCCGGCGGCATCCGACGTGGTGCCGGCTACCGCCGACACCGCGAGTCGGCTCACGCGCAACATCGCCCTCAAGGTGCCGCTGGTCAGCTCCGCGATGGACACCGTCACCGAGGCCCGGATGGCGATCGCGATGGCCCGCGCCGGTGGCATGGGCGTGCTGCACCGCAATCTGCCCGTCACCGAGCAGGCCGGCCAGGTCGAGACCGTCAAGCGGTCCGAGGCCGGCATGGTCACCGACCCGGTCACCTGTACACCGGAGAACACCCTGGCCGAGGTGGACGCGCTGTGCGCCCGCTTCCGGATCTCCGGGCTGCCGGTAGTGGACTCGCGGGGCCAACTCGTTGGCATCATCACCAATCGGGACATGCGCTTCGAGGTCGACCAGAACAAGCCGGTCGCCGAAGTGATGACCAAGACGCCGCTGATCACCGCACAGGAGGGTGTCTCCGCCGACGCCGCGCTGGGGCTGCTGCGCCGGCACAAGATCGAGAAGCTGCCGATCGTCGACGGCCACGGCAAGCTGACCGGACTGATCACCGTCAAGGATTTCGTCAAGACCGAGCAGCACCCGCTGGCAACCAAGGACAGCGACGGTCGACTGCTGGTCGGCGCCGCGGTGGGTGTTGGCGACGACGCCTGGGTCCGGGCGATGACGCTGGTGGACGCCGGGGTGGATGTGCTGATCGTGGACACCGCACACGCCCACAACCGCGGGGTGCTGGACATGGTGGGCAAGCTCAAAGCCGAAGTGGGGGAGCGGGTCGACGTGGTCGGCGGCAACGTTGCTACCCGAAGTGGCGCCGCCGCGCTGGTCGAGGCCGGTGCCGACGCGGTGAAGGTCGGGGTGGGCCCCGGCTCGATCTGCACCACCCGGGTGGTGGCCGGGGTGGGCGCCCCCCAGATCACCGCCATCATGGAAGCCGTCGCCGTCTGCGCCCCGGCCGGTGTGCCGGTGATCGCCGATGGAGGGCTGCAGTACTCCGGCGACATCGCCAAGGCGCTGGCCGCCGGCGCCTCGACGACGATGCTCGGCTCGCTGTTGGCCGGCACCGCCGAATCGCCCGGCGAGCTGATCTTCGTCAACGGCAAGCAGTTCAAGAGCTACCGCGGGATGGGTTCGCTGGGTGCCATGCAGGGCCGCGGTGGAGCCAAGTCCTACTCCAAGGACCGCTACTTCCAGGACGACGCGCTCTCCGAGGACAAGCTGGTGCCCGAGGGCATCGAAGGCCGCGTGCCGTTCCGGGGCCCGCTGAGCACGGTCATCCACCAGCTCACCGGCGGGCTGCGCGCGGCGATGGGCTACACCGGTTCGGCCACCATCGAGGCGCTGCAGCAGGCACAGTTCGTGCGCATCACCGCCGCGGGCCTGAAGGAAAGCCACCCGCACGACATCACCATGACTGTCGAAGCCCCCAACTACTACGTGCGCTGAGCAGGCGTTCGTCCCCGCGTCTGCGCGCAGACAAGCAGAGCAACAGAAACGAGGCTGACCCGTCATGCGTGACATGGTTGAGATCGGCATGGGCCGCACCGCCCGCCGGACCTATGAACTCGACGACATCAACATCGTGCCATCCCGGCGTACTCGTTCCTCCAAGGACGTGTCCACCGCCTGGCAGCTGGACGCCTACCGGTTCGAGATGCCGGTCCTGGCCCATCCCACCGACGCGCTGGTCTCCCCGGAGTTCGCCATCGAACTGGGCCGGCTCGGCGGGCTGGGGGTGCTCAACGGCGAAGGACTGATCGGCCGCCACGCCGACGTCCAGGCCAAGATCGCCCAGGTGATCGAAGCGGCCGCCAAAGAACCTGAGCCCTCGGCGGCGATCCGGCTGCTGCAGCAGCTGCACGCTGCGCCGCTGAACCCCGAACTGCTCGGCGCCGCGGTGGCGCGCATCAGCGAGGCCGGGGTGACCACCGCGGTACGGGTGAGCCCGCAGAACGCCGCAGCGTTGACCCCGGCGCTGGTGGCCGCGGGCGTCGACCTACTGGTCATCCAGGGCACCATCATCTCCGCCGAGCGGGTCGCCGTGGACCGCGACGGAGCCGGGGAACCGCTCAACTTGAAGACCTTCATCTCCGAGCTGGACATCCCGGTGGTGGCCGGCGGGGTGATCGACCACCGCACCGCGCTGCACCTGATGCGCACCGGCGCGGCCGGGGTGATCGTCGGCTACGGGTCCACCTCCGGGGTGACCACCTCCGACGAAGTCCTGGGCATCTCGGTGCCGATGGCCACCGCGATCGCCGACGCGGCCGCCGCGCGCCGCGAATACCTCGATGAGACCGGCGGGCGCTACGTGCACGTGCTGGCCGACGGTGACATCCACACGTCCGGGGATCTGGCCAAGGCGATCGCCTGCGGCGCCGACGCGGTGGTGCTGGGCACGCCGCTGGCCGGCGCGGCCGAGGCGCAGGGCGACGGCTGGTACTGGCCGTCGGCTGCCGCCCACCCCTCCCTGCCGCGTGGCGCGCTGATGCAGGTCGCCTACGGGGAGCGGCCCGGTCTGGCGCAGGTGCTCGAGGGCCCCTCCGACGACCCATTCGGCTCGTTGAACCTGGTCGGCGGGTTGCGTCGCGCGATGGCCAAGGCCGGCTACTGCGACCTCAAGGAGTTCCAGAAGGTCGGCCTGACCGTCGGTTCCTGATTTCGGCCCTGTCTTTGTCTCCGGGAGACGAAAACCGCGACGAAATGTAGCCTCGGCGACCCTGCTACCGCGGGTACCGGGTAGGGCATACTGATGCGATGGAGCCTGACTACGACGTCCTGATCATCGGCTCGGGTTTCGGCGGCAGCGTGAGCGCGTTGCGGCTGACCGAGAAGGGTTATCGGGTAGGCGTTTTGGAGGCAGGCCGCCGCTACGCCGACGCGGATTTCGCGAAGAACTCCTGGCATCTGCGCGAGTTTTTGTGGGCGCCGAAGCTGGGTTGCTACGGCATTCAGCGCATCCACCTGCTCAACAATGTCATGGTGCTGGCCGGTGCCGGGGTCGGCGGCGGGTCGTTGAACTACGCCAACACGCTCTATGTCCCGCCGGAGCCGTTCTTCGCCGACAAGCAGTGGGCGCATATCACCGACTGGCGTGCCGAGTTGATGCCGCACTACGACCAGGCCAAGCGGATGCTCGGCGTGGTCCAGAACCCGACCTTCACCGACGCCGACCGCATCGTTAAGCAGGTCGCCGATGAGATGGGAGTCGGCGACACGTTCGTGGCCACCCCGGTCGGGGTGTTCTTCGGCCCGGACGGCGCCAACGGTGCCAAGGAGCCGGGCAAGACCGTGGCCGACCCGTACTTCGGCGGAGCGGGCCCGAAGCGCACCGGTTGTATCGAGTGCGGCGAATGCATGACGGGCTGCCGCTGGGGTGCCAAGAACACCTTGGTCAAGAACTACCTGTATCTGGCGGAATCGGCTGGAGCGCAGGTGCATCCGATGACGACGGTGACTGCCTTCGAGCAGGGGGCCGACGGGCTATGGCAGGTGACGACGGTACGAACCGGCTTGCGCGCGCGCCGGCACCGCAAGACCTTCACCGCCCGGCACCTGATCCTGGCCGCCGGCACCTACAACACCCAGCGGCTGTTGTTCAAGATGCGCGATAAGGGCAAGCTGCCGAGGCTCTCCGACAAGCTGGGCGTGCTGACCCGCACCAACTCCGAATCGATCGTGGGCGCGGCCACCTTGAAGGTCAACCCGGACCTGGACCTGACCCACGGCGTGGCGATCACCTCCTCGATCCACCCCACCACCGACACCCACGTCGAACCGGTCCGCTACGGCAAGGGCTCCAACGCCATGGGGTTGTTGCAGACCCTGATGACTGATGGTTCCGGTCCGCAAGGAACCGACACCCCGCGGTGGCGCCAGCTGCTGAACCAAGCCGGCGAAGACCCCCGCAACATTTTGCGGCTGCTCAACCCCCGGGGCTGGAGTGAGCGCACCGTGATCGCCCTGGTCATGCAGCATCTGGACAACTCGATCACCACCTTCACCAAACGCAGCAAGCTGGGCATCCGCCGCTACAGCAGCAAGCAGGGCCACGGCGAGCCGAACCCGAGCTGGATTCCGGTCGGCAACGAGGTCACCCGCCGCATCGCCGCCAAGATCGACGGCGTGGCCGGCGGTACCTGGGGCGAGCTGTTCAACATTCCGCTCACCGCACACTTCCTGGGCGGGGCGGCGATCGGGGACAGCCCCGAGCACGGCGTCATCGACCCCTACCAGCGGGTGTACGGCTACCCGACCCTGGCGGTGATGGACGGCGCGGCGGTGTCGGCCAACCTCGGCGTCAACCCGTCCCTGTCGATCACCGCGCAGGCCGAGCGGGCCGCATCGCTGTGGCCCAACAAGGGCGAGGCCGACCTGCGGCCCACCCAGGGCGAGGCCTACCGGCGGCTCGACCCGATCGCGCCGAAGAACCCGGCGGTGCCCGACAGCGCCTTCGGTGCGCTGCGCTGGTCCTCCGGTATCGCCTGAGCGATCACCGCGCGACTTCCCGGCGGTGCATGGGTTCGCGGCCGGGCGGCTGCGTCGGAGTGGGCAGCAGCGGTTCGCGCCGACGGGCCGGCAGCGTCGTCGGGGACCGCGTACTCAGTTCGACCTCCTCGCCGGCATGGTTGATCGTCAGTCGGCCATCGGGGCCATCGCGCAGCGTGTAGGTGACCTTGCTGTGGTTGGCGTCGACCGTCACCCGAAACCCCCGCCAGCGCAACCCGAAACGTAGCCGTGAGATTCCGTCCGGCAGGGCGGGATCCAGCGACAGCACGCCGGCGTCGTCGCGCAGGCCGCCGAACCCGGCCACCAATGACAGCCAGGTCCCGGCCAGCGCCGCCATATGCAGGCCGTCGCGGGTGTTGTCGTGCAGATCGCGCAGGTCGACGAACGCCGTCTCGTAGGTGTAGTCGTGGGCCAACTCCAGGTGTCCCACCTCGGCGCACATCACCGCCTGGGTGCACGCCGACAGCGACGAGTCCCGTACCGTGCGCCGCTCGTAGTAGTCGACGTTGCGGGCCTTCTGCTCGTCGGTGAACGCATGGCTGCGCCACTGCATGGCCAGTAGCAGATCGGCCTGCTTGACCACCTGGGCCGGGTACAGCCGCACATAGGGTTCGCTGAGTAGCAGTGGGTAGGTGTTGCGGGTGTCGAAGTCCCATTCCGCGGCCGTGGTGAACCCGTCGCACTGCGGATGCACCCCGAGTTCCTCGTCGTAGGGAATGTGCGCCGCGTCGGCCGCGTCCCGCCAGCCCGCCATTTCCTCGGTGGTGACCCCCAACTCGTGGGCGGCATCGGGGTGGCGGGCGCATGCCTCGGCGGCGGTGCGCAGATTATGGGCGGCCATCAGGTTGGTGAACACGTTGTCCCGAACGATCGCGGTGTATTCGTCGGGACCGGTGACCCCGTACAGGTGCCACACCCCGTGCCGGTCGTGGTGCCCCAGCGAGCGCCAGAGCCGCGCGGTCTCGACCAGCACCGCCAGCCCGCACTCCTGCTCCACCGAGGGGTCGCCGGTGACCACCCGGTACTGCTCGAACGCCGCCGCGATATCGGCGTTGATGTGCCAGGCGGCGGTGCCCGCCGGCCAGTACCCGGAGCATTCTTGGCCACGGATCGTCCGCCACGGGAAAGCCGCGCCGGACAGCCCCAACTCGGTGGCGCGCCCGCGCGCGAGATCCAGCGTGGTCGCCCGCCAGCGCAGCGCATCGGCCGCGGCGTGCGGAGCGGTGTAGATCAGCACCGGCAGGATGAAGCTCTCGCTGTCCCAGAAGGTATGGCCGTCATAGCCGGTGCCGGTCAGGCCCTTACTGGGGATGGCGCGGCGTTCGGCGCGGGCGCTGGCTTGTAGCAGGTGGAACAGCGCGAAGCGGACCGCCTGCTGGCAGTCCGGGTCGCCGTGGACCTCGACGTCGGCACCGTCCCAGAACTCGTCGAGGTAGGCACGTTGGGCGTCGACCAGCCCCTGCCAGCCGCTGTAGCGGGCGCCGGTCAGCGCCGCGATGGCCTGATCGCGCAGCGCGGGCCTGGACCGCTCACTGGACCAGCCGTAGGCCAGGTATTTGACGATGCGCAGTTTCTGCCCGGGACGCAGTCCGCACACCACGGTGGTCGCCGCCACGTCGGGGATCGCTATCGTGGAGACCTGGACCCGCCCGGGTACCTCGACCTCGTGATCCATGGCGGCGGCCATCATCAGTTCGCTGGCGCGGGTGCGGTGCACCAGTACCGCACCGGTGTTGGTGTTCTCGCGTTCGACGGCCTCCAGTGGGTTCTCCAGGATCGCCGCAACCCGCGGGTCGTCGGAGGTCGGCGGCTGGTCCTCATTGGCGACCAGCTCGGATTGCACTGTCACACGGACGAATTCATCGACCGCCTCGACGACGTATTCGATGGCGGCGACGCTGCGCTGCGCGAGCGACACCAACCGGGTCGAATGCACCTTGACTTGCTTCTTCGCCGGTGAGCGCCAGTGGATGTGGCGGGTCAGGGTGCCCGCGCGCAGATCGAGGATCCGCTCGTGTTCGATCAGCTCGCCGTAGCGGACGTCCAGCGGTTCGTCGTCGACCATCAGCCGGATTATCTTGCCGTTGGTCACGTCGACCACGGTCTGCCCGGCCTGCGGGTAGCCGAATCCGGACTCGGCGTGCGGCAGCGGCCGCACCTCGTAGAACGAGTTCAGGTAGGTTCCGGGCAGGCCATGCGGTTCGCCCTCATCGAGGTTGCCGCGCAGGCCGATGTGCCCGTTGGACAGGGCGAACAGGGACTCCGTCTGCCCCAGCAGATCCAGGTCGAGGTGGGTCTCGCGGATCTGCCACGGTTCTATCGGAAAGTAATCTTGCGCGATCATCGGCTCGCTTTCACAACAGTTCTTCCAGATCGGTGACGACGACGTCGGCGCCGTGGCTGAGCAGCTCATCGCGCTGGCCCACCCGGTCGACTCCCACCACGAAGCCGAACCCGCCGGCTCGACCGGCCGCCACCCCCGACAGCGCGTCTTCGAATACCGCAGCCGCCGTGGGGGACACGCCGAGCAGCTGCGCCGCCCGCAGAAACGAATCCGGTGCGGGCTTGCCCGCGATGTGTTCGGTGCGCAGCGTCACGCCGTCGACCCGTTGCGCGATGAACGTCTCCAGACCGGTGAGCGCCAGTACCTCACCGGCGTTGGCGCTGGCCGACACCACCGCGGTGGCCAGGCCCGCCGCGGTGACCGCTGCCAGGTAGCGACGGGATCCCTCGAACACCTCCACCCCGTCGGACTGCAGCGTCACCAGGAACGCCGCGTTCTTGCGGTTGCCCAGACCGTGCACGGTCTCGGCATCGGGTGGGTCGTCGTCGGCGCCGTCGGGCAGCGTGATGCCGCGACTGGCCAGAAACGCGCGCACTCCGTCGTCGCGTTTGCGACCGTCGACGAAGCGCC
This sequence comes from Mycobacterium sp. UM_WGJ, assembly GCF_000455125.1. Taxonomy (GTDB): domain Bacteria; phylum Actinomycetota; class Actinomycetes; order Mycobacteriales; family Mycobacteriaceae; genus Mycobacterium. The sequence goes on from NZ_AUWR01000005.1 coordinate 22,850, forward strand.
GGTAATCACCTTCCGGGTCGAACGGCACGAACGGTTCGCCGGTGCGTTCGGCGCGCGCAGACAGGTAGGTGTCGAACATGGTCTTCCAGGCGCGGGTATGCACGCTGGCGGTGTCGGTGAGGACTCCATCGAGGTCGAACAGGCAGGCACGCACCGTTTCGGGCAGACCCAGCACGTGTCCTCCTTCTTCCGTTGCGGCGTCCTTCCACTTCACCATGCCCGCCGTTGGTCCGGCTGACTTTTGCCGCCACTACACTCTGTGCGTGTCATCACCATCGTCTCGTCCCGTCTTGGTCGTCGACTTCGGCGCGCAGTACGCCCAATTGATCGCCCGCCGAGTTCGGGAGGCGCGGGTCTTCTCCGAGGTCATCCCGCACACCGCGACAGTCGAAGAAATCGCCGCGCGCAATCCGCTGGCGATCGTGCTGTCCGGCGGGCCGGCCAGCGTCTACGCCGAGGGCGCGCCCCAGCTCGATCCGGCGCTGTTTGAGCTCGACCTTCCGGTGTTCGGCATCTGCTACGGCTTTCAAGCCATGGCGGCGGCGCTCGGCGGCACCGTCGAGCACACCGGGACCAGTGAGTACGGCCGCACCGAACTGACGGTGACCGGCGGAGAACTGCACTCGGGCCTGCCGGGCACCCAGCCGGTGTGGATGAGTCACGGCGACGCGGTGACCGTTGCGCCCGACGGGTTCACCGTGGTGGCCGGCACCGTGGGTGCCCCGGTGGCCGCGTTCGAGAACCGCGCCCGCCGGCTCGCCGGGGTGCAGTACCACCCCGAGGTGCTGCACACCCCCTACGGGCAGCGGGTGCTCAGCCGGTTCCTGCACGAGTTCGCCGGCATCGACGCGGCCTGGACGCCCGCCAATATCGCCGATGCGCTGATCGAGCAGGTGCGCGAACAGATCGGCGACGGCCATGCCATCTGTGGACTGTCCGGCGGGGTGGATTCGGCGGTTGCCGCGGCGCTGGTGCAGCGTGCCATCGGTGACCGCCTGACGTGTGTCTTCGTCGACCACGGGCTGTTGCGCGCCGGTGAACGTGAGCAGGTGCAGAACGACTTCGTCGCCGCCACCGGCGCGAAGCTGGTCACTGTAGATGCCGCCGCCGTCTTCCTCGATGCGCTGTCGGGGGTGTCGGATCCCGAGGGCAAGCGCAAGATCATCGGGCGCCAGTTCATCCGGGCCTTCGAGGGTGCGGTGCGAGACACCTTGGGAGACCACGATGCTTCTCAAGGCGGCGTCGAGTTCCTGGTGCAGGGCACGCTGTATCCGGACGTGGTGGAATCCGGTGGGGGGACCGGCACCGCGAACATCAAGAGCCACCACAACGTCGGTGGGCTGCCCGACGACCTGAAGTTCAGTCTCGTCGAGCCGCTGCGGCTGCTGTTCAAGGACGAGGTGCGCGCGGTCGGGCGCGAGTTGGGACTGCCGGAGGAGATCGTTGCCCGCCAACCGTTCCCGGGTCCCGGACTGGGCATCCGGATCGTCGGCGAGGTCACCGGTGAGCGGCTGGCGACGCTGCGGCAGGCCGACGCGATAGCCCGCGAGGAGTTGACCGCCGCCGGCCTGGACCACCAGATCTGGCAGTGTCCGGTGGTGCTGCTGGCCGATGTCCGTTCGGTGGGGGTGCAAGGCGACGGCCGCACCTACGGCCACCCGATCGTGCTGCGCCCGGTGTCCAGTGAAGACGCCATGACCGCCGACTGGACCCGAGTGCCCTACGAGGTGCTGGAGCGGATCTCGACTCGGATAACCAATGAGGTTCGCGAGGTCAACCGCGTAGTCTTGGATATCACCAGCAAACCACCCGGCACTATTGAGTGGGAGTAGCCCCATGATTGCTGCGCTTTCCGCTGCCGACGTGCAGCGTCGCGAATTCTGGACGCAACTGTGCCCGGAAATGTCGATAGAAGCCGGGGGCGCCCGCCCGTCCGCTGCGGTGGGCGAGCTCGATACCCAGCTGGCCAACTTGAAGCGCGAGGGCTACGTCCAGGTCCCCGACGCCCTGCCGGAAGCGGCCATCGCGCCCATTCGCGCGGGCGTGTCGACGCTGTTCCAGCAAGGAATCCCGTTGGCCTTCGCGTTCGTCTACGACGAGCTGTGGCTGGCTTTCCAGGGGCTGTCGGAGTTCCTCTCCAGCGTGATGGGCGAGGGGTACCAGGCGCTGCCCGACTTCTGGGTCTGGCACGTCAATCCCAACGACAACGCCGTCGGCTGGGGACCGCACCGGGACAAGTTGATCAACACCCTTGATGACGACAACTCGCCTCACACGCTGACCGTGTGGCTGCCGTTCACCGACGCCACGCCGCTCAATGGATGTATGTACATGCTGCCCGCCCATCTCGATGATCGTTTCGTCGAACGTCGCTGGGACGGGCCGGACAACACGGTGGTCCGCAATCTCCAGGACATTCGGGCGCTGCCGGCCACGGCGGGCACCATGTTCGCCTGGAATCAGGCGGTGCTGCATTGGGGCGGGCGTGGCAGCCGTCTTGGCGCCGCGCCGCGGATCAGTGCCGCTTTCGAGTTTCAGCGTTCCGACTGCGCGCCGTTCAACACGCCGTTGCTGGATCCGGGCCGCATGCCGACGTTCACCGAGCGGCTCGGGTTGATCGGCAAACAGGTTCTGCAGTATCGCCACATGTATCCGCTTGCTCCTGAAGTCGAGGCCATCGCGACTGTGCTCGCGGAGAGCTACATGCCTGAGGTGGTTGCCTCGATGGGAGTCGGTGCGGCTCTCTGATGAGGGGGAGCCTATATCGGCACCGCACGCAGCGCCGCGGGAAGACTGGGCAGGAAATGCTCGGTCGCGAATGTGCGGATGTCCTCGACGGAATCCAGCGGTTCGCGCGACGGCAATAACAGTGCCAGCGCCGCGTATCGCAGGACGGTGTCGGCCAATTCGGTGACCACCGCCGGGCCGAGGCGTTCGGCGAACCCGGCCGGGAAGATCACCCGCAGCGCTTCGGACATGCGGTCCAGGATCGCGCTGTAGTGCCGCCGGGAGAGCTCCAGCGCCAGCGCCGGCTCATCGGTGATCATCCGGTTGAGCACCCGATGTCGGCGAAACTGCATGATTGCCGACGTGAACGCCTCGACATAGTAATTCGACTGGGCGCCAGAGTTTTTCAGCTCGGTGGCGATGTCGTCGTAGAGCGCGGCGTTCTCCCGGTCGATGACTGCGGCAACCAGCTCATCGCGACCGGCGAACCGGCGGTAGATGGTGGTGCGACTGACCCCGGCGCGGCGAGCCACGTCGTCCAGTGCGACCCGCCGGAAGCCGTGCTGCTCGAACTCGACGACCGCGGCGTCGAGGATGGCGGTGGTCGCCGGGTCAGCCCCGGGTGTAGCCGGCATAGGCGAATTGGTTGTAGCGCAGTCGCATCGGCAAATGATCCCACGCCCAGTTGACCGGCCGCGACCGGCAGACCGCGGCGAACCGCTGATAGCGCCGCTCGTGGCGATCACTCCACGGCAAGCCCAGTTGGGCACGGGTGCTCGGCGGCATGCCGCCGGTGGTGAGAAACGCCGCGAGCGGGTTGAAGACCACCGAAATCGCCCGCCACAGTGTCGGCGGCACTCCCTTGGGGCAGGGGAAGCCCTTGGTGACATAGCCGACGCCGTACTTGGCGGTCGGGTGGTCGACGAGAACCTTGTCCAGCATCTGATTCCAGTAGCGCTCGAATTCGGCGTAGTCGGCCGGCATCACCCGGTCGCTGACGCCGTAGCGGCGATACCAGGTCTTCGATTCGAGGTAGATCCGCTCCTTCTCGGCGGGGGTCAGCCGCTTGACGAAGGTGTCGGCGAAGTACAGCACCTGCTCGACGAACGTGGCGTGGGCCCAGAAGTAGGTCTCGGGATCCAGTGCGTGGTACCGGTTTCCATCCGGCATGGTCCCCTTGATGTTGAGGTGGAAGTCGCGCACCTGCTGGCCGGGGTTGTCGGACTCGGCGCCGTAGACGGTCATGAAGATCGGCGGCAGCGAGCGTTTGATGCGAGCGGCGGTGTCGGTGAAGAACACCGAGTGGTCCAGCACGCCCTGGCCGAGCTCGGCGAGCATGTTCTGCAGCACCGCGGGCCGCGGCCCGATCAAGAACATCCGGTTGTCGCCGAAGTAGCGCCACACCAGGGACTGCGGTCCCAAGGGCAGCGCATCGGTAGCCGCGTCGGACTCCACGGATTGGGTCATGCGGAACAGTGTTACATATTTTGAACTATGTACCAATCGTCGACGGCCGATGGCCTGGGGCGCGGTGCTGATGGGGCGTGAGAGGCCGTTGATGCGCCGCCGAAGGATCCGGCTTGACGGTTGTCGGTGGGGGAGTGTTCACTCGGGTCAATCGAACATAGTTTCGAACATATTCGAGTGTTTCCGGAGGCGATCATGACGGCGGCGGTGGACGTGGGGCAACGCCATGGTGCCGGAGAAAATCGCGCCGAACAGCTGGAACAGCTGCGTCGGCAGATGGCGGCGGTGTCGGGCAAGGTGGGTGCGGGCCGGCGGGGGGCCGGACTGTCGGCTGCAGCGGCCCCGGCCGCCGACGCGGTGCTGCCGGTCCCGTCGCTGCTGGCCGGGGTGTTGCCCGCCGGACTGCCGCGCGGCACGGTGGTGGTGCTCTCGGGGGCCCGCTCGCTGATGCTGAGCATGGTGGCCACGGTGACGGCGGCCGGCGGCAACGCAGCCATCGTCGGTCAGCCGGATCTCGGGTTGCTGGCCGCCTCCGAGATGGGCGCCGACCTGAGCCGGCTCGCGGTGATCCCCGACCCCGGCAACGACCCGGTGGAGGTGGCCACGGTGCTGATGGACGGCATGGATCTGGTGGTGCTCGGGCTGGGCGGCCGATCGGTACCGCCGGCGCGCACCCGGGTGGTGCTGGCCCGCGCGCGTCACCGGGGCTGCGCCCTGCTGGTCTCCGGCGGCACCTGGCAAGGCGCGGCGCTGCAGTTGGACGCCCGGGTGAGCGGCTATGAGACCGTAGGCGACAAGATGACGGGCTGTGGCGCCATCTCCGGCTTCGGGCGGATCGGCGCGGTGCGGCTCGAGGTGCGGGCCGCCGGACGCGCGGCCGGGCGGACCAGGGCCGGGTAGCGAGCCTTCCCATGGCCGACTCTCGAGTACTGGCGCTGTGGTGCATGGACTGGCCCGCGGTCGCCGCGGCGGCCGCGGCGGGGCTGCCGGCCACCGCGCCGATTGCGGTCACCCTGGCCAACCGGGTGATCGCCTGTTCGGCGGGCGCCCGTGCGGCGGGGGTGCGGCGTGGGCTGCGACGCCGAGAAGCGGCGGCCCGCTGTCCGGCGCTGCATGTGGTGGCCGCCGACACCGATCGTGATGCCCGGCTGTTCGAGCCGGTCCTGGCTGCGGTCGACGAACTGATGCCGGCTGCTGAGGTGTTGCGGCCCGGGCTGCTGGTGGTGTCGGTGCGTGGTGCGGTGCGGGCCTTCGGCTCCGAGGAGCAGGCCGCCGAACGCCTCGTCGACGCGGTGGCCGCGACCGATGTCGAATGTCAGGTCGGGATCGCCGACGGGCTCTCCACCGCGGTGCTCGCCGCACGTACCGGCGCTGTGGTGCCACCCGGGGGAGACGCCCGATTCCTGTCGGCGCTGTCGATCCGGCAGCTGGCCGCCGAGCCCAGCCTGTCCGGGCCCGGGCGGGACGGCCTGATCGACCTGTTGTGGCGCTTGGGAATTCGAACCATCGGGCAATTCGCTGCGCTGCCCCGCCCGGATGTCACCTCGCGGTTCGGGCCCGACGCGCTCACCGCGCACCGGTTCGCTCGCGCCGAGCCGGAACGCGGGCCGTCCGGGCGGGAGCCCACGCCCGATCTCGAGGCGGTGCTGCACTGCGATCCGCCGCTCGACCGGGTCGACGCCGCGGCGTTCGCCGGGCGCTCACTGGCCGGTGTACTGCACCGGACGCTGATGGCTGCCGGGGTCGGCTGCACCCGGCTGGCCATTCACGCCGTCACCGACACCGGGGAAGAGCTGACCCGGGTGTGGCGATGCGCCGAGCCGTTGACCGAGGACGCCACCGCGGATCGGGTGCGCTGGCAGCTCGACGGCTGGTTGAACAGTCGCGTCGCCCGAGATCGGCCCACCGGTCCGGTGACGCTGTTGCGGCTGGAGCCGGTGGAGGTGGCATCGGCGACCGAGGCGCTGCAGTTACCGCTGTGGGGCGGGCTCGGAGAGGAGGACCGGTTGCGTGCCCGCCGCGCCCTGGTGCGGGTGCAGGGCCTGCTCGGCCCCGAAGCGGTGCGGGTGCCGGTGCTCTCCGGCGGTCGTGGTCCCGCCGAGCGCATCACCTTGACCCCACTGGGGGACGAGCCGGTGCCGCTGGCCGACCCGCGCCAGCCGTGGCCCGGCCGGCTCCCCGAACCCTCGCCGTCGGTGCTGCTCGACGACCCGGTGGAACTGCTTGACGCCGAACGTAATCCGATCCGGGTGACGGGTCGGGGGCTCTTCTCGGCCGACCCGGCGTGGCTGGTCGCCCGGGACCGGGAAGACCGGCTGCGCTGGTGGGCCGGTCCCTGGCCGGTCGACGAACGGTGGTGGGATCCGCAGCGGCAGGGGCCGGGATCCGGGCGCACCGCCCGAGTCCAGGCGCTGTTGGAGGACTCGCCGGGAAGCGCGGCGCCCGGGCAGGCACTGCTGCTGTGTTACCGGCTGCGGCGGTGGTATCTGGAGGGGGTGTATGAGTGAACCCCGGCAAGTGTCCCGATCGGCGCCCACACCGAACATGTACTCAGGACGAGAATTCGCCCCGCTCCGGAATCACCCTCAACGCACGTTCGGTGGAAGGGAGCCGGCGAATACGCTGACCCGCTGCACAAATCGGTCGAAGAACACCGCCGGGTCGACGCTCACCCCGATCAGTGCGTTGGGCTGTGCGGCATCCCAGTCGGGGATCGTCCGCCCGCGCGCATCGCCGGGCGCAAGCTCGACCCGCACCGCAGCCGGGCGAGTCGTCACCAGTGTGGGGTCCAGTGCGACCGCCGCGGCCAGCGGATCGTGCAGATACGCCAGGTAGCCGTGGCTGCGTGCTTCGTGTGCCTCGAAATAGAACCGCAGCGCGTCGTTGAGCATCCGGACCACCGGATTAATGCGGTTGTCGGCCAGCCGCGCCAGGATGGCCGGCGTGATCGCGATGTGCCGGGTCAGATCCAGGCCGCACACGATCGGGAGCCGTTGCGGCGCAACCGCTCCCCATGCCGTGAACACCTCAGCGGCAGCCTCTGGATCGAATCCGATGTTGAACTCGGCCCAGCCGGACCGTTCGCCGGAGAACGTGCCGCCCATGATCACCAGTCGACGCAGCAGCGTGGGCAGTGCGGGTTCGGTCCGCAGCGCCAATGCCAGGTTGGTCAGCGGGCCGGTGGCCAGACCGATCAGCTGCCCCGGATGTTCCCGGGCGGCGGCGACCCAGGCTGCAGCAGCGTCGTATCCGGTGAGCTGTCCGGTGCCGGGCGGCAACTCGGCGTACCCCAGCCCTTGCGGCCCGTGGCTGTTCTCTGCGGTGTGGGCCAGCCTGTCGGCGCCCCGCGACACCGGGACTCCGGTCGCCCCGCACAACTCCAACAGGGCCAGGTTGTTGCGGCAGACCTGCTGCACCGCAACGTTTCCGCCGGTGGCGGCGATCCCGACAAGCTCGGCATCCGGGCTGGCCAACAGGTACACCAGCGCGACCGCGTCGTCGACGCCGGTATCGAAGTCGGCGAAGACGGGCAGCGTCACGAGCGCGGGCTCACCAGTGCACGCCCGGAACCAACCGCACCGCCCGCTTGACCGGGCGGGGCGTCCGTACCCGGGGGATCGCCCGCGACGGCCGCTTCGGGCGCCGTCGAGTCGGGTCCGCAGCGGGTGCAACGGCTTCGGTGGTTTCTGGGGGCGCCACGCCGCGTGCTGCGGCCGAGTCCGGGTAGCCCAGGTACAGCTGGTGTAGGACCCGTCGCGCCAGCCTGGGGGTGACGTAGTTGCCCGCCTCGGCCAGAGTTCCCAGCGGGGTGTCGATCCGGTCCGGCTTCTCGATCAGCCCGCGCACCACCATGGCCGCCGCATGCTCGGCGCTGATCGCCCCGACCGGGAGCAGTTTCCCCGTCGGCGCGATCATCGGGGTGGCCACCAGTGGCATGTGAATGGTGGTGAATGTGATGTGATCCGAGAGGGTTTCGGTCGAGATCACGTCGGCGAATGCATCCAGTGCCGCCTTGGTGGGCACGTACGCGCTGTACTTGGGGCTGTGCGCCAGCACCCCTTCGCTGGAGACGTTGACGACGTGGCCGAACCGTCGTTCCCGCCAGTGCGGCAGCAACGCCAGCGTCATGCGCACCGCACCGAAGTAGTTGACCGCCATCGTGCGCTCGTAGTCGTGCATCCGATCGCATGCGTTGACCACCGATCGGCGTATCGACCGGCCGGCGTTGTTCACCAGGTAGTCGACGTGCCCGAACCGGCCCAGGATGTCCTTGACGGTGTGCTCCACCGACGCCGAATCGGTGACGTCGCAGGTGAACGCGTGCGCCTGCCCACCCCCGGCCCGGATCTCGGCCACCAGATCGTCGAGTGCCGAGCCGTTGCGGGCCAGCGCGAAGACCGTGCCGCCGCGCTCGGCGACGGCGATCGCCGAAGCCCGGCCGATGCCGCTGGACGCCCCGGTGATGATGACGTGCCGGCCGACCAGGGGCCCGGCCGGATCGTCACGGCGGGCGCGGTCGGGATCCAGATGCTGCGCCCAGTACCGCCACAGCCCCGGCGCGTAGTCGGCGAACTCGGGCAGCCGGACGCGGTCTCCCAGCGCCGTGCGGGTGGCGTCGGCGACGAACGTCGGCCGCAGGTTCACCAGGTCGAGCACCTCGGCGGGCAGGCCCAGCTGGGTGGCCACCATGTTGCGCCACACCCGGGCCCGCCCACCGACGTTGAGCACCGGGGCCGCGACGGCGCCGGGCAGCGTGGCGCGTAGCGGCGGAAGCCCGGCCTCTCGCGCGACGGCGCGGTAGATGCCGGGCAGCCCGATCGAGCGTGGCGCGGTGAGGTGGAAGGTGCGCCCGTCATACCCGTCGGCGTGCATCAACTCGATCAGCGCATCGACGACGTAGTCGACCGGAACCACGTTGGTGCGTCCGGTGTCCGGCACCGCCATCGGGGTGAGCCGGGGCAGTGCCGCCAGCTTGGCCAACAGCGGAAAGAAGTAGTACGGCCCGTCGACCTTGTCCATCTCGCCGGTGTGGGAATCGCCCACCACCACCGCCGGCCGGTACACCCGGTAGCGCAGTCCCGGCGTCGAGCGCACCAGTGCTTCGGCCTCGAATTTGGTCTGGTGATACGGGGTCGGCAGTTCCTGGCCGATGTCGAAGTCGTCTTCGGTGAACTCACCGGCGTAGTTGCCGGCCACCGCGATCGACGACACGTGCGACAAGGTGGCGTCGAGCCGCTTCGCCAGCCCGATCACCGCGCGAGTGCCTTCGACGTTGGCGGCCTGCTGTTCGGCCGCGCCGGCGGTGATGTCGTAGATGGCCGCACAGTGCAGCACGTGATCGATGTCGCCCAGTTCGGTGAGTGCCGAGTCGGTCAACCCCAGATTCTCTTCCGTCAGGTCGCCGACCAGCGGATTCACCCGCTCGCCCCATGCCTGACCGTGCTGAGCTGCCAGGGCCTCGAAGCGGCCCAGCGAGGTGCGGCGCACCAGCACCCACACCTGCGCATCGGGACTGTGCTTCAGAATTCGGGCCACCGCCCGCCGCCCAATAAACCCGGTACCGCCGGTAACGACATAACGCATGCGGTCATGGTGGTCGCTCGGATCGGCTACGTCAATGGTGAGTTGAGTCTCGCCGTCCGATGCTGGGCGCCGCTGCGCTCAGAATCCGCGAATTCCGTCCCAGTCCACCAGTTTCCAGCCGGTGGCCGGGTTGCCGGTGATCACCACCTTGCCGAGGTTGGGCAGTGGATGGTTGATCAACAGCTCATCGCGGGGGTTCTTGACATTCATCAGGGTCCACGTCGCGATCGACGCCCCGTGGGCGAACGCCACCGGGTTGGTGTCGCCGGAGTCGTAGATCTGCTGGACCGCGGCGCCGAAGTCGTCGTTGAACTGGTTGCCGTCGATCGAGCCGGGGATGGCCGCGGTCCGGTCACCGTGCAGCCAGGCCTGCGGGGCAAGCCAATATGCCGAATTGGCAACATCTCGGGGCTTGTCGGCGAACCAGCCGGCGTTGATCTCGCGCAGCCCGGGCAGGATCTGCACCTGACGGCCGAGTTCGCGGGCCAGCGGGGCGGCGGTCTGCTGGGTGCGCACCATCGAGGAGGCGTAGACACCATCGTGGTGGCCGCGGGAGAGCTGATCTGCGATTTCCTGGGCCTGGACGCGGCCCTTCTCGGTCAGTCCCGGACCGGGTACCGACGTGTCGAGGATTCCGGCGGCGTTGGCTTCCGATTCCGCGTGCCGGACGAGCGTCAGGGTGATGTTGCGCGGGTGCGGTGTCCCCGAACAGCCGCTGAGCATCAGGGCTGCGGCCAGCGCCGCGGCCAACAGTGCGAACGCGGTGCCGGTGTGGTTCCAGATGCGCTTCCCCATGTCCGACAGCCTGCCGTGTGGATGGCGCCGACGGGACCGGTTCTGCTGAAATGGTGGGGGCCAATTCGTCCGAGGTGAAGGAGAATCCGTGGCACTGGACCCGACGGCCATTGGCGCGACCGCAGACCCGATGCCGTTCGCCTGGACCGAGCGCGACACCATGCTCTATGCGCTCGGGGTCGGCGCCGGAACAGCCGATCTGGCGTTCACCACCGAGAACAGCCACGACACCCCGCAGCAGGTGTTGCCCACCTACGCCGTCATCTGCTGCATGGGCTTTGCGGCCGTCGCCAAGATCGGCACGTTCAACCCGGCGCTGCTGCTGCACGGCTCCCAAGAGGTGCGACTGTTCGCGCCGCTGCCGCCCGCCGGAAGCCTGCAGGTGGTGGCCGAGGTCGCCGACATCCAGGACAAGGGCGAGGGCAAGAACGCCGTCGTGATGCTGCGGGCGCGCGGCACCGATTCGAAGACTTCCGAGCTGGTCGTCGAGACGCTGACCACCCTGGTCATCCGCAAGGCCGGCGGCTTCGGCGGGGAACCCGGGCAACGGGCGGTCGCCCCCCAGATCCCCGACACCGAACCGGATTCCCGCGTCGCATATGCGACCCGCGAGGACCAGGCGCTGCTCTACCGGCTCTCCGGCGACCGCAACCCGCTGCACAGCGATCCGTGGTTCGCCACCACCCTGGCCGGTTTCCCCAAGCCGATCCTGCACGGGCTGTGCACCTACGGTTTCGCCGGTCGGGCGCTGGTTGCCGAACTCGGCGGCGGCGACGCCAGCCGGGTCAGCGCCATCTCGGCACGGTTCACCGACCCGGTGTTCCCGGGGGAGACGCTGACCACCTCGATCTGGCGGACCGAGCCGGGCAAGGCGGTGTTCCGCACCGAGGCCGCCGGTCCCGACGGCGCCAACCGGCGGGTGGTGCTCGACGACGGCGCGGTGGAATACCGGGACTGAGACTTTTTTGGCCTGTTTGCCACTGTGATCACTTGTGTCACAGTGGTTTTAGGCTGTGGACAGTTTTGGCGGTTTGTCGGGGGCCGGCGCTAGTATTAGCACATGCGTTCGAACAGTCGCGAAGAGGTCGTCGAAGTCTTCGACGCACTTTCGGCTGATCTGGATCGGGCGCTCGAGCTGGACTTCGAGACGTTGACGCCGCGGGAGTGCCTGGCGATCTTGCAGCGCTGCGAGAAGTTGCGGCGCAGGCTTCCGGCGGTGGAGCATCCGCTGGTCAACCAGTTCGCGACCGCCGAGCCTGCCGAGATCGGGGGGAAACCGCGCTGGGTGCTCGCCGACGAGTTGCATCTGACCCGCGGTGAGGCTGGGCGGCGTCTGGCGGAGGCCGCCGAACTCGGGCCGCGCCGCGCCATGACCGGCGAACCGTTGGAACCCGTGCGGCCTGAGGTGGCTGCCGCGCAGCGGGAGGGGCAGATCAGCGCCGCGCACATCGCGGTAATTCGCTCCTTCTTCACCTACCTGCCCGAGGCTATAGATGCCGGCACCTTGACCCAGGCCGAACAGCACCTCACCGCATTGAGTACGGATTGTCGCCCCGACGAACTCGCCAAACTCGCCCAACGGCTGGCCGATCATCTACATCCCGACGGCAACTACAGCGACGAACAACGAGCCAAACGCCGCGGGATTGTGCTCGGCCCCCAAGACCGTGACGGCATGAGCCCGATCAAGGGCTATCTCGACCCCCAAGCCCGCGCCACCCTCGATGCCGTACTGGCCCGCTGGGCCGCCCCCGGCATGTGCAACCCCCACGACGAGATCCCTTGCACCGGCGGCACACCCTCGCAAACCCAGATCGACACCGACACCCGCACTGCTGCGCAACGCAATCACGACGCCCTGACCGCCATGGGCCGCGCCCTACTCGCCTCAGGAAACCTCGGCCAGCACAACGGGTTACCCGCCACCATCATCGTCTCCACCACATTGGCCGACCTGGAATCCGGCACCGGCAAAGCCCACACCGGCGGCGGCACCTGGCTACCCATCCGCGACGTCATCGCCCTAGCCGGCCACGCCCACCACTACCTACGCATCTACCAAGGCGCCGAAGAACTCGCCCTCTTCCACACCAAACGCCTCGCCAACCCCGCCCAACGCATCGTGCTGTACGCCAAAGAACGCGGATGCAGTCACCCCAACTGCCCCACATCCGGCTACCACTGCGAAGTCCACCACGACAACGACTACGCCAAAACCCGCCGCACCGACATCACCGACCTCACCCTGCGCTGCGGCCCGCACCACCAACTCATCACCTCAGGCGGCTGGAAAACCCGCAAGCGTCACGACGGCACCACCGAAACCCTGTCCCCACCGCATCTAGACCACGGTCAACCCCGGATCAACCACTATCACCATCCGGAAAAATTACTGAGCAACAACGATTCCGGCGACGAGGAAGACGACGAAGATCCGTAGGCGATTAGGAATTTCTAGCCATTCTGCTGGTCCTTCTCGCGTGCCAGCGGCACGCTGAGCCGGAATGCCGCACCGGTTTGCCGCGGCAGACACTCGAGGTTGCCGTGATGCGCCTGCGCCAGTGCCCTGGCGATCGGCAGGCCCAGACCGGCGCCCCCGGAGTCGCGGTTACGGGCGTCGTCGAGGCGGACCAGCCGGTCGAACACCCGCTCGCGGTCGGAGTCCGGGACCCCCGGACCGGTATCGGTGACCGTTACTTCGGCGTTGGGTTCGCGACGGCTGGTGTGCACGGTGATCTCGCCGCCCTGCGGGGTGTGCCGACAGGCGTTGTCCAGCAGGTTGGTCAGGATCTGCGCGATGCGTTGCGGGTCGGCGTGCACCGGCAATGTCTGACCGTCCCCGGTAAGGCGCACAGTCAGGTTGGGGGCCAACATCGCGGCACGGTCGACTTCGGCGGCCGCGATCTCGACCAAGTCGACGTCCTCACAGCGCAGTGCCGCCCCGGCGTCGATGCGCGCGATATCGAGAAGGTCGGCGACCAGCCGAGCGGCGCGGCGGGTTTCGCCCGCGAGTAATGTCGCGAATCGACCTCTGCGAGCGGCATTTCCGGTGTTGGCGGCGAGTTGCTGTGCCAGGGCCTGGATCCCGGCGATCGGAGTGCGCAGCTCGTGTGCGGCGTCGGAGAGGAAACGGCGGGTATTGGCCTCGGCTCGCTGCGCGGAATCTGCGGCTTGGCGTGCTTCGCGTTCGGCGGTCTCCAGGGCGTCGAGCATGCTGTCGAACGCGGCAGCGGCCTGCCCGAGCTCGGTGTGCGGCCGATCCGGGCGGAGTCGACGGCCCCGGTCGCCGTGGGCGATCAGCTGCGCAGTCGTGGTCATTCGCTGCAAGGGGGCAAGTGCCCGAGCGGCGGCGAGGCCGACGAGCAACGCGACCAACCCGAGCCCGATCGCGCCGCCGACGAGCAGGTCGTACCGCAGTTCCGAATGGCGGGCGCTGATCGCCGAGGTGTCGGCCACCAGGGTCAGTGTTGAACCGTCCGGCAGCAGGCGGGTCACTGTGGTGCTGGTCCACTCGCCGGGAGGTGGTGGTGGCGGCGGTGGTGGCGGTCCGCCGGGCGGGTGCGGGTGCCGGTGGTGGCGCGGTGGTGGCGGCGGCGGTGGTGGTGGTGGTGGGGCGGGCCTAAGGGCCAGGTCGCCGTAGGCGGTGCCATCCGGAGCGACTATTTGTACCCGGATATCTTGGCCCTGCAATTGGGTGACGAGGGCGGCTGGACTCACCCCGGCGTCGACCAGATTGGCGGCACGGACGGCGGTGTTGTCGAGCCTGGCCCGTAGGTCCCGGTTGAGTTGTGCGCCGACCAGCTGGTCGCCGGCCACACCCAGCACGACCAACAGTGCTGCGATCACGCCAACCGTGCCCACGGTCGCTCGCCGGCGCAGCGATGGTGTGGGTGTGCTCATGGGCGGGCTGCCGCCAGTCGGTAGCCGACACCGCGGACGGTGTGCAGCATCCGCGGTCCGTGGGCCTCCAGCTTGCGGCGCAGTCCGCTGACATAAACCTCGACGAGGTTGGCGTCGTAGGCGTCGTAGCCCCAGACCGCCGTCAGGATCCGATCCTTGCTCATTGTCCGGCCGCGCTGCTCGGCGAGGTAGCCGAGCAGCTTGAGTTCGGTGCCCGTCAGCTCAATCACGGCACCCGCACGGCTCACCACCCCGGCCTCCATGTCGACCACCAAGTCGCCGATCTGTATCGCAGACGCCACCCGACCGCGCCGTCGCAGCACCGCTGCGATACGGGAGACCAGCTCTGCCAATTCGAACGGCTTGACCACATAGTCGTCGGCGCCGGTGTCCAGCCCGCGCAGGCGATCCTCGAGCGCGTCTTTGGCGGTGAGCAAGATGATTCCGGTGTCGCCGTAGCCGCGCACCACATCGATCAGAGCGAACCCGTCCCGGCCTGGCAGCATCACGTCGAGCACCACCAAGTCCGGGCGGAACGCGGGCAATACGTCCTCCAGGCCGCGGCCGTCGGCTCGTCCACCGCTGACGAATCCGGCGTCGGCGAGCGCCGCCACCACGGTCTCGCGGATCGCGTCGGAGTCCTCAATCACCAGCACCCGGGGTGCGCTGTTGTTGTGCACCTTGCCATTGTGACCGCTCGGTCGCTGAAGCAGAGCTGAGCAAACGGGGTCCTGGCCCATGTTTTCAGCTGGGCTTCAGCATTGCGCCGCAACGTTGGTGGCGCAGTACAAACCTTGGCATTGCAGTGGTGCGCGACTCACGGAGGACACCATGACTGAATCGGAACACATCGAAGCGCCGGAACACATCGAAGTGCCCAGTGCTACCGCGACACCTAACCAGACGCCCACTCTCGGCAAGCCGGGGCGGCGGGTGACCAATCGCCCATGGTTCGCCCCGGCCGTCGCCGGTCTCGGCGGCCTGATCGTCGGTGGCCTTGTCGTCGCGGGCTCTGCGGGGCTGCTGGGCGTGGGCGGTCCTGGCCGATTGGCCTCTGCCCCAATCCCGCTCGCTGCCCCAGCCCCGCTTTGGCCGGCGCCGCCACCTCCGCCGTTGCCGCCGGGGCCGCCGCCGCCTCCGCAGGCGTGGGGACCGCCGCCTCCGGCGTGGGGACCACCGCCTCCGGCGTGGGGAGCGCCGACACACCCCGGGCGAGGAGTGCCGCAGCCCCCGGAGGGGGGAGCGCCGCAACCTCCCGGGCCAGGAGCGCCGCCGTCTCCGGGGTGGGGCCCACCACCACCTCCTGGCGGGCCCGTGGCACCGCCGGGACCGCCGCGCTGACCTGGTGATGGTGATGGTGCTGTTGCTCGCGGCGGTGGCCGCCCTGGCCTACTGGCTGGGTGCCCACCGCCGCGCAGACCACGACGACGCGGCCGGCTTGCGGCCGTGGTTACTGGCCGGCGGGGCGGTCTTGGGTGTCATCGTGCTGGTCAGCCTGCTTTCGGGTGGCCCGGGGCCGATCGGCGGGCCCGGGCCGTTGTGGGGGCCGGGCCCGATCTTCGGGCCGTAACGCATCCCGGCGCTGTGCTCAGGGGGCCAGGCGCTGCGCCAGCCGTTCGGTGAACTCGGCGGCTTGCGCCGGGCTGTCCAACCCGTAACGGGCGGCGGTTGCACGGTCGCCGTCGTCATTGTGGCGCACCACAATTCCGGCACCCGACAGTTCGGCGACCGCATCGAACGCGTCCTCGTCGGTGATGTCATCGCCGAGAAACAGTGGTGTGCTCACCCCGGCCATTCGATCCAGCAGCCAGTGCAGCGTACGGCCCTTGTCCCAGTCGATCTCGGGGCGCAGTTCGATCACCTCGCGCCCGGTCGTGACCCGCAGTCCGCGGCGCCGACCGGTCTCGCGCACCGCTGCCAGTACCTCGCCGACCCGATCCCGGGCGGCGTTTCGGTAGTGCACGGCGACGGCGAAACGCTTGTGTTCCACCATGATTCCCGGGATCGCGCCGAGTTGATCGTTCAGTGAACCGGCCGCGTCGGCCAGCACCGACACCGCATCGACGGCGGTGTCGTTCTGGTGGTGGGCGCCGTCCGGCCCGATCAGCTCGAAGCCGTGACTGCCCGCATACCAGATCCCGGCCAGCCCCACCCGGGTCCGCACGTCGGCCAGATCGCGACCGGACAGCACCGCGACCGGACATCGGGCGGCCAACGCGGCCAACGCCTCCACCGCGCCGGCCACCGGCCGCGCCGCGTCGGGATCGTCGACGATCTCCGAGAGGGTCCCGTCGAAGTCGAAGAACACCGCCGGGTGATCGAGGTCACGCAACGCTCCGACGGTCAAGGCCGTCATCGCATCGGGCAAGGCTGACATCGGCCGGTCGCCGGTACGCACGTGCACCGCGCTCGGGTCAGCCACCACCGCGTCGCCGCCGTCGCACCCCACGCCGATCACCAGGGCGAATCCGGCACTGCGAGCGGCGATTACCTGCGATTCGGAGTCGGTGAGCACCACGCAGCGGCCCGGCCGTATCGCCAGTCCGGCGGCGGCAGCCACCAGTTCGGCGCCTGAACCGTCGGAGTCATCGGGGGCCACCGCGGCCACCCGCACGCCGGCCTGTCGCAGCCGTTCGGTCAGTGCTGTCGTGTCGGCGCCACCGTCGAGCCGCAACAGCACCGCGTCATGCCGGCGCGGGTCGATTGTGACCGACATGCCAACCATGTCCACCACGGTGCCACAGCCGCGGTCCTACTAGCGTGGTAGGGGTCTAGAGAGTTCCCCGAACACAAGGAGAGCCCCGTGTCGTCCACTCCCGGAATCCTGGTCGGTGTCGACGGATCGCCGTCGTCGGTAGCGGCGGTCGACTGGGCGGCGCGTGACGCCGCGCTGCACAACCTGCCGCTCACCCTGGTCCACGTGCTGGCCTCCCCGGTGGTGATGACGTTTCCCGAGACCCCGATGCCGTCCGGCTACACCGAGTGGCAGCGTGACCAGGGCGAACGCTACCTGCGCGAGGCCGTTGAGATCGCCGAGGCGGCCGGCGCGACGCAGGTCGCAGCCGAGACCGTCGTGGGCTCCACGGTGCCGATGCTGGTGGACATGAGTCGCGAGGCCGCCCGCCTGGTGGTCGGATCGCGCGGGCACGGGCGGATGCGCCGGCTGCTGCTCGGCTCGGTCAGCTCGTCGCTGGTGCGGCACGCGCACTGCGCGGTCGTGGTCATCCACGAAGACCATCTGCGTCGCGACACCGCACCGGTGGTGGTCGGTATCGACGGCTCTCCGGTGTCGGAGGCCGCAACCGCGCTGGCGTTCGAAGAGGCTTCGTTGCGCGGGGTGGAACTGGTCGCGGTGTATGCCTGGCACGACACCGGACTGCTGGACTTTCCCGGCATCGACACGGCGGCGATGGCATCCGAAGGCGAACTGGCCCTGGCCGAAAGACTGGCGGGCTGGCGGGAGCGCTACCCCGACGTCACGGTACGCCGCGTGGTGGTCGATGACCGGCCGGCCGACCAACTCGTCGATCAATCGCAGGAGGCTCAGCTACTGGTGGTGGGCAGCCACGGCCGCGGCGGCTTCACCGGCATGCTGCTGGGTTCGGTCAGCCAGGCAGTGGTGCAGTCGGCGCACGCGCCGGTCGCCGTGGTCCGACCGACCTGACGACGGCGTCAGCCGACCGATACCGGCTCGGACGACGACCGCAGCGTGGCGACCTGCTGCGCCGCCGGCGTCGGCCGCAACGGCACCCGCTGCGGCCACCAGAACCAGCGACCCAGCAGCGCGGCGATCGACGGTGTCATGAAGGAGCGGATCACCAGGGTGTCGATGAGCAGGCCCAGGCCGATGGTGGAGCCCACCTGACCGATCACCTTCAGGTCGGAGACGATCATCGACATCATCGTGAACGCGAACACCAGGCCCGCTGAGGTGACCACGGAGCCACTGCCACCCATGGCGCGGATGATGCCGGTCTTCAGCCCACCGTGCAGCTCTTCCTTCATTCGGGAGACCAGCAGCAGGTTGTAGTCCGAGCCGACCGCCAGCAGGATGATCACCGACATCGCCAGCACCATCCAGTGCAGGTGCAGGCCGATGATGTGCTGCCAGATCAGCACCGAGAGCCCGAACGAGGTGCCCAGTGAGAGCAGCACCGTCCCGACGATCACCGCCGAGGCCACCACCGCGCGGGTGATCAGCAGCATGATGATGAAGATCAGGCACAGTGAGGCGATGCCGGCGATGATCAGGTCATAGTGCGAGCCATCTTTCATGTCCTTGAACATGGCTGCGGTGCCGCCGAGATAGACCTTCGAGCCCTCCAGCGGGGTGCCTTTGAGCGCTTCGTGCACGGCGTGCTTGATCGGCGTGACGTGTGAGATGCCTTCTTCGGACATCGGGTCGCCCTCGTGGGAGATGATGAACCGCACCGAGTGTCCGTCGGGGGACAGGAACATCTTCATGCCGCGCTTGAAGTCGGGGTTGTCGAATGCCTCGGGCGGTAGATAGAACGAGTCGTCGTTCTTGGACTCGTCGAACGCCTTGCCCATGGCGTTCTGGCCTTCCATCATCTTCTCCATCTGAAGCTGCAGGCCCTCCATGGTGGACTGCATCTTCAGCTGGGTGGTCCGCATGTTTTCCATCGTCTCGATCATCGGCGGCATGATCTCGAGCATCCGGGGCATCAGCCGGTCGAGGTTGTCGATGTCGGGCAGCACCTTTTCGAAATCCTCGGTCATCTGGTCGAGGCCATCCATCACGTCGAAGATCGACCGGATCGACCAGCAGATCGGGATGTCGAAGCAGTGCGGCTCCCAGTAGAAGTAGCTGCGCATCGGGCGCCACATGTCGTCGAAGTCCGCGATCGAGTCGCGCATCTTCTGGATGTCGTCGAGCATGTGGTGCATCTTGAGGTCCATGCTGTGCGTGGTCTCCGACATCGCGCGGGTGACTTCGAGCATCTGCTTCATGCTGTCGATCGAGACCTGCATGTCCTCGCCCATCTTGAGCATGTTGCGCATGCTGTCGAGCTGGTACTTCATGTTCAGTTGCTGGGTGGTGCCCTGCATGCTGATCGCGAACGGGATCGTGGTGTGTTCGATCGGCGTGCCCAGTGGCCGGGTGATGGTCTGCACCCGCCCGACGCCGGGGACCTCGAACACCCGCTTGGCGATCCGGTTGATCACCAGGAAGTCGGCCGGGTTGCGCAGGTCGTGGTCGGTCTCGATCATCAGCAGTTCCGGGCTCATCCGGGCCTGGGAGAAGTGCCGGTCGGCGGCGGCGTAGCCGATGTTGGCCGGCACGTAGTCCGGCAGGTACTCCCGGTCGTTGTAGTTGGTCTGGTACCCAGGCAGCGTGAGCAGCCCGACCAGGCAGACCGCTGTGGTGGCCACCAGCACCGGCCCCGGCCAGCGCACGATCAGCGTGCCGATGCGCCGCCAGGTGCGGATCCGCATCGCACGCTTGGGCTCCAGCATGCCGAAGCGGCTGGCCACCGTGACCACCGCGGAACCGAAGGTGAGAGCGGCCACCACAATGACCAACATGCCGATCGCCAGCGGGACGCCCAGCGACTGGAAATAGGGCAGTCGGGTGAAGTGCAGGCAGAAGGTCGCCCCGGCGATGGTCAGCCCGGAACCCAGGATCACGTGCGCGGTGCCGTGATACATGGTGTGGAAGGCCGATTCCTTGTCCTCGCCGAGTGATCGGGCCTCCTGGTAGCGGCCGAGCAGGAAGATCGCATAGTCCGTCGAGGCGGCGATAGCCAGTGTCACCAGCAGGTTCACCGCGAACGTCGACAGGCCGATGATGTTGTAGTAGGCCAGCACGGCCACCACGCCGCGGGCAGCGCTCAGCGAGAAGACCACCATGCCCAGCACCAACAGCACGGTGCCGACGGACCGGTAGATACTCAGCAGCATCGTGATGATCACCACGAACGTCAGCGCGGTGATGAGTTTCAGACTTTTGTCCCCGGCGATGTGCTGATCGGCGTTGAGGGCGGCCCCGCCGGTGACGTAGGCGTGTACGCCCTCGGGGGCCGGGGTGTCGGCGATGATCTGCTGGACGGCCTCGACCGACTCGTTGGCCAGGGTCTCGCCCATGTTGCCGGCCAGATACACCTGAACATAGGCGGCCTTGCCGTCCGGGCTCTGGGATCCGGCTGCGGTCAGCGGGTCGCTCCAGAAGTCCTGGACGTGCTCGATATGGGTGGGGTCGGCCTCCATCTTGGCGACCAACTGGTCGTAGTACTTGTGCGCGTCGTCGCCCAGGGGCTGGTCGCCTTCGATCACGACCATGCCCGAGCTGTCCGACTTGAACTCGTCGAACACCTTTCCGATGCGCATCATCGCGATCATCGACGGAGCGTCGCGGGGGGCCATCGACACCGCGCGCATCTTTCCGACTTCATCGAGCTGCGGCACGATGACGTTCACCAGGACCGTGAGCGCCACCCAGGCCAGGATGATGGGCACAGCGAGCCGCCGGATCCAGGCCGGGATACCGGTGCGCTTGGGTGGTTGCGCGGCAGGCAGCGTGTCGGTGGGGGTGTCGTGGCTGGTGTGGTTGCTCATGCGGATTTCACAATGCAGAAGGTCTGGGCGCTGACGGGGCTGCTGGAGATGCGTTCGTCTTTGACTTCGCCGTCGATGGTGACCCGACAGCCGATGGTGGTGCCGTCACCTTGGGCGACGATGTTGGGGCTCACCGCCGGGTTGGTGGTCGACAGGGTCAGCGACCACGGCAGGCCGGCGCCGTCGACCCGCTGTGGCGTGGCATCGAGGTCCAGGTAGTTGATGTCGGCGTAGGTGCCGTCGGGGCTGAAGATGTCGTAGACCACGACTTTGGGGTGGAACGGCTTGGTGTCCTCGAACGGGGTGGACCCTGAGCCGCTGTCGTCGGCTCCGAAGAAACCGCGGACTCGCTGCACCGTGAACCCCCCTACCACGAGAACGGCGATGATGAGTAGGGGCAACCACGCACGTCTGACAGCGCCGAACATGAAAGCAGTGGCCTTTCGCATCGTGCCGGAATCTGACACAGATTAGTGCATCAAACTTCTTTTTCGCACCCACCCAGGGTTTTATCGCACATATGTTCGATACATTGGAGGGTATGGGCTGGGGTAACGGGCCGCCGAGCTGGGCGGAAATGGAGCGGGTGCTCGATGGTAAGCCTCGTCACACCGGTATTCCTGCCGGTATGTCTGCTGAGCACGGCCCGCCGGCCCCGCAGGTCGAGCCGCTCCGGCCAGCCGGGCGGGTAGTGCCCTACGCCGAGTTGCACGCACACTCGGCGTACAGCTTTCTGGACGGGGCCAGCAGCCCACAGGAGCTGGTTGCCGAGGCTGCCCGGCTGGGCCTGCGGGCGATCGCGCTGACCGATCACGACGGTCTGTACGGAGTGGTGCGCTTCGCCGAGGCGGCCGCCGAGTTGGATATGGCCACGGTGTTCGGCGCCGAGTTGTCGCTGGGGAGGGTGGCGCGCACTGATGACCCGGACCCACCAGGTCCGCACCTACTGGTGCTGGCCCGCGGCCCGGAGGGTTATCGGCGGTTGTCGCGGCAGATCGCCGCCGCGCACCTGGCCGGCGAGAAGGGCAAGCCGCGTTTCGATCTGGATGCGCTGACCGAGGCGGCGGGCGGGCACTGGCACATCCTGACCGGCTGCCGTAAGGGCCACGTTCGCCAGGCGCTGGCCACCGGGGGCCCGGATGCGGCCGCCGCCGCGCTGGCCGACCTGGTGGACCGGTTCGGGGCCGCGCGGGTCAGCGTGGAGCTGACCCGGCACTCCGATCCGTGCGACGACGAACGCAATGCGGCGCTGGCCGGCCTGGCGCCCCGGTTCGGGGTGGGGCTGGTAGCCACCACCGGCGCGCATTTCGCCCGGCCGGACCGGGGGCGGCTGGCAATGGCGCTGGGCGCGGTGCGGGCCCGACAGTCACTGGACGCCGCCGCCGCCCGGCTGGCTCCGCTGGGCGGCTCGCATCTGCGCTCCGGCGCAGAGATGGCCCGATTGTTCGCGGCACATCCGACGGCGGTGCCGGGGGCGGCCGAACTCGGTGAGCGGTGCGCTTTTCCGTTGACGCTGATCGCCCCCCGGCTGCCGCCGTTTGCCGTTCCAGACGGTCACACCGAGGACAGTTGGCTGCGGCAGCTCACCCTGGCCGGCGCGGTCGGGCGCTACGGCCCGCCCGAGCGCATGCCGGATGCCTCCGCCCAGATCGAACGCGAGCTGGAAGTCATTGCTCAACTGGGTTTTTCCGGATATTTCCTGGTGGTGCACGACATCACCCAGTTCTGTCGGCGCAGCGACATCTTGTGTCAGGGCAGGGGATCGGCTGCCAACTCCGCGGTCTGCTACGCCCTCGGGATCACCGCGGTGGACCCGGTGGCCAACGGGCTGCTGTTCGAACGCTTTCTGTCGCCGGCTCGCGATGGCCCACCCGACATCGATATCGACATCGAATCGGATGAGCGGGAAAAGGTGATCCAGTACGTCTACGACAAATACGGCCGAGACCACGCCGCCCAGGTGGCCAACGTCATCACCTACCGGGGTCGCAGCGCCGTGCGGGACATGGCCCGCGCGCTGGGCTATTCGCCGGGGCAACAGGACGCCTGGAGCAAGCAGCTGAGCCGATGGGGCCGGCCTGGCCGGGAGGACTCCGATCTGCACGGCATCCCCGAACAGGTGATCGAGCTGGCCGACCAGGTCGCCGACCTGCCGCGGCATCTGGGCATCCACTCCGGAGGCATGGTGATCTGTGACCGCCCGATCGCCGACGTATGCCCGGTGGAATGGGCCCGGATGCCTGGACGAAGCGTGCTGCAGTGGGACAAGGACGACTGCGCGGCAATAGGTTTGGTGAAGTTCGACCTGCTGGGGCTGGGAATGCTGTCGGCATTGCACTACGCGATCGATCTGGTGGCGCAGCATTGCGGCATCGAAGTGGATTTGGCCGCGATCGATCTGTCCGAGCCGGCGGTGTACGAGATGCTGGCCCGCGCCGACACGGTCGGAGTGTTCCAGGTGGAGTCGCGCGCGCAGATGGCCACCCTGCCGCGGCTGCGCCCCCGGGTGTTCTACGACCTGGTGGTGGAGGTGGCGCTGATCCGCCCCGGGCCGATCCAGGGCGGATCGGTGCATCCCTACATCCGCCGCCGCAACGGTATCGATCCGGTGACCTATGAGCATCCGTGCATGGCGAGGGCGCTGGAGAAAACCTTGGGAATCCCGCTGTTTCAAGAACAGCTGATGACGCTGGCGGTGGACTGCGCCGGATTCACCGCGGGCGAAGCCGACCAGTTGCGACGCGCGATGGGCTCCAAACGATCACCGGAGCGGATGCGCCGATTGCGTGACCGGTTCTACAGCGGCATGGCGGAGTGCCACGGCATCACCGGCGAGGTGGCGGACCGGATCTACGAGAAGCTGGAAGCCTTTGCCAACTACGGATTTCCGGAGAGTCACGCGATGAGTTTCGCGTCGCTGGTGTTCTACTCGGCCTGGTTCAAGCTGCACTACCCGGCGGCGTTCTGCGCCGCGCTGCTCCGCGCCCAGCCGATGGGCTTCTATTCGCCGCAGTCACTGGTCGCCGACGCCCGCCGGCACGGGGTTGTGGTGCACCGGCCGGACGTCAACGCCAGCCTGGCGCACGCCACACTGGCCGAAGTCGGCACGCAGGTCCGGCTGGGGCTGGGCGCTGTACGTGGCATCGGTACCGACCTCGCCGAGCGGTTGGTGGCCGACCGTGAGGCCTACGGACCATTTGCTTCGATGCTGGATCTGACTGCGCGGGTAAAGCTTTCAGTTCCCCAGACTGAGGCGTTGGCAACCGCCGGCGCATTCGCCGGTTTCGGGGTGTCAC
The DNA here is from genome assembly GCF_000455125.1 of Mycobacterium sp. UM_WGJ. Taxonomy (GTDB): domain Bacteria; phylum Actinomycetota; class Actinomycetes; order Mycobacteriales; family Mycobacteriaceae; genus Mycobacterium. The sequence goes on from NZ_AUWR01000005.1 coordinate 47,194, forward strand.
GCCGGGAGGCGCTGTGGACGGCCGGGGCTGCGGCGGGGCAGCGGCCGGACCGGCTGCCGGGGGTGGGGGTTGCGACGCATACTCCGGTGTTGCCCGGGATGAGTGAGATCGAGTTGTCGGCGGCCGATGTATGGGCTACCGGGGTGTCCTGCGACAGCTTCCCGACCCAGTTCCTGCGTGCCGATCTCGATGCGCTCGGGGTGATTCCGGCGGTGCGGCTGACCGCGGTTCCCGACGGCACCCGGGTGCTGGTGGCCGGGGCGGTCACCCACCGGCAGCGGCCGTCCACTGCCCGCGGGGTGACGTTCGTCAACATCGAAGACGAGACCGGGATGGTCAATGTGCTGTGTACGCCCGGGGTGTGGACGCGGCATCGCCGGCTGGCGCAGACGGCGACAGCGTTGCTGATCCGCGGGCGGGTGCAGAACGCCAGTGGGGCCATCACCGTGCTGGCCGATCGGTTGGGCGCCCTTGAGCTGGCGGTGAGTTCGCGATCCCGCGATTTTCGGTAGTACCCCGGCGGTCAGCGGGGGCTCGGCGCAGGAGAGCCGAAGCTGGACCGCCGCAGCAAGCCCGACGGTAACCTCCATCCATGACCCTCAACTTGTCCGCCGACGAAGTCCTGACCACCACGCGATCGGTCCGCAAACGCCTCGATCTTGACAAGGCTGTTCCCCGCGAGGTGCTGATGGAGTGCCTTGAGATCGCCCTGCAGGCACCCACCGGATCCAACGCTCAGGGCTGGCAGTGGATGTTCGTCACCGACCCGGTCAAGAAGCAGGCGCTCGCCGACATCTACCGCACGAACGCCCTGCCGTACCTGAACCGGATGAAGCCTGACTACGGCGAGGGCGACGTGCGCAGTGAGCGGATGGAGTTCATCAGCGGCTCAGCCAGGTATCTGGCCGAGAACCTGCAGGACGTGCCGGTGCTGATGATCCCGTGCCTGGAAGGCAAGCCCGAGACCGGGTCGCTGGGGTTCGGCGCATCGTTCTGGGCGTCGTTGTTCCCGGCTGCGTGGAGCTACTGCCTGGCGTTGCGCAACCGCGGACTTGGTTCCTGCTGGACGACCCTGCACCTGCTCGGGGACGGCGAGCAGCAGGCCGCCGAGGTGCTCGGCATCCCGTACGAGAACTACAGCCAGGGCGGGCTGTTCCCCATCGCCTACACCTTGGGCACCGACTTCAAGCCGGCCAAGCGACTGCCGGCCGAGCAGGTGGCGCACTTCGACACTTGGTGATCGCAAGCGCGG
>NZ_AUWR01000006.1 GCF_000455125.1 Mycobacterium sp. UM_WGJ
ACACCACAGATCCCGTTCATTTCGACGGCGGTGGATCCCGCGGGGCCCACACCGCGACTGGACGCCGACTACTGGGTGGCCAATGTGCGCAAGCCCGCGCTGGTCAGCCAGGCCGTGACGGTGGCAACGGCGGACCACGACACATTCATCGAGATCAGCCCCCACCCGCTGTTGACGCACTCCATCATCGAGACGGCCGAGGCCGCCGACACGCCAGTGACAGTGGCCTCAACCCTGCGTCGGGGCGACGACGAAACGCTGAGCTTCCACGTTTCGCTCACCGAACTCGGTGGGCAGCACAGCGGCACCGGGGGCGCCAGGGCCGGCGGATTCGCCGAACTGCCCACCACCCCCTGGCAGCACAGCCGGCATTGGCTCTCCGGGCCCGGACGGGCCGGCCAGGCACCGGACGTGCACCCGCTGCTCGGCGTACACGTCGAGCAGCTCACCGGCGACCACCTCTGGCAGAACGGCCTTCTTGCCGAGGCCATGCCGTGGCTGGCCGAGCAGCCGGCGCACGGTCAGGCCATTGGGTCGGTGGCGGCACTGATCGAGATGGCGGTGGCGGCAGGCAGCCAGGCCCTCGGCAAGCCCGCCGAGTCGATCGTGGTGACCGGCCTGCAGAGCGAACAGCCGCTGGTACTCCACAACGGAATGCAGGTCACCACCCAGTTCAGCGGGGCGGATGGCCAGAGCAGAGTTGAGATCCACGCCCGCACGGCCGGCGGGGCCTGGACCCGGTATGCGGTCGCAGACATCGCAGCGGCGCCGGCGGATCAGGCGGCCTCGGAGCCTGACGAGGGGACCGAGCACGGTGTGCTCACCCTGCCCGACACCGTGGCCACTCACCCCGCCTACCGCCTGCACCCGGCATTGCTCGATGCCGGGCTGCGGCAGCTGGCGGCGGGCATCGGTGCCGATGACGCGGAGCACAGCGGTTACGTGCCGGTGGCGGTGGCCGGGGTGCGGGTGTTCGCACCGGCCGGACGTCAGGTGCGCTGCCACACCGAGGTGAGCCGTCCCGAAGACAAGATGGCCCTCGGCCGGGTCGTTCTGAGCGATGACACCGGCACCGCCATCGCTGAACTCACCGGTGTCGAGCTGCGGCCGCTGGATCCCCGCGCGCTGCGGGTGCCGCTGGACCAGAAGCTGTTCGCCACCGAGTGGACGCCCACGGAACTCGCTCCGACGTCCGAGGGCACCGGTGCGGCCGCCGGCAGCTGGCTGCTGCTCACCGAAACCGACCCCGAGGGTGTGGCCGCGCAGTTCGCCGCACGGCTGTCCGCGCAGAACCGCACGGTGCTCACCGGCCCGTTCGCCGATGGCCCTGCCCTGATCGACACGGTGCGGCAGGCCGGCGCCGACCCGGCGCATCCGCCGGCCGGCATCGTCGTCTTCCTGGACCGGGTCGGGTTCGACAGCTCCGACCCCGACGCCGCATTGGCCCGCGCCCGCGAACTCGTCTGGACAGCGTCGTCGACGGCCCGCGCCGCGGTCGACGGTTGGTCCGGCGTATCTGGGGCAACCAAACCGCGACTTTGGCTGGTCAGCCGGGGCGGTCTGGCGTTCGGCAGCGATGAGCCCGGCGACCCGGCTGTCGGTGCGCTCAAGGGCGTGGTCCGCACCTGGCGGTTCCCCGGCGAACTCGCCCGGGTGCTGGCCGATGAACCGGACCTGGGCGCCACCCTGGTCGACCTGGAGGCCTCGGCCGACGCCGCAGCCCTGGCCGACGACCTGATGGCCGAACTGGGCGCCCCGCTGCGCGACGACGTGGTCGCCTGGCGCGGTGGACGGCGCTACACCGAACGCCTCACCCGAGCCACCCTCGACGGTGCCGCTGACGCAGCCCAGGCTCCCCGGGCCGAGGTCCGCGCCGACGGCTCCTATCTGCTCACCGGAGGTCTGGGCGGATTGGGCATCGTGGTGGCCCGCTGGCTGGTGGCCCGCGGCGCGGGGCGAATCGTGCTCAACGGCCGCAGCGAGCCCGCCGAACAGCAGCGCGCCGTCCTCGACGAGCTGGCCGCCGGCACCGAAGTGGTCTTTGTCGCCGGCGACATCAGCTCGCCGGGGGTCGCCGACCGTCTGGTGGCTGCCGCCCAGGAGACCGGCAAGCCGCTGCGCGGCGTGGTGCACGCCGCCGGTGTGCTGGGCGACGGCCTGGTGACGGCGGTGACGCGGGAGAGCCTGGAGGGCGTCTGGTCGGCCAAGGCCCTCGGCGCCGCCCGGCTGCATGCGGCCACCGCAGCCTCCCAGCTCGACTGGTGGGTGGGCTTCTCCTCGATGGCCGCACTGCTGGGCCTGCCCGGCCAGCTCGGATACGCCACCTCCAACGCCTGGCTGGACGCACTGATGGCGTGGCGGCACGCTTCGGGCCTGCCCGCGACCGCCATCAACTGGGGTCAGTGGTCTGACGTGGGTCTGGGCCGGTCGATGACGCTGAGTGTTCTCGACCCGATCAGCCCCGACGAAGGCGTCGAGGCGCTGGACGCCGTGCTTGGTGCGGACTCCGGGCTGATCGGCGCTCGGATCGGGGTGGGACGACTGCGCATCGACCGTGCGGTCGCCACCTCGCCGGAGTTCCGGGATCTGACCTTCTTCGAAGACCTCGTCGGTGAGGCCTCTGAAGCCGGAGCGACGCTCGGGGCCGCTGGCACTGGTGAGCAGGCAAGCACCGGCGCGTCGGCGGCAGGCGCGCCGGACTGGGCGACCATCCCCGCCGATCAGCGGCGTGAGGAGCTGGTGGTCCGGCTGCAAGCTATCCTGGCCCGCGAACTTCGGACATCTGCGTCAGCGGTCGATGTGGATCAGCCCTTCCCGGAGATGGGGCTCGATTCCATGATCGCGATGACGGTTCTGAAAGAGACACAACAGTTGGTGGGGGTGGATTTGTCGGCGTCAATGCTGTGGAATCACCCCAGCATCTCAGCGTTGACGACGCACCTGGTGGGACTGCTGGCGTCGCGTTATGCCGAGCCGGACAGCACCGCGGGGCAAGACGACGATGATTTGGAGTTCGGCTCATCCGGCGGCGTGCTGGATGAGTTGTTCGATCAGGTCGAGTCGGCTTCGACCGGTAGCGAGAGCGGTATTTATTGATGACGGGAATCTCGACGACGTCGATCTTCAACAGGATGTCGGCGATGGGTGCCGACAAACGGGGGGCGCTGACCGAGCAGTTCGACAAGGCGTCGCGGATCGCCGCCGCCGAACCGATCGCGGTCGTCGGGATCGGCTGCCGCTTCCCGGGTGGCGCTTCGGGCCCGGACGCCTACTGGGAGCTGTTGGAGACAGGCCGCGACGCCATCACCGAGATCCCCTCGGATCGCTGGGACGCCGACGAGTACTACGACCCGGACCCGCTGGCCCCGGGCCGGATGTCGTCGAAGTGGGGCGGGTTCATCTCCGACGTCGCCGGATTCGACGCCGACTTCTTCGGGATCTCGCCGCGCGAAGCCGAGGCCATGGACCCGCAGCAGCGGCTGATGCTCGAGGTCGCCTGGGAGGCCCTCGAACACGCCGGACTGTCGCCGGAAACCCTGACGGGCATCCGCTCCGCGGTGATGATGGGTGTGTATTACACCGAATACCAAGGGATTTCGGCGGCCAACCCGGACGCTATCGACGGCTACTCGGCCACCGGTAACGCTCATGCCGTCGCCGTCGGCCGGATCGCCTATCTGCTGGGTCTGCGCGGTCCCGCGGTCGCGATGGACTCGGCCTGCTCGTCGTCGCTGGTCACCATCCACATGGCCTGCCAGAGCCTGCGCATGCGCGAAAGCGACCTGGCCCTGGCCGGCGGCGTCAGCCTCATCCTGCGGCCGGAAACCCAGATCGCCATGGCCAAGTGGGGCATGCTGTCTCCGCGCGGCCGCTGCCACACCTTCGACGCCGGAGCGGACGGATTCGTGCGCGGCGAGGGCGCCGGGATCGTCGTGCTCAAGCGCCTCACCGACGCCATCCGCGACGGCGACCGGGTGCTGGCGGTGGTGCGCGGTTCGGCGATCAATCAGGACGGCAAGTCCAACGGACTCACCGCCCCGAACACCATTGCCCAGATCGACGCGATCAGCCGGGCGCTGCGCAGCGCCGACGTCGCGGCGAATTCGGTGAACCTGATCGAAACTCACGGCACCGGAACAGCTTTGGGTGACCCGATCGAATTCGAGGCGCTCGCCGACGTCTACGGGCGCGGCGCTGACAAGTGTGCGCTGGGCGCGGTCAAGACCAATATCGGCCACCTTGAGGCGGCCGCCGGGATCGCCGGCTTCATCAAGGCTGCGTTGTCTGTGCAACGCGGAAAGATCCCGCCGAATCTGCACTTCACCAAGTGGAACCCGGCGATCGACCCGTCCGCGACGCGGCTGTTCGTCCCCACCGAGGTGACGCCGTGGCCGGCGGCCGAGGGACCGCGGCGTGCCGCGGTGTCATCGTTCGGGCTGGGCGGAACCAACGCGCACGTGGTGCTCGAACAGGGTCCTGACCCGGTTCCCGCGCCGGCATCGGCCGAGCCGGTCGCAACCCTGGTGATCTCGGGCAAAACCGAGCAGCGAGTGGCGGATTGGGCTGCCACCCTGGCCGACTGGATCGCCGGGCCGGGCGCCGCTGTACCGCTGACCGACATCGCGCACACCCTCAACCACCACCGCAGCCGCTACGCCAAGTTCGCCACCGTCTGCGCACGCGACACCGAGCAGGCGTTGACCGGGCTGCGGGCGGTCGCCGGCGGTTACCCGGCCCCCGGCGTGGTCGGCACACGCGCCGCGTTGCGTGGCAAAGGAACCGTCTTCCTGTACTCGGGCCAGGGCTCCCAGTGGGCCGGCATGGGCCGCCAACTGCTGGTCGATGAGCCGGCGTTCGCCGCCGCCGTCGACGAACTGGAGCCCGATTTCGTTGCGCAGGTCGGGTTCTCGCTGCGTCAAGTCCTCGAATCCGGCGAGCCGGTGGTCGGCATCGACCGCATCCAGCCGGTGCTGGTGGGCATGCAGCTGGCATTGACCGCGCTGTGGCGATCCCACGGCGTCGAGCCGGACGCAGTGATCGGGCACTCGATGGGGGAGGTGGCCGCGGCCGTGGTCGCCGGCGCGCTGAGCCCCGCGGACGGCCTGAAGGTGATCGCCACCCGGTCCAAGCTGATGGCCCGACTGAGCGGCCAAGGCGCGATGGCACTGCTGGAACTGGATGCCGACGCCGCCGAGAAGCTGGTCGCCGAGCACCCCGACATCACCGTGGCGGTGTACGCGGCACCGCAGCAGACCGTGATCGCGGGCCCGCCCGACCAGGTCGATGCCGTGGTCGCGATCGTCGACGCCCAGGGCAAGCTGGCCCGCCGCGTCGAGGTGGACGTGGCCTCGCATCACCCGACCGTCGACCCGATCCTGGGCGAACTGCGGACCGCGCTCGCCGGGCTGCAGCCGTCGGCGCCGAAGATCCCGCTGATCAGCACTGTCGGCCAGACACCGTCGGCATTCGACGCGGACTACTGGGTACACAACCTGCGCAACCCGGTGCGGTTCGCCCAAGCCGTGACCGCGGCCGCCGCCGGGCACGCGACCTTCATCGAGGTCAGCTCGCATCCGCTGCTCAGTCACGCCATCAACGGCAACCTGGAAACCGCGCGGCCCGCCGGTGACAGCGTGGTGACCGGCACCCTGCTGCGCGACCAGGCCGAAGCGCTGAGCTTCCACACCAATCTGGCTACCGTGGCGCCGCCGTCGGCGGAGGCGCCGCAACCCGACGGTGGGATCGGCCGCGCCGACCTGCCGCCACGGCCGTGGCAGCACGTCCGGTACTGGGCTGCCCCGGTCGCCGCGAACCGCCACAGCGCCGACGCGCATCCGCTGCTGGGTATCCACGTCGAGCTGCCGTCGGGTCACGGCCACGTCTGGCAGGCCGACGTGGGCACCGACCTCGTCGCGTGGATGGCCCACCACAAGGTGCACGGCCAGGTCGTGATGCCGGCCACCGGCTTCGCCGAGATGGCGTTGGCCGCGGCCGGCGAGGCGTTGGGGCTGCCGCCCTCGGCTGTTGCTGTGGACCGGGTCGAAGTCGAGCAGATGCTGCGCGTCGACGAACGCACCGAGGTCACCACCCGGCTGCTGCACGATGCGGACGGATCCGATGAACTGCGCATCGAGATCCATTCCCGCCCGGCCGGCGGCAATTGGTCCCGGCATGCGGTGGCCCGTGCGGCCGCGGCACAGCCCGCTGCCGCGGCGCAACGCCCGGCCCCCAGCGGCGGCGGAACCGCGCTGTCGCCGGCGGACCTGTACACCGCACTGCGCCGCACCGGTCTGCAGCACGGGCCGGCGTTCGCCGCTCTGACCCGTATCGTCCGCAAGCCCGGCGGCGCCTCGGAGGCCGAGATCGTGCTGCCCGACGAGGCGACCGCGCACCGCGGCTACCGCATCCACCCGGTGATGCTCGACGCCGCCCTGCAGTGCCTGGCCGCGGCGCTGCCCGACGAGTCGTTGATGGGCTCGGCCGGGATGGAAGAGGCGACCTATCTGCCGGTCGCGGTCGAGAACATCCGGATCTTCGGCGACGTCGGCCGCCGGGCCCGCGGGCACGCCGAACTGGTCAGCCACGACGACGGCGGAATCCTGGGCCGGGTCACCCTGACCGACGACGCCGGCACGGTCACCGCCGAACTGTCCGGAATCTATCTGCAGCGGGTGCAGCGCCGTACCGTGCCGCTGCCGTTGACGCAGAAGATCTTCGACACCGAGTGGGTCGACGCTGCCGCTCCCGCGCAGCCTCCGGCCGCCGCCGACGGCAGCTGGCTGGTGCTGACCGAGCCTGGCGAAACCGAGTCGCTGGCAGCCGATTTCGCCGCCCGCTTCGGCTCGGACAACCGCCGGGTGATCACCGCGGACCTGACCAGCGAACCCGCGGTGCGGGAGGCGTTCGCGCGGACCGCCGACGACCCGGACCGGCCCCCGGTCGGGGTGATCGTGTTGGCCGCCCGCAGTGCCTTCGACGGGACCGAGACCGGTGACGCGCCGGCCCGCGGTCGCGACCTGGCCTGGTCGGTGGCCTCCACGGTGCGCACCATCGTCGGCGGCTGGCACGGCACCGCGCCGCGGCTGTGGCTGGTGGGCCGCAACGGCCTGACGGTGGGGGACGAAGCGGGCGACCCGTCGATCAGCGCCCTCAAGGGGCTGGTGCGGGTGCTGGCCTACGAGCACCCGGACCTGCGCACCGGCGTGGTCGACCTGGACGCTTCGGCAGACCCGGCGGCGGCCTTGATCACCGAGTTGGGGCTGGCGAGCACCGACGACGTCGTCGCCTGGCGCGGGGAGAACCGCTACGCCGAACGGCTCAAGCGCGCGACCCTGACCCCCACCGGCGCCCCGGCCGTGCGATCCGACGGCGCCTATGTGCTGACCGGCGGCCTGGGCGGTATCGGGCTGGTCGTCGCCCGGTGGCTGATCGAGCACGGTGCCGCGCGGATCGTGCTCAACAGCCGGTCACAGCCGTCGCAGGAGCAGCGCGCTGTGCTGGCCGAGCTCGAGGCTCGAGCCCAGATCGCGGTCGTCTCGGGTGATCTCGCTACACCCGGTGTGGCCGAAAGCCTGGTGGCCGCCGCGGAACAGACCGGCTTGACGCTGCGCGGTGTCATCCACGGCGCCGCGGTCATCGATGACCAGATCGTGGTCGGCATCGACAAAGAGACCCTGGGCCGGGTGTGGGCGCCCAAGGCGGCGGCGGCGCTGCGACTGCACGTCGCAACCGTCGGCAAAGAGCTGGACTGGTGGGTCGGCTTCTCTTCGACCTCGTCGCTGCTGGGGGCACCCGGTCAGGCGTCCTACGCCGCGGCCAGTGCCTGGCTGGACGGCCTGGTGGCGTGGCGGCGGGCGGCCGGACTGCCGGCCATCACCATCAACTGGGGCCAATGGTCGGGTGTCGGTGTCGCCCAGGAGCTCAAGTTCAGTGCGCTGGACCCGATCAACCCCGATGAAGGCATGGAGGCGCTGGAGGCCATCCTCAGCGGTGACCTTTCCCGGGTCGGCGTCGCGCGACTGCGCCTGGACCGGGTGGCCGCGGCCTTCCCCGAACTGCAGCAGCTGGGGTACTTCGCGACGCTGGCCGAAGAGCTCGACCTCGACGACGAGGACGACGACTGGCCCGGTCCAGAAGGACTGAAGCAGCTCAGCGCCGCCGAAGCCACCAAAGCCGTTGTCGCACGGTTGGGTTCGCGGATCATGGCCATCATGGGCTACCCCAAGGGCAGCGTCATCGACCCGGCTCGGCCGTTGACCGAGCTGGGTATGGACTCACTGATGGCGGTGCGCATCCGCAACACCGTTCGGGGCGACTTCGGCGCGGAGCCCCCGGTGGCACTGCTGCTGCAGGGTGCCTCACTGACCGACCTGGCCGCCGACCTGGCCCGCCAACTCGGCCTCGCCGGACTGGAGGGGGCGGACGGCGCGGGCGACGTCGGCGGTGTTCGGAGCCGAGCCCAGCAGCGTGCCGCGGCACGTCAGCGGGCCGCGGCACGGCGAAAAGTAGGAGATCGTTCGTGACCAACAATGAAGTGCCGCCTAACGCGATCGCGGTCGTCGGCATGGCGGGGCGCTTTCCGGGCGCCCGCACGCTGACCGGATTCTGGAACAACCTGCGCAACGGCGTCGAATCCATCGTCACGCTGTCCGAAGACGAGCTGCGTGCCAGTGGTGTGAGCGACCAGGCGCTGGCGAACCACAACTATGTGCGGCGCGCTGCATTGCTGGAGGGCATCGACGAGTTCGATGCAAGCTTCTTCGGCTTCACCCCGCTGGCTGCTCGGACCATGGACCCGCAGCACCGGCTGTTCCTGCAGACCGCCTGGCACGCGTTGGAGGACGCCGGATACCGGCCCGGCGAGATCGAGGGATCGGTCGGCGTCTACGGCACCAGCACCACCAGTGGCTACCTGCTGCACAACCTGATGTCGCACTACGACCCGAACCTGATCATCGGGCAGGGCGTCAGCTTCGAGATGGTCAACCTGTCGTTGCAGAACGACAAGGACTATCTGGCCACCCGGGTGGCCCACCAGCTCGACCTGCACGGCCCGGCGCTGTCGGTGCAGACGGCCTGCTCGTCGGCGTTGGTCGCACTGCACCTGGCCTGCCAGAGCATCCTCAACGGGGAATGCGACATGGCGCTGGCCGGTGGGGCGTCCCTGCGGGTACCGCATCACGTCGGATACTGGCACGAGCCCGGCTCGATGGTCTCGGCGAGCGGGCACTGCCGGCCCTTCGACGTGCGCGCCGACGGCACCATCTTCTCCAGCGGTGTCGGTGTCGTGGTGCTCAAGTCGCTGGACGCGGCCGTCGATGACGGTGACCAGATCCATGCGGTGATCCGGGGTTCGGCGCTGAACAACGACGGCGGCACCAAGATGACCTACGCCGCGCCCACCGCTGCCGGCCAGGCCGACGTGATCGCCGAGGCCCACGCGGTCGCCGAGGTCGATGCGTCCACCATCAGCTACATCGAGTCGCACGGCACCGCCACCCCGCTGGGTGACCCCATCGAGATCGAAGGCCTGCGACAGGCTTTCGCCGTCTCCGACGAACAGCGTTCCGGCCCCTGCTATGTGGGCTCGGTCAAGTCCAACATCGGGCACCTGGAGTCGGCGGCCGGTATTGCCAGCCTGATCAAGACCATCCTGTGCCTCAAGCACCGGGCGATTCCCGGCACGCTGCACTACACCAGCCCGAACCCCGAGTTGCACCTCGAGGACGGGCCGTTCCGCATCCGCGGCGAGTACGGGCCGTGGGAAGCCGACGGCATCCGCCGCGCCGGGGTCAGCTCGTTCGGCGTCGGCGGCACCAACGCCCACGTCATCGTCGAGGAATGGCCCGAGGAAGACGCTGTGGCGGCGACGCCCAAACCCGGCCCCGAGGTGCTGCTGCTGTCGGCACGCACCGCCGAGGCGCTGGCGCAGGGCCGCCTCGATCTGGCTGCTGAGCTCGCCGGCGGAGGCGACGCCGAGGCGCCCAGCCTCCCCGACGTCGCCTACACACTGGCCAACCGGCACCCGCACAACCTGCGGCTGGCCGCGGTCGTCGCCGATCGCGCGGACGCAGCGGCAGTGTTGGGCGCCGAGGAGAGCGAGAACGTCTTCATCGGCGAGGGCATCGACCTGAATGACGTGGGCGAGGACGCCGCCGACCGGGTGGTGTTCCTGTTCCCGGGCCAGGGCGCTCAGCACATCGGGATGGCCCGCGGGCTCTATGACAGCGAGCCGGTGTTCGCCGAGTACTTCGACCGCTGCGTCGCCGGTTTCGAGGCGGAGTTGGGCTACGACCTGCGCGCGATGATCTTCGAGGGCACCTCGCGTGACCTCGAGCGCACAGACCGCACCCAGCCGGCCCTGTTCACCGTGGAATACGCACTGGCGAAGCTGGTCGAGAGCTACGGCGTGCGTCCGGCGGCGCTGGTCGGTCACAGCATCGGCGAATACGCCGCGGCCACCGTCGCCGGCGTCTTCGACCTCGACACCGCGATCAAGGTGGTGGCGATGCGCGCCCGGCTGATGCATGCCGCGCCACGCGGCGTCATGGTGGCCGTCCCGATCAGTGCCGACGCGGTCGCTGCTTACCTGACCGGTGATGTGGACCTGGCCGCGGTCAACGACCCGGACGGCTGCGTGGTCGCCGGGACCGAAGCTGACATCCGCGAGTTCTCCGATGCGCTCAAGCAGGCCGGCATCAACGCGCGCCGGGTGCGGACCTCGCATGCGTTCCACTCCCGCCTGATGGACTCGATGATCTCGGAGTTCACCGCATTTTTGTCTCGGCAGACGCTCAACGAACCGCAGATCCCACTGCTGTCGAATCTGACCGGCACCTGGCTGGCGCCCAGCGAGGCGACCAACCCGGCGACGTGGGCGCGCAGTGTGCGGGCCACTGTACGTTTCGCCGACGAGATCGACACCGTGCTGGCCGACCCGCACCGGGTCCTGGTCGAGGTCGGGCCGGGCGCCACGCTGACCGCGTCGGCGGCCCGCAACCCCAAGTTCGCCAGTGGACATCGGGCCGTCCGACTGATGCGCCACCACGCCCAGAACCGCGACGACCGCGACACCTTCCTGCTGGCGCTCGGCCAACTGTGGGCGGCCGGCGTCGAAGTGGACTGGTCTGCGCTCCGCGGCGACTACCAGCCCAAGCGCGTCACTGTCCCCGGCTACCCCTTTGAACGCCAACGGCATTGGCTTGAGCACAATGCCGGTGCTACCTGGGTGTCCGGCTCGGGCACCGGTGGTGGCGGTGCAGCGGACGGGCAGCGCAACGGACAGGCGGCCGGCGGCGGCGAGTCCATGGAAGCGACGCTGCAACGGATCTGGGCGGTCTGCCTGGGGGTCGGCTCGGTGGACCGCACCGCCAACTTCTTCGACGTCGGCGGCGACTCACTGGTGGCGATCAGCGTCGCCATGGCCGCCTCGCACGAGGGCCTGGACCTCACTCCGCAGGACCTCTACGACAACCCGACCGTCGCGGCCCTGGCCAAGGCGCTGACCGCCCGCTACGCCGCCGGCGGGCTGGGCCGCCAGTCGCTCGGTGAGGTCGAGCACCCGCCGATTCCGCCGAACATCACCTACTTCCTGGAGAACGGCGTCCGCGAACACGGTCGCTGGCGCATCCCGTTGATCCTGCGGCTGCGGCCCGACGTCTCGGTCGACGACGTCGCCGCCGTGCTGACCGCGGTGGTCAATCACCACGAAGCGCTGCGGGTGCGCATCACCGAGCGGGCCGGTACCTGGGAGCAGCGGATCGCCGAACCCGGCGAGTTCGGGGAGATCAGCACCCACTCGCTGCCCGAGGGACTGACCGCCGAACATGACGCGGTGCGCACGTTGCTGACCGAGCACATCCGTGACCAGGATCTGTCCAGCCCACCGCTGACGGCGCTCTACATCCGCGGCGCGGCGGGGGACCTGTGCTACCTGGCGCTGAGTCTGCACGCAGGGGTCGGCGACGAGGCCTCCCGCGACATCCTGGTCACCGACATCTTCACCGCGTTCGGCCAGCAGCTGGGCGGCAACGACATCGAGCTGCAGCCGGTCGGGGCCGGATGGACCGAGTGGTCGCAGCGTTGCGCCGGGCTTGCGACCCACCCGGCGGTGCTGGAAAGCCGCGAATACTGGCTGAAGACAACGAAATCGGCGACGCTGCGGCTGGCCGCAGATGCCGCCGAGCCTCCTGCTGCGGCCGATCTGTCCAAGCTCACCACGACGTTGCCCGCCGCCGACACCAGCGAGATCGACGATGCCCGTCGGCGGCTGCGGCTGCCGATCAACGAGATCCTGCTGGCCGGGCTGAGCCGGGCGGTGGCATCGGTGGTCGACGAGGGCACTCTGGCCGTCGAGATGGGGGGAGCGGGCCGTTCGGTGCTCAAGCCGGAGGTCGACCTGCGCCGTACCGTGGGCTGGTTCACCACGCTCTACCCGGTCGCGCTGGGCTGCTCCGCCGACGGCCAGCAAAGCGCCCGGCAGCTGTTGGACTCGATCCACGAAACATTGGACGGCGTGCCGCATTACGGGATCGGCTACGGCCTGCTGCGTTACCTGTACGCACCGACCGCGCGCCTGTTCGGCGCGGTCGCTCCCGCTGATGTGCACTTCTCCTACGTCGGGGCGATTCCCGAGCCGCCGGCGCTCGGCGATTCTCCGGTGCAGTTCGACCCCGATACCGCGATGCCGGTGCGCGAGGCGATCCCGGGGCTGGGGCATGCACTGGAGCTGCGGGCCTACCGCACCGGCGGTGTGCTGTACCTGGATTGGTGGCATGACAGCCGCCGGATCGAGGAGTCTGTGGTGCGCGCGATAGCCGACGGGTTCTCCGCGGCGGTGATGGATCTGGTCCGCGCGGCCCTCGCCGAAGAGGACATGGCCTCGCAGGGCGAGGACGAAATGACCTTGGTCGAGCTGTCGTAGTCCGTTGATTTAGGAGAGAGCCGAAAGTGTTTGCCACGTCGGTCATTCGGAAGCTGGCGATCAGTGAGGAGATGCTGGCCGAGACCCACAATTTCGTGGGTTTGGCCGCGCACGTCACCGGTCCGGTCGACATCGACCTGCTCTCGGAGGCCTACGAGGCGCTGCTGGAGGCGCATCCGATCCTCACCGGCCGGCTGGAGCGACTGCCCGACGGGCGGCATCAGTTCGTCACCGACGATCTGATGCCCGACGGCATCGAGGTGATCGAACTCGACGGGCCCGACGCGCAGCCGCCTGCTCCGCGCTTCGACCAGGCGGAGTCGTTGGTGGCGATGCGGGTGATCATCCGCGACGGGCAGGCTCAGCCGACCCTGTATGTGCACCATGCCGTGGCCGACGGTCACCACATGTATGCGCTGATCGAGGAGATGCTGTCCTTCTACACCGATCTGGTCACCACCGGCCGGATCGGTGCGATCAATGTTGAGCCCGCTCCGCTGTCCATTGAGGCGGTGCTGGCCGATCGGGGGATCGAGAAGCAGCAGCGCTCCGGGATCGAGCGGTTCATGCCGGCGCTGTTCGCCTACGACCTGCCGCCGACCCGGCGGGCCGTCGGGCAGGAGACGCCGGAATCGCCGATGCTGGTGCCGATGGCGTCGACCCGGTTGACCGAAAGCCAGACTGACAACGTGGTCGCGTTCGGCCGGGCCCACGACCTGAGCCTGCACGCGGTGCTCTCGGCAGCGGTGCTGATGGCCGAATGGCAGCTGCGCGGCAAGCTGAGTATCCCGGTGCCCTACGTCTACACCGTCGACTTGAGATACTTTCTGTCACCGCCCGTTTCGGCCACCGGATGCACCAACCCGATCGGGCTGGCCACCTACCTGGCCGAGGTTGATGCCAAGACGGACCTGGTCGAGATCGCTCGGGACATCGCCGCGAACTTCCAGAAGGACCTCGACGAAGGTGTCATCCAGCAGTCCCGGTTGCACTTCAGCCCGCAATACGTCGGAAACCCGCCAGGACTGCCCGACGTCGTCGTGCTGAGCAACAACGGTCTGGTTCCGCCGGTGCGGACGCCGCCGGGTGTCGAGGTGACCACAACACATGGCGAGCTGTACTTCGCCGTGAGCGCGGGCATCGACATCTACTTCACCCAGATCTTCTCCGGGCAGCTCAACATCGAGTACCACTCCCACGGACCGGCGCCGGAGCGCTCGGTGGAGACGATTCGCGCGCTGCTGTGCGATATCGCCGATCGGCACGCCGCCGGCGTCAGCTGACCGGGCCGAAGGCGTAGCGGTGGTACTGCAGCATTTCGCGCAGCGGCCGCACCGCCCGGGCCAGCCGACTGGATCGCCGGAACCCGGCCGGGACCCGACTGAAGGTCTCGGCGTCGAAGAGATTGGCGGCCGCCAGCAACCGAATGCCGGTGACCTTCTCCAGAATGTCGGAGGGATCGTTGACCGCCCAATGCAGCGTTGCGCCGGACTGACGCTGCAACCGGTGGGTCTTCTGGGTCTTGATGCCGAACCAGTTGTAGAAGTCGATCTGCAGTTCGCCCGCCGGGAACTTCTCGACGATGCTCTGCAGCAATGCCACACCATCGTCTTCGGACAGGTACATGCTGATGCCCTCGGCCAACAGCAGGACCGGGCGGTCGGTGGGAATCTCGTCCAACCACGACGGGTCGGTCGCCAACGTCGCCACCAGGTGGTAACCCGGGCGGTCGGGGTACACCTGCTTGCGCAGCGCGATCACCGGCGGCTGATCCACGTCGTACCAGGCGACTTCGGGGCCGGGATCGATCCGGAAGACGCGGGCGTCCAATCCGCAGCCGAGGTGAATGACGGTCGCGTTCGGGTGGGCGGCCAAGAACTGACGCGCCCAGATGTCGTACTGGGCGGTGCGTACCGTCACCAAGGGCGCCCAGCGGCCGGGAGCCTTGAGTGCGTCCCAGTCGAAGTCGATACGGTCGACCGCCTCTCTGGCGTACCGATCGCCCAGCACCGGCTGGTCGAAATCGGCGTCAAGTGCCTTGAGGTAGAGCGTCGTCAGCATGGTTGCCGCGGCGCCGTGCAGGTCGACGGGGATCTTGTCTGCCACGTCGGCGAGCCTAATACGCTGAACGGGCAGTCGATGCACCGCACGGTCGGACCCGGCGGTTCAGCGAGGCTCGACGTAGGAGAGCCGAAGCTGGGACCGCCGCATGAAACAGGAGGAACAGATGGCGATTGAGGCCAGCGATCGCAACGGACGAGCGCCGCGGATCCTGTTGTTGTACTACAGCTTCTCCGGGCAGTCGCTGAAGGTGCTCGAGGCCGCCGGGGAGGTGTTCGCGCAGCGTGGCTGCGAGGTAGTCAAGGCCGGTATCGAGTTCACCGACCCGCGCTACTCGCAGCGTTTCGCGCAGTTCCCGCTGCGGCGGGTCTGGCCGGACATGCTCAGCGTGCTCAAGGCGCAGCAGCGGGGCGAGACGGGGGAGATCCGCACGCCCGACGCGGTGCGCGATGGTGAGTACGACTTGATCTGCATCGGCTCGCCGACCTGGTGGAAGGCGCCCGCCATGCCGATCAGGTCGTTTCTCCAGACCGATGAGGCCCGAAAGCTTCTGGACGGCAAGCCGTTTGTGGTGTTCACCGTGTGCCGCGAGTTCTGGCAGGAGAACTACGCTGAGGTCTGTCGGCTCGCCGAGGGGTGCGGTGGTCGCTACCAGGACGAGATTCACCTCAGCTACCCCGGCGACCCGCTGCGCTCGATGCTTGCGCTGACCAGTTACCTGGGCAGCGGCCGCTACCGGGAGCGCTACCTGGGCCTGCGCCTGCCACCCACCAACGTTCAGCCCGAGCAGCTCGACCGGGTCCGCAAGTTCGCCGCGGGCCTGGTGAGCCGGTTGTTCGGCAAGTGAGAGGTCAGCGGTAATGCCTCGTTCCTTTGAGGTGACATTCTCCTCACCTGCCTCGGTCGAAGAGGTCCACCGTGCCTTCGGTGACCGGTCCTACTGGCAGGCCCGGCTGGAGGCCTTCGGCGGAAGCAAGACCCTCGACTCCCTGGATGTCGATGCCGATGGCCGCATTCGGGTCGCTGTGACCGAGGACCTGCGCCACGGCGCATTGCCCGGCATGTTGGCCAAGGTGTACCGCGGCGACCTCAACATCGTCACCACCGAGGTGTGGACGCCGGCCGGCGACGGACGGGTCAACGGTGAGATCGCGGTCGCGGTGACCGGTGCCCCGGGGTCGGGGAGCGGCATCGCGGTGCTCGAACGTGACGGCGCCGGATCGAAGCTGGCGCTCAATGGCACGATCCGGTTCAAGGTGCCATTGGTGGGTGGCCCGATCGAGAGCTTCCTTGCCCGGGAATTCTCGCAAGGAATTCCGGAAATTCAACGGTTCACCACGACCTGGCTGGGAAAGAATGCCTGAATCCGAGTTCACTTACAGTCACGTGCCGACCACGGCCGAGGCGTTGTCCCGGTTGGAGATGCCGCTGGCCGAGGCCATGATGACCCAGCGCGCGATCCGGCGGGTGTACTCCGACCCGGTCGACGACACGGTGGTGCTCAAGTGCATCGAGTTGGCGCTGCGTGCGCCGACTGGTAATGACGGGCAGAACTGGGAATTCATCGTTGTGAAGGATCGCCGCGTCAAAGAAGAATTGGCCAAACGTTATCGGCAGGCTTGGAAAATTCAGCGCGGCGTGGTGTTGCGGAGAAAAATCAAGACCGACGAAGCTATCGCCGGTATCGCGCGGGCGATGGAGTGGCAGATCGACCATTTCGCCGAACTTCCGGTGCTCGTGGTGGCCTGCCTGCGCCTGGGTGCGCGGGAGGGCCGGTTGCCGGTGGTGCGCATGCCGCATATCGCCGAATCCGCCTACTGGGGGTCCATCTATCCCAGCGTTCAGAACCTGCTGCTGGCTGCCCGCGCCATGGGCTTGGGCGCATCGCTGATCACGCTTCCGCTGTGGAATCAGCGCGCCGTGCGGCGCGTCCTGCGCCTGCCGCACGAGGTCACGCCGTGTTGCATCGTGCCGCTCGGTTGGCCCCGGGGGCGCTACGGTCCCACCACCCGCAAGCCGGTCGGAGAGGTGGCTCATCTCGATGCCTATGGCGATCTCGCGTGGCTGGATAACTGAATGGCACCCTGGGATCCAGCTTTGCCGAAGTTTACGTGGAACTTAGCGGAAAACATTCCTCCAGTGATGTAAGTTAATCACCACTCGCTTAGACACTCGGCGGTAACACCTATATGCTGTCACGGTTCGTGGGGGACACAAGGGGGATTTGTGATTGGTGGGGGGGCGCGTCAGCGTCGGTATACAACTGGGGGAGCGCATCGAGCGGTTCCGGGGCGTCGGTTTGCCATTGCTGGGGGGCCGGTAGCCGTCCCGCAGGGCCGGTCTGCGACTTCCGGTGCACACCGTGCAGCGCCACAGCGTCGCGCTGCGAACGCTGGTACGCGCCTTACGGCGTCGCAGCGGCGGTACACCACAGCCAGCGCCGCCGTCGCCGCCGCGACAGCCGTCGCGGCCGTCAGCCCGGTCTCTCCGGTCGCCCCGTGGGTGCCGGAGCTGACCGCTGCCGAGCGCGCGGTACAGCTGGCGGCCGAGGCGTCATTCCTCAACATCCCGTTCAACCTGTTCCAGGACTTCGTCAACATCCCGTTCAACGAGGTGTCGGCCACCAATGTCCTGGCCAACTCGTTCTTCTTCACCGGCAACTGGTTCACCCCGAGTGCCACCAATATCTGGGGTGAGGACCCGGGCGACCCGGGCCACTTCATGGCCGTGATGGATTACATGCTGCCGTTCGCCCCGCAGCTCTCCGGCCTGTACGACCCCACGATCGACCCGGATGCGTTGGCCAACGGCACGGCGGGCTGGGGTCAGCAGTTCGCGATGTTCGCCGCGGCCCTGTTGCCGATCAGCGCGTCGTGTGACTCGATCCAGTGCTATCCGATGTCTCCGGTCGAGCCGATCACCGGGATCACCGGCTTGGACGCGACGCTGAACTTCTTCATGAAATTCAGCAACTTTCCGAACGACGACAATCAGCTGGACCTGTTCAAGTACTGGCTCAAGGTGCCGATCCAGGACATGTTGGACGGTTACAAGTTCCCGGACAGCCCGTGGAGTGATCCCGACAACCCGACCTCCGGCGGCATCGCCAACCCGGACGCCGGCGTCGGCCCGGGTGGGGCGGTGCCGGGCGGACCCATGTACGGCGGGCAGCCATGGTCCGGTGAAGCTCAGCCCGGGTTCGGCTACCCGGGCACCCACCCGCTCCTCAATCCCGACGGCAGCATCTACCTCGACGAGTACGGCAATCAAGTCAACCTGATGCCGTGGGCGGGACTGACCTTCAAGCTGGACCCGTTCGGCCCCATGCAGCGATGGTTCGACAGCCTGATGCAGCCGGTCGACTGGAGCGTCAACGGCGACGACCCGCTCACCGGCTTCCACTTCGCCGGCCCGGAGGAGGTCTTCCAGGCCATGAAGGCCCTGATCGCCGGGATGGTCGTCGACTTCAACCCGTACGTCGCCGGCAGCCCGATGTGCCCGGGGCTGTGCAACATGCCGCCGGTCTCCCCGCCGTGGGGCGTGACCAGCCTGGACCTGGTCAAGTCGATCCAGGGCATCGGCGCCCCGAACCCACTGATCCAGCAGTGGATCGACCTGACCGAGCAGGAAGGCGAGAATGCCGTGGGCAACGCCAACGGCGGGACCGACGAGCAGCTCCTCGCCGGTATCTCTGCTCTGCAGACCGGGATGTTCACCTTCGACGCGGACACCCACAACCAGATCATCGACATGCTCGCCGATATCAACCCCTACCTGCCCGCCCTGGCCGTCAACGGCGGGATCTTGACCGACCCGGGCCTGCTGGGGCCGTGGCCGATCAACCCCGAGACCGGCTACTACATGCCGCCGTCCTGGAACCCCGACCTGCCACTGGACGAGCAGGAGATCGGCGACTTCGGCGGCAAGAACTCGCTGCTGCTCTGGGACGATTTCCTGCGGTTCCTCGACCCGAGCGGCGGACTCGTCACCGATCTCGACGCGTGGTGGACCGACATCGCGGGCTGGTTCACCTTCTAGATCCAGTTCGCGCCCAAGCGACGTCGCGGCAGCCCGGCCATTCCTACGGTCGGGCTGCCGTGTGTTTCGGGGGGCAGGCGCCAATGTCGCGGCGTCTTGATCTCATGCCAAATCCAGCGTCTACATCGGTTGTCAACATGTGACTCTCGATTTGCGCTCAGGTAACACTTTGGTAGATTGCATGAACCGGACGCGGTGGCGCCTCGTTCTCACTCACTTTAGCTTGTTGGAGGTAATCGGGATGGTTGCAGCCTTGCGTTCGTACTTTTCCGCGGGGCTGGCCGTCACCACCGCCGGACTCATCGCCGTCGTTCCGCCGACGCCCGCGATGCCCGCGATGCCCGAACTGGCCACGGTTCAGCTGGACTCGCAGCTCACCGCCGGCGAGTCATGGCTCAACGTTCCGCTGAACCTGTTCCAGGCATTGGTGAACATTCCGGCGAACGAGATCCACGGGCTGGACACCCTGGCGAAGTCGCTGTTCTACAGCGGCCCCTGGATGGCCGGAAGTCCGACGAACGCCTGGGGTGAGGACCCCGGCGACATGGGGCACTTCGAGGGCATCCTTCAGATGATGTTCCCGTTCCCCTTGATCTCCGGCGCCGGTCATGAGGGGGACCGAGACTTCCCCGGCCTCGGACAGCAGCTGTCCATGCTGGCCAATGTTCAGATTCCGATCGATCTGAGCTGTGCGGGCCTGGACTGCCTGCCGGTCATGCCGACCAGCCCGATCACCGGTTTCACCTGGATCGACCAGTCCATCTGGAGCGTGCTGATCGCTCTGGGCCTGCAGTATTTCCCGCTGATCCAGAACTGGTTCCAGGTCCCGTTCTCGGACATGATGGACGGCAACCAGTTCTACTTCGACCCGAACGGACCAGGCATGGTCAACATCGGGTACGCCAACGACATGTACTACTGGGAGGGCACTCGCACCCTCGCGGAATTGGGGCTGAACCCCGAGGACTACCCCAACATCGACCCGGACGCCCCATTGCAGCCATGGGCGGGCAGCTACTACGCGATGGACTTCACCACGCCGTTCACCAACTTCTTCGACAGCCTGATGCAGCCGTTCGACGTCAACAAGTTCGAACTGCCGGACCTGCTCGAATTCGCCCGCGCAGTGCAGTCGTTCATCGCCTCATCCCTGCTGGCCTTCAACCCGTTCATTCCGGGCAGCCCGCTGTGCCCCGGCCCGTGCCTGCTTCCCGGGCCCGGCGGCGACATCTTCAACCCTGACGACTGGAACACGCCCAGCTACTACTGGCTGGTGAAGATCATGGACGACCTGTGGCCGGGCAACCCCGTCATCGGTGAGTGGATGGACGCTTACGACGCGGGCACCGCGAATGTCTCCAACCCGGAGATGATCGAGACCCAAGCGTGGTTGTGGCGCCTGGGCACCGTGCTGCTCGACATCAAGAACCCGCTACCGCCGGACCCGTACATCGACACCACCGGCTTCCTGCCCACTCCTGAGCAGCTGCAGGCATTCTTCGGTGACTACTGGTACAACATCTTCGACAACTCCGGGATCATCGGGCCGTTCGACGTTCAGGGCCTGTGGGACGCGATCTTCAACATCACGCCGGAGTAGCGGCTCGCCGCGCCCGCGTGCCGGTCACCTCCGGCGTGCGGGACGGCGGCACATCAGCGGATCGTCGAACACCGTTGGGCGGCTCAGCATTGCGCCGCCCGACGTTAAGGGCTGTGGGGCTGCTACGCGCCGATCAGGCCCGACAGGTCGGGCAGGTAGGGGTAGAGGTCCGGCAGCGCGGACTGCGGCAGTAATCCCAGATCGACCTGGGCGGCCGTCCAGCCCTGCTCGACACCGAGTTGGATATTCTGCGACACCAGATCCCAGTCGATACCCGGCATGCCCCACGACACCGGGGTGGCGATGTCGGCGGGATCAGAACGGTCGTAGCCCAGATCGATCAACACCCGCAACGCGGGCTGGATGAAGTCAGCCATCGCCGGCCCGAACAGCGGAAACATCCGCAGCGATTCGAGCAGCGGCAGATTCATAGTGGGGATCAAGTAGATGGAGGTGTCGCCGTCGTACCCCTCTGACATGGGCAGCTTCACCGCGTCCGCCATCGCACTCGGGTCCCAAGAACTGGGATAGCCGGTAATCAGGTACGGATGCAGATAGACGTAACCCGCCATCGAATTCGCCAGCGCCAGCAGGTTCAGCGGATATTTGGGGAAGTCGGTCGCGCCGCTGTACTCGAAGTTGTAGATGTCGGTGGTGTAGGGCGTATCGACGGGCGTGGGCGGAAGACTCCCGAAGTCCAGCGGAAAGCGCGTGAAGATTCCGCCGTTGGGCGTGTTGAGATCCTCGACCAGCACGAAATGCAGATTCGCGGGGTCGGGCGCCGATGCACCGGCCTGGGCGAGGTCGATCATCGCCTGCGTGGCGATCGATGTGGTCGAGGAGACGCCGAACACCGTCACCGGTCCGTCGTCCAGATGCCGCGCGATGTCCTGGTTCAGGGTCTTGGCGGCGTCGAGAAGGCTCTGCTGGTAATCCGAGGGATTCAGCGGCTCAACGACCGGGGTGTAGCCCGAATAAATCGACTGGCCCGGAAAAGGATTGGCGGGGTTGATGAACAAGTCCATCACCCGTTGTTGGTAGACCGCACCGGGATCTGGCGTCAGGACATACCCCATGATCAACGCCGTGCCGTTGCTCTCCCCGAAAGCGAACGATGCGTTGAACATCGAGGTCAGCCCCATCAGTCCGGCGCAGCCCCCCGCCAAGACACCGGCCGTCAACCATCGATAGCTGGAATGCGTCATCTGATCCCCCATTTATCTCAGACACATGCTCGCGTCAGCCTACACAGGCGTTGGACCCAGCGCGCGCCGAGGCGGCCAACACTGTCTCGGGCGGCGAAAGCGCGTCTGCTGTCGCGAATATCGCGGGAGATAAGGTGAGCGCGTGGTTCTACCAGGTCCGGGCGACGAAAGCGCAGCGATCGTCACCGGCGCGTCCTCCGGGATCGGTGCCGCGATGGCCCGCGAACTCGCGCGGCGTGGCCACCAGCTGATCCTGGTCGCCCGCAGCGCCGATCGGTTGCACGCGCTGGCCGGCGAGTTGAGTGCGCTTCGACTGCGACCGGTGCACGTGCTGCCGACCGATCTGCGCAGTGCTGCCGAACGAGCCGCGCTGCCCGGCCGGATCGCTGAGCTGGGCGTGGTGCCGGATGTTCTGATCAACAACGCCGGGGTGGCGAGGGTGGGGCTGATCGCGCAATCCGGGCCGGAAGATCAGCTGGGACTGATCGAGGTGGACGTGGCCGCTGTCGTCGACCTGTGCACCCGGTTTCTGCCCGGCATGGTGGCGCGGGGGCGTGGCGCGGTGCTGAACGTGTCCTCGATCGCCGCGTTCGGCCCGCTGCCCGGCCAGGCCAGCTACGGCGCCGCCAAGGCGTTCGTCGCGTCATACACCGAAAGTTTGCGGAGTGAGCTGCGCGGGACCGGCGTCACGGCCACCGTGCTGTGCCCGGGGCCGGTCGACACCGGTCTGGATGTGGCTGCGGGATTCCGGAAGGGCGAGCGCCGGCGAGTGCTGCCGGGCGTGATGTGGAAGTCGGTGGACCACGTTGCTAGGGCAGCCGTCGACGGCGTGGCCGCGGGCAAGGGCAGGGTGACCCCGGGCTGGGCGAATCGCCTGATCGTGGGCATATGCCGTGCTGTTCCCCATGGCCCACTGCTACCGTTGCTGGCACGGCGCACGCCACTGTCGACGCGCAACGCCGGGACGGGAAAGGTCGGGCCATCGTCGAAGTCAATCAGGGGCAGGTCGCTGGACAGGGGGAGCAGTGTCGTGCTTGAGGTGATCGATAAGGGCTGCGTCAGTGAGGCACATCCGGCGCCTTTGCTGTTCGTGCACGGAGCATGGCACGCCGCGTGGTGCTGGGACGAGAATTTCCTCGGCTACTTCGCCGATCTGGGTTACCGTGCGCTGGCGGTCAGTTTCCGTGGCCACGGCAGCAGCTCCAACGACAAGCCGCTGCGACACTGCAGCGTCGAGGACTACGTCCAAGACGTCCGCTCGGTCGCCGATGAGCTGCCGGTCTCGCCGGTGGTGATCGGCCACTCGATGGGCGGGCTGATCGTGCAGAAGTACCTCGAGAGCCGGCCGGCGCCTGCCGGAGTACTGATGGCCTCGATTCCCCCGCAGGGCAACTACGGATCGAGTCTGCGCTGGCTACGCCATCGGCCGTGGCAGGCCATCAAGATGGCGGTGACCGGAAAGTCGCTGCCCTATATCAACACACCGGAGCTGGCCCGCGAGAAGTTCTTCTCGCCGGCGACCCCGGAGCACACCGTGTTGGAATGCGCGGCGCGGCTGCAGGAGGACAGCGCGCGGGTCAGTGTCGACTGCTTGATGCTTAAACTGCCGCATCCGAAGCGGGTAACCACACCACTGCTGGTGCTGGGTGCCGAGCAGGACGGCGCGCACACCTGCAAAGAGGTGCGGGCCACCGCGCGTGCCTACGGCACCGAAGCCGAATTCTTTCCGCGTATGGGCCACAACATGATGCTTGAACCGGGCTGGGAGGCCGTGGCCGAGCGCATTCACACCTGGCTCGGTTCCCGCGGCCTGTAAACGCCCCAGCTGTTCGGGCCAGATTCGGCCCGCCCTCTCAGTCCTTGGTGAAGTGGTACAGGCGGTAGACGAACTCGCCGTTCTTCAGGGCGCCGTTGAAGGTCCAGTCGGTTGCGGCGCTGGCGAAGCGGGCCAGACCACCGTGGTGGGCGATCATGTCCTGCTTGCGGGCCAGATTCTTCTCGTTTCCGCGCAGCACGTCCATGCTGATGTCCTCCTGCGACACCAGCCGCAGACCGGTGTCGGCCAGCTCGGCATCCCAGCGGGCCAGCTCGCTGCGCCGACGGAAATCGGTGTAGAGGAAGTGACCGCCCGGGGCCAGCACCCGTGCCGCGCCGTTGAAGAACTTGGCCGGGTGCGGATACAGGTGCGATGCCTCCACTTGGAACACCACGTCGAACGAGCCGTCTTCGAAGGGCAGGTTCTCCGCGTCACCCTGCACGAAGTCCATCCCGGGCAGCTGGTGGCGTTCCCGGCAGAACTCGATGGCGGTCTCGTTGAGGTCCAGGCCGGTGTAGGAGGCGGGCTTGAAAGTGCGGGCGACATACGACGCGCCGCCGCCGTGGCCACAGCTCACCTCGAGCACCTTCTTGCCGGCCAGATCAGTCAGGGCGGCGGTGCGGTGGTACTGCTGGATGAAGAACCGGTTGGG
The DNA here is from genome assembly GCF_000455125.1 of Mycobacterium sp. UM_WGJ. Lineage (GTDB taxonomy): Bacteria > Actinomycetota > Actinomycetes > Mycobacteriales > Mycobacteriaceae > Mycobacterium. The sequence goes on from NZ_AUWR01000006.1 coordinate 24,295, forward strand.
TTCGTCGGACGCCTCCAGGGGCACCGCCATCGGCGGGTCCTCTTCATAGCCGTAGTTGAGGAACAACCAGTCGTCGCCGCTGAGCATCTTGGTCTGGGTGGAGAACCGCTTGGTCACGAAAGACGTGAACAACAGGTGGTAGACGAACGGGTTCGTCATGACGCGGTGGGATACCGGATTGAAGATCAGGCGGTTCATCGTGACCATCGAAAAAGTATCTCACGATTCTGGAGGGCCCGCCGTGGCCGGGTCCCAGGACAGCGACATCCTCAGTCGCGTAGACCGCGCATCAGAATTCGTTCCCACATCCGATCGGTCAACATCGCTCGCGCCAGCACGGTCGCCTTGCCGGAGAGCCCGACCACATAGCGCGGCTTGGGATTCTTGGCCCGGACCACGCGTAACACGGCACGCGCGACCACGTCGGGTTCGATCATCACGCCGCTCTTATTGGAGAGTTCACGAGTGTTGTCCGCGTAGCGGATCTTGAAGCTGCCGTAGGGATCATCCTCGGCGTACGACGGTCGTGCCTCTTGTTGCGAGGTGACGAACGGAGTCCGCACCGCTGTCGGGTCCAGCAGCACCACTCGCACTCCGAACGGCGCGACTTCGGCGCGCAGCGAGAGCGACAGCGCCTCCATGCCGTACTTGACCACGTGGTAGCCGCCGGCCCCCGGACTGGCGAAACGTCCGCCGGTGCTGCCGATGTTGACGATCACGCCGGCCCCGCGCTGGCGCATTCTCGGCAGGACCGCTTGAGCTAAGTGAAGTGTCGCAACGACATTGGTTTCGAACAATCTGCGCAGGTCATCGAGAGCCACTTGTTCGAGCGGACACGTCAGGGGAAATCCGGCGCTGTTGACCAGAACATCGACCCCGCCGTGTTCGGCGGTGATCTCCGCGATGAGCTGGTCGACCGCAACCTCATCGGTGACGTCCAGGGCGCGGGCGATCAGCCCGCGTTGCGAAAGACGTTGCAGCGCTTCGGGGTTACGGCCCACCGCGAAAACGCGGTAGCCGGCGGACTGTAGCCGATCTGCGGTCGCCTCGCCGATCCCGCTCGTCGCCCCGGTGACCAGCGCTACCGGGGTCATCGGGTGCCGGTGTTCCCGGAGTGCACGGGCGCGGGGTCCGCGCCGGACTCGGCAGGCACCAACTCGACGGGCAGGTGCTCCAGACCGCGCATGGTCGCATTGACCAGGTAGCGATACTCCCCGGCCAGTCGGATGGCCTTGACGTGGGGGATCAGCTGCGTCAGCACCCGGCTGACTTCGATGCGGGTCAGGTGGGTGCCCAGGCAATAGTGCGCGCCGCCGCCGAACGCCAGGTGATCGGTCGGATTGCGGTCCAGGTCGAAGGTGTCAGGATCTGGGTAGTGCGCCGGGTCCCGATTGGCGGCCGCGTACAGGATCAGCACTCGCGCGCCGGCCGGAATGGTGTGGTCGCCGACCCGGTAGTCGCGGGTTGCGGTCCGGTAGAAACCCTGGACCGGGGAGACCAGTCGCAGTTGCTCTTCGATCGCGGCGGGGATCAGCTCAGGGTGTTCGCGTAGCCGGGTGTAGACGTCCGGACGCTGCGCCAGCGTCAGAAACAGACCCGAGATCAGGTTCGTCGTGGTCTCACTACCGGCGCCGACCAGCATAGACGCCGTCCAGAAGACCTCGTCGTCGGAGAGCGTGTCCGCACCGCTGGGCGCCGCCAGCATCGAGATCAGGTCGTCGCCGGATTCCGCGCGGCGCGCCTTGATCATCGGATCGAGGCTGCGGTGCATCGCGATGACCGCCTGGCTCGAGCGCATGTTCATCGCCATCCCACGCAGGTTCAGCGGTGCGAACGCGGCCTCATTGATGGTGTCCGCCCATTCCAGGAACTGGTGCCGGTCTTCCTGCGGTATTGCCAGCATCATGGTGATCAGCCGGTTGGGCAGCGGCTTGGCCAGATCGGCCACGATCTCGACGCGTCCGCGCTTGATCATCGCGGCGACGAGCTCGTCGGCGGCACGATTAATGTTGATCTCCCACGACTTCATCGCGCGGGGGGTGAAGGCACGAGACACCGACCGGCGCAGCCGGGTGTGCACCGGCGGGTCGGTGGCGTTCATGGTTTGCAGGCGGACCCGGAAGCGGGCCTGGCTCTCCGCCGACGACAGCGCCTCGTCGTCGCGCAACGCCTGGCGGACCTCGTCGTAGCCCGGGATGATCCAGATGCCGCGCTTGCGGCTGTACCAGACCTTCGGACCGGACAGCAGCGTGCGATATCCCGGGTAGGGATCGTGCATCGTCTCGGGGGCGAACGGGTCGAAGTCGGTCAGCGGCGCGGTTTCGCGTCGGGTCAGCACATACCGGTAGGCGGTTGCCCGGTCGCGAGCCACCCCGATGAGCCCGTCGGTGCCGATCTTGAGCAGGCTGGCGCGAAAGCGAAGCCGACGCGTCAGTTCCTTCTGGTCCATCTGGCGAGCCCCTCCTCAGGATCGTCGGGTGTGGAGCGATTGGCCCGCGCCTGGCCCGCGGGTGGCTAGCCGCCACCCTAGCCCGGTGGCCGCTGTCGCCTGCAGGGACGTCGGTCACGAAAGAAGCGCCGGAGCGCGGGGACCTCAGTCCCGACTCGCTCCGGCGCTTCGACGCGGTGTCCTCAGTCTTTGACGAGGTCGAAAATGCGGTAGGTGATCTCGCCGCGGTCCAGATCGCGGTAGAACAGCGAACCCTCCACCACGGCGAACTCCCGGGCGAAGCGGCGCAGGAAGAACGGCATCCGCTCGTTGATCAGGTCGTTGGAGCGGGGCGAGTTGGCCGCCAGGCCGCGAACGACCTCGCGGCTGATGTCGCGCTCGTTGACCAACCGCAGCGGCGGGGTGGCCAGGGTCTGCTGCCAGGACTCGATGTCTTCCTTGGCGCGGAAGTCGGTGTGCAGGAAGTGCCCACCGGGACGCAGCACCCGTCCCACTTCGCGGACGAACTGGGCGAAGTCGGGGTAGATGTGCGACGCCTCGACGTTGACCACCGCGTCGAACGAGTTGTCCGGGAACGGCAGGTTAAGTGCGTCACCCTGCACGAAGTCCAGCCCCGGCACCTGGTGGCGCTGCTGACAGAAGGCGACACCGTCCGGGTTGAAGTCCAGGCCGGTGTAAGAGGCGGGCTTGAGGGTGCGGGCTAGAAAGGAGGCGCCGCCGCCGTGGCCGGAGCTGACTTCGAGCACGTTCTTGCCGGCCAGGTCGATCTGGGTGGCGGTCTGGTGGTAGAGCTGGATTGAGTACCGGTTCTCTTCGTCGGCCTCGTCGAGCTTCAGGCCCAGCGGCGGGTCCTGCTCATAGCCCCAGTTGAGGAAGACGACGTCGTCGTGTCCCATGCGCTTGGTCATGAACGGGTACCAGTACTTGAAGGCCTTCTTGTACAGCGGCATCGCCGAGATGCGGTACACCAGATCGGCGCCGACTTTTTCCAAGGTCTCAGATGGGGAACGCACCATACCGAAAGTATGGCACAGCGCAGACGGAGCTTCAGACCTCGGTGAGCTGCGCCGGCAACTGCGCGCGTTGCGGCTCGCCGCGGTACCGCGACGGCGCACCGTCAATCTTGCAGATGCGCCACATCAACCGCGCCGCGGGATTCATCAGTCCGAGTTCATGGCAGACCATCCGCACATCGGCGAACATGTCCCGCCAGGTCTGGCGTGCGTCCGGGTTGCCGAAGAACCACTTCTTGCGCGCCGACTTGGGAACATCGAACTCGCGGAAGAATTTGCGGGGCGGCACCACCATCGCCTGCCCGAGCATGCGCATGACGACGGGCACATAGAGCGAGAGCATGAACCGGCTGCTCCACCACAGCCGTGGCACCCGCCGCTGCAGGTACTGGTGGGCGAACGAGATGTGCCGGGCCTCTTCGGCGACGTGGATTCCGATCATCCTCCGGACGATCTCCGGGACACTGTCCTCTTCCCGAAGGGCAAGGGTCTGCAGGTAATCGAACGGGACCTCGCCCGCCAGGACCCCGAAGAAGAACGAGTTGGGCAACGGTCCGGCGTACAGCGGCACGATCGGGGAGAGCAGGCGCAGCCACCGCGGCATGCCCGGGACATCGACGCCGATGCGGTTCACCAGCTCCTGGAACATCAGCGTGTGGTTGCATTCCTCGATGCACTCGTGCAGGCAGTAGCGGTACTCCGGCGAGCCGTTGGGAACCCAGAACGTGTAGTGCATCAGGCCGCGCACCAGAATGCCCTCGAACTGCACGCCGACCTTGGCCATGTTGGCCTGACGCCACATGCCGATCGCGATCTTCTTTTCCAGGGGCTGCGCCTGGTACCACGGGTGGCGGCCCAGCGGGTCCGCTCCTGACAGCACCCAACGGGAGTCGTCCGTCTTGACCGCGAGTTCGGGATCATTCCAGTCGATGTCCACGTACGGGTTGAAATTGCGTCGCACCGAACTTTCGGACAGCGTCGCCAAGGTTTCGCCGTAAGCCGCGTCGCCCCCGACGTACATGGCGTTCTTCAGCCGTCGAACGAAGTAGAAAAGGGCATAGGGCACCGACGCGACGGCAATCGAGCCGGCCAGCAACCAGCAGATGTCGATCACGACGGTCGGCATACGGACCCATTCCCCTTTTCCTGGCACGCACCTCGCGGGGCGTAGCCGAGCCGAAGCTTACCGTCAAGTTTGGCAAAACAGTAAGGTTTAACCGTTCACTTGAGTGTGATCGGCATCATGTTGGTACCAGCCGGCAGCCATTACTTTATCTTCCGGTCGCGGGCCGCTGGAAATCGGTCTGACCTGCACGTACAGCGATATATTGCGGCGTTGGGGTAGCGTGTTCTCCTTATGGGGACCCAGGAATATGACGCCGTCATCGTGGGCGCGGGCTTCGGCGGCATCGGTGCGGCCATCCAACTCAACAAGCTGGGCTACGACAACATCGTGATCGTCGACCGGCTGGACGGGCTCGGCGGAACATGGCGGGTCAACCACTACCCGGGGCTCTCCGTCGATCAGCCCTCTACTACTTATTCCTACTGGTTCGAACCCAACCCCTACTGGTCGCGACTGTTTGCCCCCGGCAATGAGGTCCAGGCCTACGCCGAGCATGTGGCCGACAAGTATGACGTCACGCGTTTCATGCGCTTCAACACGACCGTCGACGGCGCCCAGTGGGATGAGGACGCCAAACTGTGGCGGACCTCGCTGGCCGGCGGTGAGACGCTGACCTCGCAGTTCCTCATCGTTGCCACCGGCTTCCTGTGCCAGCCCAAGATCCCGGAGATCCCCGGCATCGAGTCGTTCGCCGGCCATATCGTCCACACCGCGCAGTGGGACCACGAGTACTCGATGGCGGGCCGTCGGGCGGCCGTCATCGGAACCGGGTCCACCGGGATCCAGGTGATCCCCGAGTTGGCCAAAGAGGTCGCCGACCTGACGGTGTATCAGCGCACCCCGATCCTGGTGACCCCCAAGTCCGACGTGGTGTTCCCGCCCGTGGTGCAGCGGATGTTCGCCCGGGTGCCGTTCACTCAGCGCATCGTGCGGTGGCTGACCGACAACACCACGGACTTCATGATGGTCCTGACCATGTGGCGCTACCGGCGCTTCAAGTTCCTCAACAAGGCGATGGCGGCCCAATCGGCGCGGCATCGGCGCCGGGCGGTGCGGGATCGTGAACTCGCCGAGAAGATGCGGCCCGATTTCGACTTCGGCTGTAAGCGTCCGTCGATCTCCAACGACTACTACCCGACGTTCGCCAGGCCGAATGTGCACCTCGTGACCGAGGGGATCGAGCGGATCGAACCCGACGGCATCGTGGCGCGGGACGGCACCAAGCGCGAGATCGACACCTTGGTGCTGGCGACGGGATACGACGTCTGGGAGGGTAACCTGCCGGCGATCGAGGTGATCGGTCGCGGCGGGCGCAACCTGGGCAAATGGTGGCGTGAGACCCGTTTCCAGGCCTATCAGGGCATGACGGCCCCACAGTTCCCGAACTTCATCAACATGGCCAGCCCGTTCTCCTGGGTCGGGTTGTCCTGGTTCAACACCGTGGAGTACCAGACCCGGCACATGAATCGGCTGTTCGGTGAGGTGCGGCGGCGTCAGGCGCAGACGTTCGAGGTCACCGAGGAGGCCAACACCCGCTTCTACGAGCGGATGATGAGCCTGCTGGACAACTCGGTGTTCCACCTGGGCAACTGCGCGACATCGAATTCCTACTGGTTCAACCAGACCACCGGGGAGGCGCCACTCTTCCGTCCGACCTCGGTGCGCAGCGCCGTGAAGGAGCAGGATCACTTCCCGCTCTCGGACTACCAGATCGGATAATTTCCGCTGCTACGGTCCTGAACAGGGGGTTACAGTGATCGTTTGGGCAAAATGTCGGATGAGGGGCATCAGACAATGACGCCTACACATCACCTGATCCAGGGGGGCGGGTCGTCCGTGGCCGCATTCGTTCGTCGCTTCGCCTTGCCGATAATCCTGGGCTGGGTGGCCCTCACCGTATTGGTGAGCGTCGCCGTGCCGCCGCTGGAGCAGGTCGCCAAGGAACATCCGGTGTCGTTGAGCGCCAAAGACTCACCGTCGATTCAGGCGATGGCACGGCTGGGGCATGTCTTCGCGGAGTCCAACACCGACAGCGCGGCGATGATCGTCATCGAAGGCGACGAGCCGCTCGGCGACGCCGCTCACCACTACTACAACGAGCTGATCGCCCAGCTCAACGCCGACACCACACACGTGCAACACATTCAGGACTTCTGGGGTGACCCGCTGACCGCGGGTGGCGCCCAAAGTTCGGATGGCAAAGCCGCGTTGGTGCAGCTGAACCTCGCCGGAAACCAGGGCGAGGCGCTGGCCAACGATTCGGTCGAGGCGGTCCGCGACGTCGTGGCCCGCACACCCGCTCCGGCCGGGGTCCGGGCATACGTCACCGGCCCGGCGCCGATGGTCACCGACATGAACACCAGCGGCGACCGGGCGGTGCTCAAGATCCTGGTGGCCACCGTCTCGGTGATTTCGCTGATGCTGTTGCTGCTCTACCGATCATTCAGCACCGTCGCGCTGTTGTTGGCCGTGGTCGGGATCGAGCTGGCCGCGGCGCGCGGAATCGTCGCCGTCCTGGGGCATTACGGCCTGATCGGTCTGTCCACATTCGCGATCAACATCCTGGTCACCTTGGCGATCGCCGCCGGCACCGACTACGGCATCTTCTTCATCGGCCGCTATCACGAAGCCCGCCATGCCGGCGAAGACCCGGAGACCGCGTACTTCACCACCTATCGCGGGGTCGCCCACGTGGTGCTCGCTTCGGGCCTGACCATCGCCGGCGCCACATTCTGTCTGAGCTTCACCCGATTGCCGGTCTTCCAGACCATGGGCGCGCCCTGCGCGGTCGGCATGCTGGTCGCGGTGGCGATCGCGCTGACGCTGGTTCCGGCGGTCCTGGCCATCGCCACGCGTCACGGTCTGCTCGAACCCCGCCGCAAGATGTCCGATCGCGGCTGGCGCAAGGTGGGCACCGCGATCGTGCGCTGGCCGGCTCCGATCTTCTTGGCCGCCTGCTCGATCGCGCTTATTGGCCTGCTCGCGCTGCCGGGCTACAAAGTCAGTTACAAAGACCCGTCGTTCATCCCGCAGGACACTCCCGCCAACCTTGGCTGGGCCGCTGCGGCGCGACACTTCCCGGAATCGCGCCTGCTCCCCGAGGTGGTGTTGGTCGAGTCCGATCACGACATGCGCAACTCCGCGGACTTCCTGGTGCTCAACAAGCTGGCCAAGAGCATCTTTGCCGTCGAGGGCGTTGCCATGGTGCAGGGCGTGACCCGCCCGGAGGGCACCCCGCTCGGTCACACCTCGATTCCGTTCCTGCTCAGCATGCAGAACGCCGGGCAGATGCAGAACCTTGACTTCGTCAAGAGCCGGGTGGCCGACATGCGCCAGCAGGCCGACGACCTCGAGGGAACCATCGCCTCGCTACAGCGGATGTACGCGCTGATGCAGCAGTTGGGCACCAGCACCCAGCACGCGACCGGTGTCTCGCGCGAGGCGATGGACCTGGCTCAGCAGGTGCGCGGCGACATCACCGACCTGAACCAGAATTCCAAGGCGCTTCGGGAATCGGTTGAGAAGCAACAGAATTGCGGGAGCGACTCGACCTGCTTGTCGCTGCGCGCGGCGTATGCGTCGATGGACGGCACCCTGCTGCTCACCGACAAGATCAATGAGCTGGCGCCGGACATGAGCAACATCGATGTGGTGACGCCCCAGCTACTGGAGATGATGCCGGCGCAGATCGCGGCACTTCGCAGCCTGCAGACGATGATGCTGACGTTGCACAGCACCATGTCGGGCATCATGGCGCAGATCGAGGAGGTCGGCGGCGACTCCGCAGCGATGGGCCAGGACTTCGACGCGGCGAAGAGCGACGACTCGTTCTATCTCCCGCGGGAAGCCTTCGACAACCCGGACTTCAAGCGCGTGATCCAGCTGTTCCTGTCGCCGGACGGACACGCCGCGCGGTTCTTCGTCACGCACGATGGCTACCCGGCGACCCCGGAGGGCATGGCGCGGGTCAATCTGATCAAGAAGGCCGCCACCGAGTCGTTGAAGGGCACCCCGCTGTCTGGCGCCAAGGTCTACGTGGCGGGCACCGCAGCGCTCTTCAACGACTTGCAGGGCACCGCCGACTACGACCTGCTGATCGCCGGAATCACCTCGCTGGCAATCATTTTCATCATCATGTTGCTGATCACTCGAAGCTTCATCGCCTCCGTGGTGATCGTCGGGACGGTGCTGGCCTCGCTGGGGGCGTCGTTCGGGTTGTCGGTACTGCTGTGGCAGTACATCTTCGGCATCAACCTGCACTGGCTCGTGCTGGTGATGTCGGTGATCATCTTGTTGGCGGTGGGCTGTGACTACAACCTGCTGCTGGTCGCTCGGTTCAAAGAGGAGATGGGCGCCGGACTCAAGACCGGCATCATCCGCACCATGGGTGGTACCGGCAAGGTCGTCACAGCGGCCGGGCTGGTGTTCGCGTTCACCATGGCGTCCATGCTCGTCAGTGATCTGCGGGTGGTGGGTCAGGTGGGCACCACCATCGGGCTCGGTCTGCTGTTCGACACCCTGGTGGTGCGCTCATTCATGATGCCGTCGATGGCGGCGCTGCTGGGGCGATGGTTCTGGTGGCCACTGAACGTGCGAGAGCACCCCCCGCGGGCGCTGCCGGTCGCGGTGCCGGCCGCGGCCGCCGCCACCCAAGGCAAATCCGTAGCGCATGATCGGACATTCGAGGACATGGTCGCCACGGCGTTCCCGGAGCTGTCCGGCCGGCCGACGGACGAAGAGCGGCCCACTGAAGATCGATCCACCGAGGTGCTGGCCGCGATCCAGCCGCCGGAGGAAGAGACCGACCACTGAGCCGGAGCCGAACCGGCTCTGGTCAGCGCGGCACCGCGTGGGCTAGATTTGCACGAGCCCCGATTGTAGAAATGATTCGCGGGGTCTGATGGGGTGCTCGACGATGCCCACCGGCGTCTGTTGAACCGCTCGGAGGGAGCGCCAGATATGTCCGATGCAGCCCTTTCTGCGGCGTTGGAGCGTGAGCATCTGCAGATCGACGCCGGGATCAGAGCCTTCCTGGAGGACCTGGAGGCCGGCAGGGTCGACGTCGACGGCCTCAGCGCCACTTTGGCTGTGCTGCGACGCCACATCTACCTGGAGGAACAGTTGCTGTTCCCGCCGATCAGCAGCGGAGCCCACATGATGGCGGTCTTCGGGATGATCCGAGGCCATGGCGAGATCTGGCGCACTATGAACGCTCTCGACGATCTGACGCGTGCCGGCGCCGATCATGCCACCCTGCGCGGCGCCTGTTGCCGGCTGCTGGACCAGTTGGCCGACCACAACAAGGTGGAGGAGCCGGTGATCTACCCGGCCGCCGACACCGGGCTGGCACCGGAAGTGGCCGCCGAAGTGGCCGAATTTCTTGCCGCCGGCCGGATGCCCGACGGGTGGACCTGCGCACGAGGGGCGGCCTGAGCCGCATCTAAGCCCGGCGGTTCAGCG
>NZ_AUWR01000007.1 GCF_000455125.1 Mycobacterium sp. UM_WGJ
ACCGGCGGCCATCGTCGTGTTGCGCGGTGGCCGCGCTATCAGCTCGGGGGGATGACCCCGCCGCCCTTGCCGCCCTCGCCGGGCTGCCCGGGCGGGCCGGCGGTGCCGCCGCCGACAGCCGAACCGCCACCGCCGGCGGGGCCACCAGGCCCGGCGGCGCCGGGGCCACCCGGAGTGCCATCGGCGCCGTTGCCACCGTCTTGGCCCGCGGTGCCGTTGGGGTTGTTGGCCGCACCGCCTTTACCGCCGAGGTTGCCGCCGGCCGCGTTTCCGCCGCTGCCGCCGTTTCCGCCGCTGCCGCCGTTACCGCCGGCGCCACCGTTGGGGTTCGTCGCGCTGCCGTTACCGCCGCTCGCGCCGGCACCACCGGCGCCACCGTCGCCGCCCCTGCTGCCGTTACCGCCGGCGCCACCCTTGCCGCCGTCGCCGCCGTTGCCGGAGTTGCTGCCGCCGAGGCCGCCGTCGCCGCCCTTACCGCCGTAGCCACCGTCGGCGCCGTTGGACCCGTTGCCGCCGGTACCACCGGTGCCACCGGCACCTGCCGACTCGCCAGGCGCGCTACCGGCGTCGGCGCCGGTACCACCGCTGCCGCCGTTTCCGCCCTTGCCGCCGATTCCGGTGCCATTGCCGCCGGTGCCGCCAGTGCCGCCGTTGGGGTTGCCGGACTGATCGCCGTCGGTGCCGGCCGACCCGGTCCCCCCGGTCGTGCCGGGGCCGGTCGGGGCATTGGCGCCCTTACCGGCGTCGCCACCGTTACCGCCGTTTCCGTCGGCGCCGGCGTTGCCGCCCTTGCCGCCGTTGCCGCCGTACTGGCCAGTGCTGGTCGCATCGGCACCCTTGCCACCGTTGCCGCCGTTACCGCCGGTGCCGGTCGATCCGGCCTTGCCGTTCGCGGCTTGGCTCCCGTCACCGCCGGTGCCGCCCGTGCCGGCGGTTCCTGCTGTGCCACGGTCGCCGCCGTCACCACCGTTGCCGCCGTGGCCGCCGTGCGCGCCCGATCCGGTGGTGTTGGTGGCGATCCCGTCGCCGCCGTTGCCGCCGTTGCCGGCGTTACCGGCGTTACCGGCGTTGCCGCCCTTGCCGCCAGCACCGGCGCTGCCGCTGCCGCTGGCCCCGGTACCGGCCGCGCCACCGTTGCCGCCACTGGCGCCGTTGCCACCGTTGCCGCCGCTGCTGGCGTCGCCGCCGGCGGAGCCGTCCGGGTTCGCGGTGGTGCCATTGCCCCCGGTGGTGCCGTTGCTGCCGTGGCCGCCGTTGCCGCCGTTGCCACCAGCACCGCCGGTTCCACCGTTGCCCCCGACGCCGGAGTTGGTGCCGCCCAGACCGCCCGCACCGCCGTTACCGCCGGCGGTGCCGTTGCCGCCGTTGGTGCCGTCGACGCTCGAGTCCGTGGAGTTGGTGCCGTTGGCGCCGTTGAAGCCGTTGCCGCCCGCACCGCCGTTACCACCCCGGCCATCGGGACCGGCGTTACCGCCCTTGCCGCCGTCGCCGCCGGTCTGGTTCGCGTTGGTCGCCGTACCGCCCTTGCCGCCGGCGCCACCGTCGCCGCCGGTCGCATTGGCACCGGTGGAACCGTTGGCCGCCTGGGTGGCTCCGTCGCCGCTGGTTCCGCCCTGGCCGCCGGCCCCGGCCGTACCACGCACGCCGCCGTCGCCACCGTCGCCACCGTTGCCGGCCGCCGCACCGGCACCACCGCCTAGGCCGGCGCCACCGGCACCGCCGTTACCGGCGCTGCCGGCGTTTCCGCCCGCACCACCGACTCCGCCGTCGCCGGCGTTGCCATCCTTGCCGTCGGTGGCAGTGCCGCCGACACCGCCGTTGCCGCCACTACCACCCGTGCCGCCGATACCGCCGTTGCCGGCGTCGCCGCCGTCCGTACCGTTGCCGCCCGGCAGGGTGGCGTCGATACCAGCGGTGCCGTTGGCGCCGCTTCCGCCGATACCGCCGACGCCCCCGGCCCCGCCGACACCGCCGTTTCCGGCGTCACCGGAGGTGGTGCCCCCTGCGCCACCGGCGCCACCGTTACCACCCTGGCCGCCATCGCCGCCGAGGGTGCCGTTGCCGTTGCCGTCGGTCACACCCGCCAGGCCGTTGGCACCCGTACCGCCGGCGCCGCCGTCACCACCGATGCCGATGGCCCCGGCGTTACCGCCGCCACCACCGTTACCGCCGTTGCTTCCCGGTGCGGTCGCGTCGAATCCTCGACCGCCGTTACCGCCGTTGCCTCCTGCGGTGGCGTCCGCGCCGACTGCGCCGTCAGTTCCGGCGGTACCGCCGCTGCCACCGGCGCCGGCTCCGGCGCCGGTGCCGCCCAGGCCGGCCTGTCCGCGGTTGCCGCCGTCGCCGCCCTTACCGCCGTCGGGGTTGTCGGCGTCACCGGCGGCACCGGTTCCGCCGTTGCCGGCGTTCCCGGCGTTCCCACCGTCACCGGCGTTCCCACCGTCACCGTTGCTGCCACCGTCGCCGTTGGCCGCGGTGCCGGCATTGCCGCCCACGCCGCCATTGCCGCCCACGCCACCGTTGCCACCATCGCCGGCGTTACCGCCCGCGCCGTCGTCGACGCCGGCCACCCCGGTCGCTCCGTCCTGACCGGTACCGCCGCTGCCGCCCGTTGCGCCGTTGCCGCCGTCGCCTCCGTCGCCGGCGTTACCAGCAAGCGCACCGCCGTTGCCGCCGGCGCCACCGGCACCACCGTGGCCGCCGGCACCGCCGGCACCGCCGGCTGCGCCGGGCACGTCGCCGTCAGTACCGACTGCGCCCAGCGCACCGCTACCGCCGGCTGCACCGTTGCCGCCATTGCCGATCAGACCACCGTGGCCGCCGGCACCGCCGGCCCCGCCGTCGGCACCCGGAACGGCGTTCGGGTCAGCGGAGGCGTCATAGCCCGCGCCGCCGTTGCCGCCGTTGCCGTGAATGCCAGTCACTCCGGTCCCGGCCACGCCGTCGAGACCGTTGACACCGCTGGCCGGGTTGCCGCCGGTGCCGTGCACGCCGGCGACTCCGGCGACGCCCGCCGTACCGGGGTCACCACCGTTGCCGCCCTTGCCGCCGTTGGGGTTTTCGGCGTTGCCGGCCGCGCCGTTGCCACCGTTGCCGGGGGTGTTGGCGTTGCCGCCGTTACCGGCGTCGCCGCCGTTGCCGTTGAGCCCGACCACGCCGTTGTAGACGACTCCCGCGTTGCCACCGTTACCGCCGGCGCCACCGTCACCGCCACTGCCGCCGCGACCACCATCCTGGCCGTCCTGGCCCGGAAGGATCCCGTCCGCGCCGTTGGCACCGGCTCCGCCGTCGCCGCCATCCGCGCCGTTGCCACCGTTGCCGCCATTGCCGGAGTTCCCGGCATCGCGTCCACCGGCGCCACCGTGTCCACCGTTGCCGCCGTGACCGCCGACCTTGCCGTCCACACCGGCGTCGCCGGGGTTGGCGCCGTCGGCACCGGCGGCGCTGTCGCCGCCATGACCGCCGTTACCGCCGTTACCGCCGTCGCCGATCCGGCCTGCGGCGCCACCGTTTCCGGCAGCACCACCGTTCTGACCCTGGCCGTCGGCGAGCACGCCGCCGTTGCCGCCGTTACCACCGTGACCGCCGTTGCCACCACTGATGGCCACCGCACCGTCCGCGCCGGAGGCGGCGCGGGTGCCGTCGCTGTTCAGACCACCGAGGCCCGCGATGCCGACGATGCCACGGTCACCGCCGGCGCCACCGTTACCGCCGTCGCCGGCGGACAGGCCCGTTCCGTCGTTACCGCCGTTGCCGCCGTTGCCGCCGTTGCCGCCATTGCCGGCATTGCCGGCGTCACCGGCGCTGCCGCCGGCCCCGGCCACACCGGACGCACCAGCCGGGTGGATGCCGAGGAATCCGCCCGCGCCGCCCTTGCCCGCGTTTCCACCGGCGCCTCCGTTGCCGCCGTTGCCACCGTTACCGGCGTCCATGCCGTCTTGTCCGGGCAGGCCGCTGCTGACGCCGGCGCCACCGGCGTTGGTGCCATGCAGGCCGTTCTGACCATCACCGCCGGCGCCGCCGTCGCCGCCGACACCACCATTGCCGCCGTTGCCCGCGGCACCGAACAGCAAGCCCGCGCGGCCGCCGGCACCACCGTTGCCGCCGATGCCGCCGAAGCCGCCGTGATCACCGCTCGCGCCGAACGTGGCTCCGTCGGCACCGTCGCCCCCGAAACCTCCGGCGCCACCGGCACCACCGGCCCCGCCGTTGCCGATGAAGATGGCCGCGCCGCCGGTTCCACCGAAACCACCTGCGCCACCGCCGATTCCACCGACACCGCCGGCACCGCCCAGGCCTCCGTTGCCCAGCAGCCAGCCACCGGCACCGCCGTCACCACCGTTACCGGCGTCGCCACCGGCAATACCAGCGAGTCCGGCGCCACCGGCGCCGCCGTTGCCGATCAGTCCGGCCGCTCCGCCGATCCCACCGTCGGCATTGATGGCGTCACCGGCCACCCCGGCGCCGCCGTCGCCGAACAGGAAGCCACCGTCGCCGAGGTTGCCGAAGAGTCCCGAGCTGCCCAGCAGCGAGTCGTTGACACCGTCGAAGCCGTCGATGCCGTTACCGATCAGCCCCCGGCCGAACAGGTCGACGAAGGGCTGGTTGACGAGGTTGAGCAGCGGTTCGGCGTAGCCCATCAGGTCTTGGCTGATGGCGTACAGCGGTAGGTAGACGTAGTTCTGGAAGCCCGTGTAGAGCACATGGTCCATCTCCGCCAGCCAGGGGCCCAACGGCTGTGTCGGGTCGAAGGCGAAAATGCTGGAGTCGAACGCGGCACCCGCGTCCAGGCCGTCCAGGACGTCGGCCGACGACCCGGTGAGCCACAGGTCCGAGCCCGCGGACCACGAGTCGAACATCTCCAGGATGGGCTGCGAGAACAGGTCGTCGAAGTCTGCGCTGGCGGACGGAGCGGTTGCGACCGGGCTCACCCCGAAGGCCAGGAATGCGCCGACTGCGCTTCCGGCGCCGGCCACCCGCCCAGCGAAGCCACGGGCACTTTGCCGACGGTCACGACTCTGTTTCATGCCGAATCTCCCAATTTCTGAATTCATTGCCTAATTAATCGCCGGTTCAGCATGAAATCCGCGAACCGTTACGAATCACTCGCGCTGCAAGCTAGCCGAATTTGACGTCGCCGACGAATTGAAAATTAGGTAGTCCCAGAGCCTCGCGCTGCGATAAACCATGATTGACCTGAGAATTAGCCGAAATTGAGAGGTGCGCCATATGGGCGACATCACGATTTACAGACGGCTGTGACCACCGCCACGAATTAGGTAATATTGCTTACGGGTCAGCCCCCATATTGAAATAGCAACGGCCCTGAAAAAGGACTAACGGCCCTATCGCACGATCGCAGGCCTCGGCAGGACAACCGTCTGGACCAGTTGCGGATGGGAAATCGCCATTCGGCGATAGCCGGGTGACCGGCAGCGGTATAACCACCCCATGGTGCTCAAGGTCAAGGTTCCCCAGGATCTGATCGACGGCGACGTCGAGGTGGGCTACGGCAAGGTCGCCGATGCATTCCGGACCAACTTCGCAGCAGGCCGTGAGGTGGGCGCCGCGGTCGCGGTGTACCGCGACGGCGTCAAGGTCGTTGACCTGTGGGGCGGCTACCGCGACGGGGTTACCCGCCAACCATGGCAGCAGAACACCATGGTCAACGTCTTCTCCACCACCAAGGGCGTGGCGGCCCTGACCGTGGCACTGGCGGTCTCGCGGGGACTCTTCGGCTACGACGACAAGGTGGTAACCCATTGGCCCGAGTTCGCCCAGGCCGGCAAGGGTGACGTCACGATCCGCCAGCTGCTGGGCCATCAGGCCGGACTGAGCTCGCTGAAGCCCGCCCCCACGCTGGCCGACGTCGCCGCCCCGGCACGACTGGCGCCCATGCTGGCCGCCCAGAAACCCCTGTGGGCGCCCGGCACCCGGCACGGCTATCACGCGATCACGTTGGGCTGGTATGAATCTGAGCTGATCCGTCGCACCGACCCGGCGGGTCGCACCCTGGGCCGGTTCTTCGCCGACGAGATCGCCCGGCCGCTCGGGCTGAACCTGCATATCGGCCTGCCGACTTCGGTAACCCGCGATCAAGTGGCGGTGCTGCACCAGTGGAAGCGCGCCGAGTCCCTACTGCACCTCAATGTGATGCCGGCGGCCCTGGTGGCCGCGTCGTTCAATCCGTTCGGGCTGCTGGGACGAGCCAGCTCCATGCCACGCGACGTCAAACCCTGGGACGGCGACTACAACCGCGACGAGGTGCGCGCCGTGGAGATCCCGTCCGCTAACGGGATCGGTTCCGCTTCGGCGATCGCGCGGCTCTACGGCGCAGCGGCCACCGCGGATCCAGCACTACCGCTGAGTCCCGGTGTGCACGACGAACTCACCGCGAAGCCGGCACCACCGGCTCGCGGGGAACGCGACAAAGTGTTGGGCGTCGAGGTGGTGTTCTCGCTGGGCCTGTCCAAGCCGGCGTTTGGTTCCGCCTTTGGGTCGTCGGACAGGGCTTATGGCACACCGGGTTTCGGTGGCTCTTTCGGATTCGCCGATCCCAACACCGGTATCGGCTACTCGTATGTGATGAATCGCCTGGGATTTCACCTCTACAGCGATCCGCGCGAACTCGCGTTGCGCCAGGCATTGTTCCGCGACGTGTTGAGCTGCCGGCTGCAGTCCTAACGACGACGGCGTGCAGACCGAACTACATGTATTGGGGGCAGTAGTGCGCCGTCGAGATCGCGGCGAACTGTCCAGCCGTCTGGATGGTGAAGCCCGGGTTGGTGGCCTGCACCGCGACAACGGTGTCCATCGGGGACAGTCCGGCGTCCATCAGCTGGCACACCGCACGGCCGGCCGACACGGTTGCCTGGTCGCCGGCGCGGTGGCTCAGCCCGGCACCGGAGAGGGTGGCCAGAAACTGCCCATCGACGCCCGACGGCGCGGCGTTGGCGGGGGCGGCCAAGACGACCATCGCGCTCAAGCCTGCCAGCATCAGTAACCGTTTCATGGCTCTAAGCATGGGCGGCGTCGGTTAAAGACGTGTTTCCGAGCTTTTACTGCGGCGAAGAGAATTGTTGCTTCTGCGTTACGCCTTTCACCAGCGCGACTCCCCCAGCCACAGCACCTGCGCGCCGTTGACCGAGCGTTCGACCTGGTCGACCATCCCGGTCAGCGACCGCACCAGCAGACCGGCGACGGCATCGGACAGCGCTGCCGCCGGCTGCGACGATTGGCGCGGCCGGACGAACTCCCACAACGACGAGCCGGGATAGGACACGGTGCGGACCTGCGCGTCCGCGTCGAGCCCGGCCAGCACCTTGGCGCGGCGTACCGCCGTGCGCAGCCCGCCCAGTTCGTCGACCAGCCCACGTTCGGCCGCGTCGGCACCGGTCCATACCCGTCCGCGTGCCACCGCGTCCACCGCATCGGTGGACAGGTTGCGCCCTTGCGCCACCCGAGCCACGAAATCGTTGTAGAACAGGTCGGCTTCGGTCTCGACCTGTCCTTGCTGCTCGGCGGTGAACGGGGCGTTAATCGACCAGGCATCGGCGTTGGCGCCGGTACGTACCGTGTCGGTTCCCACTCCAAGGCGGTCTTTGAGCTGACGGGCGACCAGCTTGCCGGTCACCACCCCGATGGATCCGGTGATGGTGCCGGGATTGGCCACGATGGCGTCGGTGCCCGCGGAGATGTAGTACCCGCCGGAGGCCGCGACCGCGCCCATCGAGGCCACTACCGGCTTGCCCGCCGCGCGGGCCTGCTGCACCGCGCGCCAGATGGTCTCGGACCCGGTGACCGAGCCGCCCGGGCTGTCCACCCGCAGCACGATCGCGGCGACCTCGTCACCGGCCGCGGCCTCACGCAGCGCCGCGGCGATCGTGTCGCCACCGACATTGCGGTTGCCCAGCGGCGACAACTGCGGCCCGCCCGAGCCACTGACGATCGCCCCGGAGACCGTCACTACCGCGATCGCCGGCTTGGGCTTACGCCCAGGCAGGGTGGGCCCCGAACCGCCGGCCGTGGCGTGGGCATAGCGCCCCAGATACAGCCGCGGTGGTGCGTCGTCGTCGGCACCGGTGGTGTCCTGCGCACCGGCCAATACCGCGATCCGGTTGTAGGCCTCGTCGCGGAATCCGATCCGGTCGATCAGGCCCGAGGCCACCGCGTCGTCACGCAGCAGCGGCGCCTTGTCGGCGAGGGCATCGACCGCGCCGGCGTCCAGTTTCCGGGATTCGGCGACGGCCGCGCGCACCTGGGCGTGCAGGCTCTCCACCAACGCGGTGTCGGCCTCGCGGTGCGCGTCGGTGTAGGAGTCCTGGGTGAACAGATTGGCCGCCGACTTGTACTCGCCGCGGGCGACGAACTGCGCCTCGATGCCGGCCTTACCCAGCGCGCTGCGCAGGAAGGTCGCATTGGTGGCGAAGCCGATCAGCCCGACCGTCCCCGACGGCTGCATCCAGACCTCGCCGAACGCCGAAGCCAGGTAGTACGACAGCGTGCCCGGGTAGGTTTCGGCCCACGCCAGCGATGGCTTCACGGCCGCGAACTCGGCGATCGCCGCCCGCAGCTCCTGCACCGGTCCGGCGGCCGCCGCCGACAGCTGCACGCGGGCGATCAATCCCGCGACGCGCGGGTCCTCGGCAGCCCGGTGGATGGCGGCCACCACATCACGCAGCACCGGTGGCCGGCCACCGGATCGGATCAGGGCCAGCGGGTCGAAGGCACCGGTCTCGTGGGGCAGCTCCTGCAGGTCGAGTTCGAGGATGACGCCATCGGGCACGCCGTGGTGCCGGGCGGTGTCGATGCGACGGGCGACGCCGCGCAGGTCGTCCAGGCCGGGGACGCCGGTCAGCAAGGAGAACATGATTTTGAGCCTACCGGCGCGGCCGGACAGATCCGGGTCACCCGGTGCGCGCAGGAACTCGCCGTCGAACGCAGAATCGCACCCCACCGGGCCGGTGGAGTGCGATTCTGTAGCTTCGTCGCGCCGCGGCGATCTACAGCTCGGTGGCGGTGCCCCCGGCTGCGGTGATCTTGTCTCGGGCACTGCCGCTGAACTTGTGCGCGGTGACGTCGGCCTTGACTGTCAACTTGCCGTCGCCGAGCACCTTGACCAGGGTATTCTTCCGGACTGCGCCCTTGGCGACCAGCTCGTCGAGACCGATGGTGCCACCCTCCGGGAACAACCGGTTGATGTCACCGACATTGACGACCTCGTACTCGGTGCGGAACCGGTTACGGAAGCCCTTCAGCTTGGGCAGCCGCATGTGGATCGGCATCTGCCCACCCTCGAACCGGACCGGCACGTTCTTCCGTGCCTTGGTGCCCTTGGTGCCGCGACCCGCGGTCTTGCCCTTGGAACCCTCACCGCGGCCGACGCGGGTCTTCTTGGTGTTCGACCCGGGCGCTGGGCGCAGGTCGTGCAACTTGATGGTCATTCTGCTTCCTCCACTTGCACGAGGTGGTGAACAACCCGGATCAGCCCACGAGTCTGCGGGTTGTCCTCACGCACCACCGACTGGCGGATCTTGCGCAAGCCCAGGGTGCGCAGGCTCTCGCGCTGCTTCCAGCGCGCACCGATGGTGCCGCGGACCTGGGTGATCTTCAGGTTAGCCATGATTACGCCGTGCCTTCCCGCGCCGCGGCGGCAGCCAGAGCTTCGCTCTCGCGACGTGCCTTGAGCATCGCGGCCGGCGCAACATCTTCGATGGGCAGGCCACGACGGGCCGCCACCTCTTCGGGACGCTGCAGCATCTTCAGCGCGGCAACGGTGGCGTGCACCACGTTGATCGCGTTGTCGCTGCCCAGCGACTTGGACAGGATGTCGTGCACGCCCGCGCATTCCAGCACGGCACGCACCGCGCCGCCGGCGATCACACCGGTACCCGGGCTGGCCGGGCGCAGGAACACCACGCCGGCGGCCGCTTCACCCTGGACGGGGTGGGTGATGGTTCCACCGATCAGCGGCACCCGGAAGAAGCCCTTGCGGGCTTCCTCCACACCCTTGGCGATCGCGGCAGGCACTTCCTTGGCCTTGCCGTAGCCGACGCCGACCAAGCCGTGGCCGTCGCCGACGATCACCAAAGCGGTGAAGCTGAACCGGCGGCCACCCTTGACCACCTTGGACACCCGGTTGATCGCGACGACGCGCTCCAGGTAGTTGCTCTTGTCGCCGTCCCGGTTGTCGCGGCCGCCACGGCCGCCATCGCGGCCACCACGTCCACCGCGGTTGTCACGGTTGTCGCGCCCGTCGCTGCGGGGGGCACTGCCCGTGTCGGGACCTGCCGAGGAGGCCCCTGTCGGCTGCTCCGCCATCATGCGGTCCTTCCAGTCATCTTCACGTCAGTCATCAGAAGTTCAATCCGCCCTCGCGCGCCGCGTCGGCCAGCGCCGCAATGCGCCCACCGTAGGTGTAGCCACCGCGGTCGAACACCACGTTCTCGACGCCGGCGGCCTTGGCACGCTCAGCGATCAGCTGGCCGACCCGCACACTGTGGGCCTTCTTGTCGCCGTCCACACCCCGCACGTCGGCCTCGATCGAGGACGCCGCGGCCACCGTGTGACCAGCAAGGTCGTCGACCAGCTGGACGTGGATGTGCCGCGAGGAGCGGTGCACGACCAAGCGCGGACGCTCGGCGGTGCCGGACACCTTCTTGCGCAGCCGCGCGTGCCGACGAATCCGGTGCGCACGCCGAACCTCGGAGATGTTCTGCCCGACGGGTTTGCGGTCCGGGGTGCCTGTTTGTGATTGCGCCATGACTACTTACCTGTCTTTCCGACCTTGCGGCGAACCTGCTCACCCTCGTAGCGCACGCCCTTGCCCTTGTAGGGGTCGGGACGACGCAGACGGCGGATGTTCGCCGAGATCTGGCCGACCTTCTGCTTGTCGATGCCCGAGACCGAGAACTTGGTGGGCGTCTCCACCGCGAAGGTGATGCCCTCCGGAGCCTTGATCAGCACCGGGTGGCTGTAGCCCAACGCGAACTCCAGGTCGCTGCCCTTGAGCGCGACGCGGTAGCCGACGCCGAAGATCTCCATCTTGCGGACGTAGCCCTCCGACACACCGGTGACCAGGTTGGCCAACAGGGTGCGGCTCAGGCCGTGCAACGACCGGTTGCGCCGGTCGTCGTCCGGCCGGGTCACCACGAGGGCGCCGTCATCGTTGCGAGCAACGTTGATGGGCTCCGCCACCGCGAGCTCCAGGGTGCCCTTGGGCCCCTTGACCGAAACGTTCTGACCATCGATGGTCACGTCGACCCCGGCAGGAACCGGGACCGGCTGCTTACCAATACGCGACATGTCTGCTACTCCCTCACCACACGTACGCGAGGACTTCGCCGCCCACGCCCTGCCTGGCCGCCTGACGGTCGGTGAGCAGACCCGAGGACGTGGAGATGATCGCCACGCCCAGGCCGCCGAGCACCCGTGGCAGGTTGGTCGACTTTGCGTAGACCCGCAGGCCCGGCTTGGACACCCGGCGCAGACCGGCGAGGCTGCGCTCCCGGTTCGGGCCGTACTTGAGGTTGACCACCAGCGCCTTGCCCACCCGGGCGTCTTCGACGTGGTAGTCGGTGATGTAACCCTCACGCTTGAGGATCTCGGCGATGTTCGCCTTGATCTTCGAGTGCGGCAGGGTCACCTCGTCGTGGTACGCCGAGTTGGCGTTACGCAGACGGGTCAGGAAGTCCGCGATCGGATCCGTCATAGTCATTTAGGCTGCTCCTCCACCCTCACCAGCTGCTCTTCTGCACACCGGGCAGCTCGCCGGCGTGCGCCATTTCGCGCAGGCAGATTCGGCACAGGCCGAACTTCCGGAGCACCGCGCGTGGGCGGCCGCACTTGTTGCAGCGGGTGTAGGCGCGCACCGCAAACTTGGGCTTGCGGGCCGCCTTGATAACCAACGCCTTCTTAGCCATGGTCAGTTCTCCTTGAACGGAAAGCCGAGCGCCCGCAGTAGCGCTCGTCCTTCGTCGTCGTTGGTCGCCGAAGTGACGACGGTGATGTTCATCCCCCGCGGACGGTCGATGGAGTCCACGTCGATCTCGTGGAACATCGACTGCTCGGCCAGCCCGAAGGTGTAGTTGCCGGAACCGTCGAACTGCTTGGCCGACAGTCCGCGGAAGTCGCGGATACGCGGCAGAGCGATCGAGGTGAGCCGGTCCAGGAACTCCCACATCCGGTCACCGCGCAGGGTGACCCGAGCACCGATCGGCATGCCCTCGCGCAGCTTGAACTGTGCGATGGACAGGCGGGCCTTACGGATCTCCGGCTTCTGGCCGGTGATCGCGGCCAGGTCGGTGACCGCGTTGTTGATCAGCTTGGCGTCCCGGGCGGCTTCGCCGACACCCATGTTCACCACGACCTTCACCACGCCCGGGATCTGCATCACGTTGGCGTAGTTGAACTGCTGCTGGAGCGAGTCACGAATCTCTTCGCGGTACTTCACCTTCAGCCGCGGCTGAATCTTCTCTGCAGTCGTCATCTCTAGATGTCCTTGCCGTTGCGCTTGGAGACGCGAACCTTCTTGCCGGACTCGGCGTCCACGCGGTAACCGATCCGGGTGGGCTGTCCGTCGGAGTCGACGACCATCACGTTGGAGACGTGGATCGGGGCCTCTTGGGTGACGATCCCGCCCGAGGAGGCGCCGGCCTGGTTGGCCGAGTTCGCGACGTGCTTCTTGATCCGGTTGACGCCCTGGACCAGCACGCGGTTGCGGGTGGGGAAAGCCTGCAGGACCTTGCCCTTGGCACCCTTGTCCTTGCCGGCGATGACCAGGACGGTGTCGCCCTTATGGACCTTCATCTACAACACCTCCGGTGCCAGCGAGACGATCTTCATGAACTTCTTCTCGCGCAGTTCGCGACCGACCGGCCCGAAGATGCGGGTTCCGCGCGGGTCGTTGTCGGCCTTGATGATCACGGCCGCGTTCTCGTCGAACTTGATGTAGCTGCCGTCGGCGCGGCGACGCTCCTTGACGGTGCGCACCACGACGGCCTTGACGACATCACCCCGTTTGACGTTGCCGCCCGGGATGGCGTCTTTGACGGTTGCGACGATGACATCACCGATGCCTGCGTATCGCCGCGACGAGCCGCCGAGCACCCGGATGCACAAGATCTCCTTGGCGCCGGTGTTGTCGGCGACCTTCAACCGCGATTCCTGCTGAATCACCAGATCTCCTAAATAATCGAGTCGACGCGCGGCACGCCAAGCGGCATGCCGGATTCTCCCCGGTCGTGCATGGTCTTCTTCATTGCCGAAGTGCACGCAGGGCCAACTTGCGCTGGCCGAGGTCTGCTGACGGCAACCCCTTGAGCTTAGGCGACGGATCTCTCAACACCAAATTGCTGGCCAAGCGGGACGCAGGGCGCCAGCGCCTCCTGGGGACGACGGCCGCCGTTCTGGTCCAGGCCAGCCCTCTGCTCCAGCATCCCAACGACCCCGGGGCAGGTGGCGGCTAGCGCAGATCGGCCGCGCACCGAAACCCGATATGGCTGGTGGCGGTGTCCTGCGACTGCGGGGACCGGGCCGCGGGCCGGTAGCGGTGGCAGTACTCCGGCGCGCACAGATGCGATCCGCCCTTGAGGGTCTGACTGATATCCGGGTGGGCGGGGCCGGCCGGCGCGCAGCAGGCCTTCGGCGGGGTGTCGAGCCGGTGGTGGGCCGAGAACTCGGTGGCCGTCCACTCCCAGACGTTGCCGATCATGTCGACCAGTCCCCAATCGTTGGGCGGAAACGTGCCCACCGGCGAGGTCCCGGCCCAGCCCAGGGCGCCGTCGTTGCGGTAGGGAAAGTCGCCCTGCCAGGTGTTGGCCATCAACGCACCGCTCGGCTTCTCCTGCTGCCCCCACGCATAAGTGCTCGTGCTCCCGGCCCGGGCGGCGTACTCCCACTCGGCTTCGGTCGGCAATCGCCGCCCCGCCCACCGGGCGTACGCCGCCGCGTCGGGATAGGCCACCTGGACCACCGGGTGGTCCGGCTTGTCCTCGACGGAGCTGTCCGGTCCGAACGGATGCCGCCAGCTGGCGCCGGGGATCCAGCGCCACCACTGCCGCCAGTCGCGCAGGTCGACCGGTCCGTCACTGCGGTGAAACACCAGTGCGCCCGGTTCGGTGTCGCCGTACCGTGCGGCATCGAGTTCCTGCTCGGCCAGCGTCACATAGCCGGTTGCGGCGACGAATGCGTCGTACTGCGTGTTGGTCACCGGATGACGTTCCAGCGCGAACGACTGCACCGCCACGGTGTGGATGGGCGCCTCTTCGGGGTAGAAACTCGTCGAGCCCATCCGGAACACCCCGGCCGGGATCTCGACGAGGTCCGTCAGCATCACATCAGTCTCGCGAAAATGCTGCCGCAACAGTCCTTTTCACATCCAGGTACGGCTCGCCGCTGACATCCACGGCGACGTCGGCGATGGTCCCGCCGGTGAAGGGGAACGGTGCACGGTACGCCGAAGACACCGCCTGGCCGGTGTTACGTCCGACGCTGACTCCACCACCGGCCAACGCGAACGCGCCCGGCTGGGCGACCATGTCGGGCAGGGTGGCGACCACCTCATCGTCGATGTACAACGAGGCCTCTCCGACCGGCGTGTGGCTGCCTTCGACCGTTCCGGTGCGCTCGAACCGGATTCCGAAAATGTGCTGACCCGACGGAATCGGACCGGGCGATGACAACCACTGTTCGCGCTCACCGAGGAAGTTGTAGACGTAGTGCAGTTTGCCGTCCTGGACGAACAGTGCGTGACCGCCGTGCCGGGCGCCCTGCTTGAACAGCAGTCCCTCCGCGGTAGCGGAATCGACCGTGACACGCGCCAATACCGAGAATGACCGGCCACGCAGCTCCACGCACGCCCCCAACGGCACCTCGGCGGTGTTCGGGTAGTAAGTGTAGCCGTTACGGTCGCCGGACAGATAGGGCCGCTGGCGGGTGGTCATCTCGAAGATGTTCAAGTCCGCCAACGGCAAACCGTTGTACTTCTCGGCCTCGGCGAACCACAGCGCCTGCAGCTCTTCGAGTTTCTCCGGATGCTCTGCGGCCAGGTCGTGGCACTGACTGCGATCCTCCGCGAGGTGGTAGAGCTCCCACCGGTCGTCATCGAAGTGGCTCCAGCCCGACGGGGTCGCCGCATGCACCGTGTTGGCGAACCAGCCACGGTGCCAGATTCCGCGGGTGCCCAACATCGTGTAGAACTGGGTGTGCTTGCCGGTGTCCGCACCCGGATCAAGCAGCGCCGCTTTGAAACTCACGCCTTCCAGCGGTTGCTGGGCGACGCCGCGCACGGTCTCCGGCGGCGTGATACCGAGCAGGTCATAGACCGTCGGGGTCACGTCGCACACATTGACGTAGGTGTCGCGCACCTCGCCGCGCGCGGCGATACCGTTGGGCCAGCTGACGATCGCCGGGTCGGCGATGCCACCCTCATGGGAGGCATAGCGCTTGTAGAGCTTGTAGGGCGTGTTGAACGCCATCGCCCAACCGACCGGGTAGTGGTTGTAGGTCTCCGGACTGCCCAGCTGGTCGAAGAGCTTCATCGCCTCTTCGACCGTGTCGATGTAGCCGTTGAAGAACTTGTTCTCGTTGGGCGAGCCGTTCGGACCGCCCTCACCGCTGGCGCCGTTGTCGGAGATCACCACGACGATGGTGTTGTCGAGTTGACCGGACTCCTCCAGGTAGTCCAGGATCCGCCCGATCTGGGCATCGGTGTAGGTCTGGAAACCCGCGAACACCTCGGCCATCCGGGCGAACAGCCGTTTCTCGGAGTCATCGAGGCTGTCCCACGGGCGGACCGTGTCCAGCAGCGGCCAGGGCTGGCCGTCGGCACTGGTGACGCCGGCGTAGGGGTTGACCTCGGACAGCTCGGTGTCCTGCGGTACCAGCCCCAGCTTCTTCTGGTTGGCCAGCACGACCTCTCGGTACGCTTCGTAGCCCATGTCGAAGCGTCCGGCGTAGCGGTCGGCCCACTCGGCGAACACATGGTGCGGGGCATGGCCGGCACCCGGGCAGACGTAGCCGAACCAGGGCTTGCCGGGTGCGATGGTCTGCGCATCGCGGATGAATTCGATTGTCTTGTCGGCGATGTCCTTGGACAGGTGGTAGCCGTCCTCGGGTGTGGCCGGCGGCGCGACCGGGTGGTTGTCATACACCAGGTCCGGGTACCACTGGTTGGTCTCGCCGCCCATGAAGCCGTAGAACCGCTCGAAGCCCCGCTGGGTGGGCCAGTGCCGGCGGGTGGCGGCCAGGTTGGACTCTTCCAGCGGGGTCAGGTGCCACTTGCCGACACAGAAGGTGTTCCAGCCCTGTTCGGCGAGAACCTCGCTGAGCAGGGCGGTTTCGAACGGAATGCGCCCGCTGCAGTTGGGAAAGCCGTCGGTGAACTCTTCGATGGTGGCCATGCCGACACTGGTGGCGTTACGCCCGGTCAGCAGCGAAGCCCTGGTCGGAGAGCACAGGGCGGTGGTGTGGAACTGCGACAGTCGAACGCCACGCTCGGCGATCCGACTCATGGTGGGCATCTCCACCAGGCCGCCGAAGCAGTCCCAGGTGGCGATGCCGGTGTCGTCCCAGACCAGATACAACACGTTGGGCGCGCCTTCGGGAGCCGTCGGCGCCGCGAACGGCCCCCAGTCCGGCTCCGAATCCCGGATATCGAGACTGACCTTGCCCGTGAATTCCACCATTGCTCACTCCGTCGTCGACCCCCGGAACGGATGAGACACTACCGGCCCGGTGACGGCGCGGCAGCGTTTGAAGGCCGGGGCCGCTCGCGCGTCCTCGATGTTCGGTTGTCCCGGCCCGGCGGTGATCGGGCGGGCTCCTCGGAAGCGGCGGATCTTGGATGTTTGGCTCGCGCCCGCAGCGGGTCGCCCGGTCACCGCATTTTCATGCAGTCTGGGGGGAACCATGAGACGGACACATCGATGAGGGCGCAGCATTCATTGGGGCTCAATCTGTCCTGGCTGCGGGTGACCACGGTGTTTCTGATCGACATCGCCATCTTGTGGGTTGCCGGTCATTGGCCGGTGCAGCTCGGGCCTGCCGAACGCGCCTGGTGGCCGGCGGTGGGCCTGGCGGCCGTGCTCACCACGGCAGCACTGATCACCCACCGCAGGGTGCCGCTGACGGCAATCGCGCTGGCTCGGCTATTCGATGGATCCGCCGACGCCGACGCCGGCTGAAGCAGAAAGAGCGCAAGGGGCCCAAGCGGTTCGCGGCCACGTTCTGGATGTCGCCGCGCGACATCTGCACACAGAATCTGGAGAAGCTGTGGCTGCCGGAGACCGACACGACCGCGGTCACGGTGCGCCTGACGCGACACCAGGGCCGCACCCGGATCGCGGTGCTGGTGCGCTATCACAGCGCGAGCAGATTGCGCAGGAACGCGTCGGCCGGATTGAACCGTCTCAATGGCCGCCAATTGACGGCGTTGAGTACCAGCCTGCCGACGCCGAAACAACGCACCCTGGCGGTGCCGGCGCGAGTGCTCAACGGCCAGGATTCGGTGCAGGTTCCGCTCGGTGCCACCGCGCCGCAACCGTTGGCGCGCGTCACAGTACCGGCGTGACCTGCCCCCAGGCACGACGAAGCCCCGCGACGCAGGTCGCGGGGCTCGGTCGTTACTACGGCGTCGTTACGACGGCGCCGAATTACTTGGCCTTTTCCAGGATCTCGACCAGGCGCCAGCGCTTCGACGCCGACAACGGACGGGTCTCCATCAGCGACACACGGTCGCCGATGCCGGCCGTGTTGTTCTCGTCGTGCGCCTTGACCTTCTTGGTGGTCCGGATGATCTTGCCGTACAGCGGGTGCTTCACGCGGTCCTCGAGCTCGACGACGATGGTCTTTTCCATCTTGTCGCTGACCACGTAGCCGATCTGGGTCTTGCGGCGGCCCCGCGGGGTCTCGGTGCGCGCAGTGTGCTTGGGACCCTTCTCCGCGGCGTTAGCCTTTGCAGCCTGTGCCATTACGATGCCTCGCCTTCAGAACCAGCGGGACCGGACGCCAGGCCCAGTTCCCGTTCGCGCAACACCGTGTAGATGCGCGCGATCTGGTGGCGCACCGTGCGGAGCCGACGGTTGTTGGTGAGCTGCCCGGTCGCCATCTGGAAACGCAGGTTGAACAGCTCCTCTTTGGACTCGCGCAGCTGCTCGACGAGTTCGTCGCCGTTCAGCTCGCGCAGTTCGCCAGCGGTAACTCCCACTGCCATCAGAACTGCTCCTCTCGGGTCACGATGCGCGCCTTGATCGGCAGCTTGTGGATCGCCCGGGTCAGTGCGGCGCGGGCAATGGCCTCATTCGGGTAGCTCAGCTCGAACAGCACCCGGCCCGGCTTGACGTTGGCTACCCACCATTCCGGCGAGCCCTTACCGGAACCCATGCGGGTCTCGGCGGGCTTCTTGGTCAGCGGACGGTCCGGGAAGATGTTGATCCACACCTTACCGCCACGCTTGATGTGCCGGTTGATGGCGATACGAGCCGACTCGATCTGCCGGTTGGTGACGTAGGCGTGCTCCAGTGCCTGGATGCCGTACTCACCGAACGTCACCGCGGTGCCGCCGCTGGCGATACCGCGCTGCTTGGGGTGGTGCTGCTTGCGGTGCTTGACCTTACGGGGAATCAACATGACTAGCTCTCCGTGCTCTGCGTTGCCTGCGGCTCCGCGGTCACTGCGCTTTCCTGGACCGTTTCTGCAGCAGCGGTGTTCTCGGTGCTCTCAGCGGCCCGCCCGGCGTCGGTGCTGGTCGCGGTGGTACCCGAGGCGCCGCTGCGGCGCGGGCGGGTGCCTGTCGGGCGCTCCCGGCGCGGACGGTCGGCCGACGGTGCGGCAGCGGCCAGCTCGCGCTTGCCACCGACGATGTCGCCCTTGTAGATCCAGACCTTGACGCCGATCCGGCCGAAGGTGGTCTTCGCCTCGTACAGCCCGTAGTCGATGTCGGCCCGCAGCGTGTGCAGCGGCACCCGGCCTTCGCGGTAGAACTCCGAGCGGCTCATCTCAGCTCCGCCCAGACGACCCGAGCACTGCACCCGGATGCCCTTCACGTTGGGCTGACGCATCGCCGACTGGATCGCCTTACGCATCGCGCGACGGAACGCCACGCGGTTGCTCAGCTGCTCGGCAACGCCCTGGGCCACCAGCTGCGCCGTCGACTCCGGGTTCTTGACCTCGAGGATGTTCAGCTGCACCTGCTTGCCGGTCAGCTTCTCCAGGTCGGCACGGATCCGGTCGGCCTCGGTGCCGCGGCGGCCGATGACGATGCCCGGGCGAGCTGTGTGGATGTCCACGCGGACCCGGTCACGGGTGCGCTCGATCTCGACGTCGGCGATGCCGGCGCGCTCGAGGCCACTCGACAGCAGCCGGCGGATCGCCACGTCTTCCTTGACATAGTCCGCGTACTGCTTGTCGGCGTACCACCGCGACTTCCAGTCGGTGGTGATCCCGAGCCGGAAGCCGTGCGGGTTGATCTTCTGGCCCATTACTCCGAGCCCTCCTTCGCGTCGGACGTCTCAGGCGCCTTCTTGGTTGCCGCCTTCTTGGCGGGCGCCTTCTTCGCCGCCGCTTTCTCAGTCGTCTTCTCGGCAGCCTTGGCTGCGGAAGCCTTCTTCGCCGGCGCCTTCTCGGTCGCCTTGGCCGCCTTGGTGGCCGGGGCCGTCGCAGCGGCGGCCTTGCTGCCCTGTGCACGGCGCGCCCGGGCAGCGCTGGCCGACTGCGCCGAACCGCCGCCGGAGGACGGCCGGCTCTCCACCACCACAGTGATGTGGCTGGTGCGCCGACGGATCCGGTACGCACGCCCCTGGGCGCGCGGCTTGATCCGCTTGGCGGTCGGGCCCTCGTCGGCGTAGACGGAGGCCACCACCAGGGTGGACGGGTCCAGGCCGTTGTTGTTCTGGGCGTTGGCCGCCGCGCTGGCGATGACCTTGGCCACCGGCAGGCTGGCCTGCTGCGGTGCCCAGCGCAGGATGTCCAACGCGTCGGACACCGACTTGCCGCGGACCAGGTTGATCACCCGGCGGGCTTTGCTGGCCGAGATACCCACATGGCGGGCCTTGGCGACAGCGGACGGAAATTCAGTCGTGGCACTCACCGGCGCTTAGCCTTCCGGTCGTCTTTGATGTGTCCCTTGAAGGTGCGCGTCGGAGCAAATTCGCCGAGCTTGTGCCCGACCATCGACTCGGTGACGAATACCGGGACATGCTTGCGGCCGTCGTGTACGGCGAACGTGTGCCCGATGAAGTCCGGGATGATCGTCGACCGACGTGACCAGGTCTTGATGACCTGCTTGGTGTTCTTCTCGTTCTGGACGTCGACCTTCTTGAGCACATGCTCGTCGACGAACGGACCCTTCTTGAGGCTGCGTGGCATCGCTTTCCCTCCGATTCCTAGCGCTTCTTGCCGGTGCGCCGGCGTCGGACGATGAGCTTGTCGCTGGGCTTGTTCGGCCGGCGGGTGCGACCCTCCGGCTTGCCCCACGGGCTGACCGGGTGCCGGCCGCCGGAGGTCTTGCCCTCACCACCACCGTGCGGGTGGTCCACCGGGTTCATGACGACGCCACGGACGGTGGGGCGCTTGCCCTTCCACCGCATACGTCCGGCCTTACCCCAGTTGATGTTGGCCTGCTCGGCGTTGCCCACCTCGCCGACAGTGGCGCGGCAGCGCACGTCGACGCGGCGGATTTCACCGGAGGGCATACGCAGCGAGGCGTAGGCGCCTTCCTTACCCAGCAGCTGAATGCTGGACCCAGCGGAGCGGGCCAGCTTGGCGCCGCCGCCCGGGCGCAGCTCCACGGCGTGCACCAGGGTGCCCGCGGGGATGTTGCGCAGCGGCAGGTTGTTGCCCGGCTTGATGTCGGCGTTGGCGCCCGACTCGACCACGTCGCCCTGCGACAGACCCTGCGGGGCGATGATGTAGCGCTTCTCGCCGTCCAGGTAGTGCAGCAGTGCGATGCGGGCGGTGCGGTTCGGGTCGTACTCGATGTGCGCGACCTTGGCGTTGACGCCGTCCTTGTCGTGGCGACGGAAATCGATCACGCGGTAGGCACGCTTGTGACCGCCACCCTTGTGCCGGGTGGTGA
The DNA here is from genome assembly GCF_000455125.1 of Mycobacterium sp. UM_WGJ. Taxonomy (GTDB): domain Bacteria; phylum Actinomycetota; class Actinomycetes; order Mycobacteriales; family Mycobacteriaceae; genus Mycobacterium. The sequence goes on from NZ_AUWR01000007.1 coordinate 21,074, forward strand.
TCCGGCCGTGGGCGTTACGCCCACCGTGGCCGTGCAGCGGCCGAACCAGCGACTTCTCCGGGTGAGAGCGGGTGAGCTCAGCGAAATCGGAGACGCTGGCACCGCGACGACCGGGGGTCGTCGGCTTGTACTTGCGGATTCCCATGTCAGTTAGATCTCTCTCTCACTCCGGTCAGGCCGGTGCGGCGAACAGGTCGATCGGCTTGCTGCCGGGCGCCAGAGTCACAATGGCGCGCTTGGTGTCCTTGCGCTTGCCGTAGCCGGTCCGGGACCGCTTGCGCTTGCCCGGCCGGTTCGCGGTGTTCACCGACGCAACCTTGACCGCGAAGATCTTCTCGATCGCGATCTTGATCTGCGTCTTGTTGGTGTCGGGGTGCACGACGAACGTGTACACGTTGTTCTCGATCAGCCCGTAGGACTTCTCGGAGATGACCGGCGCGAGGATGATGTCGCGGGGATCGGTGATGGTCGCCATCAGGCCGAAACCTCCTCGGTTTTGGCGGTGTGAGCCTCGATGTAGGAGTTCAGCGCCTCGACACTGAACACCACGTCGTCGGCCCGCAGCACATCGTGGGTGTTGAGCTGGTCCGGGGACAGGATGTGCACACCCGGCAGGTTGCGCACGCTCTTGGCGCCCGTCTCGTCGGCCCGGCCGATGACCACCAGCACCTGCTTGCGGTCGGTGATCGAACCCAGGAACGTCTTGGCGTCCTTGGTCGACGGGGTCTGTCCGCTCACCAGCTCGGTGACCGCGTGGATCCGGCCGTTGCGCGCCCGGTCCGACAACGCTCCACGCAGGGCGGCGGCGATCATCTTCTTGGGGGTGCGCTGGCTGTAGTCGCGCGGCTTGGGGCCGTGCACCACGCCACCACCGGTGAACTGCGGCGCCCGGGTCGAACCCTGGCGGGCCCGGCCGGTTCCCTTCTGCCGGTAAGGCTTACGGCCACCGCCGCTGACCTCACCGCGGGTCTTGGTCGAGTGCGTACCCTGACGGGCCGCGGCCAACTGAGCGATCACCACCTGGTGCATGAGCGCGATGTTGGCGGGAGCGTCGAACAGCTCGGCGGGCAGCTCAACCGAGCCACTCTTCTTGCCGTCCGGAGTCTTGACGTCAATCTTGATGCCGGCCATTACTTCTCACCCTTTTTGATCGCGCTGCGGACCAGAACCAGCCCACCGTTGCGGCCCGGAATGGCGCCCTTGATCAACAGCACACCGTTCTCGGCGTCAACCTTGTGCACCACCAGGTTCTGAGTGGTGACCCGGTCGCTGCCCATCCGGCCCGACATCCGGGTGCCCTTGAACACCCGGCCCGGGGTGGAGCAGCCACCGATCGAGCCCGGCCGGCGGTGCACGGCCTGAGCGCCGTGACCGGCGCCCTGACCGCGGAAGCCGTGCCGCTTCATGGTGCCGGCGTAACCCTTGCCCTTGGAGGTTCCGGTGACGTCGACGTAGGTGCCGTCGGCGAAGATCTCAGCGGTCAGCTCCTGGCCGACCTCGTAGGCGGCTGCAGCGGCCTCGTCGTCGAGTCGCAGCTCGGCGAGGTGACGGCGGGGGTTCACGCCCGCAGCGGCGTACTGACCGGTGACCGGCTTGTTCACCTTGCGGGGGCTGATCTCGCCGTAAGCGAGTTGGACGGCGCTGTAGCCGTCGCGCTCCGGGGTACGGATGCGGGTCACCACGTTGGGCCCGGCCTTGACGACCGTGACCGGCACGACCTTGTTGTTCTCGTCGAACACCTGCGTCATGCCCAGTTTGGTACCCAAAATACCTTTGCGTGCCATGGTTTTCGGTGCTCCTACTGAATGTTGACGTCGACGCTGGCCGGCAGATCGATGCGCATCAAGGCGTCAACGGTCTTCGGCGTGGGATCGAGGATGTCGATCAGCCGCTTGTGGGTGCGCATCTCGAAGTGTTCCCGCGAGTCCTTGTACTTGTGCGGGGACCGGATGACGCAATACACGTTCTTTTCGGTCGGCAGCGGCACCGGGCCGACTACGGACGCACCGGTACGAGTGACCGTCTCAACGATCTTGCGCGCCGAGGCGTCAATCGCCTCGTGGTCGTAGGCCTTGAGCCTGATGCGGATCTTTTGTCCCGCCACGCTTCTGCTACCTCACTCCTGCAAAGGGGGTTCGTTTTTCGAACCCTTCGTGCCCCAGCTCGTCTGTTTCGGACCCGTGGGTCCGGTGTCGACACTGCGCTGGGCGCTGCCGCCGCTGTTTACCTGTCCTGGTCCACCGGTCCCCGCGGTCGGGCGTGTCGCCCTCACACGGACCCGTGCACGGCGAAAAAGCTCCGTACCGCGAGAATGGGACCGGACGCGCCCGGGTGGGCGCTGGTCGTATGCCCAGCCAGGGACAACCCCGGCGCAGGCGAACCTGAATAGTATGCCCCAGATCGGGTCAGCGGCCAAATCCCCGCGGTTTGGCGACGCTCGACGAAGGAGAGCCGACTCTGGAACCGCGGCATCAACCCCGCGATCGAGCTCCCGAGCCTTCGGCCCGGCTGCCCCCGAGCCGCCCGCCCGCTGAACTTACTTGCCGGTAAGGTAGCTCGATGTGACCGGATCTACCAGTACTTATCAGGCCTGGCGACGGCTGGCGGGGATCCCCGGCGGCACTCGACTGTTCTCTGCCGCGGCGATGGCCCGGGTCCCCTACTTCGCGTCGGTGCTGCCGCACGTGGTGCGGATGGAGCCCGGGCTGGCAGAAGTGCTGGTGCCCAAGTGGCCCTTCGTCTACAACCACCTGCACACCGTGCACGCGATTGCGTCCTGCAACGCCGCCGAGGTCGCGATGGGGATGCTGATGGAGGCCACCGTCCCGCGCAGCCACCGCTGGATCCCCAAGGCGATGAACGTGGCCTACCTGGCCAAGGCGACCACGTCGTTGCGGGCGACCGCCCGGTTGGATCCGCCGGAATTCGGCTCGATCGTCGAAGGCACCGAGGTGGTGGTGCCGGTCAGCATCACCGACAAGTCCGGCGTCGAGGTGGTGCACGCCGACATCACCACCTGGGTCACGCCGGCCTGAACTGTGCTCTGCCCGCCGAGCCGGCCCGCCCAATGAAGCCGAGCCGGCCCGCCCAATGAAGAAGTGAGAGTCAGCCGCGCAAGGTCGCCCAGAAGTCGCACTGGTGCTCGGCGGCGAAGTCGGTGATCGTCCGGCTTCCGTCGGTCCGCAGCGACATCCACCGCCGGTCGGGGCCGGTTCCGATCGCGGGCCAGTCGGGTTGATCCACGGCGATCGGCGCACCGGTCACCACGAACCCGGTCCAGTACTCGATCATCTGGTCGGACAGCCGGCGCTGGGCGGGGTCCAGCGGCGGGGCACCGCCGATGTCGAAGAGATAGCGCATCTCCAGCGAGTGGGTCGCGCCGATCGGGAACGGCACCTGGTCGAACAACTCCGGAGCCGGTGCGTGCGGGTCATCGAATTCGTAGCCGTAGACGGGCGCGCCGCCGCTCAGGCCCCGGGCCATCCGGTCGGCCAGGCAGGCGAAGATGTCGTCCGTCGCAGCGGCCGCGTAGGCCAGCGAGACGCTGCCGTCGAACCGGCCCGGCGGATAGTGCTCGGCGACCGCAGCGGCCGAGTCGCGGCCGAAGGTATCGCGCAGCTCCTCGGGGTATTCCGCGGCGGTGATCTCCTGTCCGACGCGGAGATATCGCAGCGCGACGAACATGGTGAACTCATCACGGTTGACCCCCAGCAGCACCGGCGTGCCCGCCGGCCCGCCCTCGGCCGGCGACTCCCGGAACACCCGCACCGGATCCTTGGGCAGCAGCGCGCCGCCGACCACCGGCCCGCTGAGGCGATCCGTGCCGAACCGCGAGTACCACAACGGCTTGGCCAGCCGCTCGGGCGGCAACGCCCGCAGGCACGACGCCGTCTGCTCGTCCGGGTCCTGCGGTGCGGTGGCTCGCTCGCCGCATCCCAGCGATTCGGTGTACTCACGGCTGATCCGCTGCGCCTCGGATACCTCGACCTGGGCCTGGCACGGCCCGCTCTGAATGATGGCGGCCCGGAACAGGCCGGCGGAGTCGGGGGCGGCCAGGTGGTCACAGACCGACATACCGCCGGCAGACTCGCCGGCGATCGTCACTTTGTCTGGGTCACCGCCGAATTCGTCGATATTGTCGCGAACCCAACGCAGGGCCGCCTGCTGGTCGGCCAGGCCATAGTTGCCGGGGTCCCCCAGCGCCGGGTCGGCCAGGAAGCCCAGCGCCCCCAGCCGGTAGTTGATCGTGACGACGATGACGCGTCCGCGGACGGCAAGCCGTTGCGCGTGGTAGATGTCGCCGGCCCCCCGCATGAAACTGCCGCCGTGGATCCACACCATGACCGGGAGCGGTTCGGCGGCTGAGCCGGTGGGCGTCCAGACGTTGAGCGTCAGGCAGTCCTCGCTGATCGGGTCCACGTCGGCGGCGTCCGGTTGGATGCACCAGGGCCCGCGTCTGACCGCGTCACGCACGCCCGGCCACGCCGGCATCGGCGCCGGGCGTTGCCACCGCAACGGCCCCACCGGCGGCGCGGCGTACGGGATCCCTTGAAACAGCCGGTGATCCGGACCCACGGCGCCCCTCAGCAGGCCAGAGCCGGTCCGCACCACGTCGGCGTTGAGCGCGACCGCCCGGGGCCCCACGCTCGGGTGCGACGCCGCCCCGTCCGAGCGCGCGCACCCGCCGGCCAGCACCGCGGCCAGCGCCAAGACGACGGCGCCGACCCGGCGACCCCACCGACACGATCCGATCGACATGGTCGAAGAGCCTAATCGGGGTGGATCAGCCCAAAGCACCGCCACGACGGCCGGAGATCCGCAACACTGGCTTCAAACCTGACACGTGTCAAAAATATTGTCGAGGAGCAGGGTATGAGCACACCGATCATCGACCAGGCCGCCCAGGTGTTCGTCGACCCCAGCGCCTATGCCGATGAGCCCCGTCTGCACGCAGCCCTGACCCATCTGCGCGCACACGCACCGGTGTCGCTGGTCGACCATCGGCCCTACCGCCCGTTCTGGGCCATCACCCGCCACGCCGACATCATGGAGATCGAACGCGACAACCAGCTGTGGATCAACGCGCCGCGTCCCCTGCTGGCGCCAGCCGACGCCGACGACCTACAGCAATCCCTGCTGGAGTCCGGGATGGGTCTGCGAACGCTGATCCACATGGACGATCCGCAACACCACAAGATGCGCGCAATCGTCTCAGACTGGTTCCGCCCCAAGGCCATGCGAATGCTCAAGACCCGCATTGACGAGCTCGCCGCACAGTACGTCGAGAAGATGGTGCAACTCGGCCCGGAGTGCGACTTCGTCCAGGAGGTCGCGGTCAATTACCCGCTGTTCGTCATCATGTCGCTGCTGGGGCTGCCGGAGACGGACTTCGGTCGCATGCTGCGGCTGACCCAGGAATTGTTCGGCGGCGACGACGAGGAGTACCGCCGCGGCCTGACTCCCGAGGAACAGCTGCCGGTGCTGCTCGACTTCTTCTCCTACTTCGGAGCGCTGACCGCGGCGCGGCGCGCACAACCCACCGAGGACCTGGCCTCCACGATCGCCAACGCGACCATCGACGGCGCACCGCTGTCGGATGTGGACAGCGCCTCTTACTACGTCATCATCGCCACTGCCGGCCACGACACCACCAGCGCGGCGATCAGCGGTGGCCTGCGGGCACTGGTCGAACACCCCGATCAGCGCGAGCGGCTGCGAGCGGACCTGCGTCTGATGCCGACCGCGGTCGAGGAGATCATCCGCTGGGTGACGCCGGTCAAGGAGTTCATGCGCACCGCCACCGCCGATACCGAGGTGCGCGGTGTGCCCATCGCCGAGGGCGAATCGGTTTATCTGTCCTACGTTTCGGCCAACCGCGACGAGGACGTGTTCGACGACCCGTTCGCCTTCGACGTCGGGCGCGACCCGAACAAGCATCTGGCGTTCGGCCATGGTGTGCACTTCTGTGTGGGATCGGCTTTGGCGCGTATGGAGATCAGTAGCTTCTTCAACGCTCTGTTGCCGCGGCTGGAGGCCATCGAACTGGCCGGTGAGCCGCAGTTGGTGTCGACGACGTTCGTCGGCGGCCTCAAGCACCTGCCGATCCGCTACCGGCTGCGGTCCTGACCGCACAGCAGTGTCACGGCACGGTGCGCGAGCATCGCGATCGTCGCGTGCGGCCCGCGACTGGTGATCCGGGGCAGCGCCGAGCCGTCGATCACCCACAGCCCGTCGATGCCACGCACCCGGCATTGCGCGTCGAGCACCGCGGTCTGGTCGCCGTCGGCTCCGATCGGCGCACTACCGCACAGGTGCTGTGATGTCGACCAGCGTGGTTCGGCACCAACATCGCGCAACGGCAGCATCTGCTTGACCAGGTCCACTCCGCGGCGCAACGCCAGCAGATCCTCGGGCTCGGTGTCATAGCGGTGTTCGATGCGAGGCGCTACCTGCGGGTCCGCCGAGATCAGGCTTATCCGGCCGCGAGCACGTGGAGTCATCAGCGCAACCCCGATCTGCGGCTGATCGGGCGTGACGGCCTCACCGACCATGGTGGCGAAACCTGCTGTGTAGGGCCGGATCTCCAAGTTCTCATAATGCAGCACGGTCTCCAACACGGGGCGACCCGGCGTGCCCGGCCATTCCGCCGCCACCAGCCATTCCGGGTGATCCGCACAGTGCGCGCCGACGGGAAGCGCTGCCCGCACCGCGACACCCGCGTCGCGCAGCATCGTCTCCTCACCGACACCGGACAGCATCAACAGGTGCGCTGAACCAATCGCCCCGGCGCACAGCACGATTCGATCCGCCGTCAGTGTGAGGGGACCCTGATCGCCGATCGCTTCGACTGCGATGGCTCGGCCGGCTTCGATGGCGATGCGGACCGCCCGAGTCTGGGTGAGCACCGTAAGGTTGTCCCGCGACAGCGCCGGCCGCAGGTATGCGATACCCGGCCCAGCGCGTACGCCGTCGGCAGTGATGTTGAGCGGCACGGCGCCCGCGCCGTATTTCGTGGTCAGCGTCGCGTCGTTGAGATCGTCGATCCAATCGAACCCTGCTCGCTGCACGGCATCATTGAATCGCTTTGTGTTATTGCACATTTCACGGGTGCGACGAACCGGTATCGGGCCGGCGTCGCCGTGCTGGGGGCCCTGGAAGTCGAGGTCGGTCTCGACGGCCCGAAAGGACTCCAGCAACTGCTCCCACGCCCAGCCCGCCGGGTAGCCGGCGAAGTCTGCCGGCAGCCCCCGGCAGAAATACCCCCCGTTGACCGCGCCGGAGCCTCCCACAGCCGCCCCCCGCACGATCGTCAGCGCATTGCCGGCCCCGCTGATCAGCTCGGCGCGGTAGCGATGCACCAGCCGGCTGGCAGGGCCGATCGGCAACGTCAGCGCGTCGGCGGTCTGGGCGGCTAGGACCGGATCCTGGAGCCCTGGGCCCGATTCCAGCACCGTGACGGTGTACGAAGGATCCGACGAGAGCATGGCCGCGACAATCGATCCCGCGCTTCCAGCCCCCACCACCAGCGCATCGCTGTGTACCACCGGAACGGTCAAGGCGGCCTAGCTGCGAATCTGCGGCTTGAGCGCGGCAAGGTTGCGTTCGCGCACCACCCCGGTCCACAGGCCGGCGCCGTAGGCCAGATCGTCGACTCGTTTGAGCAGCAGATAGGCCGGCAGCCCCAGGGGCCGGGACTCGTCTTCACTGCGGGCGTGCCGCAGCCAGTCCACCACCCCGTCGGCGACGGCCGCCAGCAGGAGCGCCTTGCGGCACCGCTGTGACACACACGCTGCCAGTATGGCGACCGGCCAGTAGTGCCGGCACAGTGCCGAGGCGAGCTGCAGCCCGGCGCTCGCCAGTCCGCGCAGCGTCACCATCAGGACATCCGCCGGCGCGGTGTCTGGGCCTCGCATAGACCGGGCCACCCTGTGTCCGGTCAGCGCGGCGATCGCCAGCGAGACCAGATAGCCCAGCGCCGAGCCGAGCGCCATCAACGCCCAACCCGCCAGCGCCCAACCGGAGATCACCACGGGTGCGGCTTTGTCGGGATGACGGGCCGACAGCGGTGCCGCCGAGCCTCCGTAAAAAGCTTTGCGCGCCACCCAGTCCCGCAGATCCACCCGATGATCGTGGGCAACCTGCGCGATCGGCTCGTAGCGCAGCCTGCTGCCCGCGTCCACCAACCGCCAGCACAGGTCGACGTCTTCACCGGAGTGCAGTGCCTCGTCGAAGCCACCCAGCTCGCGTAGCGTGCTGGAGCGGCAGATGATGGCCGCGCTGGGGACGTAGGCGACCTTGCCGTATGGCACCACCGGCGCTTCGCAACCGCCCAGGTCCAGCGACGAACGGATCGCCTCGTACCGCGCGACCAGGTGACCGCTGTCGGCCATGCCGACGATGCGGGGGGCGACCAGAGCCACGGCCGGGTCGCAGAAGTGCCCCAACAGGGCCTCCAGCCAGCCCCGGCGCGGCACCACGTCGGAATCCAGGAACGCCACGAAATCCGTCGTGCAGGCCCTCAACCCGGTGTTACGTGCGGCCGCCGGGCCCCGGTTCTCCTCGTGGCGCAGCACCTGCACCTCGCAGCAGTGGGCTGCGGTCAGATCTTCCTGGCGGATCGGGATCTGCGATCCGTCGTCCACCACCACGACGCGCAGTCCGCGCAACGCCGTTACCAGCCGTTGCAGCCCGATGATGTTGTCTCGCACCGGAATAACCACAGTCACGTCTCGATATGATGGCCCGCCGGCGGGCCGTGGGTGGGCGACGGTGGCGTCGAGCAGGGTTCTGGCCAGTTGTGCGCTGACGGCGTCGCGTACTTCCAACCGGCCATCGGACAGCATCCCCTGGGCGGCCGGCGCCAGCCGGAGCAGCCGGGTCGGCGAACCGCCCAGCAGGGTGGATCCCCGCCCCAGGACCCGCACCTTCCGATCGACCTGCACGGCGAAGCCGTCCGGCAGCCGAGCCGCGCTCATCGCAGCATCCCATCCGGGCCGGGGGCCCAGGCACCGATGGCCGCCAGCCCGGCGTCGACCATCTCGCGGAAGATTCGCTGTCCCTCACCGGCGGTAGCGGTGGTGGGGTCCCCCAGCACCCCGACGGCGCTCACCGCGGCGACGCCGCCGTCGCGCATTGCGGGCAGCAACTCCGCCAATGGCGCGCGATTGCCCGGCAACGCCCGGTCGAACCCCACGCTGTCCGGCGAAAGATGCAGCAGCAGAGACGTTTCGGTGTGACCTGCGTGAGCATCGGCGCCCGGGGCGGCGCACGGAAGCCAGGCCACGTCGCGGCCTTCGAACCGCAGCAGGCGTACCGCTTCGACCAGGGCCGGCACATTGCCGCCGTGGCCGTTGACGAAGACCACCCGCTGCGCCCAGCAGCAGGCGGAGCGGCCGTACTCCAGCAATAGCTGGATCAGCGCCTCGGTGCCGATCGAGATGGTGCCGGCAAAGCTCTGATGCTCGCCGCTGGCCCCGTAGGCAATGGCCGGCGCGACCGCCGTGCCGGGCCCCGCCCCGGCACCCGCCGACCGCTCGGCCAGCTGCTGGGCGAGCGCCCGCGCGACCCGGGTATCGGTGTCCAGCGGTAGGTGCGGGCCGTGCTGCTCGGTCGACCCCACCGGGACCAGAAGCATCATCCCCCGCCCCGGCAGCTGACCTTGTAGCTGGTTCTGCAGCTCGCTCCACGTCGATCTACCGAGCTCGCCGCCAACCGCCATCGGACGATGGTAAGCGAATTCACCTGTCGTACACCAGTTGTTGGCGACTACGACAGGCGTTAATTTTTCGCGGCAGAGGCCCGAAATGGTCTCAGCTGATCACGTCCGTCCCGTACGCCACGGGCGTATCAGGACTGGCGCCGATTTAGCAGGTGGATACGCAGCTCCGACGAGAGGCGGACCCCGGCCGGCCGCCTAGACCCCGGCGGCGGGCACGCCGAGCGCCCGGGTGAATCCGGCCGGAATCAGGATGTCGTCCGCAGTCAGATCGTGCACCGAGGCCCGGCCGAGGCCCATCAGGGCCGAGTCGATGCCGCCCCGGAGGATGTCCAAGACGTTCTCCACCCCGGGCTGTCCGGCGGCGCCCAGCCCCCACAGGTAGGCGCGTCCGATCATCACCGCACGCGCTCCCAGCGCCACCGCCTTGACGACATCGCTGCCCCGCCGGATGCCACCGTCCAGCAACACTTCGATCTGGTCGCCCACAGCCTCGGCGATGGCCGGAAGCGCCCGAATCGTCGCCGGGGTGCCGTCCAGGTTGTTGCCGCCGTGGTTGGAGACTGAGATGGCCGAAACACCCGCGTCCACAGCACGTTTCGCATCGTCCACCCTCATCACGCCCTTGAGCATGAAGGGCCCGCCCCACAGCTCACGCAGCCAGGCGATGTCTTCCCAGGTGGGCGGCGGGGTGCCCATCCACTCCCCGTAGGCCTGGAAGAACGGCGGCCCGGCCTCGCCGGGGCCCGCTTGGTTGGGCACCCGCAGGCTCGGCGGACGCATGGTCTTGGCCCAGCGCAGGAACCATCCGGGCCTGGTGAGAGCCTCCGGCATCATCTTGACCATGGTCTTGAGGTCCATCTTCTCCGGGATCGTGGGACTGCCCCAGTCCCGCCCGTGCGAGAAGCTCCAGTCGGTGGTGGCGATCATCCCGACGGCCCCGGCCGCCCGGGCACGCTCTGCCCGCTCGGCGATCGCGTCGCGTCCGCCCAGCCAGTAGATCTGAAAGAAGGTCTTGGGGTTGGCCGCGATGACCTCTTCCATCGGCTTGCTGGCAAACGATGAGAGACCCATCGCGGTGCCGCGCGCCGCGGCCGCCCGCGCGACGGCCACCTCGCCCTCCGGGTCGACCGCCTGCACGCCGGTCGGCGAGATCATCACCGGCATCGAGATCTCTTGCCCCATCACGGTTGTCGACAGTTCGCGGCTGGCCGGTACACCCACCACGTGCGGGGCGAATCCCAGTTCGCTGAACGCCGCCACGTTGTCGCTGACCGTCAGACCCTTTTCGCTGGCCGAGATCAGCGAGGAGTAAGCGGACTTCGGGAGCCGCTTTTTGGCTCGTTCCTGGGCAATAGCGACAGTTTCGAACCAGACATTACGAGCCATGATCAGATTGGACTTTCATTGCAGAGGCGGGCCGGCGGACGCATCGACAGCGTCAACGGCACCACAGTGGTGATCGGCTTGCCGCGGGAGTGGTCCGTGGCTGGGCGGGGCTTGGTGCGATCGGCGGCCAGCGCTGGTGCACCGTAACCCTGGACGCATTCCGGATCGGGTCCATCCAGTGGCAGGCCGGTGAAGAACTTTGCCGCCATGCAGCCGCCCCGGCAGCTGTCGTAGTGGTCGCAGCTTCCGCAGGCGCCGGCGGACTGCGGCTCCCGCAGTTCACGAAACAGCGGGGCGTTCTTCCAGACGTTGCCGAAGCCCGTCCCAAATCCTGAGTCGGACAGCACGTTTCCGGCCAGAAAACGGTCGTGGATGGCGAATGGGCAGGCGTAGACATCACCGATGGGGTCGATGAGGCACACCACGCGCCCCGCACCACACATGTTCAGCCCGGCCAGCGCGCCGGGCGCGCCGAGGCCGGACAGGTGGAAGAAGGAGTCGCCGGTGAGCACCCGCTCCCCGTTGGCCACCAGCCAGTCGTAGAGCTGAACCTGCTGGTCGGCGGTCGGGTGCAGGTCATCCCACACGTCGGCGCCTCGTCCCGATGGCCGCAACCGGGTGATGCGCAGCGTGGCGCCGAAGCGGCTGGCCAGGGCGGCGAAGTCATCAAGCTGGTCGATGTTGTGGCGGGTTGCGACGACTGAGATCTTGGCGTCGGAGAATCCGGCCGCGGCGAGGTTCTCCAGGGCCCGGATCGCCATGTCGAACGAGCCGGGGCCGCGGATCGGGTCGTTGACCGCTGCGGTGGCGCCGTCCAGGGAGATCTGGACGTCGACGTAGTCGCTGGCTGCCAGCTTGGCCGCCACCTCGGGGGTGATTCGCAGACCGTTGGTGGAGAACTTCACCCCGACGTGGTGCTCGGTGGCGTAGTCCACCAGTTCCCAAAAGTCCGAGCGCACTGTGGGTTCCCCGCCACCGATGTTGACGTAGAACACCTGCATGCGTTCGAGTTCGTCGATGATGTCCTTGCATTGCTGCGTGGACAGCTCGCGGGGGTCGCGCTTACCCGACGAGGACAGGCAGTGCACGCACGCCAGGTTGCAGGCGTAGGTCAGCTCCCACGTCAGGCAGATCGGAGCGTCAAGCCCGTGCTCGAACTGTTCGATAAGCCGGGGCACCGGTGCCACGGAAGTCATTGGCCCTCCCTGGGCATCAGCATCTTCGAATCCGCCAGCACGCGCAGCGCATGCAGGTACGGACCCTGATCGACATCGTCGACTCCGGCTGCGCGGCAGGCGGATCGGACATCGTCGTGGTCCGGAAGAGACCGCACCACCTCGACAATGGTGCGGTTCTTCAGGAACGACAACTTACGGGTGCCGAAGTGGTACAGCAGCGCACCAAACGGCTCCGGGCGGAGCGCCACCTGCGGGTGCAGCTCCCAGCCGCGGTCGGGGTCGAACGCTGTTGCCTCCGAGGCCACGGCGACCTCCGGCATGGTCAGTAGACGCCGCACATGCCGTCGATGGACACCTCTTCGACCAGGCTTTCGGTCACGAGCTCGGCATTGGTGTCGTTCTGCTGGTTCTGGTCCATGACGCGGGCCTTTCTCACGTTCGGGTTCGACAAAGGACTGTCGTGTCGGTCACAATCTCGGACAGAATATGGCATCGAGTGCCGTAAAGGAAGTGGGGCTGTCAGATGGGCGGTACGCCGGGTCCGCAGCCACGCGCCGGGCGGCGTCGCTCCACCACCCCGCAGCACATCACCGACGTGGCGATCGACCTGTTCGCCGCCCGCGGATTCGGCGAGGTCAGCGTTGATGACATAGCGCAGGCCGCCGGCATCGGCCGTCGCACGGTGTTCCGGTACTACGCCAGCAAGAACGCCATCCCGTGGGGAGACTTCGACGCGCACCTGCACCAATTGCGGGAACTGCTGGACGCTATCGAGCCCGCGGCGCCACTCGGTGACGCGCTGCGTGCGGCGCTGTTGGCGTTCAACACATTCGGCGCGAGTGAGACAGCGCGGCACCGCCGACGGATGCGGGTGATCCTGCAGACCGATGAGCTGCAGGCCTACTCGATGACGATGTACGCCGGCTGGCGCAACGTCATCGCGGAGTTCGTGGCACGCCGGGCGGGTCTGGACGCCGATGAGCTGCGTCCGCAGACGGTGGCGTGGATGATGCTGGGGGTGGCGCTCAGCGCATACGAACGCTGGCTGGGCGATGAGTCGCTGGTGTTGCCACAGGTCCTCGGCGAGGCGTTCGACGCCATCCGCGGTGGCCTGGACTGAGTATCAGCAGTTACCCCGCGATATCGCGATAGGCGGCCACTACCGGCTCCAGTTCGTCTGGGGTGGCACCGTGCATGATCAGCGCGTCGGCACCGTAGCCGAACTCCTCGCGGATGCGCTCGGCGCAGCGCCGGGCGGAGCCGGTGGCCGCCGGTTCCAGCCACTCGTCGGGGATCAACGTCGCGATGTGCTCGATCTGCGCGGCGGTGGCCTTGTGGTCGATACCGCCCGGGATCGATGTCACCACCGGGTCTTCGCGGAAGCGCTGCAGCACGGCCGGGTCCCAGTTGTTGGTGCGCACCAGCAGGTCGCCGTAGCCCTGTAGATAGGTGGCCAGGCGCGCCACCGTTTTTTTGAGCCGCAGATCTTCGGGCAGGTGATCGCCCACGGTGGCGAAGCACGACCACACCCGCACGCTGGCAGGGTCGCGGCCGGCTCGTTCCGCGGCGTCCTTCACCGTTTTCACGCTGCGCTGCAAGGTCTCCGGAGTGAAGTAGGTATGCAGGATGACGTCGTCGAACAACGTGCCGCCCAACTCGAGCGTCTTCGGCCCGAACGCCACCAGCGCCAGCCGGATGTCTTCATGGAAGTCCGGGTCCAAGAACAGCACCTGATAGCGGCCGATCGGCCCGTCGTGACCCAAGATCACCTCGCCTGTCCAGAGTCGGCGCATCACCTGCGCGAAGTCGGCCATCTGCGCGGTGGTGACGTTCGGGATCCCGAACGCGGCGTACATGGCAGCCACACCGCGGCCGATGCCCAGGGTGAACCGTCCCCCGGACAATCGGTGCATGGTGGTCGCCCATGACGCGGTGATCAATGGATGGCGGGTGTTGTGATTGGTTGCCGCGGTGGCGATCTGCATCCGGTCGGTGACCGCACACGCGGCCCCGACCAGCGACGACGCCTCTTTGACGTTCCAGCGCTCGGAGATGAACGCGGTCCCGAACCCGAGGCCCTCCCCACGGCGGGCTTCATCCATCAGTGCGGCCGGGCCTTCCCCGCCGGCGCCGGCCAGCAAGTAGTAGCCCAGTTCGTCGAGGACCCGGTCAGTCATGCCCAAACCCCTTGCTTGTAGCCGTCATTCCACACCTCGGTGATCCTGCCGTCGATCACGCGGAACACTTCCATACTGGAACCAGGACTTCGCGAACCACCGGCGTGTCCCGGCCGGGAAAGACGTCGAGCGCATCGGCCTCGGCAGTGGTGACCGAGCGTCACCCGGCCGGCATGGTCTCGGTCCACGTCCACTCCTGCTGGATCTCCTCGGAGAAGCTGTAGGAGTACTCGACGCTTTCGATATCGCAGCGTGCGCCGGGATACCGGTTGACCAGCCATGTCCCGCCGACGTTTTCGGCGGCCTCCAGCACGCGGGCGCGGACCCCGCACTGGCGCAGGTAATGCAGGGCATACAGGCCCGAGAAGCCGGCGCCGATGATCAGCGCGTCGAGAACCTCGGGCTCATCGGCGTCAGCCATCGTTCGGCCGCCTTTCGTCGACGCTCCGCAGGGTTGCCTATCGATGGGTTTACGGTACGGTATTCAGTTGGATGCCGTGGGAGGAAATGCCATGAAGGTTCCGTTCACCTGGAAGGTCACCGGCTGGTTCATGATCGGCTGGTCACCGGAGTTCGCCGCCGGAACCACCCGTGCTCTGCATTACTTCGGCGAGGACCTGGTCGCCTACCGCGACGCCGACGGCGAAGTGCATGTGATGGAGGCGCACTGCAAGCACATGGGCGCCCACCTGGGCCACGGCGGCACGGTGGTCGAAGACCGGGTCGAGTGCCCGTTCCACGGCTGGCAGTGGGGCCCCGACGGCTGCAACAAGTTCATCCCCTATCAGCCGGACCGGCCGAACAAGGCGTTGCGCCTGCGGGTCTACCCGGTCCGCGAACAGCACGGCTGCGTGTTCGCATGGCACCACCCCGACGGCGCCGAACCCCACTGGGAGATGCCCGACATCTTCGGCAAGTTTCCGCAGTTCCCCGCCGGTCCGCAGGACTACTACCGGGCCTACCCGGAGTTCTCCCGACGCCTGGAGGGCGAACCGGTCCACCCGCAGATCGTCGCCGAGAATGCCGCTGACAGCGCACATTTCCGGTACGTGCACCACGCGACGGTGACGCCGAGGATGCTCGATTGGAAGATGGCCGACCAGGAATGGCAGTTCGTCGCAGGCTGGCCCGACGAGCGCGCCGACGACCCGGAGCAGATGGCGTTGCGGTTCCACAGCCATCTGTTCGGGCTCGGCGGGGCGATCAGCATCTTCGAGGGCGTGCAGCAGCATCGGCTGATCTTCACCTGCACCCCGGTCGACGAGGGCCGCTCGGACCTGTTCTATTCGATTTGGTGGCCGCGGATTCCCGGTGATGACTCCGAGGCACCGCCGGATGACGTGCGCACGCGGGTCGAGAAGCAGTTCCTGACCACCGTCGAAGACGACCTGGGAATCTGGCGCTACCAGCGCTACATCCAGAATCCGGCACTGTCCAAAGTCGACGCGAAACCGTTTATGACGCTGCGGAAATGGGCGACACAGTTTTACGATGTGCCGCCCACCGAGGCCGTCTTGACATGACCGCCGCGCTGGCGGACCTGGTAGCGCCTGCGCACACCGCACTGATCACCCAGGAGCTGCAGGGCGCGGTGGTGGGGCCTGACGCTGGCCTGGCGGCCCTCGCCGACGAGGCGCGCCGTGAGGCATTGCCCAACATCAGCCGGCTGCTGCCGGCGGCGCGGTCGGTCGGCGTTGCGGTGGTGCACTGCCTGGTGCACCGTCGCCCGGACGGCTTGGGTTCCAACCACAACGCGCGGTTGTTTTCCGCCGGCCGCCGCGCGGTGCGCATCGATCCGGGCAGCGCCGGTGCCACCCTGCTGCCCGAGTTCGGGCCGGAGCCGGCTGACCTGGTACTCAGCCGCTACCACGGCCTCGGGCCGATGGGCGGAACCGATCTGGATGCAATCCTGCGCAACCTGGGAATATCCACCGTTGTCGCGGTGGGGGTCTCGCTGAACGTCGCCATCCCCAACCTGGTGATGGACGCGGTCAACGCCGCCTACCGCGTGGTGGTGCCCCGCGACGCGGTGGCCGGTGTCCCGGCCGAGTACGGTGCTGCCATCATCGACAACACGCTGTCGCTGCTGGCGACGATCACCACCACACAGGAGCTGATGGACACGTGGCAACCCTGACCCAGTTCACCGTGCCGGAGGTCACCGACGCCGTGGCCGCGGCGATTCCCGACCGCGACATGATCATCCAGGGCGACCGGCGCTACACCTACGCGCAGATCCTCGAGCGGTCCAACCGGCTGGCGTCCTACCTGCACTCTCGCGGGCTGGGGTGCCACACGCCGCGGTCGGACCTGTCTGCGCACGAGACCGGCCAGGATCTGTTGGGGATCTACGCCTACAACGGCAACGAGTTCGTCGAAACCCTGCTGGGCAGCTTCCGGGCCCGGGTGGCGCCGTTCAACGTCAACTACCGCTACGTGCGCAAGGAATTGGCCTACCTGCTGGCTGATTCCGGCGCCACCGCGCTGGTATATCACGCCGCGTTCGCCCCCACCCTGGCCGAGGTGCTCCCCGAGCTTCCCCAGCTAAAGGTGCTCATCCAGATCGCCGACGACTCCGGCAACGCCCTGCTCGACGGGGCGGTCGACTACGAAACGGTGCTGGCGGACAGCTCCCCGGAGCCGCCACCGGTGCAACCCTCACCCGACGACCTGTATGTGCTCTACACCGGTGGCACCACCGGGATGCCCAAGGGCGTGCTCTGGCGTCAGCACGACATCTTCATGGGCTCGTTCGGCGGCCGCAACCTGATGACCGCCGAAGAGGTCAGCTCCATCGATGACATCGTGGGGCCGGCCGGGGCGAACCCGGGGATCAAGCTGATGATCCTGCCGCCGCTGATCCACGGCGCCGCGCAGTGGGCCGTGATGACCGCGATCAACACTGGCCAAACCCTGGTCTTCCCTTCGGTTGTGGACCATTTCGACGCCGATGACGTGGTACGCGCCATAGAGCGGGAAAAAGTGATGTCGGTGACCGTGGTCGGCGACGCGATGGCCCGGCCGCTGCTGGATGCGATCCGCAAGGGCAGCGCCGACGTGTCGTCGCTGCTGGTGGTGGCCAACGGCGGCGCCCTGCTGACGCCATATGTCAAACAGCAGATCGTCGAGACCCTGCCCGGCGCCATGGTGATCGACGGGGTCGGCTCGTCGGAGACCGGCGCCCAGATGCGTCACATGTCGACCTCGGGTGCCGTCTCCACCGGAACCTTCGCCGGCGGACCGGACACCTGCGTGGTGGCCGAGGACCTTGGGGCCGTGCTGCAACCCGGGCACGACGGGCTGGGCTGGCTCGGCCAGCGCGGCTACGTCCCGCTGGGCTACAAGGGCGATGCAACCAAGACCGCCGCGACGTTCCCGGTGATCGACGGGGCGCGCTTCGCCGTTCCCGGCGACCGGGCCCGGCACCTGGACGACGGTTCGATCGAGCTACTCGGCCGGGATTCGGTGACGATCAACTCCGGTGGGGAGAAGATCTTCGCCGAGGAAGTCGAGACGGCGCTCGCCTCACATCCGGGTGTCGTCGACGTGGTGGTCGCCGGACGGCCCAGCGAACGCTGGGGCCAGGAGGTGGTGGCCGTGGTGGCCCTTGCCGAGAATGCCGCCGTCACGGCCGCCGAACTCATCGAGCACGCCGGCGGGTCACTCGCCCGCTACAAGCTGCCCAAAGCAGTCGTGTTCCGGTCGACGATCGTGCGCAGCCCGGCCGGCAAGGCCGACTACCGGTGGGCGCGCGAACAGGCCGAGCAGGGCTAGCGTCGTCAGCCGCGTTTGATCCGCCGGCGAGTCCGGTTGCGCGCCGAGCGCAGCATCGCGTCGGCGTAGAAGCGCATCGCGGGCCGAAACGGCGGCGCCGCACTGCCGGTCATGCTGAACGGCAGGTCGGAGCCGACCACCGTCCGGTGGTGACTGAACGCGTCGAAGCCCGCCTTGCCGTGATAGGCGCCCATTCCGCTGCGCCCCACCCCGCCGAAAGGGGCACCGGCGGGAATCATCTGCGCGGCAAAGTCATTGCGCGCAACCCCACCGCTTCGGGTGCGGCGCACGAAATCCCGGAAGTTCTTGCCGGCGGGTCCGAACCAGTAGGCCACCAGCGGCGCAGGGCGGGCGTTGATCTGATCGATCGCCTCGTCGAGGCTGCGGTAGGGCTGCACCGCCAGCACCGGTCCGAAGATCTCCTCCTCGGCGATGCGCATGTTCGCATCGATGTTGCGCACGATGGTCGGGGCGATCTTGCGGGTGCCGCGGTCGGGCAACACCTCCCCGTCGGGTGCGACGGCCTCCACCAGCGCACCGCGCTCCCGTGCGTCGTCGATCAGGCCCAGCACCCGATCGAAGTTGGCTTCGTTGACGCTGGAGCAGTAGTCGCCGTTGGCGATAATGGTCGGGAACATCTGCTGCAGCGTGGAGCGGGCGGTGTCGATGAACGCCTCCACGTCGCGCTCGGGAACCAGCACGTAGTCGGGGCACACACAGACCTGGCCGCCGTTGACCATCCGGGCCGTGGCGATCCGTTTCGCCGAGCGCGCGATGTCGGCATCGGGTGCGACCACCACGGGGTTCTTCCCGCCCAGCTCCAAGGTCACCGGCACCAGGTTGTCGGCCGCGGCGCGCTGCACCAACGCGCCCACCGAGGGCGATCCGGTGAAGAACATGTGGTCGAACGGCAGTCCCGCGAACTCGGCCGCCACCGCGGCCCCGCCGGTGACGACGGACAGTTCGTCGTCAGCGAAGTAGGACGGTGCGAGCTGCTTCATCAATTCGCCTGTGTGCTCGGTGATCTCGGACATCTTGATCATCACCCGATTTCCCGCCGCGAACGCTGCCGCCGCCGGCACAACCACCAGCTGAAGCGGGAAGTTCCACGGGCCGATGATCCCGACCACGCCCAGCGGGCTGGGCTGAACCTCAGCCCGCAACCCGGCCAGTCGCGCTGCCCGCATCACCTTCGACGACCGCATCCATTGCCGGACATGGGATCTGGTGTGCTCGATCACCGGGATCATGCCGACCAACTCAGTGGCCAACGACGCGGCCCGCGACCGGGTGCCGAAATCCTGCGCCATCGCATCCACCAGAACGTCGGTGTTGTCCAGCACCAGAGCCACCAGCCTGTCGATCCGGTTACGCCGCACGGCCGCATCGGGCGGCCCGTCGGCGACGAAGGACCGGCGCTGGGTCTCCAGCAGGTTGCGCAGTTCGGTCACGACAGGTCCAGTGGCCCGTTCTCGGCCACGGTCCGCAACTGACCCAGTTCGACGCCCCGGTCCGCGGCGGCCTCGATGCAGGCCGCCACATCCTTGCGCATAAAGGGCGCAACGACTTTGGCGAAGCTGTCCACTCCCCCGGCCGACTGCACATAACCCGCAGCCCGGCTGCCGCCACTGCACTGCGACAGCGCCTCGAAAAGACTGGTGTCGCGAACCCCGAGGCTCTTGCCCAGCTCGACCGCGGCGGCGACCAGTTGCGCATTGGCGGCGAACAGCACGTTGTTGATCAGCTTGAGATTGAGCGCGGTGCCCAGCGGACCGGTGGTGATCACCGGATCGGCGTAGGCGGCCAGCACCTCGCGGGCGCGGGCCACCGCGTCGTCGGGGCCGCCGAGCAGCACGGTCAGGTTACCCGCGGCGATGTCGTGGGCGCCGCCGCTGACCGGCGCATCGACCAGCACCGGCCCATCGGGAAACGCTGCGATCAAGTCGGTCAACGTGCTCACCGTCCCGGTGGTGTGGGAAACCACGACTGTGCTGGAGTCGGCATGGGCCATCAGCCCGTCGGGTCCGCCGGCAACCTCACGCAGTTGCGCGTCGGAGAACAGGCAGCTGATCACGATGCCGGCATCGCGGGCGGTCGCGGCCACCGAGTCGACCGGTACGGCGCCGACGTCTGCGAGCCGCTCGCGCACCTCGGGCCGGCGCGCGTACACCTGCACGCGATAGCCGGCGGCGACCAGGCGCGCGACCATCGGTTCGCCCATCTGGCCGGCTCCCACGAATCCGACGACTTGGCCGGTTGCGCTCATTCTCGGCTCCTCAAGGCGGCTTTCGGCTATCCGGTAAGGGCAACCGTAACATTGTCCGCAAGCGCCGAATTAGTTACAGTCGTGCTTACTGTCGACTTTTCGGGTACACCAGAAGGCTGGCCAGGATGACCAACCCGCAGCGCAAGGTCGTGGTCGTGGGCGCGGGGTCGGGAATCGGCGCCGCCACCGCCGCGCACTTCTACGAGCGCGGAGATTTCGTTCTGGCCGTCGACGTGGGCACCCAGGACACGCCGGCGTCGCAATACGCCCGCTGCGACCTCCGGGATCCGGCGGCCATCGCTGAGTTCGCCGCCGGGATCGGCGACGGCTGGGACCTGCTGGCCCACGTCGCCGGACTACCGGGCACCGCCTCGACTGCCGATGTGCTGACAGTCAACTATCTGGGCATGCGCCTGATGACCGAGGGCCTGCTGCCGCGACTTCGTCGCGGTGGGGCGGTGGTCGCGGTGGCGTCGACGGCGGCACTCGGGTGGGAGCAGCGCATCGCGGTGCTCAACGGCCTGCTCGAAGCGACCGACGCGCAGGCAGTCCTGCGCTGGCAGGCCGGCCAGGACCCGGCCTACCCGGTCTACAGCACCTCCAAGCAGGCGATGATCCTGTACGCCAAGCGGCGCGCCGCGACGGCACACGCCGAGTACGGCGTACGGATCAACACGGTGAGTCCGGGCCCCGTCGAAACGCCGATCCTGCCCGACTTCGAGCAGTCGATGGGCAAACAGCTGCTCGACACCGTCCGCGCCACTGTCGGCCGGCACGCCGGCGTCGACGACATCGTGCCGGTGATCGACTTCCTGGGCTCCCCCGCCGCCAGATGGATCGCCGGCCAGGACGTTCTCGTCGACGGCGGGTTCATCACCGCGATCACCGCCGGCACACCCATCCCCGCGTAGGCCCCCCGAGAGGAAACCATGACACTGGATTCATCACCCGCCACACCGACATCGCCGCACCCCTACCATCGCCACGACATCTCCGAAACCGAGTTCTGGGGCAAGGACTTCCGGACCCGGGACGAGACGTTCGCGACGCTGCGCAGCGAACCGGGCCTGACCTGGCACCGGCCGATGGAGTCCGTGTTCCCCCATCAGGAGACCGGATTCTGGGCGGCGACCCGGCACGCCGACGTCAAATTCATCAGCCAGCACGAAGAGCTGTTCTGTTCCAGCGAAGGCGTCAGCGTCGACCCGATGCCGGCCGAGATCCAGCGCAACATGACGTTCTTCCTGGCGATGGACCCACCCGATCACACCCGATACCGCAAGCTCATCAGCTCGGGATTCACGCCGCGGCAGGTCCGGCGCATCGAGGATCAGATCAAGGCCAACTCCCGCAGCATCGTCGACGACCTCCTGACCCAGTTGCGCAGCGGCGACCAGATCGACTTCGTCGCAAGCTGTTCCGGCATACTGCCGATGCGCACCGTCTCCGACATGATCGGCATCGACCCTGCCGACCAGCAGAAGGTCGCCTACGCGGCCGAGTGCCTGTTCAGCAGTAGTGACGACGAGTACACCTCACTGGAGGAGCGGGCCGTACACGTCATGACGCAGTTGGGCGTGCTTGCCGGCTCCGGCGTCGAGCTGGCACAGCGCCGCCGCGCCGAACCGCACGATGACCTGATGACCGCGTTGGTCAATGCCGAGGTCGACGGCCACCGTCTCACCGACTCCGAGCTCGGCTCATTCATGGTGCTGCTGGGCTCTGCGGGCAACGACACCACCAAGCAGGCCACCACGCACGCATTCAAGGCCCTCGTCGAACATCCCGAGCAGCGCGACTGGCTGCTGGCCGACTACGACAATCGGATCGGCGGGGCGGTCGAGGAGTTCGTGCGCTGGGCGACGCCGGTACTCGTCTTCGCCCGCCACGCGGTGGTGGACACCGAGGTCGCCGGGACCGAGATCAAGGCCGGCGAGAAGGTGGCGATGTACTACTGCTCGGCCAACCGCGACGAGTCGGCGTTCGACCGGCCGCACGAGTTCGACGTCACCCGTGCCACCAACCCACACCTGGGCTTCGGCGGCGGTGGCGCGCACTACTGCCTGGGAACCCACGTCGCCCGGATGGAGCTGCGCCACTTGTTCTACGAACTGCTCACCCGGTTGCCCGAGGTCACCCTGGGCGAGCCGGAATACCTGCAGAGCACCTTCGTGCACGGCATCAAGCGGCTGCCGATCAGCCTGGCCTGACCCTGGTGCCATACTTGCTCAATCATCTACTGTAATCCTTACAGTATGTAGCTACACCCGACGGGAGATCAGCCGTGGACAGCCAGGTCGACGACATCGCTGCCGCACTCGACAAGCCGGCCGACTACCTGAAGAACCCCTATCCGTACTTCCGGAGCAAGCGAGAGGGACTCGGAGTCTTCCCCGGAACGGTGATGGACTACTCCAAGACCCCGGCATCGCTTCGGCCCAAGACCCCATTCGCCGCGGTCTCCTTCGAGGCGGTGAATCAGGTCTTCCGCGAGGCGGATTCCTTCAACTCGCACATCTACGACGTCACGATCGGGCTGTTCATCGGACCGACGATCCTGGCAATGGAGGGCGAACCGCACCGCAAGCATCGCAATCTGGTCTCGGCGGCGTTCAAGCGGAAATCCCTGGTGCACTGGGAACCAGAGGTGGTCCGCCCGGTCTGCAGCGCTCTGATCGACGAGTTCATCGCCGACGGCACCGCCGATCTGGTGTCCGGCTTCACCTTCGAATTCCCCACCCGGGTCATCTCCAAGCTGCTGGGCCTGCCCGAAGAGGACCTGCCCTGGTTCCGCCAGCGCGCGATCGAGCTGATCAGCTACGCCGCCGACTACCAGCGGGCATTCGCCGCTTCGGCGGAGTTGAAGGACTATTTCCTGGCCCAGATGGAAAAACGCAAGTCCCACCCGACCTCCGACATCATCGGCGAGTTGGTCACCGCGGAGGTCGATGGCGAAAAGCTCAGTGACGAAGCGATCTTCTCGTTTCTTCGCCTGTTGCTGCCGGCCGGCCTGGAGACCACGTATCGGGCCACCAGCAACCTGCTGTACCTGCTGCTCACCCATCCCGAACAGTTCGCCGCGGTGCGCGCCGACCACGATCTGATCGGCGCCGCCATCGAGGAAGGGCTGCGCTACGAGACGCCGCTGACCACGGTGCAGCGCACCGCCATCCGCGACACCGCGGTGGCCGGCGTCGAAGTTCCCGCCGGCGCCGTCGTCGACGTCTGCATCGGGTCGGCGAACCGCGACGAGGCCCGGTGGGAACGGCCGGAGGAATTCGACATCTTCCGCAAATGGATTCCGCACATCACGTTCGCCGCCGGCGAGCACACCTGCATGGGCCTACATCTGGCCCGCATGGAGATGCGGGTCGCGATGGAATGTCTGCTCGACCGCCTCGGCGAGATCACCCTGCTCACCGATGACAACCCGCACATCTACGGGCAGCCGTTTCGCTCCCCGCGTTCGCTGCCGGTGACCTTCACCGCCCGATAAGTCTGCCGGCTCACGCCCGCGCGGCGGCTGCGGGTCAGGTGCCGCGCGGTTTGCGGTAGCCGATCGTCTTGGTCTCCAAGTACTGCGCGAATCCCTCGATTCCGCACTGCCGGCCCCAGCCGCTGCTCTTGTAGCCGCCGAACGGCGCGTCGGCGCCGTAGTACATGCCGCCGTTGACGCCGATTGCGCCGGTGCGGATCCGGCGCGCCACGTCCAGTGCCCGTCCGTTCGATGCCGAGACCACCGCACCGGCCAGCCCGTAGGCGCTGTCGTTGGCGATGTGCACCGCCTCGTCGTCGTCACTGAACGGCAGCATCACCAGCACCGGCCCGAACACCTCCTGCTGCGCGATGGCGGCGCTGTTGTCGACCCCGACGATCACCGTCGGCTGCACGTAGTGTCCGCCCGCCAGCTCGTCCGGCAGGCCGGTGACTTCGCCGCCGCCGGTGGTGATCTCGGCACCGTCGCGGCGAGCCTGCGCGTAGGCGTCGAGCACGCGCTGCTTCTGTGCGGCGCTGATCAGCGGGCCGACCAGGGTCTGCGGCAGCGCCGGGTCGCCCACGGTGACGGCCGCGAAGGCCGCGGTGACCGAGGCGACTAACTCGTCGAAGAGGCTGGCATGCACCAGCATCCGGGTGGTGGCCGCGCAGGCCTGCCCGGCGTGCACGCACACTCCGACTGCTCCGGGGATCACCTTGGCCGGGTCGGCGTCGTCGAGCACGATCAGCGCCGACTTTCCCCCCAACTCCAGGAAGGTCCGCTTCATGGTGTCGGCGCTGTTGCGGGCCAGCAGCTTGCCGACCGCGGTGGATCCGGTGAAGGAGACCATGTCGACCCGCGGGTCGGTGCCGAGCAGTCCGGCGACCTCGTTGGACGGCGTGGGCACCACGTTGAGGACCCCGGCCGGGATGTCGGTGCGCTCAGCGACCAGGCGGCCCAGCCGGGTGGCGTTCCACGGGGTGTTCGGGTCGGGCTTGAGCACCACGGTGTTGCCGGCCGCCAGGGCAGGCCCCAGCTTGTTGAGGATCACCTCGACCGGAAAGTTGGACGGCGTGATCGCCGCAACCACACCGACCGGCTCCTTGACGACGGTGCGGACGTTGCGGTCGCCGAACAGTCCGCCACCGTCGAGTCGCCGCTCCCACTCGAATTCGTCGATCAACCGTCCCGGGTAGCGCAGCCCGTCGACGAGGGGCCAATCCAGCTGTGCCAGTTGGGTCGTCATCACCGGGCAGCCGACCTCGGCGATCAGCTCGGTGCGCAGTTCTTCCTTCTCCGCCTCCAGCGCCGACTGCAGTTGCGTCAGACAGCGCTTGCGCAGCTCGCGATTGGTCGACCAATCGGTGTCATCGAACGCCCGCCGGGCCGCACCGATCGCCTGGTGCATGTCACTGCGATCGGCCGCCGCGGTGGTCCCCAACAACTGCCCGGTGGCCGGGCTGTGATTGCCGAACTCCGCACCCGAGGCCGCCGCCACCAATTTGCCGTCGATCAGCAGGCGCGACTCGGCCGCCGCAGCAGCCCGTTCGCCTATCTCCACGCTGCTGGCCCGCTGTCCGACGGCGCTCACCCCATCCCTTTCGGAACCCCAACCGTAAATATTACAGTAGAATACTTCAATTGGTTCTCCAGAGGTTCGCACGGCGGCAGGAGCGCGCTGAGTTGATCAAGGTCATGGACGGCTTCCGGGTACTGGAGGTCGCGCAGTTCACGTTCGTCCCGGCGGCCGGGGCGATCCTGGCCGACTGGGGAGCCGACGTCATCAAGGTCGAGCACCCGGTGCGCGGCGACACCCAGCGCGGCTTCATCCGAATGGGCGGCTTCGAACTCGACCCCGACCGACATCCGCTGATCGAACATCCCAACCGCGGCAAGCGCAGCGTCGGCATCGACGTCTCAACCCCGGACGGCCAGCAGGTGCTCTAC
Source organism: Mycobacterium sp. UM_WGJ (assembly GCF_000455125.1). Classification (GTDB taxonomy): domain Bacteria; phylum Actinomycetota; class Actinomycetes; order Mycobacteriales; family Mycobacteriaceae; genus Mycobacterium. The sequence continues at coordinate 46,995 of NZ_AUWR01000007.1, forward strand.
GAGCTCGCCGCCTCCGCCGACGTATTTCTGACCAACTACCTGCCCCGGGCACGGCAGAAGAACAAGTTCGATGTGGAGCACATCCGCGCCGCGAATCCGAACATCATCTATGCCCGCGGCAGCGCATACGGCGACAAGGGCCCCGAGCGCGACACCGGCGGCTTCGACGGCACCGCGTTCTGGACCCGCAGCGGAGTGGGGCACGCCCTGAGCCCCGAGCAGCTCGGTGCGCCACTGTCCCAGGGGATCCCGGCGTTCGGCGACTCGGTCGGCGGCATGAACATCGCCGGCGGCGTCGCTGCCGCGCTGCTGCATCGCGAGCGCACCGGGGAAGCCCTCGAGGTCGACGTCTCGCTGCTTTCCACCGCATGGTGGGCGGCCGGCGCCAGCGTGACCCAGGGCATGGAGACCGGCGAAGCCATGCGTGCACTTATGCCGCAATCCGGCGGCTTACCGGCGAATCCGTTCCTGGGCAACTACACCACCTCCGACGGCGGCACCATCAATCTGTGCATCGTCAGCCCGACCGGATACATCCGGGACACCTTCGAGCATTTGGGCATTCCCGATGCCGCCGACGACCCCCGCTTCTCCGACGTCCTGCCGCTGATGCAGAACGCCGAGGCGGCCGGCGCACTGATCGTCGACGCAATCGGCTCCAAGCCCTTCGAATACTGGCGTCAGCACCTCAAGACCATGAGGGGCCAGTGGGCACCGTTCCAGAGCCTGGTCGACCTGGGCTCCGACGAACAGGCCATCGCCAACGACATGATCGTCGAAGTCGAAGCCGGCGACGGTGGGCCGGCGTTCAAAGTGGTCCGCGGTCCGGTCCAGTTCAACCATGAACCGCTGGAGACGACCCGCTCCCCGCAGGCATCCGAGCACACTGAGATCGTCTTGATGGAACTCGGGATCGACTGGGACCGCATCGAAAAGCTCAAGGAGTCAGGCGCTATCGCCTAGCCGGCGCCGGACCTACCCATCGTATTTCCGGTCGGCGTCGAAATTGAGGTTCGCGATGGCGGTCGACACACCGCTGCCGATCGGGCCGAGAGTGTCGAACAGGCTCGCGCTTCCGGTCGCCACGCCCGCGTCGCTGTAGTGGGTCAGCGCCGCCAGGCCGATGTACGGGCCGACGGGCAGCCTGCTCAGGGTCAAGGTGTAGTCGGCGTTGATGAACCCCAGCCCCTTGGTGCTGAAATTCGTCAGCGAGGCGGTGACGTCGACGGCCATCGCCGCCCGGACGAACGGCGTCAGCTCTTCGCCCTCGACCAGGTCGCGGATCTCACGCAGCCACGCATAGCGAGGCCCGGCGTGCTGCCACGGGATGACTGTGCCGTCCTCGGTGCCGTAGGCCCGGATGAACATGGGCACCGAATCGTCCAGTCTGGCCGGTTCTTCCGGGACCGGCGGCAGGTGGACCTCGGTGGTGAAGAAGTCACCGTCGGGCTGCGTACCGCGGCGCAGGTACAGCGCCGAAGCACGGGCCACCAGCTCGCCGCCCTGCGTCATCTCGGCGTCGATCGCACGCATCCGCGAGCCGGAGCGAACCACCGACGCATCGACCCGCAGCGGTGCACAGGCCACCCGGCGCAGGATCTCGACGGTCAGTCGCGCCGGCTGCAGGCCGTCGTCTCCCACGTGCTGCTCGACGGCACGGGCCAGCAGTCCGCCCACCACCTGTCCCCCGAGGGTCGGCCCCCACCCGCCGTGCGCGATCGGGTTCGGCACCAGGTCGCCGTCACGACGAACCACAAAAGGAATCATGTCGTACTGCGCTCCAGGTAGAACTGTGCGGCACGGCGGATCGCGTGCTCGGTCGGTTCCGGGTGCCATCCCAGTTCCCGGGTGGCCTTGCCGTGGTCGGCGGGCGATGTCAGCGCCATCAGGCGTGCCCCCGTTGCGGTGAACGCGAAGTCACGACGCAGCAGAGCGCCCAGGGCGCTCACCAGGTGGCCCGCCACATGCAGGATCGACATCGGTACACCGATACGTGGCGGTGTGGCTCCGACCGCTTCTGCTGCGATGGTGAGCATCTCGCGCTGGCTCATATACCGCTCGGAAATGATGTAACGCTCACCGATCCGTCCGCGGTCTGCGGCCTGCAGCATCGCGCGGGCGGCGTCGTCGATTCCCACCACCTCCGAACCCACGCCACGCACGTAGGCCGGCATCCTGCCCAGCGCGGCGAACTGAACGAGCATGCCTTGGCGCGGCTGCCAATCCGGTGGGCCGTACGGATTCGACACGTTCGTGATCACGGCCGGCAGGCCGCGGTCGGCGACATAAGACAACACCACGCGTTCGGCCTCACGACGGGAGGCGATGTAAGCGCCGCCTTGGTCGGCCCAGTTGAACGGCGTCTCTTCGTCCACCGTTTCGCCGTTACGGCCCACCGCGATAGTGCCGATGGTGCTCAGGAACACGAACCGGTCCAGGTCGGCGTCGGCGGCCACCTCCACGACGTTGCGCAGCCCCTCGACGTTGGTGCGGAACAACGGCGCGGGGTCGCGGAGTTCAGCCCTGGTGTCGACGACGCAGTAATACACGACGTCACGATCCGCCATGGCCGCGGCGACGGCCTCAGTGTCGAAGATGTCGCCATAGTGCCGCTGAATGTCGAGTCCGTCGATCCCCTGGGTAGAACTCGAACGGCGTAACAGCACCCGCACATCGTCACCGCGGGCGACCAGGTGGCGGGTGACGCAGGCACCGACGTTTCCGCTGGCGCCCATGACGAGCGCACGCCGCCGATCGACCGCCGACTCATCGTTCGAAGTCATCCCCGGGCCCCTTACCGTGACCGTCGGGCACTGGGAGAACCCCGCTGGTCAACTCGCGCCATCGTACATTACTGTAAGCATTACAGTTAATAGACCCATTGCGGGGAGGTCCCATGCAGAAGGCGCTAGCTCCCGACATCTCGACCTGGCCGGAGGTAAGCCCACAGCTGGTCGGCAGTCGCTGCGCGGACTGCGACGCCACGGTCTTTCCGGCCCAGCCGCGCTGCCCGAGCTGCAGCGGCGACAAGATGAGCCGGGAACTGCTGCCGCGCACCGGAACCCTGGTGGCCTGGACCACCCAGGGCTTTCCGCCTGGGGCGCCGTATCTGGGCCCCACCGGAAAGGACTTCGTGCCGTACGGCGTGGGTCTGGTACAGCTCGGCGATGTCATCCGGGTCGAAGGCCGCCTCACCGAGAACGACCCGGACACACTGGAATTCGGCATGCCGGTTGAGTTGGTCATGGTGCCGTTCACCTCCGACGCCGAGGGCAACGAGATCATCACCTTCGCCTTCCGGCCGGTTTAGGAGATCGGCAATGGCCAATGAGGTAGCGATCATCGGAGTCGGGCTGCACCCGTTCGGGCGCTTCGAGGGCAAGTCTGCGATGGCGATGGGGGTCGACGCCATCTTCGCCGCGGTCGCCGACGCGCGGGTGGACTGGAAAGACATCGGCGCCGCCACCGGCGGCAGCTGGACGGTGGCCAACCCGGACGCGATCGTCGGGATGGTCGGGCTGTCGGGCATCCCGTTCACCAACGTGTTCAACGCGTGTGCCACCGCGGCCAGCGCGGTCAAGGTCTGCGCGGACGGTATCGCGCTGGGCGACTACGACATCGGCATTGCCGTCGGCCTGGACAAACACCCCCGCGGGGCGTTCACCGAAGACCCGGCGCTGGTCGGGATGCCGCGGTGGTACGCGGAGAACGGCCAGTATCTGACCACCCAGTTCTTCGGCATGAAGGCCAATCGTTACCTGCATGATCACGGCATCTCCCAGCAGACGCTGGCCAAGGTCGCCGCCAAGAACTTCCGCAACGGCGCGTTGAACCCCAACGCCTTCCGGCGCAAGCCGATCTCCGAGGAGGACATCCTGGGCTCGGCGATGCTGAACTACCCGCTGACCCAGTACATGTTCTGCGCCCCCGACGAGGGCGCGGCGGCGGTGGTGATGTGCCGCGCCGACATCGCGCACCGCTACACCGACAAGCCGGTGTACCTGCGCGCGGTGGAGGTCCGCACCCGGCGCTACGGCGCCTACGAGGTGAACACCACCTTCGCCCCGGTCACCGAGGACGTGGCTCCCACCGTGTACGCCGCCCGCGCCGCCTTCGAAAAGGCCGGTGTCGCACCCAAAGACGTCGACGTGATCCAGTTGCAGGACACCGATGCCGGGGCCGAGGTCATCCACATGGCCGAGTGCGGCTTCTGCGCCGACGGCGACCAGGAGAAGCTGCTCGCCGACGGCGCGACCGAGATCAGCGGGCCACTGCCGGTCAACACCGACGGCGGCCTGATCGCCAACGGCGAACCGATCGGCGCCTCGGGACTGCGCCAGATTCACGAGCTGGTCCGCCAGCTACGCGGTGAAGCGGGCGATCGCCAGGTGCCGGGCGAGCCGAAGGTGGGGTTCGCCCAGCTCTACGGCGCACCGGGCACCGCTGCGGCCACCATCCTGACCCGCTAGCAGCAAGGACCACGCCATGAGTCAGTTCCGTGACGCACCGATCTTCGATGCCGACCAACACATGTACGAAACCCCCGAGGCACTGACCAAACACCTGCCGGAGAAGTACGCGCGGGCAGTCCAATTCGCCCAGATCGGCCGTCAGACCCGGATCATCATCAACGGCAAGGTGAGCGACTTCATCCCCAACCCCACCTTCGAGCGGGTCGCCGCGCCGGGTGCACACGAGAAGTTCTTCGCCGGGGAGAACACCGAGGGCCTGACTCTGCGCGAGATGCAAGGCCCCGCCATCGAAGCACCGGCGGCCACCCGCAACCCCACGGACCGGGTCGCCGAACTTGACCGCCAGGGCGTCACCGAAGCGTTGAACTACCCCACGCTGGCCAGCCTGGTCGAGCACTCCAGTGCCGACGACCCCGAGCTCACCTTGGCCATCATCCACGCGTTGAACCAGTGGATGGCCGAACACTGGACCTATAACTACGGCGGCCGGGTGTTCTCCACGCCGATCATCAACCTCTCCGAAGTCGAGGGCGCCCAGCGGGAACTGGAGTACATCCTCAGCCAGGGTGCAGCGGTGGCGCTGATCAAACCCGGACCGGTCAACGGTATCCACGGTTGGCGCTCCCCGGCGCTGCCGGAGTTCGACCCATTCTGGCGTGATGTGGAATCTGCCGGCCTACCCATCGTGCTGCATGCCAGCTTCCCGCCGCTGGACGACTACGTCGGCCGCTGGGAACCGCCCTACACGCAGAACTTCATGACTCAGAGCGCATTCCGCTGGATGGTGTTGGGGCACCGGGAGATCGCTGACATGATCACCGCGCTGATCTGCCATGGCACCCTGACCCGCTTCCCCAAGCTGCGCATCGCCAGCGTCGAGAACGGCAGTTCCTGGATCCGGCCGCTCTTCGATGACTTCGGGGACCTCTACAAGAAGATGCCGCAGAACTTCCCGGAGCATCCGCACGACGTGTTCCGGCGCAACATCTGGGTCAGCCCGTTCTGGGAGGGCGCCGTCTCCGATGTGGTGGAGACCGTCGGCTGGGACAAGGTGCTGTTCGGGTCGGACTATCCGCATCCCGAGGGGCTGGCCGAGCCGAATGGATTCTGGAAGTACGCCGAGGGCATGGACGTCCGGCGGACCTATGACTTCATGGGTGACAACGCTCGCCGGTTCATGGGACGCCCGCTGGCGAACCCGGATCCGGCCGCGCTCACGCCACCGGAGCTCGCCGACGCCTGACGTTCGTTGACGCTGCGTTCA
>NZ_AUWR01000008.1 GCF_000455125.1 Mycobacterium sp. UM_WGJ
CGGCGGCAACGGTGCTGCTGTCGGGCTGTGGCGGCCACCCGCCGGCGGAGCCGGTGGCCGAGATCCCGGTGACCTCGACGACGGCGGTTCCCGGCCCGGTTCCGTCGGCGGCCCTGCCGGCTCCCGAGGCGCTGACCGATGTGCTGTACCGGCTGTCGGACCCCGAGGTGCCCGGCGCGGACAAGCTGGCACTGGTCGAGGGCGCCAAACCCGCCGACGCCGCGACCATCGACAAGTTCGCCACCGCCCTCAAAGACGGCGGCTATCTGCCGCTGAGCCTCGACGCCGCCGCTCTCGGCTGGTCCGACCGCAACCCGGGCAACGTGACCGCGGACGTCACGGTGACCACGGCCGATCCCGCCACCGGCACGTTCTTCTTCCCGATGGAGTTCACTCCCCAGCACGGCGACTGGCAGCTGTCGCAGGACACCGCCAAGACCCTGCTGGCGTTCGGCAACGCCCGGACCGGCAAAACAGAGCCGGCGGCGCCGCCGACACCCTGAGTCTCACCCCACAGCGACACCGGCAGGGGCCGCAAAAACCAGTCGAAACCGGCGCGGCGAACCCGCGATAAACCGCTCACAACCGGCGCATACTCCGAGAATGCCCATCGAGCAACGGCTGATCGTCAGCGTCGTTGACGAGACACCGGATTCCATACCGATCATCACGTATCAGCGTGACGATCACTCGTGTAGCGGGGCGTGGTCACGCCCGAAGGTGCCAGCGCTGGTCTTCGCCGACAACTCCCACGACGGGTCGGCGGTGGCCTATCACCACGGCGTACTCGGCGGCGCACAGACGCCGGTACAGCTGGTGTTCTGGGGTGCCTGGTGGAACGGCGCGGGTTCGGCTCAGCGCGGTCTGATCGAGTCCCGCACGCAGGCCCTCTTGGCGAGCCGCTATTTCAGTGAGCTGGCGCAGTACTACATCGCCGGCGCCCCGACCTGGCGAGGCTCGGTCACCGTGCTCTCCCCCGCTCCGCCGCTGGGTGCCGTGGATTCCACCACGACAATGCGCCGGGTACTGGGGCTGATCGAGGACAGCATCGACGACGGCGTGTTCCCCGATCCCGACGACGGCCCGCGACTCGCCTTCATTGTCCTGATGCCCCAGGGCTTTACGGTGGCCGGCGGCGCCGTCGCGGGCGCGCATTCGACGGACTACACGTTCGATTTCCCGTTCGACACCGATCGCTACTGGGCGGGCTGGGTGCGCTACTTCGACCCGGCGACCGAGGATATCGAGCTGACGATGTCGACTCTGGGCCACGAGCTGGTGGAGATCCTGACCGACCCCGAGGCGGACGGCTGGCGACGGGAACCGCTGGACGGCAACTGCGAGATCTGCGACTGGAGCGATTCGACAGTCAGCGGCCGAACGGTACGGCAGCGCGCCTGGGTCAACGATGTGCGAGTGCAGTCGTACTGGTCGATCCGGCACGGGGCCACCATCATCCCGATCGACGACGACTACGGCGCGCAACTCGAGGCCAAGGTGACCGAGACCGGCCGGCGCGAGGTGTCGCGAGGAACCCTGACGACCGACCCCGCCGTCCGCCGTGCCTGCGCGACCATCCCGGCGTGCTGCATCGCCGACAACCACTACGAGTACGTGTTGTACTCGGTGTCCGAGACCGCTCGGATCCGGCTGGTGTGGACTCGGTATCGCACCCCGCGCGCAAGCTGGAGCATTCGGGGAATCGCCGTATCCGGTTCGGGCACTGTGCAAGTGACGCTCCCGGTGGACGGCTACACCGGCGAGAATCCGGTGACGTCGGTGCGGCGGGTGCGAGTGGACTACACCGCGAGCGACACCGTGCTGGATCTGACGGTGAACGATCCCGGCGGCAACTTCGATCTAGCGGTCAGCTGCACCGTGACCGATGCCTCGATCGCGGGGAACGTGGCGACGAACGTGATCGCCGCTCCCAGCATCGTCGTCGGCTTCGTCGGAGCCAACCTAGTCGCCGACGCGAATTACCTTGCCGCGCTGAGCCGCTGCTACAAGGCGATGCTGGACAAATACAAGGTCCAGTACCAGCCGATGGGACGACCGGGCCCGGGCGACCCGATCAAGTACGACCCGACGGTGCTCAACACCGGACTACCGGCGTACGCCGGCCTGACCGGACACCAGCAGCTTCAGGAGACCGGCAAGCTGATCCGCGCCGCGGCCTATCTGCTCGACACCGACGACGCCTACGCCTTTGTCGGACATCTTGTCCGGTCACAGCCGGCACTGGTGCGCGCCCTGCAAACCCGCACCGAGACCGATGTGGTGGCCTCGCTGCTGACGACGACGTCCTGAGCCGCTACGGCCGACCCCGTTTGCGCCCCAGCCGGGTGGGGGTGACGGTGTCCGGCGCCAGCCGGCGAGCGCAGACCAGGAACGCGGTGTGGCCACGCATCGCGTGCTGGGGCCGCACCGCCAAGCCGACGACGTTCCAGCCGCGCTGCATGGTCTCCCAGGACCGCGGCTCGGTCCAGCACTGCTGCTCGCGCAGCGCCTCGTTCACCTGGGACAACTGAGTGACCGTGGCGACGTAGATCACCAGCACCCCACCGGGAACCAGTACTCGCGACACGGTGCCCAGCACCTCCCACGGCGCCAGCATGTCCAGCACCACCCGATCGATCGAGCCGTCGGGCAGGTCGCAGTCGGCCACATCGCCCATCACCAGCTGCCAGTTGTCGGGCTGACGCCCGAGGAAGGTCTCGACGTTGGCGCGGGCATGCACGGCGTGATCGTCACGCAGCTCGTAGGAGATCACCTTGCCCTCGGGCCCGACCGCTCGCAGCAGTGACAGCGTCAGGGCCCCCGATCCGGCGCCGGCCTCGAGCACCCGCGCCCCGGGGAAGATGTCGCCCTCGTGGATGATCTGCGCGGAGTCCTTGGGATAGATGACCTGGGCTCCGCGCGGCATCGACATCACGTAGTCGACCAGCAGTGGGCGCAGCACCAGGAAAGGGTCGCCGTTGGCCGACTTGACCACGCTGCCGTCGGGCAGCCCGATCACCTCGTCGTGTGGGATGGCCCCGCGGTGGGTGTGGAAGTCACCGCCGGGGACCAGCACCGTGGTGTAGCGACGCCCCTTCGCGTCGGTGAACTGGGCCCGATCGCCCGCCTGAAAAATCCCGGATTCGGACACAGCCGTCCACCCTACGCAGCGTGTGCGAGCGGCGTTGTCGGTGCATGCCCGTAGGGTTCGCAAGTATGAGCAAGCCTGCGTTATCCCCGTCGCGGGCGGCCGACTTCAAACAGTGCCCGTTGCTGTACCGATTCCGGGCCATTGACCGGCTCCCGGAGCCGCCGTCGGCTGCGCAACTGCGTGGTTCGGTGGTCCACGGCGCCCTGGAGCGGCTCTACGCGCTGCCGGCAGCTCAGCGCGATCCCGAGACTGCCCGGGAGCTGGTGACACCGGCCTGGGAGCAGCTGATCAGCACCTCCCCGGAGGTGGGCTCGGGGCTGGACGCCGAGCAGCTCATCGCCGAGGCACGCAGGCTGCTGGCCGGCTACTACCGGCTGGAGGATCCCCGCCGATTCGACCCGCAGAGCTGTGAGCAGCGAATCGAGGTCGAGCTGGCCGACGGCACCCTGTTGCGCGGCTTCGTCGACCGCATCGATGTCTCGGCGACCGGAGAGCTGCGGGTGGTCGACTACAAGACCGGCCGCGCGCCGTCGGCTAGCGGGCGGCTGTCCGAGGCCGCCGAGTCGAAGGCGCTGTTCCAGATGAAGTTCTACGCGGTGGCCCTGCTGCGGTCCCGCGGCGTGATGCCCGCACGGCTGCGGCTGATCTATCTGGCCGACCGGCAGCTGCTGGACTACTCCCCCGATCACGACGAGTTGCTGCGTTTCGAGAAAACTCTGATCGCCATCTGGCAGGCCATCCAAACCGCCGGGGCCACAGGCGATTTCCGCCCGCAGCCGTCACGACTGTGTGACTGGTGCGCGCACCGCGCGCTGTGCCCGGCATTCGGGGGAACCCCGCCGCCCTACCCCGGCTGGCCGGCCGACAGTGCGGCATGACCGGCAGCTATTACCGGCGCGCGGCCGGGTCCGGCAGCACCGACCACGTGGTCTATGAATCCACCGACCTGACCCGCAGCAACTGGGGCCGGCTACAGCACGGGTCTCCACCGCTGGCGCTGCTCACCCGCGAGATCGAGCGACTGCTCGACGGATCGGATCAGCGGATCGCCCGACTGAGCCTGGACATCCTGGGGGCGATACCGGTGGCCCCGGTGCGGGTTTCGGCCCGGACGCAGCGGCCCGGCCGGCGGATCGCGCTGCTGGAAGCGCAGATGTTCACCCGCGACGACGACCGGCCGGTGGCGCGGCTGAGCGCCTGGACACTGGCCACCTCCGACACCACCGCGGTGTCCTGCGACCGGTATGCGCCACTGGTCAGCGGGCCGTCGCTGCCGCCGCCGGAGTGGTTCGCCCAGGCCAGCGGTTACGCCCAGTCGGTGCGCTGGCGAGTCCAGCCGGATGCGCCCGACGGCTCCGCGGTGGCCTGGCTGAGTCCGCAGGTCCACCTGGTGGACAGCGAGCCGACCACCGCCCTGCAGCGGCTGGCGATGGTGGTCGACTCCGCGAACGGTGTCGGTGCCGCCCTGGATGTCGACGAGTACATGTTCATGAACACCGACACCGTCGTGCACCTGCACCGGCTGCCGACCGGAGCGGATTTCGGACTGCGCGCCCGTGCCTCGATCGGCCCCGACGGGGTGGGCGTCACCACCGCCGAGTTGTTCGACGCCGACGGATTCATCGGCACGTCTGCGCAGGCGTTGCTGGTGCAGCGACGCTGAAAGGGCTCAGACCACCGCGGTCAGCGCGGCGATCGCGAAACCGCCCAGCACCGCAATGGCGTCCTCCGCCAGCGCGATCGGCAGATCGCGGCCGCCGTTGGCGGCGACCAGGCGCTGGCGTACCCGGAAACCGACCAGGGTGCCGATCACCGCACCGATGATGCCCGCGCCGAGCGCCGTCCAGGTGTAGTTCCAGGCCGTGCCGAGCACCGCACCGGCGAACCCGCCCAGCACGATCCGCGCGCCGAACTGCATCGGCACGGTACGCGCCGGTGTACTGGGCAGTTGGTCGGTGACGAGTTCACCGACCGCCAGCAAAGTCAAAACGGTGACGGTCACCGGATGGCTCAGCCACTCGACCCACGTCCCGTTCAGGTTGATCCACTGCAGGGCGGCCGCCCAAGCCATGACTGCCGGCGCGGTAAACGCGCGCAGTCCGGCAACGGCACCGATGAAAAGCGCGAGCACCAGCACGATGAAATGCGTCACCATTACCTCCCGGGCCAGTCGAGTCGATCACCGGACGCTAACACGGCAAAGGCTCAGCTACCGGGACTGCTCAAAATCGGCAGAATCTGATGTCCGAGGCGAGGATGGCCTTCGCACCGATCGCGGCCAACTGGTCCATGATCGCGTTGACCTCGCGCCGCGGCACCAGAGCGCGTACCGCGGCCCAGTCGGGGTCGGCCAGCGGAGCGATCGTCGGCGACTCCAGGCCCGGGGTGATCGCGACGGCCTGTTCGAGCACCGCACGCGGACAGTCGTAGTCGAGCATCAGGTACTGCTGACCGAACACCACGCCCTGCACCCGGGCGGCCAGTTGGTCGCGGGCGGCAGCAGTCTCGGCACTGCGGCCGTTGGCCTGCGCGCCTTCGATCAACACCGCTTCGGAATCGCACAGCGACTCCCCGAAAGCCACCAGACCGTGCTGGCGAAGGGTGCGCCCGGAGCCCACCACGTCGGCGATCGCGTCCGCCACCCCGAGTTGGATGGAGATCTCCACCGCTCCGTCGAGCCGGATGACGGTGGCCTCGATGCCCCTGGCCGCCAGGTCCTTGCGGACCAGGTTCGGGTAGGCGGTGGCGATGCGCTGGCCGGCCAGGTCCGCCGCAACCCAGTCCCGCCCGGCCGGAGCGGCGTAACGGAACCGCGAGTAGCCGAAACCCAGGGCCAACCGCTCGGCCACCGGCGCCCCCGACTCGGCCGCCAGATCCCGTCCGGTGATCCCGAAGTCGAGTTCACCGGACCCGACGTAGATGGCGATGTCCTTGGGCCGCAGGAAGAAGAACTCGACCTTGTTGGCCGGATCGATGACGGTCAGATCCTTGGCGTCGGCGCGGCTGCGGTAGCCGGCCTCCGACAGCATTGCCGCGGCAGCCTCACTGAGCGCCCCCTTGTTGGGCACCGCAACACGCAACATGCTCACAGCTTCCCGTAGACGTCGGACAGCGTCAGCCCGCGCGAGATCATCAGCACCTGGGTCCAATACAGCAGCTGGCTGATCTCCTCGGCCAGATCTTCATCGGACTGGTGTTCGGCGGCCAGCCACACCTCGCCGGCCTCCTCCAGGATCTTCTTGCCGATCGTGTGTACACCGGCGTCCAGCGCCGCCACGGTGCCGCTGCCGGCCGGCCGGGTCGCGGCACGCTCACCGAGCTCGGCGAACAGTTCCTCGAAGGTCTTCACGAGCAGGGATTGTTTCATGCGGCATCAGGACGGGTCACGCCGGTTTCCGGCGGCAACCGCTTGCGAGTCGGCCAGCTGGGCGCAGATTTCGTGCAGGTCGCTCAGCCCGAGCCCGGTCAGGGACCGCACCTGGTGGCGCCGGGCGCCGGCCGGCACCGGCAGCGCATTGGGCACCACCAGCACCGCGCATCCGGCCGCCTCGGCCGCGGCGGCACCCGTCGGCGAGTCCTCCACCGCCAGACACCAGCGCGGATCGGTGTCCAGCAGCTCGGCGGCACGCAGGTAGGGATCCGGGGCCGGTTTGCCCGCGGGCACCTCGTCACCACAGACCACCGCCGCGAAGTAATGCCGGCCGATGCTGCCCAGCGCCCGCTCGGCCAGCATCCGCGGGGTGTTGGTCACCAGGGCGGTCGGCATCCCCGCGCCGGCCAGCTCGTCGAGCAGCTCCCGGGCGCCGTCGCACCAGGGCAGGCCCGCATCGAACAGCTCACCGGTGAAGTCATGCAACCAGCGCGCCGAGGCCGCCATGGCCGCCGGATCGAGCGGCAGCCCTAGGTCGTGGTACACGATCCGCATGGTGTCCTCGGCGCACCCGCCGACCGTGGACGCCCGGACTTCCGGGGTCAGCACCCCGCCCAGGCGGTCGTAGAGCGCGTCCATCGCCACGTCCCACAACTTCTCGGAATCGACCAGGGTGCCGTCCATGTCGCACAGCACCGCGCGCAGCACCAGGGCTCAGTCCTCCGGGTTGTAGCCGAGGTTGGCGGCCAGCCAGCGCTCGGCTTCGACCAAGGTCCAGCCCTTGCGCTTCGCATAGTCGGCGACCTGGTCCTGGGCCAGCCGGCCGATCACAAAGTACTGCGACTGCGGGTGCGAGAAGTACAAGCCGCTGACGGCGGCACCGGGCCACATCGCCATCGACTCGGTCAGCTCGATGCGGGTCCGCTCGTGGACGTCCATCAGCTTCCAGATCGTCGCCTTCTCGGTGTGCTCCGGGCAGGCCGGGTAGCCCGGGGCAGGGCGGATGCCCTGGTACTTCTCGGCGATCAGTGCCTCGTTGTCCAACTGCTCATCCGGCTGGAATCCCCAGAACTCCTTGCGAACCCGCTGGTGCATCCGTTCCGCGAAAGCCTCCGCCAGCCGGTCGGCGACCGACTCCAGCAGGATCGCGCTGTAGTCGTCGAGATCTGCCTTGAACTCCGCGATCTTCTCGCCGCTGCCGAGTCCCGCGGTGACGGCGAAGGCGCCGATGTAGTCCGCCAGGCCCGTTTCTTTGGGGGCGATGTAGTCGCCGAGGCTCCGGTTCGGGATGCCGGCCCGGTGCTCACCCTGCTGGCGCAGGTTGTGAAACGTGGTCAGCACCTCGGTACGGGTGTCGTCGATGTAGACCTCGACGTCGTCACCGACCGCGTTCGCCGGGAAAAAGCCGATCACCGCGTTGGCCGTCAGCCACTTCTCCGCGATCAGGGTGTCGAGCATCTGCTGGGCGTCGTTGTACAGCTTGCGGGCAGCCTCGCCCGAAGCCGGATTGTTGAGGATGTCGGGGAAGCGCCCCTTCATCTCCCAGGCGTTGAAAAACGGCTGCCAGTCGATGAACTCGCGCAACTCAGCGAGGTCGTAGTCCAGAAACTCCCGCACGCCGAGACCCTGAACCGGCACCGGCGGTGTGTATCCGTCCCACTCGATCGGCGTGCGGTTCGCACGGGCCTTCTCCAGCGGCACCATGGGCCGCTCGTTCTTCTGCGCGTGGCGTTCCCGCAGGGACGCGTAGTCGGCCGCGGTCGACTCCAGCAGCGCCGGCCGCTGCTTGTCGTCGAGCAGCGCGGCCGCGACCGGAACGGAACGCGAGGCATCCTTGACCCAGACCACCGGACCGCTGCGGCGCGGCGCAATCTTCACGGCGGTGTGGGCACGCGAGGTGGTCGCGCCGCCGATCAGCAGGGGGATCTCGAGGCCTTCGCGCTCCATCTCGGCGGCGAAGCCGGCCATCTCCTCCAGCGACGGGGTGATCAGGCCGGAGAGGCCGACGATGTCGGCGTTGTATTCCTTGGCCGCAGCCAGGATCTTCTCGGCGGGCACCATCACACCGAGGTCGACCACGGTGTAGTTGTTGCACTGCAGCACCACCCCGACGATGTTCTTGCCGATGTCGTGGACGTCGCCCTTCACCGTCGCCATCACGATGGTGCCGTTGGTGTGCTCGGCTTCACCGGGCTGCTTCTCCGCCTCGATGTACGGCAGCAGGTAGGCCACGGCCTTCTTCATCACCCGGGCCGACTTCACCACCTGGGGCAGGAACATCTTGCCCGCGCCGAAAAGGTCACCGACCACGTTCATGCCGTCCATCAGCGGGCCCTCGATCACCTCGATGGGGCGACCGCCCCCGGCGGCGATCTCGGCCCGCAGCTCCTCGGTGTCGGTCTCGACGTCGGCGTCGATGCCCTTGACCAGGGCGTGCGTGATCCGCTCGCGCACCGGCAAGGATCGCCATTCGGCCGCCGCGGGATCTTCCGCCTTCTCCGCGGAGTTGAACCGTTCGGCGATCTCCAACAGCCGCTCGGCGGCATCGGGACGCCGGTTCAGCACGACATCCTCGATCCGTTCCCGCAACTCGGCGTCGATCGAGTCATAAGGCACCAGGGCGCCGGCGTTCACGATGCCCATGTCCAGACCGGCCTTGATGGCGTGGAACAGGAACACCGCGTGGATCGCTTCGCGGACCGGGTTGTTGCCCCGGAACGAGAACGACACGTTCGAGATGCCGCCGGAGATATGCACCCCGGGAAGGTTCTCCTTGATCCAGGCGCAGGCCTCGATGAAGTCGATCCCGTAGGTCGCGTGCTCCTCGATACCGGTGGCCAGCGCGAAGCAGTTCGGGTCGAAGATGATGTCCTCGGCCGGGAAGCCGACCTGTTCGGTCAGGATCCGGTACGCGCGTCCGCAGATCTCCTTGCGGCGCTCCAGGTTGTCGGCCTGCCCCTGCTCGTCGAAGGCCATCACCACCACGGCGGCACCGAATTTGCGGCACAGCCGGGCCTCGCGGATGAACTTCTCCTCGCCCTCCTTCATGGAGATCGAGTTGACGATCGGCTTGCCCTGCACGTTCTTCAGGCCCGCCTCGATGACCTCCCACTTGGAGGAGTCGATCATCACCGGCACCCGACTGATGTCCGGCTCGGACGCGATCAGTTTGGTGAACCGGTCCATCGCGGCGACGCCGTCGATCATGCCTTCGTCCATGTTGATGTCGATGACCTGCGCACCGACCTCGACCTGCTGCAGCGCGACCGACAGCGCGGTGTCGTAGTCCTCGGCCTTGATCAGGTTGCGGAACCGGGCGGAGCCGGTGATGTTGGTGCGTTCACCGATGTTGACGAACAGCGAGTCGTCGGTGATGTTGAGCGGTTCGAGGCCCGCCAGCCGGGTGGCGATCGGGATCTCCGGCAGCTCACGCGGCGGCTTGCCCTCGACGACCTTGGCGATCTCGGCGATGTGCGCCGGCGCTGTGCCGCAGCAACCGCCGACCAGGTTGACCAGTCCGGCGTCGGCGAAGTCCGCGATGTAGGAGGCCTGAGCCTCCGGCGACTCGTCGTACTCGCCAAATGCGTTGGGCAGGCCGGCGTTCGGGTAGCAGGAGATGTAGGTGTCCGCGATGCGTGACATCTCGGCGATGTAGGGCCGCATCTCCGGGGCACCCAACGCGCAGTTGAGGCCCACCGCGATCGGCTTCGCGTGCCGGATCGAATTCCAGAACGCCTCGGTGACCTGGCCCGACAACGTGCGCCCGGAGGCATCGGTGATGGTGCCGGAGATGATGACCGGCCAGCGGCGACCGCGCTCCTCGAACAGCGTCTCGACGGCGAACACCGCGGCCTTGGAGTTCAGCGAGTCGAAGATCGTCTCGATGAGCAGGATGTCCGCGCCGCCGTCGACCAGGCCGTTGGCGGCCTCGAGGTAGGCGGCGACCAGCTGGTCGTAGGAGATGTTGCGGGCGCCGGGGTCGTTGACGTCTGGTGAGATCGACGCCGTCCGCGTCGTCGGCCCGAGCGTGCCGGCCACGTAGCGGGGCTTCTCCGCAGTGCTGAACTCGTCGGCCGCCTTGCGGGCCAGCGCGGCGCCGGCGTAGTTCAGCTCATAACTGAAGTCCGCCATGTCGTAGTCCGCCAGCGAGACCGCGTTCGCGTTGAACGTGTTGGTCTCCAGGATGTCGGCGCCCGCCTCCAGGTACTCGCGGTGGATGCCCTCGATGATCTGCGGTTGCGTCAGGGTGAGCAGGTCGTTGTTGCCTTGCAGCGCGGTAGGCCACTCGGTGAAGCGGTCGCCGCGATAACCGGCCTCGTCCGGGCGGTCCCGCTGAATGGCCGTGCCCATCGCACCGTCGATCACCATGATCCGCCGGCTCAGCGCAGCCTTGAGTTCGTCGGTGCAGTCAGGCCGGATGTTGGGCGCGAAGGTTTCGGCCTCGGGCGCGGTCATGCGGGCTCCTTCCGTGACGGAAGGCGTCCTTAACTCTGTCGAGCGTGGCGGCCACCGGCAGAGACCGGCGAACCGTTGCAACGCCTCTCGACGGGGGAAAGTCTACGTGGTCGCCCGGGGTCGAGACGAATGCCCCGATGAACAAGCCGACTCCGCGGGTCCGGTGCGGCCCGTGATCAATGCCCAGGCCTTACCCTGGCCTTGTGACCCGACCGGATGACGGCCCCGCGCTTTCCGAACTGCACGACACCATCGTGGTGGCTGCGTTCGAGGGCTGGAATGACGCCGGTGACGCCGCCAGCGATGCGGTGCAGCATCTCAACAACATCTGGGAAGCCAAGCTGATCGCCGAGATCGACGACGAGGCCTACTACGACTACCAGGTGAATCGGCCGGTGATTCGCCAGCTCGACGGCGTCACCCGGGAGCTGGTCTGGCCGTCGATGCGCATTTCGCATTGCCGGCCGCCGGGCAGCGACCGCGACATCGTGCTGATGCACGGCGTCGAGCCGAACATGCGCTGGCGGTCGTTCTGCGCCGAGCTGCTGGCGGTGATCGAAGAACTCAACGTCGACACCGTGGTGATCCTGGGCGCGCTGCTGGCCGACACGCCCCACACCCGCCCGGTGCCGGTGTCCGGCGCCGCGTACTCGGCGGAGTCAGCCACCCGATTCGGGCTGACCGAGACCCGCTACGAGGGGCCCACCGGGATCACCGGGGTGTTCCAGGACGCCTGCGTGGCGGCCGGCATTCCGGCGGTCACCTTCTGGGCGGCCGTACCGCACTACGTCTCACAACCACCCAACCCCAAGGCCACGGTCGCGCTGCTGCGCCGCGTCGAGGACGCCCTGGACATCGAGGTGCCACTGGGCGACCTGCCGGCCCAAGCCGAGGAGTGGGAGCTGGCGGTCACCGAGATGGCCAGCGAGGACGACGAGATCGCCGACTACGTGACCTCTTTGGAGGAACGCGGCGACGCCGAGGTCGACATGACCGAGGCGTTGAACAAGATCGACGGCGACGCGCTGGCCGCCGAGTTCGAGCGCTACCTGCGGCGCCGGCGACGCTGAACCGCGGGTCTACTTCTCCATTTTCTCGTTGTAGGCACTGGTGGAGCGGCCCAGCGCGGCGACTTCGGCGTCCATCCGCGGCACGATGGTGGCGGCGCCCTTGATGAACGGGCCTTCCACCGGCCGCAGCGTCAGCACCGGCTTGATCCAGCGGAACACCCCCACCCAGCCCGGGCAGTAGACGCGGCGCCGACGGCCCTCGATGCCTGCGACGAAGGCGTCGACACACTTGTCGACCGAGGTAGTCTTGTTGAGCGGCCACGGCAGTTTGGACAGCATCTCGCCGAACGCCCCCAGATCGGCCTTGGTATCGCGAACCAAGGGTGTGTCAATCCAGGCCATGTGCGCCGATCCGACCTCAACGCCCTGGTAGGCGACCTCCTGGCGCAGCGCACTGGCGAAGTGCTCGACCCCGGCCTTGGCCACGTCGTAGGACGCCATCCCGGCCAGCGGACTGAACGCCGCCAGCGAGGACACCACCAGCACATAGCCGCGACGCTCGATGACCGACGGCAGCGCGGCCCGCACGGTGTTGAACACGCCCATCACGTCGACGTCGATCACCCGCTTGAACGTCTCGGGGTCCACGTTCAGCACCGACCCGTAGCTGGCGATGCCGGCATTGGCCACCACGGTGTCGATGCCGCCGAAACGCTCGGTGGCCTGCGTGACCACCGCCTGCATCGCGGCCAGATCCCGCACGTCGGCGACGGCGGTCAGCGCTCGGTCACCCAGATCCTCGGCCAGCGTGTTGAGGGCGGCCTCATCCAGGTCCGTCACCACCACAGAGGCGCCCTGGGAGTGCAGCCGGCGGGCCAGCTGCTCGCCAATACCGTGCGCGCCGCCGGTGATGAAAACGACTTGGGAGTGAATCGAAGACATGGGCTCAACCTACTCCCGCCGCGGGTGTCCTACAGCGCCACTCCCAGCAGCGCGTCGACCGCCGTGGCCACCAGCCGCGGTGCGTCGGCGTCATGGCCGCCGTACTCCAGCGCATCGGTAGCCCAGCCATCCAACGCGGCCAACGCCTGGACGGTGTCCAGGTCATCGGCCAGATAACGACGCACCCGGCCGATGACGTCATCGGCAGCCGGTCCGGCGGGCAGCGTCGTCGCGGTCCGCCAGCGGTTCAGCCTCGCCTCGGCAGCTACCAGGGTGGCGTCGTCCCAGAACCGGTCACTGCGGTAGTGCCCGGCCAGCAGCCCCAGCCGGATCGCGGCCGGATCGGTCCCCTGAGCGCGCAGCTTGGAGACCAGCACCAGGTTGCCGCGGCTCTTGGACATCTTGTGCCCGTCCCAGCCGATCATCCCGGCGTGCACATAGTGGCGGGCGAAACGGCGCTCCCCGGTAAGGGATTCGGCATGCGCGGCGGAGAACTCATGATGCGGGAAGACCAGATCGGAGCCGCCGCCCTGGATGTCGAGACCGGAGCCGATGCGGCTCAACGCGATCGCGGAACACTCGACATGCCACCCCGGCCGGCCGGCCCCGAACGGCGCGGGCCAACTGGGCTCACCCGGGCGGGCGGCGCGCCACAACAGGGCGTCGAGCGGGTCGGCCTTGCCGGCCCGATCCGGATCGCCGCCGCGCTCGGCGAACAGCTCCAGCATGGTGGCGCGGTCGAAACCGGATTCGTAACCGAACTGCTCGGTGGCGTCGGCGCGGAAGTAGACGTCGGGGTAATCGCCGTCGACGATGTAGGCCGATCCGGCGGCCAGCATCTTTTCGACCGACTCCACCACTTCGGCTATGGCCTCGGTGACCGCCACATAGTCGCGAGGCGGCAGCACCCGCAAGGCAGTCATGTCGGCGGCGAACAACTCCACCTGGCTGGCCGCCAACTCCTGCCACCGTACCCCGTCACGCTCGGCGCGCTCGAGCAGTGGGTCGTCGACGTCGGTGACGTTCTGCACGTAGTTCACCCGGTGTCCGGCGTCGAGCCAGAGCCGGTGAATCAGGTCGAAGACCAGATAGGTGGCGGCGTGGCCGAGGTGGGTGGCGTCATAAGGCGTGATGCCGCAGACGTACATGCTGGCCGTCGGGCCCGGCGACACCGGACGCACCTGGCGGTCGGCGGTGTCATAGAGGCGCAGCGCCGGGCCGCGCCCGGGCAGGACCGGAACGGCCGGCGCGGACCACGATTGCATGCCCACGACTGTAAGGCCCGCTCGCTATAGGACCGTCCGCCGCATGGCGTCCAACAGGATCGGCGCCACGTCGGGCCGGCACATCAGCAGGTCGGGCAGGTAGGGGTCGGGGCGGTTGTAGCGCAACGGCGACCCGTCGATCCGGGACGCGTGCAGCCCGGCCGCCAGCACCACACCGGCCGGGGCAGCCGAGTCCCACTCCCACTGCCCGCCGGCGTGCAGGTAGGCGTCCACGTCGCCGCGCACCACGGCCATCGCCTTGGCGCCCGCCGAACCCATCAGTACCGGCTCCACCGGCAACACCTCGCGGATGAGCCGGACCACCGCGGGCATTCGGGAAGCGCTGACCGCGACCCGAATGGGGTCCGGCGGTCCGGCAGGCGTGGCGGGCCGGGCGACGGTGTCGGTGCGGAAGACCACGTTGCTCCGGTTGTCGTAGGCCGGCAGTGACACCGCGGCGTCGGTGATGGTGCCAAACCCGTCCGGGCCGCCGCGCTGCCACAGCGCGATGTGCACGGCCCAGTCGTCGCGTCCGGGTGTGGTGAACTCGCGGGTGCCGTCGAGCGGGTCGACGATCCAGACCCGGTCCGACCGCAGCCGGGCCAGGTTGTCCGGGGATTCCTCGCTGAGCACCGCGTCCCCGGGGCGCGCGTCCCGCAGCCCGCGGAGGATCAGCTGGTTGGCCCGGCCGTCGCCGGTGTCGCCCAGATGCCACGGTTGGGCGAAGCCCACCTCGTCACGCACCGCCAGCAAGAGCTTTCCGGCCTCGACTGCCAGTTCGGCGGCCAGCGCCGCGTCGGTCAGCGTCACGAGTGGCAGTATCCCCGACGTGGACTAGAACGCCGGCCAAGGGATCGGGCGATGACGGTTCGGGCCGGGCATCACCGGGTGCTCCAGCAGGTCGGCGACGCGGCGGCGCAGGGCCGTGATCTCGCCGGCGGTCAGATGCGGTTGCAGCGATGCCGCCAGCGGACCCTCCAGCGCCACCAGCAGCCGCGACAGGGCCGGCAACGCCTCGTCGTCCAGGTCGGTCACCGACGTGCCCGCCCAGCCCCACAGCACGGTGCGCAACTTGTCCTGGGTGTGCAGGCTCACGCCATGGTCGACGCCGTAGACGCGGCCGTCGGTGCCGCACAGAATGTGTCCGCCCTTGCGGTCGGCGTTGTTGATCACCACGTCGAAAACGGCGAGCCGGCGCAACCGGATGTCATCGGCGTGCACCAGGGTGACCGGATCGCCGTTGTGGCCGTAGGCCTGCAACACCGGCAGGTAGCCCGCCGGAACGTGGTCCCCGGGAACCACGTCCACCAGGCCGGGCGCCGACGATGCATCCTGGGCTTGGTCGTCGTCTTCGGGTTGGTCCACCCAGCGCTGCACCATGCCCGGACCCGCCGGACCGCCGCGAATGATGGTGTAGGGCACCAGATTCCAGCCCAACTCAACCGAGATCAGGTGTGCGCCGAGTTCGCGGCCGGCCAGGGTGCCGTCGGGAAAGTCCCACAGCGGCTGCTCGCCGGCGACCGGCTTATAGACGCAGTGGACACGGTGCTCCCCCAGCCTCGCCTGGCACAGGAAGGTGGCGTTGCTCGCCGAGCGGATGCGGCCCAGGATCTCCAGTTCCCCGGAGTGCAACGCCTCCCGGTCGTCAGATGTCTGCGTCATCGGGCTCATCGTCGGGCCCGAAAGCACCCCGCCGATAGCCGTTGGTGCGCACGCACATGTGACCGGCGGGGTCCAGCGGCTCGTCGCACAGCGGACACGGCGGGCGGCCGGCCGAGATGACCCGGTTGGAGCGGGTGGCGAACTGGCGCGCGGACTCGGGGGTGAGGAACACCCGCACCGCGTCCGGCCCCTCGTCGGTGTCGTCGAGCACCATCGAGGCGTCGAACTCGGCGTCACTGACCGCGAGCAGCTCCACCACCACCGTCTGCGCCTCGGAGTCCCAGCCCAACCCCATGGTGCCGACCCGGAATTCCGCGTCCACCGGTGTGACCAGCGGGTCCAGGTCGTCGATCTCGGTGGGCTCGGGCGGCACCGGGGTGCCGAATCGGCGGTTGACCTCCAGCAGCAGCGCACCGATCCGTTCGGAGAGCACCGCGACCTGCTGCTTCTCCAGCACCACCGAGACCACCCGCTCGTCGTGGACGGCCTGCAGGTAGAACGTGCGGTTGCCGGGCTGGCCGACGGTCCCGGCCACGAAACGGTCGGGGGTGCGGAAGACGTGAATAGCTCGGGACATGGCAACTCCAAAATACCGGCAGTTGCGGCGGCCGACGGCATCTGGCTTCGGCGAGGTGGACCTAGGTGGTGGATCCGCCGACTACGGCGTCGCTTTCACCGACGGGGCCGGCCGGTGCACTGTGCACCGCGGCGGCCAACGACGCTCCGGTGTGGTTGAGGTGGATTACGAAGGGGCGCAACGGCGTGTAGCGGATCACGCTCGCCGAGGCCGGGTCGGCGGTGATCCGCTGAAAGCCGTCCAGATGCACGCCGAGCGCGTCGGCGATGACGGCCTTGATGACGTCGCCGTGGGTGCACGCCACCCACAGCACGTCGGCGCCGTGTTGGGAGGCCAACTGCCGGTCGTGATCGCGGACCGCGGCGACGGCCCGGGCCTGCACCTGCGCCAGCCCTTCGCCCTCGGGGAAGATCGCCGCGCTGGGCTGCGCCTGCACCACCCGCCACAGCGGTTCGGCGGTCAGTTCGCTGATCTTGCGGCCGGTCCAGGACCCGTAGTCGACCTCGGCCAGCCGGTCGTCGACGAGGGGGTCGAGCCCCAGGGCAGCGGCCAGCGGTTCGACGGTGCGCCGGCAGCGCAGCAGCGGTGAGCGCACCACCGCCTTGATCGGCAGGCCGTCGAGCCGGCCGACGAGCTGTGCGGCCTGCTCTCGGCCCTGTTCATCGAGTTCGACGCCTTCGGTGCGTCCGGCCAGCACCCCGGAGGTGTTCGAGGTGGACCGGCCGTGGCGCAGCAGGATGACGGTCATGGCATGGCCGCCAACGCCCCGGTTGCCAGCAGGATCAGGATCGTGGTCCCGGCGATGACCCGGTACCCGACAAACCAGTACATGGTGTGACTGCTGACGAACCGCAGCAGCCAACTGATCGCGGCGTAACCGACCAGGAAGGTGATCACCACCGAGACCAGCAACTGCGGCCCGGTCGCGCTCATTCCTTCGGTGACCGGATTGAAGGCGTTGGGCAGTTCGTGCAATCCCGAGGCGAATACCGCTGGGATGCCCAGCAGGAAGCCGAACCGGGCGGCCAGGGCCCGATCCATGCCCAGGAACAGGCCGGCACTGATGGTCGCCCCGGAGCGCGAGACGCCGGGCACCAGCGCCAGACACTGCGCGGCGCCGACCAGGAAGCCGTCCTTGACGGTCAATTGGTCGGCATGCCGCTGCCGGCGGCCGACATACTCGGCGGCGGCGATCACCAACGAGAATCCGACCATCGCGGAGGCGATCACCCAGAGGTTGCGTACGTCGCCGCGGATGAAGTGCTGGAACAGCACCCCGACGATCACGATCGGGATACTGCCGACGATGACGTACCAGCCCATCCGGTAGTCGGTCTTGCGTTCGGCGGGCAGCGGGGTCTTGGCCAGCGCCGAGGCCACCCCGGACAGCCAGGCCGTGGCGATGCGCGCGATGTCCTTGGCGAAATAGACCAGCACCGCGATCTCGGTGCCGATTTGGGTCACCGCGGTGAAGGAGGCGCCGGCGTCACCGACGAAGAACAGCCGGGAGACCAACGCCAGGTGTCCCGAGGAGGAGACCGGCAGAAACTCGGTGAGTCCCTGGACGATCGCTAGGACTATTACCTGCGGCCACGACATCACAGCCGTCTCGACCACCGATACGACCTCAGTCACGACGACGACCGTACCGGGCTGGTGTCAGCGGGTCAGACCGGATACCACGTCACGCACCGCGGCGGCCAGGCTGCGCTCGTCGGTGACATCGATTTCGAACAGGTGCCGGCTCGCGGTGGCCACCACGTCCTCGTCGTGCGGGACCGGGCCCGCCAGTCGAGGCCGGTAGATGTCCACCACCAGCTTCTGCTGCTCGGTGTGGAAGGAGAAACTGCGGCCGTCACCGACCTCGCCGAAACCACTGGCGAAGGCCCCCGTCCAGATCTCCTCGATGCGGAACTCCGAACATGCCAGCTGCCAGTCATCGACCACAGTCATGGCCGAGAGGTTACACCTAAGCGAACTTATTGTTCGGCCGGACATGCCAGCTTCACCTCGCCGCCTTCCTTAGAATCGGTCTCTGCACCAACCCGCCATCATGACGAGCTGGAAGAGCTGTCCTGTGCCCAAGTGCTCCACCCGCCGGCCACGCCGGTCCCTGCAAGGCCTGTTGCTGCCGCTGCTGCTGCTCACAGCGTGCTCATCCAATCCCATCACCGCGCCGCCGCCCACGATCGCGCCGGCCGAGCCCGCGGTGTCCCCGGTCGCCGCGGTGCGCCCGGCCGGCACCGTGCGGCCGCTGGCCGGCCACGCCACCGGCGCGGTGTTCGACGCGGCGACCAAACTGCTGGCGGTGCTGTCCCCCGGCCCGGACCCGCAGGCCGCCGCCACGCTCGGCCTGGTGGGCGACTCGAGCCGCCCGCCCACCGCGGTGGCGCTGCCGGGTCCGGCGAGCGCACTGGCCGGCGACGGCAACGGCGCGGCCTACCTGTCCGGGAACGGTGGCTACTACAGCGTCGACCTGGCCACCCGCGGCATCACCCGCGTCGACGTCGACGGCGCCGCCGGTGTCGAGTTCACCGCGATCGGCCGGCGCGCCGACGGAATCGTGGTGTTGGGCAGCGCCGACGGCGCGGTGTACACGCTGGCCGAGGACGGCACGCGGGTCGCCGAGCGGGCCAAGATCTTCGCCCGGGTCGACCAGATCGTGACCCAGGGCGATATCGCGGTGGTGCTGGACCGCGGCCAGACCTCGGTGACCACCATCGGCACCGACGGCGAGCCGCAGTACGCGCTGCGGGCGGGCCAGGGCGCGACCACGCTGGCCGCCGCGGCGCACGGGCCGGTGCTGGCAGCCGATCCGCGCAGTGGCCGGCTGCTGGTGTACGGCGTGGATCCGCTGATGCTGCACCAGGACTATCCGGTGCCGGATGCCCCCTACGGGCTGGCCGGGTCGGGCGGGTTTGCCTGGGTGTCGCAAACCGGGACGAACACCGTGGTCGGCTACGATTTGACCACCGGAATCCCCGTGGAGAAGGTTCGCTATCCGACCGTGCAGCAACCCAACACCCTAGCCTTGGACGAGAAGTCGGACACCCTGTACGTGGTGTCGGGCTCCGGCGCCGGGGTCCAGGTGATCGAGCACGCCACGAGGCCACAATGACCGCGTTGCGCCCCCGCCGGATGCCGGTCGGCTGGGACACCGACCTGTCCGATGACTACGAATGGATTCCGCTGCGACTGCCGCCGGAGGTCACCCGGATCGGGGCGTCCACCCGGTTGTCCATCGAAGCCGAATACCGAGGTTGGGAGCTGACCCGAGTGCGGTTGTACACCGACGGGAGCAGGCGGGTGCTGCTGCGCCGCAAGAAGTCTTCGGCGACGGCGATCAGCGGCGGCCGCTGCGTCGACCAGCCGGGACTGTAGGCCGATGGGTCTCTACGGCGCAGTGCGCCGGGCGTTCTTCCTGGTGCCGGCCGAGCGTATCCACACTCTCGTGTTCGCGGGGCTGCGCGGCGCCGCCGCGACGCCGCCGGCGCGCCGGGCCCTGCAGCGCCGCCTCGCGCCGCACGATCCGCTGCTGGCCAGCACCGTGTTCGGGGTGCACTTTCCCGGGCCGCTCGGGCTGGCCGCCGGGTTCGACAAGGACGGCCACGGGCTGAACGCTTGGGGTGCAATGGGTTTCGGCTACGCCGAGGTGGGCACCGTAACGGCGGCGGCACAACCGGGCAATCCCGCGCCGCGCCTTTTCCGGTTGCCCGACGACCGCGCGCTGCTCAACCGGATGGGCTTCAACAATCACGGGGCCGCCGCGCTGGCAATCCAGTTGGCGCGACACCGGTCCGACGTGCCGATCGGAGTGAACATCGGCAAGACCAAGGTCACCCCGCCCGAGGGCGCGGTGCAGGACTACCGCACCAGCGCCCGGCTGTTGGCCCCGCTGGCCGACTATCTGGTGGTCAACGTCAGCTCGCCGAACACGCCGGGGCTGCGCGACCTGCAGGCCGTCGAGTCGCTGCGGCCCATCCTGGCCGCGGTGCGTGCCGAAACCACCAAGCCGGTGCTGGTGAAGATCGCCCCGGATCTGGCCGACACCGATCTGGATGCCATCGCCGACCTGTGTGTGGAGTTGGGTCTGGCCGGCATCGTGGCGACCAACACCACGGTGTCGCGCGACGGCCTGGCGACCCCGGGGGTGGCCGAATTGGGGCCCGGCGGCATCTCCGGCCCGCCGGTGGCGCGGCGGGCGCTGGAGGTGCTGCGGCGGCTGTACGCCCGGGTGGGCGACCGGCTGGTCCTGATCAGTGTGGGCGGCATCGAGACCGCCGACGACGCCTGGGAGCGCATCACCGCCGGCGCCTCGCTGCTGCAGGGCTACACCGGCTTCATCTACGGCGGCGGTCTGTGGGCCCGCAACATCCACGACGGTCTGGCCCAGCGGCTGCGCGACGGCGGATTCGCCTCGCTGGCCGAGGCGGTCGGGTCCGCCGCCCGCTAGCGCGCGCTACTTCTGTTCGTAGGTGCCGACGATCACCGCGCGGGCGATCGCGTGCATGAACAGGTTGAAGCCCAGGTAGGCCGGGCTGGCGTCCTCGGCCAGCTCCAGCTTCTCGACGTCGACGGCGTGCACCGCAACGTAGTAGCGGTGCGTCCCGTGACCGGCCGGCGGCGCGGCGCCCACGTAGCGGCGCATCCCGGCGTCGTTGACCAGGGTCAGCGCATCGCCGGGCAGCAGGCTGCCGTCACCGGCGCCTTCGGGCAGCTCGGTGCAGGTGGCCGGCAGGTTGGCCACCGCCCAGTGCCAGAATCCCGACGCGGTGGGTGCGTCCGGGTCGTAGCAGGTGACCGCGAAGCTCCGGGTCTCCTCGGGAAAGCCCGACCAGCTCAGCTGCGGGCTGGCGTCTTCACCACCGGCCCCCATGATTCCGCTGACCTGGGCTTTGCCCAGCGACTGGCCGTCGGTCAGCGACGTGGAGGTGAGCGTGAAGGTCGGCAGCTTGGGCAGCGCGGCGTACGGGTCGGGGGTGGTGGTCATGACTGGTCCTCTCGTAGTGGATCAACTTCGTCGTTTGGTCAGCAGTGTGTCAGGAAGTGGTGCAGTACGCGGGTGCCGAACTCCAGTGCGTCAACCGGAACGCGTTCGTCGACTCCGTGGAACAGTGCGGAGAAGTCGAGGTCGGGCGGCAGTCGCAGCGGAGCGAAGCCGAAGCATCGAATACCCAACTTGGCGAACGCTTTTGCATCCGTTCCGCCGGACAGCATGTAGGGCACGGTCCGGGCGTCGGGGTCACACGCCAGCAGCGCGGCGTTCATCGCCTCGACCAGGTCGCCGTCGAAGGTCGTCTCCACCGGCGGCTGGTAGGCCACCCATTCCCGGGTCACGTCGGGGCCGATCAGTGCGTCGACCTCGGCCTCGAACGCCGCCTGGCGCCCGGGCAGCACCCGGCAGTCCACTACCGCCTCGGCCGTCGCCGGGATGACGTTGGCCTTGTAGCCGGCCTGCAGCATGGTCGGGGTCGCGGTGTCGCGCAGGGTGGCGTTGACGATGCGCGAGATCGGTCCCAGCTTCTCGATCATTCCTTCCAGGTCCGGGGAGTCGACGTCGATGGCGTGCCCGGTCTCCTCGCCGACCGCGGCCAAAAACTCCACCACGGCATCGGAGAGCACCAGCGGGAACCGGTGCCGGCCCAGCCGGGCCACCGCCTCGGTCAGGGTGGTGACGGCGTTGTCGTCGTTGATCATCGACCCGTGCCCGGCCCGGCCGTGGGCCCGCAGCCGCATCCAGGACAGCCCCTTCTCCGCGGTCTCGATCAAATACAGCCGACTCTCCCCGCCGTCGCGCCGCGGCACCGTGAGCGAAAAACCGCCGACCTCCCCGATCGCCTCGGTGACCCCGGCGAACAGATCGGGGCGGTTCTCGACGATCCAGTGCGCCCCGTACTTGCCGCCGGCCTCCTCGTCGGCCAGGAATGCGAACACCAAGTCACGCGGCGGGGTGATGCCGGCCCGGGCCAGGTGCCGGGCCACCGCGATCATCATCCCGCACATGTCCTTCATGTCGACCGCGCCGCGGCCCCAGACATACCCGTCCTCGATCGCGCCGGAGAACGGGTGCACGCTCCAGTCGCTGGCCTCGGCGGGCACCACATCGAGATGCCCGTGGATCAGCAGCGCCCCACGGCTTGGGTCGCTGCCTTTGAGCCGAGCGAAGACGTTGCCGCGTCCGGGCGCACCGGATTCGAGGTATTCGGTCTCATACCCCACTTCCTCGAGCTGGCCGGCCACCCAGCGTGCGCAGTCGGCCTCGCCCTTGGTGGTGGCCGGCTCTCCGGTGTTGGAGGTGTCGAAACGGATCAGCGTGCTGACGAGCTCGACCACCTCGCCCACTGCGGCGCCGGCGGGATCGGAGAAATCGGTCACAGCTACCTTTACTACCACTTCACGTTCCTGCGGATCGCGTTGCGAGGGCTGGGTTTGGGTCCAGCGGAGGGCATCCGTTAGCCTTAGCTGCCCGGCCGCGCCGGGTTGGTCCGAGTGGCGGAATGGCAGACGCGCTAGCTTGAGGTGCTAGTGCCCTATTAACGGGCGTGGGGGTTCAAGTCCCCCCTCGGACACATTTTCTGTGCGGAGTCGGGTCCTCGGTTACGGCCCGCTCCGACCATGTGGGCTGGTGCCCGGCTTTGAGCGACAACTGCTGTGGTGAGCCGGGATTGACCGGACGTGTCGCTCAGAGGCGGGCAACCGCCCTGCCGTCTCGGGGCGCGCAGGCCGGATCAGGCTCCGCTTTGACCGGCTGCGGAATGGCCGAGCTGAATCACCGAAGTCCCAACCGTCGTAGGCTCGATGGGGAGATGACTCGTCCAGGCGCGTACCTTCGCCAGCCGGCACCACGCACCTTTTCCGACCGCCGTGACGCCGGCCGGGCCTTGGCCGAGCTGGTGACGGGCTACCTGGCCGATTCCCTGCCCGCCGCAGCGGGCGCCCAGGGCGTGGTGGTGCTGGGACTGGCCCGCGGCGGGGTCCCGGTCGCCTGGGAGGTCGCCGCCGCCCTGCGGGCGCCGCTGGACGTGTTTCTGGTCCGCAAGATCGGGGTGCCGCAGCAGCCCGAGTTGGCGATGGGCGCGCTGGCCGGCGGCCAGGTGGTGATGAACGACGAGGTGGTCCGCAGCCTGGCTATCGGCCACGACGTGGTGCAGTCGGTGATCGAGCGCGAGACCACCGAATTACGCCGCCGCGAACGTGCCTACCGTGGCGACCGCCCGGCGACCGATCTGCGCGGCCGGGTGGTGATCTTGGTCGACGACGGTATCGCCACCGGTGCGAGCGTGCTGGCGGCGGTCCGGGTGGTCCAGGCGGCCGAACCGGCGTCGATCATCGTCGCCGTGCCGGTGGCGGCACGCTCCGCATGTCGCAAGATCGCCCAGGAAGCCGACGACGTCGTCTGCGTCACCAGCCCCGAGGCCTTCGACGCGGTGGGACAGGTCTATCGCAACTTTGACCAGACCACCGACGACGAAGTCCGCGACCTGCTGGCCGCGCCGACGACCGGCCGAACAGCGGCTAATCGGCCGGGTGCGTAGCGGGCTCCTCAGCGGCCACTTCGGTTGGCTCGGCGGCCTCAGCGTCGAAGTCGGCCACCTCAGCGGCCTCGGAGTTCTCGACGCCGGCATCGTCGGCCTCGTAATCGGCCGCGTCGTAGACCTCGTCGGCGGGAACCTCGGACTCCTCAACGGCGTCCCCGGCATCCGAGGGGGCCTCGACCGCCGGGGCGTTCGCGCGCCGCTCCCGCAGGGCGTCCACGATCAGCAGCAGTACGCCCAGCACGCTGGCGCCGATGCAGACCCACGCCACCAGCGCATTGCTGGTGACGACGGCGAACACCAATGCGGCCAGGCCGATTACCGCCAATACCAATGCGATGACCAGCATCGACTCACCTCCAGTCCGACGGGCGAACTACTCGACTCCGACGGTCAGTTGGTGCCGCGGTTGAAGTGGTTGAAGCCGCCGCCGTCGCCGCTGGCACTGCTGTCGACGGGCGCTGCCGAACCGCGCTGGCCCAGCTCCTCGAGCTGGGATTCCAGATAGGTCTTGAGCCGGGTGCGGTACTCGCGCTCGAAGGTGCGCAGTTGTTCGAGGCGGCCTTCCAGCACAGTGCGCTGCTGGTTGATCGTGCCCATGATCTCGGAGTGCTTGCGCTCGGCGTCGGCCTGCAGTGCGTCGGCCTTCTCCTGGGCCTGGCGCAACTGGGTCTCCGAACGGGTCTGGGCGTCGGAGAGCATGGCGTCGGCGCGCTGGCGGGCTTCGGCGACCGTCGTCTCCGCGGTCTGGCGTGCCTCGGTGAGGATCTGGTCGGCGTTGGCGCGGGCGTCGGCCATCAGCTTCTCCGACTCGGCCCGGGCGGTGCCGGTCAACCGGTCGGCGGTGTCCTGGGCCAGGCTCAGCACGCGGGCCGCCTTGAGGTGCTGCTCCTCGGCAGGCACTTCGGCGGCCGGCGCGGCGGCCACCGGCTGCGGCGGCGCCACCGGCTCCGGGGCGGGCTCGTAGGCCGGGATCGAGGGAATCGGCTGGGCGGCGCCACCGGCGCGGGCCGCGGCCAAGTCCTGGTCGAGCTCGCTCACCCGCTGACGCAGGTCGGCGTTCTCCTCGATAAGGCGCGTCAGCTCGGTCTCGACCAAGTCGAGGAAGGCGTCGACCTCGTCCTCGTTGTAGCCGCGCTTCCCAATCGGCGGTTTGCTGAACGCGACGTTATGTACGTCGGCCGGTGTTAGTGGCATCGTCTGCCCCCTCGAGTCAGGTAGTTGGTAGCGCCGATCGGGCACGTTAGTCGACCGGGAAAACGCTCGCGGTGTGTAACTGCCGTCCATCCTGTCACATCAGCCGCTGCGCTCGGCAATGTGAACGATATTAAGAGTGAATTTCAAATTGCTGCCACAGAAATCACGCATTGGCAAACGCAAGCTCCGCCGACGATCGGCGATCCCGGCCGGTGAGCGGTGCCCGGAGGCCATGGCGGTGAGGCCAAACCGCCGGGAACTGGGCCTCTGGGCACCGCCGACAATCGGCTGCGACTCCACCCTTCCGGCCGGCGGCAGCAAAGTGCTTAGGCTCCCAACCTGGGAAATGTGAGCTATTTCGCTACGCACCAACCGTGTCGGCCGCCCACCCCCCACGGCCGCGCTCGGCCGACGGGGGTACCGGTCCGGCCGCCGGCGCCGTATTATTCACAATATCGACCCGTAAATATTCCTGACGAGGTCGAACCGCGCGGAACCGACCGGAGGGACACTCGGGAATGACAACCAATGACGTGGTCATGGCGACCAGCGAAGCGGACTCGGCAGCCGTCGATGACATCCGATCTCGCTACGCCGAACTCCTCGGCCGCCAGGCCGCCTTGGGCGCAGCGTTGTTCGCCGCGGTCGCCGGGCCGACCTTCGATGAGGCACTCGGGGCCGTGCAGGTGTCCCTCGACCGAGCGGTACGACCGCAGTTACAGGCCGCGGTGGGCCTGATATTCCCGGCGTTGGCCGGCGTCGAGCGCTCGCGGCTGCTGGTCGAAGGCCTGCTCGGTGACATCCACCTGATCGAGCAACTGGCGGCGCGAATCGCCCACGGCACCGACCGGGTTCAGCGGGTCGCGCATGTCGAGGCGCTGCGCGTCCTGCTGGATGCAGTGCTGGGCAAGATCGCCGACCTGCTGCTGCCCGCACTCGCCCAGGCCAGCGGCGTCTCACTGGCCGCACTGGCCGCCCAACTTCCCGGCCTCGATGACGTCGCATCCGGGTCCGCTGCCACGGCCCAGCCCGGGCCCGCCGCCCACGGGCACGACGGCCACACCGGTTGCGGCTGCGGCGAGGAAGACGACGAGATGCCCGAACTCGACGTGCGCGAGATTCCGCACGCCATCAGACATGCCACGGTGTTCGGCGCCTTCGACGCGGTTCCGGTGGGCGGATCGCTGCTGCTGGTGGCCCCGCACGACCCGATCCCGCTGCTGCGTCAGCTCGCTGAGCGCAGCGGTGGCCGGCTGGCGGTCGGCTACGAGGAGCGTGGACCGGAGGCGTGGCGGTTGCGACTGACCCGGGTCTGAGCCCCGCTGACGCCGCTAAGCGGCGTGCTGCAGGGCCAGCTCCATGCCGACGAACGCGATCAGCAGCAGCACCATGATCGACAGGTCGATCCGCACCGCCCCGATGGTCAGCTGCGGAATGAGCCGTCGCAGCAGTTTCACCGGCGGATCGGTGATGCTCATGATCAGTTCCAGGATCACCACGGTGGCACCCGTCGGGTGCCAGTCACGGCTGAACGAGCGGATGAACTCGATGACGATCCGGGCGATCAGCAACAGCCAGAAGACAAATAGCGCGATACCAAGAATCGTGAAGAACAGCGCCAACGGAATGCGACCTTACTGACGAGGGTGTGCCCGCATCAGCAGTGCTGACCGGCTCGACTGCCGTTCCAGCCTACCGATAGGCGTAGAAGCCGGTCTCGGCGATGCGGCGACGCTCCTCCGGGGAGACGTCGACATCGGCCGGAGACAGCAGAAACACCTTGGTCGCGACCTTGTCGAAAGAGCCGCGCAGGGCGAAGGCAAGCCCCGCCGCGAAGTCGACCAGCCGCTTGGCGTCGGCGTTGTCCATCGACACCAGGTCCATGATGACCGGGGTGCCGTCGCGGAACCGCTCGCCGATGGTGCGGGCTTCGCTGTAGTCCTTGGGCCGCAGCGTGGTGATCTTCGACAGCGGGCTGCTCTCGTCGAACATCTGGGCCATCCGGCGCGGCTCCATCGCCAGGGCGCCGCGGGTCGAGCCGCGCAGCGAGGAGAACCGGCGCTCGAAGTCACGGGGCCGGTCGAACTCACGCGCGCGGTAGCGGGGGTCGCGGGCGTCGTCGTCGTAGCCGCCCCGGTAGCCGCCGGGCACGTCGTCGTAGTCGCGATCGTCGTAGCGGCCCTCCGAGCGGCCGCCTACCCGGTCGAAAACATCCTCGCCGAATCGCTCCGCCCGGGGCGCGTAGTCACGCGACCCGGCGCGGTCATCGCCGTCGTCGTAGTAGTCGTCGTCGTAGTCCTCCATAGGAGCCATCCCGAAGTAGGCCTTGACCTTGTGGAGTGTGCTCATCCTTGGACCCTTCTAGGCTGATGACTGTGATGAAGGTGTGACTGAAGTGACTAATAACGGTGACGGTAACGGCAGCGAGCGCGTTGACGCGGCACCGACACGCGGACAGCTCCCACCGGTTTCACCCACCCTTCCAGCGACCTCTACCGCGGACTCATTCCAGCCAGACCAGCGACGCCAGCCGGCCGGTGAGTCCGTCGCGACGGTGACTGAACAATTTCGGGTCCGCCGCCGTACAACGCGGGTCGGCGTCGATGGCCTGCACGCCCAATCCCCTTAGTTGACGCGCGATTCCGGCCCGCAGGTCCAGCCCTACAGTGCCCGCCGACGTGACGGTGCGACTGCCCGGCAGCGCCGCCTCGACCTCGTCGGCCATCTCAGCGGGCACCTCGTAGTGCAGTCCACTGACCGCTGGGCCCAGCAAAACCGAAATGTCGCCAGCGTGTGCCCCGGCCGCCAGCATGGACTCCAGCGTGCGAGCGACCACGCCATGCTGCGCGCCGACCCGGCCGGCATGGACTGCCGCGACCACCCCGGCCCGCGCGTCGGCCATCAGCACCGGAACACAGTCGGCGGTCACCACCACCATCGCCAGCCGGGGCTCCGTGGTGACCAGCGCATCGGTGGCGTCGAGCGGGGTGTCGCGCGGCCCGTCGACGACCGCCACATGATCACCGTGCACCTGGTTCATCCACACCAGCCGATCGGGACCGAGGCCGGTGGCCTTGGCCAACCGTGCGCGATTAGCCGCCACCGCGGCCGGGTCATCGCCGACGTGGTCGCCGAGGTTGAAGCTGTCGAACGGAGCCTTCGACACACCACCGGAGCGGGTGGTCGTCACCCGCCGGATGCGAAACGTCACCGCGCCGAAGCCCGAAGGTCAGTGGCGCATGAAGGGCGGCACGTCGACGTCGTCGTCGTCGCAGCCGTCGTCACCATTGCGCCCGCCCACACTGACCGTCGCACCGTTGGTGGGCGCCGGCACACTGACCGCATCCACCGGGTCGAACAGCGACGTGGTGACCTTGCCGGCCTGTCCGGGCGCCATCGCGTGCCGAGCCGCGCCGGGCGTACCGGTCACCGGCTTGCGTCCGGAGCCCGCCGAGTCGAAGCCGGCCGCGATCACCGTGACCCGCACCTCGTCGCCGAGGGAGTCGTCGATCACGGTGCCGAAGATGATGTTGGCCTCGGGGTGCGCGGCGTCCTGCACCAGCGATGCCGCCTCGTTGATCTCGAACAGCCCCAGGTCGCTGCCGCCGGCGACCGACATCAGCACGCCCTGGGCGCCTTCCATCGAGGCTTCCAGCAGCGGCGAGTTGATCGCGATCTCGGCGGCCTTGAGCGCCCGGCCGTCACCGCGGGCCGATCCGATGCCCATCAGCGCGGTGCCGGCGCCGCTCATGATGCCCTTGACGTCGGCGAAGTCGACGTTGATCAGGCCGGGCGTGGTGATCAGGTCGGTGATGCCCTGGACACCGTTGAGCAACACCTCGTCGGCGCTGCGGAACGCGTCCATCAGCGAGACCTGGGCGTCGCCCATCTGCAGCAGCCGGTCATTGGGGATCACGATCAGGGTGTCGCAGCTCTCCCGCAGCGCGGTGATGCCGTTCTCGGCCTGGTTGCTGCGCCGCTTGCCCTCAAAGGAGAACGGCCGGGTGACCACACCGACGGTCAATGCGCCGAGCTTGCGCGCGATGGTCGCGACCACCGGGGCGCCGCCGGTGCCGGTGCCGCCGCCCTCCCCGGCGGTGACGAACACCATGTCGGCGCCGCGCAGCAGCTCCTCGATCTCATCCTTGGCGTCTTCGGCGGCGCGACGGCCCACTTCCGGGTCGGCGCCGGCGCCGAGCCCGCGGGTGGAGTCACGGCCGACGTCGAGTTTGACGTCGGCGTCGCTCATCAGCAATGCCTGCGCGTCGGTGTTGATCGCGATGAACTCAACGCCCTTGAGGCCCTGCTCGATCATCCGGTTGACGGCGTTGACGCCGCCACCACCGATACCCACGACTTTGATGACGGCCAGATAGTTGTGCGGTGGGGTCATCGTTCGTCTTCCTCCCTGGTGGGATTGGAGTCCTCTTCGGGCCGGGCTTGGCGCGGAACTCCCGATTCTGTCTTCGACAAAACCCTCAACCTCAACCATAGGCTTAGAGTTATGTCAAGTTGTTCCGCGCAACCGCCACAGTAGGACCGCCTGCGCCCTCATCGGCGCCGACGCGCCGAGACACGCCCGGTGAATTTTCCTGTCGGGCGGGGGCTTCCCGCCCGCGAACCTTCACCGAGTGCGAACCCGGCGACGGGATTTCCGCGTGCCGTGCAGCCGGATTCACACTCGCAGGCCACCGACGGGTCGTTCGACGGCGCTACCGGACGGTGGGCAGGTCCGGACTCGACACGTCATAGGTGTGGCCGGGCTGGGTCAGCAACGCCGCCAGCTTCTGTGCCTTCTCCGCGGTGCGGTCGGTGTTGCCCCACACCACCACCCGGCCATCGGCCAGCGTCAGGGTGATCGACGCCACCGACGGGGCGGCCACCCGGCTGATCTGGCCGGCCACCTCGGGCGCCAGCGAGGTCATCACCTGCAGAGCGGCCAGCGTGGACGGGTCCGCCGGGCCAGGGTTGTCCACATCGAAGAACGGCAGCATTCTCGGCGGCGCCCCGGTCGCAAAGTCGACGCCATCCCGGTCGAACAGGTGCGGGCCGTCCGGAAAATCCTTGTAGACCACCGGGACCCGTTCGACCACCGCGATCCCCAGCACCGAGGGGTACTGCCGCTGCACCCGGGTGCTGGCCACCCGTCGAATGGTCGCGACCCGATCGGCCACGCTGCCGGTGTCGATCTGCAGCAACGGCGTTCCGTGCCGCACCCGCGCCACCTCCAGCACTTCCTCCCGGGTCACCGTCGCGATCCCGGTGACCTCGATATCGCGCACCGACATCAGCGGGGTGAAGTACAAAATGAGCCCGAGCCCGACGACCAGCACCGCCGCCAGAAAGACCGCCAGCACCATCTTCAGCCCACGAATGGTGCCGCGGGGAACGCCTTTGGGCGCGTCGGCAGAACCGGCGCGCAGTCGCCGCTTGGCCTCTCTACGGGCCTGTTCGATGGCCTCGGCGCGCGCCTGCGCGGCGCGCCGCTCCGCGCGTTCGCGACGGGCCCGGCGTCGTGGACCCTCCACCTCGGCGGGCTCGTCGGCGGCCTCCGCCTCCTGGCCGTCATCCGCGGCGACGTCGCCCTCCGCGACCTCCGCGTCCGTTTCCGGGGTGTCGGCGGCGGCCTCCGTCGCGTCCGTTACTGGAACGTCGGCGGCATCATCCGGATCCTCCGGTGGACCGGCCGGGGTCTCAGGCGGGACGGTCACAGCGCCCCCGGACTGCCGGGAGGGGTCCGATCGGCGCGTGCCCGCAACGCGCTGACGATCTCCGGCCCCAACATGGTGACGTCGCCGGCGCCCATGGTGATGATCACGTCACCGGGACCGGCGGCCGCTGCCACCGCGTCGGGCACCGCCGAGAAGTCCGGCAGGTAATGCACCGGCACACTGACATGTTCGGCGACGCTGGCGCCGCTCACCCCGGGCAACGGCTGCTCACGCGCACCGTAGACGTCGAGGACGAAAACCTCGTCGGCGCCGTCCAGCGACCGGCCGAACTCGGCAGCGAACTCCTTTGTCCGCGAATACAGATGCGGCTGGAACACCACCAGGCTGCGCCCGGTTCCGCGCTCGTTCAGCAGCGCCCGGACCGCGGTCAAGGTCGCGGAGATCTCGGTGGGATGGTGCGCGTAGTCGTCGAAGACCCGCACCGAACCCGTGACGCCTGCCGACCCGACCAGCTCGAAACGTCGGCGCACCCCGTCGAACCCGGCCAGCCCGTCGAGCACCGCATCGAGCGGCGCACCGACCTCGACCGCCGCCAGCAGCGCGCCGAGCGCATTGAGTGCCATATGACGTCCCGGCACCGACAGTCGCATCGCCCTGCGCTCGCCCGTTCCGGCCAGCATGATCTCGGCGACCGCTCCGGTCCCCTGCTGCTCCCAACGGACCAGCTCGCCGTCAAGCGGCGCCGTCCCGGCGCCTTCGGTGCCGTAGCGCAGCACCCGGATGCCCTGGGCCGCAGTGCGCTCGGCCAGCTCGGCCCCACCGGGGTCATCGACGCACACCACCACCGCCCCGCCCGGCGCGATGCGCTCGACGAACGCGTCGAACACCTGGGTGTAGGCCTCGGCACTGCCGAAGAAGTCGAGATGGTCCGCCTCGATGTTGGTCACCACCGCCACGTTGGGGGTGTACTCCAACAGCGAGCCGTCGCTCTCATCGGCCTCGGCGACGAACAGCGGCCCGCTGCCATGATGGGCGTTGGTGCCGGCTTCTGCACCGGCAGAACCCAATTCGCCGCCGACCGCGAACGACGGATCCAAGCCGCAGTGCTGCAACGCGACCACCAACATCGACGTCGTCGTGGTCTTGCCGTGGGTGCCGGTGACCATCAGCGTGGTGCGCCCGGCCATCAACTTCGCCAGCACCGCCGGTCGCAACACCACCGGGATGCCGCGACGCCGCGCCTCGACAAGCTCGGGGTTGGTCTTGGGAATCGCCGCGTGGGTGGTGACGACGGCGGTGACCCCACCGGGCAGCAGATCCAGGGCCGACGCGTCGTGACCGATGCGCACCTGCGCGCCGCGGGCCCGCAGTGCGTGAATCCCGCGGGACTCCTTGGCATCCGAGCCCGAGACCAGCCCCCCGCGGTCCAGCAAGATGCGGGCGATTCCGGACATGCCCGCGCCGCCGATACCGACCATGTGTACCCGGCTCAGCTCCGGTGGCAGCCGGTCGGAGCTCATGCCCGGCTCCCAGACCGCCGGGCGCTCGCGACATCCAGTGCGACCCCGCTCATGCCGCTCACTGGCCGTCCCTCGCTGCGCTCGCAACCTCCAGTGCGACCCCGCTGATGCCGCTCACTGGCCGTCCCTCGCTGCGCTCGCGACATCCAGTGCGACGGAAGCGACCCGGCGGGCAGCCTCGGGGTGCCCGGCCAGGACCGCGGCGCTGGTCATCGCGGCCAGCCGCGCGGTGTCGGTGAGCAGCCCCGCGACCGTCTCGGCCACGAAATCCGGCGTCAGCGCGGCGTCGTCGACCAGGATTCCGCCCCCGGCATTGACCACCGGAAGCGCGTTGAGGCGCTGTTCCCCGTTGCCGATCGGCAGCGGGACGTACACCGCGG
The DNA here is from genome assembly GCF_000455125.1 of Mycobacterium sp. UM_WGJ. Lineage (GTDB taxonomy): Bacteria > Actinomycetota > Actinomycetes > Mycobacteriales > Mycobacteriaceae > Mycobacterium. Next base: position 32,737 of record NZ_AUWR01000008.1, read on the forward strand.
GCAGCCCGACCGCCGACACTTCGGCAACCGTCATCGCCCCGGAGCGGCAGATCGCCAGGTCGGCGGCCGCATAGGCCAGGTCCATCCGGTCCAGATAGGGCACCGCGACGTACGGCGGATCGCCCGCGCCGGCTTCCGGCAGGTCCAGGGTGTTCTTCGGGCCGTGCGCGTGCAGCACCGAAACACCGGCGGCAGCGAGTTGTTCGGCCGCCCCGGCCACCGCCTGGTTGATCGAGCGGGCGCCCTGCGAGCCGCCGAATACCAGCAGTACCCGGGCGTCGTCGGCGAAGCCGAACTCGGCGCGGGCCGCCGACCGCAGCGCGGCCCGGTCCAAGGTGGTGATGGCCGCCCGGACCGGCACCCCGACCACCTCGGGGTGGGCCAGACCGCAATCAGGAACTGCGGACAGCACCCGTTGCGCGCCCCGGGCGCCGACGCGGTTGGCCAGGCCGGCGCGGGCATTGGCCTCGTGGATCACCACCGGCACCCGCTTGGCACCGAGACCCCGCGCGGCTAGATATGCCGGCAGCGCCACGTAGCCGCCGAAGCCGATCACCACGTCGGCCTGCACGTCGCGCAGCACCGCCCGGGTCTCCCGGACCGCACGCAGCACCCGCAGCGGCAGCCGGGCCAGGTCGGCATTGATCTTGCGGGGCAATGGCACCGGGGTGATCAACTCCAGGTCGTAGCCACGGGCCGGCACCAGCCGGGTCTCCAGGCCGCGGGCGGTGCCCAACGCGGTGATCCGGACGTCGGGGTCCAGTGCGCGCAGCGCGTCCGCGACCGCCATCGCAGGTTCGACATGGCCGGCAGTGCCCCCGCCGGCGAGGACTACCGATAACGACGCACCGCGGTCCGATGAGATGACCGAGTCGTTCACTCCCCTATCGCTGACCTTCCAATGCGCGTACGCGTCCGCCAGTCGGACGCGCCCCGGCGTGACGCCGGCCGCCTCCATTTTGCCCTGCACGCCCGGCGCCTCGACCGGCTGCCCGGGCCGGCGCCTGCGCTGCGGCGCGCTGCCGGCCCGACCGCGCCGGCGCCTGTCCGCTCGTCTGGGCCGTTCGTGGCCGTGCGGCCGGCCGTGAGCGTGTCCGCAGCCGGTCACGCAAAGCCTCAAGACGGGTCGGCGAGTAGGGCTCGGGTAGCGGCAGCCGCAGTATCCGGTTCATCCGGTCGTCCTGGCCGGCCCGCAGCGCCGCCACGGCCTCCGGTTCGTGCCGGGCCGCGTTGGCCATGATGCCGACCATGAACAGCGTTGTCGCCGTGGAGGTTCCGCCGGCAGAGATGAGCGGCAGCTGAATTCCGGTGACGGGCAACAGCCCGATCACATAGCCGACGTTGATGAACGACTGACCGATCACCCACATCGTGGTGGCGGCGGTCAGCAGCCGCAGGAATGGGTCCGCGGAGCGCTTGGCGATCCGCATGCCGGTGTAGGCGAACAACCCGAACAGCGCCAGCAGCCCGAAGCCGCCGATGAAGCCGAGCTCCTCGCCGATGATGGCGAAGATGAAGTCGTTGTGCGCATTGGGCAGGTAGTTCCATTTCGCGGTGCCCTGGCCCAGACCGTCGCCGAAGATGCCGCCGTTGGCCAGTGCGAACTTCGCCTGACGCGCCTGATAACCGGCGCCCTGCAGGTCGGCGTCGGGGTCCAGCCAGGACCGCACCCGGTCGGACCGGTAGCCCTCGGTCACCGCCATGATCGCGGCGGCGGCGACAATGGCCGTCAGGGACGTGAGGAACACCCGCAACGGCAGACCGGCGTACCACAGCAGCGCCAGCAGGATGATGCCCAGCGAGACCGTCTGCCCCAAGTCGGGCTGGGCGACGATCAGCACCAGCGCGACCACGGCGGCCGGCACCAGCGGGACGAGCATCTCGCCCAGCGTCGCCCGCTCCATGCGCCGACTGGCCAACAGGTGTGCACCCCAGATGACGAAGGCGATCTTGGCCAGCTCGGAGGGCTGCATGGAGAAGCCGGCGATGACGAACCAGCCGCGAGAACCGTTGGACAAGGTGCCGATGCCCGGGATCAGCACCAGCACCAGCAGCACGATGGTGAAGGCGTAACCGGCAAAAGCCATGCGCCGCATGAACCGGACCGGCATCCGCAACGCCACGTAGCAGCCGACCAACCCGATCACGGTCCACAGCACCTGCTTGCCGAAGATCCGCCACGCCGATCCATCGGTGCCGTAGGACTCCACCCCGGAGGCCGACAGCACCATGATCAGGCCGAGCGTGGTCAGCAGCGCGGCCACCGCCACGATCAGATGGAACGACGTCATCGGCCGGCCCAGCCAGGCGCCGAACCGGGTGCGCGGCTCGGGCTTGGCGGCCGTGACAGCGGTTTCGTCGGAGGAGGCGTCTGCGGCCCCGGCGTCGCGCCGCAGCCGGGCCAGGATGCCGATCACACCGATCCTGCCGCGGAACGTGCCGCGGCGGCGAACGCGTCGCCCCGGGCACCGTAGCCGGCGAACTGGTCGAAGGATGCCCCCGCCGGCGCCAGCAGCACCGTGTCCCCGGGCCGGGCCAGGTCGCGGGCGGCGGCCACCACCGCGGTCATCACCCGGGAGCCCAGCGTCTCTTTGGACCCATCAGCTACTCGCTTCACATGAGTAACTGGAGACACAGCAGTATCACCCATATCAATATCCTCGCCCGTCACAACGTGGACGACGGGGACATCCGGTGCGTGTCGTGATAACGCCTTGGCAACCTCGCCGCGATCTCGGCCGATCAATACGGCCCCGGCCAGGTGAGCAGCGATTCTGGCGACGGTCGGCTCGACCGAGGCCCCCTTGAGCAGCCCCCCGGCCACCCAGATCACCCGCGGGTGGGCCAGCACCGATGCCTCGGCCGCGTGCGGATTGGTGGCCTTGGAATCATCGACGTAGCTGATCCCGCCGTCGACCACGATCAGTTCGGCGCGATGCCGGCCGACCTGGAACGACGCCAGCGCCGCGGCGATCGCCTCGGGGGGCACGTCGACGCTGCGGGCCAGCGCGGCGGCCGCCAGCGCATCCAGGATCCCGACCGGGCCGGGCACCGGTATCGACGCCACCGGGGCCAGCGCCACCTCATCGGCGAAGGCGCGATCGACCAGCATGCCGTCGACCACGCCGAGCTCACCGGGCGCCGGTTCGCCGAGCCGGAAACCCACCTTGACCGGGGCAGGCGCGGTGTCGCGCAGCGCCGCGGCACGGGCGTCGTCCATGCCGACCACCGCCACCCGGCCGGCCAGCGCGCGGGCCTTGTCGGCGGTGTAGGCGGCCATGCTGCCGTGCCAGTCCAGGTGGTCCTCGGCGATGTTGAGCACCGCGCCGGCCTCGGGGCGCAACGACGGGGCCCAGTGCAGCTGGAAGCTGGACAGCTCCACGGCCAGCTCGTCGGATTCATGCGGCGGTCCCAGCTTCCGCTCTCCTCCGTCGAGCCTCGCTGAACCGCCGGCGGGCTCCCCCAGCACATCCAGCACGGGGCTGCCGATGTTGCCGCACAACTGGGCACGCCGGCCCGCGGCCGACAACATGGCGTACAACATCGAGGTGGTCGTGGTCTTGCCGTTGGTGCCGGTCACCACCAGCCAGCGCCGCGGCGGCCCGTAGTGGCCCGCGACGTCGAGCCGCCAGGCCAGCTCCACGTCACCCCAGATCGGCACGCCGGCCGCTGCGGCGGCGGCCAATACCGGTGTGTCCGGGCCGAATCCGGGGCTGGTGACCACCAGCGCGTAGCCGCCGATCTGCGCGGCGGCTTCGGCGGGGCTGCAGGTCGTGACGTCGGGGTGGGCGTGCAACGCGGCAACATTGTCGTCGCACAGCGTCAGGTCCAGCTCGAACGGCGCCAACGCGGTGAGGATGGCCCGGCCGGTGATGCCGGCCCCGGCGACCAGCACCCGCGCTCCCGGAGACAGCGGGGCCAACCCGGCCACCTCAGCCACCAACGGCGGTGAACCACTCGCCGTAGAACATGGAGACGCCCAATCCGCAGGCGATGGCGGTGAGCAGCCAGAACCGGATGATCACCGTGGTCTCGGCCCAGCCGGCCAACTCGAAGTGGTGGTGGAACGGGGCCATCCGGAACACCCGCCGGCCGGTGCTGCGGAACGCCAGGATCTGGACCACCACCGAGGTGATCTCGGCGACGAAGAGCCCGCCGAGCACCACCGCGAGGATCTCGGTGCGGGTGGTGATCGACATTCCGGCGATCACGCCGCCCAGCGCCAGCGAGCCGGTGTCGCCCATGAAGATCTTCGCCGGGGCGGCATTCCACCACAGGAATCCGATGCAGGCGCCCGCGGTCGCGGCGGCGATCAGCGCCAGGTCCAGCGGGTCGCGCACGTTGTAACAGCCCAGTCCAGGGGCGCTCGCGCAGGCGTTGCGATGCTGCATCACGGTGATCAGCACGTAGGCGCCGCTGACCATCGCCATGGATCCGGCGGCCAGCCCGTCCAGGCCGTCGGTGAAGTTCACCGCGTTCGACCAGGCGCTGACGATGAGGATCACGAACAGCACGAACGCCGCCGCGGGCAGCGTGACGGTGGCGATGTCGCGCACATAGGACAGTTGCAGGCTGCCCGGGGTCAGACCGGAGCTGTTGCGGAAGCACAGCACCAGCAGACCGAACAAGGTGGCCGCGGTGACCTGCCCGATGGTCTTGGCGGTCTTGTTCAGGCCGAGGTTGCGCGACCGCCGGATCTTGATCAGGTCATCGAGGAACCCGACGCCGCCCAGCGCGGTAGCCAGCCCCAGGACCAGCAGGCCCGAGGCCGTCGGCCCGGTGCCGTAGAAGACCAGGCCGGCCAGTTCAGCGGCCAGGTAGCCCGCCCAGATCCCGGCCACGATGGCCACGCCGCCCATCGACGGGGTACCGCGTTTGCGCTGGTGGCTGGCCGGTCCGTCTTCGCGGATCTCCTGGCCGAATCCCTGCTTGGTGAACACCCGGATCAGCACGGGGGTCAGCAGGATCGCGACCAGCAGCGCGACTCCGGCCGCGATGAGGACCATTATCATCGGCGATCTCCTGGGTCTTCGCTGGTCAGCGCCTGCGCCAACGCGGTCAGGCCCGCGGAGTTCGACGCCTTGACCAATACCACGTCCCCCGCCTGCAACTCGGCGCGCAACAGGGCCAGGGCGGCATCGACGTCGGGTACCGCGGTGGCTTCGGCGCCCCAGGATCCCTCCATCACTGCGCCGTGCAGCATCGCGCCCATCGATCTCCCTACTCCGACGACAACGAGACGAGACACATCTAAGCGCACCGCGAGCCGCCCGATGCGGTCATGCTCAGATATTGCGTCCTCGCCGAGCTCGGCCATCTCCCCCAGCACCGCCCAGGTGCGGCGCTTCGCCCCCGGATTCTCACCGCGGGCGATCCAGGCCAGCGCCTGCAGCGCCGCCCGCATCGAGTCGGGGTTGGCGTTGTAGGAGTCGTCGATCACGGTCACGCCGTCTGCGCGGGTGCTGACCTGCATCCGGTGCGCCGAGGCCGGTCCGGCACCGGCCAGGGCGTCGGCCACCTGGTGCGGCGTGGCACCGCATTCCAAGGCCACGGCGGCGGCGCACAGGGCGTTGCCCACCTGGTGATCACCGGACACGCCCAGCCGTACCTCCGATTCGCCTGCGCCCGAGTGCAAGGTGAACCGCGGGCGGGCCAGCTCGTCGAGCACCACCGGCCCGGCCCACACGTCGGCGGGAGCGGAGCGGCTGACCCGTACCACCCGCGCGACGGTCTTGTCGGCCATCGCGGCGACCGCCGAGTCGTCGACGTTGAGGATCACCACGCCGGATTCCGGAACAGCTTGGGCCAGCTCGGCTTTGGTCTCGGCGATCGCCTCGCGGGAGCCGAACTCGCCCAGGTGTGCGGTCCCGACGTTGAGCACCACCGCGATCTGCGGCGGGGCGATCGCCGCCAGCGCGGCAATGTTGCCGCGATGCCGCGCCGACAGCTCGAGGACCAGATAGTCGGTGTTCTCGTCGGCCCGCAGCACCGTCCACGGGTGGCCCAGCTCGTTGTTGAACGACCCGGGCGGGGCGATCACCTCCCCCAACGGCGCCAGCACCGCGGCGATCAGGTCCTTGGTGGAGGTCTTGCCCGACGACCCGGTCACGCCGACGATCGTCAGCCCCTCGGCCACCAGGGTGGCGGCCACCGCGGCGGCCAGTTTGGCCAGTGCGGCCAGCACCGCAGCGCCGGAGCCGGCCTCGTCGTCATGCTCGAGCGCACCGGATCGACTGTCGGAGGCGACCGGCTCCACCACAATGGCCGGCACCCCGACCGGACGGGCGGCCAGCACCGCCACCGCGCCGGCATCGACCGCCGACGCCGCATGGTCGTGGCCGTCGGCCTGCGCGCCGGGCAGCGCCAGAAACAGTGCGCCCGGGGCGATCCGGCGGGAGTCGAATTCCACGGGGCCGGTGACCACGGTGCGCTCGGCCTGCTCCGGGGTGATGTCGGCCAGCCGGCCGCCGACGATCTCGGCGATCTGCGCGACGGTCAGCGCGATCATCCGTGCTCCCCGCGCGTTTCCAGCGCCCGGGCCAGCTCCACCCGGTCATCGAACGGCTGGGTGTGCCCGGCGGCGGTCTGCCCGGTCTCGTGTCCCTTGCCCGCGATCAGCACCACGTCGCCGGGCTGAGCCCAGGCCACCGCGTGCCCGATCGCGGCCCGCCGGTCGCCGATCTCGACCACCTGAGCGCTGCCGGCGGCGGCACCGGCCAACACGGCGCGCCGGATGTCGGCAGGGTCTTCGCCCCGCGGGTTGTCGTCGGTGATCACGACCAGGTCGGCCGACTCCGCGGCGATCCGCCCCATCGGCTCACGCTTGCCCTGGTCACGGTCGCCACCGGCGCCGAACACCACGGCCAGGCGTCCGGTGGTGCCGCGCAGTTCCTGGCGCAGTGTTGCCAGCACCGCCGCCAGCGCCCCGGGCTTGTGCGCGTAGTCGACCAGCGCCAGGAAGCCCTGCCCCCGATCGATCGACTCCATCCGTCCCGGCACCCGCGCCTCTCGCAGGCCGGGGGCCGCCTGCTCCGGCGACACCCCGACTGCGTCGAGAATAGCCAGCGCCACAAGGCAATTGGACACGTTGTAGGCGCCGGGCAGGCCGATGCCGACCGGGTGGCGCACACCCGCGGGGTCGACGGCGACGAACTCGCCCCCGCTCACCCGCTCCACCCCCCAGTCCGCGGGGCGGCCCGTCGCGCTGACAGTGACCGGCGCGGTCGCCCGCGCCGCCATTGCCGCGCCGGCGTCGTCGTCGATACAGATCACCGACCGCGCCGCGTGCAGTGGCGACGCCGGATCGAACAGCCGAGCCTTGGCCTCGAAGTAGTCGGCCATGGTCGGGTGGAAGTCGAGGTGGTCGCGAGACAGGTTGGTGAAGGCGCCCACCGCGAACCGGGTGCCGTCGACCCGGCCCAATGTCAGGGCGTGACTGGACACCTCCATGACCGCGGTGTCCACCCCGCGCTGTGCCATCGCGGCCAGCAGCGCCTGCAGTGCGGGCGCCTCTGGGGTGGTCAAAGCGCTGGGAAGATCGACGCCGTCGATGCGGACGCCGACCGTGCCGATCAGCCCGGCGGTGCGACCCGCAGCCCGCAGCCCGGCCTCGACCAGATAGGTGGTGGTGGTCTTGCCCGACGTCCCGGTGATGCCGATGACGGTGACCTGCTCACACGGATGTCCGTAGACCTGCGCCGCGAGTTCGCCGAGCACGGATCGGGGCGCCGGATGAACCAGGACAGCTATGCCGGGTAGCGCTGCAGCGTCGGCGATCTCGGCGGCCCCGGCCCCGTCGGAAAGCACCGCGACCGCGCCCCGGGCGACCGCGTCGGCCGCGAATCGTGCCCCGTGGGTGGTCGCGCCAGGCAGCGCCGCGAACAGGTCACCCGGCCGCACGTCCTGGGCGCGCAGCGTCAACCCGGTAATGGGCAGCTCGGGAACCGCCTCACCGGCTACCGCAACCGCCCCGATCTGCGCTGCGAGCACCCGCAGCGACGTGCCTGCACCGACGTCGGGGCGCAGAGCAGCAGGCACCAACATCACCTCCATCCGCTGCGGCCGGGTCGTCCGGATCGGCCCTGAGACTACCCAGGCGGGCCGTGTCCACAGCGCAGGCGCGTGGGCTCGACGGCCTCAGCCGTCAGAAGGTGGCGGTGGCTGCTTGAGCTTCTTGTCGAACATGCACTGGAAGTCCCCGGGCGGACATCCGTACTGAGTCGGGTCCGGCACTTCCTCGCAGGTTCCCTGCTTCGTCATGAAACAGCCGCTGGCGTGGTGGTCACTTGCGATGGGTGTGCCGGTGGGCGTGCCGAGCAGCCCCAGCGCGACGACGCCTGCCGCCGCGGCGAGAACACCCGGAATAGCGATAGTTTTTCGGGCCATGATCGACCCTTTCTCTTCGGCGCGGAACCCCCTTATCGTCTCCGCGTTGTCCGCACAATAAGCGCACGATCACCACCAACGCGGCGGAATCACGTCTTTTTTTGCGGACGCCAGTGGACGGTTCGGCGGCAGGGGGTGGCGCCTACATCGCCTGCAGGACCAGCGGCGGTCCTGGGTCCGGCGACAGTGGCACGTTGTGGCGCTGCAACAACCACCCGGCGATGTTGTGGAACAGCGGTGCCGCCGAGGTGCCCGGCGAGCCGTCCGCGGCGCGATGCGGGTTGTTCATCATCAGGCCGATGACGTAACGCGGATTGTCCGCCGGCGCTATCCCGGCGAAGGTGATCCAGTAGACGTCGTCGTAGTAGCAACCGCACGCCGGGTTGATCTGCTGTGCGGTGCCGGTCTTTCCGGCGATCTGATAGCCGTCCACAGCGGCCTGCCATCCGGTGCCCTGCTGAACACCGGTCGGATCACGTTGCACCACCGAGCGCAGCATGTTGCGCACGGTCGCCGCGGTCTGCTCCGAGACCACCCGGACCCCCTCCGGTCGCGGTTCCTCGGCGCGGCCGCCGTCGGGGGAAATGGTCGCCTTGATGATACGCGGCGGGATCCGCACGCCGTCGTTGGCGATGGCCTGATACATCCCGGCCATCTGCAGCAGTGTCATCGAAAGACCCTGGCCGATAGGCAGGTTGGCGAAGGAACTGCCCGACCATTGGTCCACCGGCGGCAGCAGACCGGCGCTCTCACCGGGTAGCGCGACACCGGTGCGCTGTCCGAGCCCGAACTTCTCCGCCATGTCGAACCAGCGCTCGGGCCCCACCCGCTGAGCCAGCATCAGGGTCCCGACGTTGGAGGACTTCCCGAAGATTCCGGTCAGGGTGTAGGGCGCGACGCCGTGCTCCCAGGCGTCGCTGACGGTGACGTCTGCGACGTTGATCGATCCGGGCACCTGCAGGACGTCGTCGGGATGACCGAGGCCGTATTCGATGACCGAGGCCGCGGTGATGATCTTGTTCACCGAGCCCGGCTCGAACGGCGAGGACACCGCCAGGTTGCCGAGCTGGCGGTCCTCCTGGCGCCCAATGTCCTGGGACGGGTCGAACGTGTTGTCGCCGGCCATCGCCAGCACCTCGCCGCTCTTGGCGTCCAGCACCACGGCCGTGACATCGTGTGCGCCGGTGACGTTCTTGGCCTGCTGCACCTGTTGCTGGACATAGAACTGAATGTCGTCGTCGAGGGTGAGCTGGATCGTCGACCCGTTGACGGCCTTGTGCCGATTGCGGTAGCTGCCCGGGATCACCACGCCGTCCGAACCGCGGTCGTAGGTGACCGACCCGTCCGTTCCGGCCAGCACCGCGTCCATCGAGTCCTCCAGACCCAACAGCCCGTGGCCGTCCCAGTCGATGCCGCCGATGATGTTGGCCGCCAGCGAGCCGCCCGGGTACTGGCGCAGATCCTGCCGCTCGCTTCCGACCTCAGGGCACTTCTCGGTGATGATCTCGGCCACCGCGGGGTCGACGGCACGGGCGAGATAGACGAACGTCTCGTTGCTGCGCAGCTTCTTCAGCAGGGCTGCGGAGTCCGGCTTGTTACCGAGGCGGGTAGAGATCTCCTTGGCTATCTGCTGCAGCCGCAGCTGCGGATCGGGGGCGGACGGATCCTTCTTCTTGGCGTCGGCAAGCTGCTTGCCGATCTTGACCGGCTGGAAGGACAGCGCCCGGGCTTCGATGGTGAACGCGAGCTTGTCCCCGGTGCGGTCGATGATGTCGCCGCGCATCGCCTGTTGGACGTCGGTGACCTTGAGTTGTCCGGCGGCCTCGGCACGCAGCCCGGAGGCCCGCGGCACCTGCAGGTAGAACAGCTGAGCCGCCGACAGTGCCAGTACCAGGAAGATGACCGCGTTGCCGGTGCGGTGCCGGAAGACGAACGAAGCGCTGCGCAGGCCCATCTCGGTGGCTTGGCGGGTGCGACGCTCGCGGGCCGAATGTCCGGTTGTGGTGGACGCTTTCGCCGCCTTAGCGGGCTTGGCGGCTTTGGCCGGCTTGGCGGGCGTGGTGACGGAGCGGCGGGTCTTTCGGGAGGCGGCTGTGGTCGAGCCGTCGGCGCGACGTGCCGGTCCGGTTCCCCGCGCGGGCCGTCTCATCGCGCGGCTCCCGGAGCCACCGGCGTCGCCGGTACTTCCGGCGGCAGCGGGGGTTGCGGGGGTTGCGGAGGCAGGACGGACTCGGGCGCCAGCACCGGCCCGGGCGGCACAGCGACGGGCGGCAGGACGTCAGACGGGATGACCGAAGGCGTGGTCAGGTGCGGGATCTCTTGTGCGCCAGGCCCTGGCAATGGCCCGGCCGCAGGCAGGCCGGGAACTCCCGGCAGGCCCGGAATGATCAGCGGCGCGCCGGGCACCGCCGGAGCCGGCGGGACTGCGGCCGGCAGGTGCCGGCTGTCGAGCTTCGGCCCGGCCGGGGGCACCCGAACCGGCACCTCGGCCGGCGGTGCGACATCGTCGGGCAGCTTGGTGTTCAGTGGCGGCGGGGGCGCACCGTCGGCGGGTTTCGGGGTCCCGACCACCACCCAGTTGCCGATCGGGTCCTGGACCAGATGCGCGGTGTCGCGGCTGGGAATCATGCCCAGTTCGCGGGCCGCCTCGGCAAGCGCCGGTGCGGATTCGGCGGTGAGCACGTCGCGCTCGAGCGCTTCCTTCTGCTGCATGAGGACCCGGTTGTGCTCCCGGATGTTGCCCAGCTGGTAGGACCGCTCGGCGGCGTCCGTCGACAGCCACAGGGTGATTCCCAGCCCGATGCCGAGCGCGCCGATGATCAGCACGACGAACGGAACCTTGGCCGCCAGCGTGCGCGGTCGCAGGTCGATCGAGGCCAGCCGAGCGATCAGACGTTCGCGCAGCGGGACGCGTACAACCTTGGGTGCCTTGGCCTTGCGTGCCTTCGCCCGCGCTTTGGCCTGCTTGGTGCTCTTCGGCGGCACCGGCCTGGGGTCGGGACGAAGCGGCGCCGCTTTCTGCGGGCCGGTGCCCGGCCGTGATTCGCGACCCGCCGTAGGCGTGGTCCCACGCTGCCGCCGTGGGCCTCGGGCCTGCGTCTGCTCAGCGACCCGCCGCGGGCCGGTCCGGGTTGCGCTCTCGGGGTTACGGCGACGGTCGCCCTGCCGTACCGCGGGCTTGCGCTTAGTCGCCATCACTTCCCCCTCGATGCCACGACCGGGCCGGCCTGGACCCGCTCAACCGCACGTAGCCTGACCGAGCCCGCTCGTGGGTTACGTTCAACCTCATCCGCCTCGGCCTTCTCGGCGCCCCGCGTCAGCGTGATGAATCTCGGTTCGTCACCGGGTAATTCGACCGGGAGCCCCACCGGTGTGCGCGACGCGGTGGCCGCAGCGAACTGCTGCTTGACGATGCGGTCCTCCAACGACTGGTAGGACATCACCGCCACCCGTCCACCCACCGCCAGCGCATCCAGCGCCGCCGGCAACGCATCCCGCAGTGAGTCCAGTTCGCCGTTGACCGCGATGCGCAGCGCCTGAAAGGTGCGTTTGGCCGGGTGTCCCCCGGTGCGTCGCGCCGGCGCTGGAATCACCTCGTAGAGCAGCTCTGTCAGTTCCCCGGTCGAGGTGAACGGGGTGTGGGCCCGCCGGCGCACGATGTAGGAGGCGATCCGCGAGGCGAAACGCTCTTCCCCGAAGCGCCGCAGAATGTCGGTCAGCGCCGCCGCGTCGTAAGTGTTCACGATGTCGGCGGCGGTGAGGTCGGCCTGCGGGTCCATCCGCATATCCAGCGGCGCGTCCTGCGCGTAGGAGAAGCCGCGCTCCACCCGGTCGAGCTGCATCGAGGACACCCCGAGGTCGAACAACACCGCATCTACCGATCCGGTTGCGGCCAAGCCTGATTCGGTCAGCGCTTCAGCAATGCCGTCGTATCGGGTGCGCACTGTCTGGAATCGATCGGCGAAGCGGGCCAACCGGGCACTGGCGATGTCAAGTGCGGTGGTGTCGCGGTCCAGACCGATGACGCGCAGGCCGGGGAACTGGCTCAGAAACCGCTCCGTATGTCCGCCGGCGCCGAGGGTGGCGTCCACCAGGGTCGCGCCCCGGCCGTCAGGCGATCGGCGGGTCAATGCCGGAGCCAGCAGTTCTACGCAACGCTCCAACAGCACCGGTACATGCCCGAATTCGCCCTGTGCGGCCACAGCAACACCTCCCTGATGCGGCCAGTGATGGGCACGAAGTGCGGCCGGCGCCCGGCCCGGTCGCCCGGCCACACTGCGCGCGACTCGCCCGCAGGCCCTTACCTCGAGGTCCCTGCCCGACGGCACGAACCTGACGTTGGGGAAGTACGTCAGGGTCGGTTCGGACAGAGGCCACGAGGCACGGGCGTGCGCCTCAGATGATGTCGCTGAGTGCTTCATCGCTGGCCGCGGAGAAGTTCTCTTCGTGCGTCTGCTGGTAGTCGCTCCAGGCCTGTGCGTCCCAGATCTCCAGGTAGTCGACCGACCCGATGACCACGCATTCCTTGGACAGGTTGGCGTAGCGACGGTGGTCGGGCGACAGGGTGATCCGGCCTTGGGCGTCGGGGTGCTGTTCGTCGGTGGCGGCGGCCAGGTTGCGCAGAAATGCTCGCGCGTCCGGGTTGCTGCGCGAAGCCTTGGCCGCCCGGCGGGCCAACTGCTCGAACTCCGCGCGGGGATACACGGCCAGGCTGTGGTCCTGACTCTTGGTGACCATCAGCCCTCCTGCCAGCGCATCACGAAACTTGGCGGGCAGTGTCAGCCGCCCCTTGTCGTCGAGCTTGGGCGTATAGGTGCCGAGGAACATCGGCCACCTCCCGCCATGTCGACATCGTCAGCCCACGATACCCCACAATCCCCCACTACGCACCATTTCCTAGGCCTAATCCACCGCAACGCCCCACCGGATCGGCCATCTTGCCGCCCAGGCATGCCAAATGGAGCCCGATCGGGCGTCAAAAACCCAGGTCAGAGCGGATGGAAGGAAAGTGGGGCGGGGTGGGGCGCGCGCCCGAAGTGCTCCCCGGAGACCCGGCCCCGCGGCCACCGCGCCATGACCGCGCCACGACCGCGCAGAAAAAAAGGGGCAGCCGATCGGCTGCCCCTTCTACATCACGTGCCGCTGGATCGGCCTACGGCTCGAACCGGCGACGGAAACGGTCTTCCATGCGGCTGGCGAACGTGCCGCCGCCACCCTTGACGCGCCGCTGCGCGCCACCGCCCGGCTTCGCCGCACCGTCGCGGCCGGCGGCCGCGTGGTTGCCGGTGATGGCGAACACCACCCCACCGAACATGACCACGAAGCCCAGCACACTCAGAATCAGAAACGCCGAATTGACGGTGGTCGCATAGAACGGGATACCCGAGACCAGCATCACCAGACCGACCACCAACAAGGTCATACCCTGCACCCTTCGGCGGGTGGTCGGGGTACGCAGGGCACCGCCGCGAACGCTGGAAGCGAACTTGGGGTCCTCGGCGTACAGCGCGCTCTCGATCTCGTCGAGCATGCGCTGTTCATGATCGGAGAGTGGCATTCGTCCCTCCTTGCCGACGGCCGCTCATGTCACTGCCCACGGCGCGATACGGACTGGTGCGGGCAGCTAACACTGATAATACGAGGTAGGCCTGCGCCGTACCACAGGCTTCACCAGCCGATTGTAGCGGCGGCGTGGCGATGCCGATCCACAACGGCCGACGCCGCCGGACGCAATCGCCGATAATGGGACTCCGGCATCGCGCACGCTCCCACTTCTGCGGGAAAGGAACCTGCACGTTGGTGACCTTCCTCCTCGACATGTCGCCGCGCGAAATGGCCGATCACCTCGGTGCGGCGCTGCGCGTCTACGTCACTGCGATGGGCTACCCGCCGGGCACCGAGAGCCAACGCGCCGCGATGTGGCTCGATCACACCCGCCGCAGTGGCTGGCGGGCGGTGGCCGCCTTCGCCGACAACCAAGCCGGCGACGTCGGTGAGATTCGTCAGCTGGACGCCGCGCCGGGCGGACCGAAAGGCGCCCAGCTGCTGGGTGTGGCCTACGGCTACTGCGGCGCGCCCGACCAGTGGTGGCAGCAGCAGGTGGTGCTGGGCCTGCAGCGCCGCGGCCTGCCCCACCCCGACATCGCGCGGCTGATGGCCAGTTACTTCGAGCTGACCGAATTGCATGTCGCGCCGCGCGCGCAGGGCAGCGGCCTGGGTGAGGCCCTGGCGCGCCGTCTGCTGGCCGGGCGGCCCGAAGCCAACGTGCTGCTGTCCACACCGGAGACCAATGGCGAAGACAACCGCGCCTGGCGGTTGTACCGGCGGCTGGGCTTCACCGACGTCATCCGCGGTCATCACTTCGCCGGCGATCCCCGGCCATTCGCCATCTTGGGCCGGGCGCTGCCGTTGTAGCCAAGCGCCGCGTCGTCACCGGACCCGCCGACTGGTCTGGCACGATGACGTCGTGCATGTTCGGCGTTCGCTACAGCCCGCTCGGCAACCCGTTCCCGCGCCCGCTCAGCGCCGGTTTCGACAGTGGGGCACCTACCGTCGCCTGGTGGCCCTGGTCGCGCTCCTGCTGATCGCGGCGCCGTTGGCCGGGTGCGTGCGTATCCGGGCCAACATCACCGTCTCCCCCAACGATCAGGTCTCCGGCCAGATCGTCGTTGCGGCCAAGCCGCGCAACGACAACGACACCGGCCCCAAGCTCACCGCCGACCTGCCGTTCCCGCAGAAGGTCGCGATCTCCAACTACAGCAGGGACGGCTATGTCGGCTCGCAGGCGGTGTTCTCCGACCTGACCTTCGCCGAACTGCCGCAGCTGGCCCAAATGCACCGCGACGCAGCCGGGGTGGACCTCTCGCTGCGCCGCGCCGGCAACCTGGTGATCCTGGAAGGCCGGGTGGATCTCACCTCGCTGGGCGACCCGGAGGCCGACGTCGCGTTGAGCGTCGCGTTCCCCGGCGAGGTGACCTCCACCAACGGCGAACGCATCGGCAGTGACACCGTGCAGTGGCGGCTCAAGCCAGGCGTGGTGAGCACCATGAGCGCCCAAGCCCGCTACACCGATCCCAGCACCCGCTCCTTCGCCCACGCGGCGCTGTGGCTGACCCTGTCCACGCTTGCCGCGGCGGGCGCGGTCGCGGCAATCGCCTGGTACGGGCGGGACCGCTCGCCGCGCTTGCGCTCCCCCGACGACAGCGCCGGCTGAGGATCAGCGGGTCTCGGGCGACCAGTACTCCAGCATCTGCGCGAAGGTGCGGAATGCCGCCGCGGACACCCCGTAGGTGGCCTCGAAATGGATGCTCAGCGGGAAGCCCAGGTCGGCGACGCCGTCGATCACCCGCTTGTACAGGTCGAGCATCAGCTTGCACCGCTGGTCGGGGTCACTGTCGGCGAGCGTCTTGACGAAGTCCTGTTCGGCGGCCACCGCCGCGTTGCCCGGATCCTGAATCAGCCAGTTGATCAGCCCGATCCGGTTTTCGAACGACGGCACGAAGCCGAACGACAGCAACAGTTCCGGGCGCGCTTCGCTGTGCTTGGCGAACTCGGTCAGGAACGGCACGATCGCGTCGGAATACAGCAGCTGGGTCAGCCCGAACGTCGCCCCGCGCTCGCATTTGAAGTTGAACCGGCCGATCTCGTCGGCCCGGGTGGGAATCAAGATGACGCCGCGGTTGGCCACGTCGGCGCGGAAGGTCGCAAGCGCGTCGGTCGGCGGCACCCCCGCCCCCTCGCCGTCGGCCATGGTGCGGGGCACGCCGACGAAGACCACGCCCTCGATCCCCGCGCCGGTCAGGTCACCCAGCCGGCTCCGCAGCGCCGCCTCGTCGGAGAACGAGGTGACCTGAGTGCACAACCCGGCCATGCCCGGCAGCTCGGGCCGAATCGCGTTCCAGAAGTCCAGCACGTCGAGCTTGGGCTTCATCTCGATCGGGCGGTCATCGTCCTCGTCGATCATCCCCGGCATCAGGATGTGGCGGATCCGCCCCTCGAGGCCGGCCTCGGCCGCAAACCGCACAACCTTGTGCGCCTCTTCGATCGTCTGCTCGGGGCCCTTTTCCACGTTCGGTGGGACAAGCTCGAGTGCGACGGTGTTCAAGGTCACGTACCAGCTCCTCATGAAAGACAGTCGACAGACAGTCAACAGTGCCACAGGGCAGGAACGGGCAGCGTTGGCCGCCTCCGGCCGCTACCGGCCTGAGTCCCCCCGGCTGTGGTGGCACACTCTACGCTGGACCCACGCTGGGGGTCCCCGGCCGGGCAGCACAGAAAGGGGCGCCGAGCTGAGTTTCAAGGCATCCGCAGCGACTACACCGTCGGCCGCCGAGCTGGCCGCGGCCGTCACCGAAACGCTGCGCTCCCACCTGCGCACCCGCCGCACCGAGACCGCCTACATCGGCGACGACTACGAGGCGTTGATCACCGGCCTCGAAGAATTCGTGCTCATCGGCGGCAAACGACTGCGCCCGGCGTTCGCCTACTGGGGCTGGCGTGCCATCACCGGACGTGATGCCGACGACGGCGAACTGCTGCTGTTCTCCGCGCTGGAGTTGCTGCACGCCTGCGCGCTGGTGCACGACGACGTGATCGACGCCTCAGCCACCCGACGCGGCAGCCCCACCACCCACCGCAAGTTCGCCGAGCTGCACCGCGCCCGCGGATGGCGCGGATCGGCCGACCAGTTCGGGATGTCGGCCGCCATCCTGCTCGGCGACCTGGCGCTGGTGTGGGCTGACGACATCGTCGCCGGGGCCGATCTGCCGGCCGACGCCCGGCGGCGCGTGCGGGGCGTCTGGTCGGACATCCGGACCGAGGTGCTGGGCGGCCAGTACCTCGACATCGTCGCCGAATCCAGCGGGGTGGACTCGATCGCCTCGGCGATGCGCGTCAACACCTATAAAACCGCCTCCTACACGGTGGTGCGGCCGTTGCAGCTGGGCGTGGCCGCCGCGGCCGACCGGCCCGACATCCACGCGCTGTTCCACGAACTCGGCACCGACCTGGGCGTGGCGTTCCAGCTGCGCGACGACGTGCTGGGGGTGTTCGGCGATCCGGCGGTGACCGGCAAGCCTTCCGGCGACGACCTGCGTTCGGGCAAACGCACCGTGCTGCTGGCTGAGGCCGTTGAGCTGGCCGACAAGTCGGATCCGGTGGCGGCCAATCGGTTACGCAGCGCGATCGGCACCGCGCTGACCGAGGCGCAGGTCCGCGAACTGTGCGAGATGATCGAGGCGGTCGGCGCGCTGGCAGCCGTGGAGGACCGTATCGATCTGCTGACCCGCCGCGCCCTGGCCGCGCTGGCGGCCGCACCCATTGACGAGGTTGCCAAAGCCGGACTGACCGACCTGGCTCGCCGGGTCGCCGACCGGTCCGCCTGATCGCCCGGAGCGCCGATGTCGAATCCCACCACCCCACCGGTCCCCGGTGCGTCCCGCGACGCCGTCAGCGGCCTATCCCGACTGCGGCAGTTCGCCGCCGGCGAGCAGGCCGGAGCGGCGTGGCTCGGCTGCCTGGGCGCCCTGCTGATCACGCTGGGCGGCTTGGGCGCCGGCAGCACCCGCATCCAGGACCCGGTGCTGGACGGGCTGCATCTGTCCTGGCTGCGCTTCGGCCACGGCCTGGTGCTGTCGTCGGTGCTGCTGTGGGCCGGGGTCGCGGTGATGCTGGTGGCCTGGCTCGGCCTGGGGCGGCGGGTGATCGAGGGCACCGTGAGCACCTACACGTTGATCGCCACCACCGGCTTCTGGCTGGCGCCGTTGTTGCTGTCGGTCCCGGTGTTCAGCCGCGACACCTATTCCTATCTGGCCCAGGGCGCCCTGCTGCGGGATGGATTCGACCCCTACTTGGTGGGGCCGGTCGACAACCCCAACCCCCTGCTCGACGATGTCAGCCCGATCTGGGCGGCGACGACGGCACCGTACGGCCCGGCGTTCATCCTGGTCGCCAAGCTCGTCACGATGCTGGTCGGCAACAACGTGGTGGCCGGCACCATGCTGCTGCGCTTGTGCATGCTGCCCGGGCTGGCGCTGCTGATCTGGGCCGCCCCCCGGGTGGCCACCCGCGTCGGTGGCAGCGCGCCCGCGGCGCTGTATCTGGCCGTGCTCAACCCGCTGGTGATCATCCACCTGATGGGCGGGGTCCACAACGAGATGCTGATGGTCGGCCTGGTGATCGCCGGGATCGCGCTGACCCTCGAACGCCGCCACCTGGCCGGGATAACGCTGGTGGCGCTGGCGGCGGCGGTAAAGGCAACCGCCGCAATCGCATTGCCGTTCCTGGTGTGGATCTGGATGCGCCGCCTGCAGGAATCCCGCGGTTCAGCGAGGCTCGACGAAGCAGAGCCGAAGCTGGAACCGCGGCAGAAATCCCGCGGTTATCCGACGGCGGTCGCCTTCGTCGCCGCATCAGCGGTGTCCACGGCGATCATCGTCGCGGTGTTCGCGGTGTTGTCCGCCCTGGCCGGAGTGGGCATGGGCTGGTTGACCGCGCTGCTGGCCGGCAACGTCAAGATCATCAACTGGCTCACCGTGCCGACCGCGGCCGCCAATCTGATCCACGCCGTCGGCGGATTGTTCGCCCCGGTCAACTTCTATGCCGTCCTGCACGTCACCCGGATCAGCGGGGTCGTGGTGATCGGGCTAGTGCTGCCGGTGCTGTGGTGGCGGGCGCGGCGCGACGATCGCGCTGCGGTGGCCGGGATCGCCTGGGCCATGCTGGTGGTGGTGCTGTTCGTGCCCGCCGCCTTGCCCTGGTACTACACCTGGCCACTGGCGGTGGCGGCCACCGTGGTCCGCTCACCGACCGCGATCGCCGCGATCGCCGCGGCGTCGACCTGGATCATGGTGATCTTCAAACCCGACGGCTCGCACGGTATGTACACCTGGCTGCAGGTGATCGGCGCGACCGGATGCGCCGTGTATGCCTGGTACCGGCTGTCGCGGGCCGAACAGGCGCCCGCCCTCGACGCTGCCTGAAACCTCAGTACGCCATGGCCTGCGCCCGGCGCATCACCTCACGAGCCTCGTGGGCGTGCAGCGCATCGATCGGGCGAGCGTTGTTTACCGACTCCCGCGCCCCGTCGCGGGTCAACGACAGCGACGAATCCGGGGTGAACAGCCACCGCACGATGTCGGTCTGCTGATAGCCACCGTCGTGCAGCACGGCCAGTAGTCCGGGCAGACTCTTGACGACGTCCCCCTCGGCGGTGAAAAACACCTGCGGGACCACCAGCACGCCGGACCGCCGCACCGCGACCAGGTGGTTATCACGCAGGAACTGGTGCACTTTGGTGACCGGTACCCCGAGCATTTCGGCGACTGTCGGCAGGTCAAAGGTCGGTTCGTCGGGCTCAAGTACGTCTTCGGAGGCCGGAATGCTGCTCACGACACAAGTTTAAAGCCGCCGGACCGGCCACCCGCACACATACCATGACCAGGTGACTGGAGCGTGGGGCGGCGACCCGCTGGAGGGCGCGCTGCTCGACGGCCGGTACCGGGTGGGCGCCCGGATCGCCACCGGCGGTACCTCCACGGTGTACCGCGGTCTGGACGAGCGCCTGGACCGCCCGGTCGCGGTCAAGGTGATGGATCTGCGCTACGCCGGCGACCAGCAGTTCCTGACCCGCTTCCAGCTCGAGGCCCGCGCGGTCGCCCGGCTCAAGGACCCGGGTTTGGTGGCGGTGTACGACCAGGGCTTCGGCACCCCGCACGATCCCGGGCAGCCGTTTCTGGTCATGGAACTCGTCGAGGGCGGAACCCTGCGGGAGTTGCTCAACGAACGTGGCCCGATGCCGCCGCACGCGGTCGCCGCGGTGTTGCGGCCGGTGCTGGGAGCCCTGGGGATCGCGCATCAGGCCGGGCTGGTGCACCGCGACATCAAACCGGAGAACATCCTGATCTCCGATGACGGCGACGTGAAAGTGGTCGACTTCGGGTTGGTGCGCGCTATCGCCGCGGCCGGAATCACTTCCACCAACGTGATTTTGGGCACCGCGGCCTACCTGTCCCCCGAACAGGTCCGGGACGGTAATGCCGGCCCCGCCAGCGACGTGTACGGGGCCGGCGTGCTCACCTACGAGCTGTTGACCGGCCACACGCCGTTCTCCGGTGATTCGTCGTTGACGGTGGCCTACCAACGTCTGGACCACGATGTACCCGCGCCGAGTTCGGCTATCGACGGAGTCCCCGGCGAATTCGACGACCTGGTGGCCCGGGCCACCGCCCGCGAACCGGCGGAGCGTTACGCCGACGCGCTCGAGATGGCGCAGGCGGTCGACGCGATCACCGAGCGGCTGGCGCTGCCGGCGTTCCGGGTGCCGGCCCCCCGAAACTCCGCCCAGCACAACGCCGCCGCCCCGGCACGGCGCGCCGCCGAGCACCCAGCGCCGCCCCAACACCCGACATCGCAACACCAGGTACCGCAACATCAGACACTGCACATGACCCGCGGACCGGCGGACTGGGTGGAGGACACCGACACCCAATACGAGTTGGTGACAGGGCAGTTCGGCGGCGTCGAACTGAGCCGCTTTGTGTTGGAGCGCCAACACGCGCGCCGGATGGTGGTCATCTGGCTCGCCGTGTTGTTCGCAACCACGACACTGGTCGCCGCGTTGGCGTGGGCGCTGGGCAACAACGTCGGCGCGCTGCTGTAACCGCGCCCACGCCGAGCACGGGAACCAGCTAGCCGCGCAGCATCTCCGCGACCAGGAAGGACAGCTCCAGCGACTGCTGGGTGTTGAGCCGCGGGTCGCACGCGGTCTCGTAGCGGCCGCCCAGGTCCGCATCCGAAATGTCTTGGGCGCCACCGAGACACTCGGTGACGTCCTCCCCGGTGAACTCCAGGTGGATGCCGCCGGGGTGGGTGCCCAGTGCGTGATGCACCTCGAAGAAGCCCTGGACCTCGTCGACGATCCGGTCGAAGTGCCGGGTCTTGTGACCGGTGGAGGCTTCGTGGGTGTTGCCGTGCATCGGGTCGCACTGCCAGATCACCTGATGACCGGTGGCCTGCACCTTCTCGATGATGCCCGGAAGCAGGTCACGCACCTTACTGTTGCCCATCCGGCTGATCAGCGTCAGACGCCCCGGAACATTGTGCGGGTCAAGGCGTTCCACGTATTCAACTGCCTGGTCCGGCGTCGTGGTGGGACCGAGCTTGACCCCGATCGGGTTGGCGATCACCTCGGCGAGCGCGATGTGTGCGTGATCGAGCTGGCGGGTCCGCTCCCCGATCCACACGTAGTGCGCCGACAGGTCGTAGAGCTGCGGGGAGCCCGAGATGTCGGCCATCCGCAGCATGGCCCGCTCGTAGTCGAGTACCAGCGCCTCGTGGCTGGCGTAGATCTCGGCGGTCTGCAACTCCCGGTCGGCGACCCCACACGCGCTCATGAACTTCAGGCCGCGGTCGATCTCACCGGCCAGCGCCTCGTAGCGGGCACCCGCCGGCGAGGTGCGGACGAATTCCCTGTTCCAGTCGTGCACCAGCTCCAGCGACGCCAGCCCCGACGACGTCAGCGCCCGCACCAGGTTCATCGCCGCACTGGCGTTGGCGTAGGCCCGCACCAAACGCGACGGGTCGTGTTCACGCGATTCGGCATCCGGGGCCAGGCCGTTGACCATGTCGCCGCGGTAGGACTTCAGCCCCAGCGAGTCGATGTCAGCAGAGCGCGGCTTGGCGTACTGACCGGCGATGCGAGCCATCTTCACCACGGGCATGCTGGCGCCGTAGGTCAGCACCACCGCCATTTGCAGCAGAGTGCGGATGTTGCCCTTGATGTGCGGCTCGGTGTTGTCGGTGAAAGTCTCCGCGCAGTCGCCGCCCTGCAGGAGGAAAGCCTCCCCGCGGGCGACCTGGGCCAGCTGTACCTTGAGCCGCTCGATTTCGGAGGCCACCGTGATCGGCGGAACGCTCTCCAACACGGTCCGCATGGCCTTGGCCTGGTCAGCGGGCCAGCTCGGCTGCTGGACGGCCGGCCGGGCCAGCGCGGCGTCGAGGCGCTCGCGCAGATCCGCGGGCAGCGGCGGCAGCGCCGGCAGCTGGTCGATGGGTACGTCAACGGTCCAGTTCACCCGACCATGGTAGCCGGGCGCCGACCCTGCCTGATCAGGCCAGTTCAGTCCGGGTGATCACCTGGAAACGGCGCAACTGGTCGCGGGCGTCCACCAGCGCATCGTGACTGCCCGTCGACCGCGGTGGCAGCCGCGGCCGGTCCCGGTCTTCCCACAGTTGCCGAAGCTCGTGGGTGAAGCGCGGAATCGGCGCCGGCAGATCGGGCATGGTGCCCCACAACTGGCACAGCACCACGTGGTCATAGGCGCCCACCCACGCCCACAACTCGATCGGATCCCCGCGCTCGACTCCGAAGAACTCCTCCAGATCCGCGCGGATACGGCTACGCGAGCGCCACACCTGGGAAGCCGGCGACGGCAGCTTGGGCAGGACATGGGTACGGACCCACGACCCGGCCCGATCCGGGTCGAATTCGGTCGAGACCGCATAGTATTCGCGCCCGTCCTCGGCGACCACGCCGATCGAGATCAGCTCGATGGTGCGGCCGTCCTCGATGAATTCGGTGTCGTAGAAGTACCTCACTGCCACGGCCTGCCCGGCCGGTGTATCCGGGGAGACGACAGCGGCGCCGAGAAGGGCCGGGTCGGCGCCGAAGCCTCCGAAACCGCCCGGTTGGGCCCCGAGCGACCGGCAACACCCGCGGCGGGCGCCGGCCGGACCGGCGGCCTGCCGATGGGCACCTGCTGCCGGGGGGCCATGAACCGCACCGTCGGGGCGGAGGCCTCCCGCACCTCACGATCGAGCTCGGCGTCGACGGCCCGCTCATCGGGCACCTGCGGCCGGCCCGCGACCGCATCCTGCAACCAGAGCTTGGCCGCGATCACCGGCCGGCGCAGCCGGCGCTCCCGCTCCAGCGCCCGGTGCATCCGCGCCCGATCAGGCAGGTAGCGCCACCGCGCCCAGGGCGCGTGCGGCCGGGACAGCCGCACCGCACCCACCACCAGCAGCGGAACAAAGAACATCCCGATCAACCCGGTCCACACCTTGCCTTTCAACAACACCATCACGCCCAACGGCAACGCCGTCACCAGGCCGATGAACACCCCGGCGCGAATCCACGGCGACGACGTATCGTGCCACGTCCCCACCAAAAACGTCAGCGGGTGGAACCCCAGCACCAACAACCCCGCGACCGCGGCGGCGGCGAACACGGCATCGACCGAAGCGCGCCCGTCCTCCTCCCAGTACACGTCGGACAGGTGCAGGATCAGCGCGTACTCGTCGAGCACCAGCGCCGCCCCGATCCCGAACGCTATCGCCGCCAGGCTGAACGCCGGCTCGTGCGCGTTCGGCCCGGCGGCCACCAGAGTCACTCCGGCGACCATCACCAACAAGACTCCGAAGACGACGTGGTGAATGTGCTTGGAGCCGAAGTGCAGATTGCGGGGCTGCCACCACCGCGGCGGGTCAGGATTTGCGGCCTGGCTGCGGATGTAGCGCACCACGGTGCGGGTTACCAGAAAGGTCACCAGGAAGGCCAGCAAACAGCCGAGCAACGGCAGCCTGCCACGGCCGACGATGTCCTCGCGCAACCATTCCAGCACCTAATGCAACGTACGCCCTCGCGGCACACCACGCCGGGATCGCCACAGGGATGGCTCGGTTTAACGTCGCTACCCGATAGGCTGTGCTGCGACATGACTACATCGCGGCCGCCCGACCCGGGCCGTCGGCACGGGGGCATCAGCGGTTGGGCCGTTTGGTGGATCTTCACGCTGCTGGCGGTTGCAGCCTTGGGCTACACGACGTGGCGGGCGCTGGGCAGCACGCCGTACCACATCGACGTCGACGTCTACCGGATGGCGGCACAGGCCTGGCGTGAAGGCCGGCCGCTCTACGGCCAGGACTGGTTCCAAACCCAGATCGACGGGACGGTTCTGCCGTTCACCTATCCCCCGATCGCCGCGGTGCTGTTCGCTCCGCTCACCTGGGTGTCGCTGGGCACCGCGACCGCCGCGCTGATCGTCCTCTCGACGCTGCTGCTGGTGGTGTCGATCACCATCGTGCTCACCGGTCTGGGGGTCCGCTTCGACGCGCACCCCGACTGCGGGCCGGCCTGGTGGCACCGCGGCGTGGTGGCGACGGCGATCGTGGCGGCGTCGATCTGGCTGGATGCCGAACCGATCTGGGCGAACTTCGACTTCGGTCAGGTCAATGCGGTGCTGATGACGTTGGTGATCGCCGACTGTGTACCGTGGCGCACCTATTGGCCGCGCGGCGCACTGCTGGGTGTGGCGGTGGCGCTGAAGCTGACCCCGGCGGTGTTCCTGCTCTACTTCCTGTTACGTCGGGACAGGCGTGCCGCGGTGACCACCGTGGCGTCGTTCCTGGCGGCGACACTGGTGGGCTTCGTGATGGCCTGGAGTGACTCCTGGCAGTACTGGACGCACACCGTCAGCGATACCGACCGCATCGGCGGGGCGAGCCTGAACACCAACCAGAACCTGGCCGGCGCGCTGGCCCGGCTGCCGCTGAACGACCAGCTGCGCTCGGTGCTGTGGCTGGCGGGGTGCCTGGCGGTGCTGGCGGCGATGTGGTGGGCGGGCCGCCGGGTGCTCCGGGCCGGTGAGCCGATCCTGGCGCTGGTGTGCGTGGCACTGTTCGGGTTGGTGGTGTCGCCGGTGTCGTGGTCACACCACTGGGTGTGGATGCTGCCCGCCGTGGTGGTCACGGCGGTGGTGGCCTACCGGCATCGGGCGGTCGTGCTCGGCGTGCTCGGTGTAGCGGGGGTGGCGCTGATGATGCGCAGTCCGATCGAGTTACTGCCCGAACACCACGAAGCCGGCGCGGCGTGGTGGCGCCAACTGGCCGGGACGTCCTACGTGTGGTGGGCATTGGCCGTGATCATCACGGCCGGCGCCACGCTGCGGCCCGTCCCCCGGACGAGTCCGGATCAGCCCGCCGCGGTCTCCGGAAACCGGGCGACCGGCTGACCCGTTGCCCCGTCCTGTTGTGCGGCACCGTTTTTGACGCTTGCCGCGTAGATGTCGACGTATTCCTGGCCGGACAGCCGCATCAATTCGTAGATCACCTCGTCGGTGACGGCGCGTTCGATGAAACGGTTGTCGGCCATCCCGTCGAAGCGGGAGAAATCCATCGGCTCACCGAAGCGGACGGTGACCCTGCCGAAGCGCAGCATCTTGGTGCCCGGCGGGTTGACCACGTTGGTGCCGACCATGACGACCGGGATCACCGGGACGCCGGTGTGCAGCGCGAGCCGCGCCAGTCCGGTCTTGCCCTTGTACAGCCGGCCGTCGGGTGAGCGGGTGCCCTCGGGGTAGATACCGAGCAACTTGCCCTGCGACAGGATCCGCTGAGCGGTGTTCAGCGCGGCCTGCGCGGCGTCAGAGTCGTTGCGGTCGATGGGAACCTGACCGACGGCGGTGTAGAAGGAGCGGGTGAGCCAGCCCTTGAGTCCCGTGCCGGTGAAGTACTCCGATTTGGCCAAAAAGGTGATCCGCCGGCGCACCACCAAGGGCAGGTAGAAGCTGTCCATGACGGCGAGGTGATTGCTGGCCAGGATGGCCGCACCGTCGTCGGGGATGTTCTCCAGACCCTCGACTTTCGGCCGCCCGATCAGAGCAAGCAGAGGCCCCAAGAAGACGTACTTGGCCAGCCAGTACCACATGGCCCCTCCCTCCTGCCCCGACTAAAGGCGGCCGTGTTCGCGCCAACTTTACCGACCGCGGGTGGCTAGGACCACACGGTGATTCGTCACATCACGAATTCCGCGGAATTCCTCAGCTTTCGGCGTTTCTGGTGTCGGTTTCAATGGTGACCGGAATCGGCTCATAGTTGGGCCGGGCCGGCGGCTGGTCGCCGCCACCCCCTCCGCCGGGCGAGCCGGGGTCCGGCGGACGTGGCGCCCCACCAGCTCCGTCGGGCTCGCCCACCACCGCGCGGATCACCTCATACAGCGCGACGCTGTGCTCGGCGACGATGGTGAGCAGCGGATGTTCTTCCCCGGTGACCAGCGCAGCCAGCGCACACACCGGGCACCACACCTGTTGGCATTTGCCCGGGCCGTCACCCGAGGAGGCCGCCAACAGCGCCGCGGCGCGCACCGCCGGGTCAAGTCGATCCAGGATCGCCTGGGCCAGCTTGCGCAGTTCGGGTCCGAGCTCGCCCAGATCGGGGTGGGCGCCAGCGTTCAACGTCGCACCTCCTCATCGCCAGTCACCGGCCACACGGCCGGATCCGGCCGGAAGCGCACCGTCAGTTCGCTGCCACGCAGCGTTGCGTCCACGACCGTGCACCGCCGCAGCACCGACGCCAACCGAACCCGACGTCGGGTGCCACCTGCACCGATGATCAGATCATCTCCGGATCGCCCCAGGCTCAGCGCACCGGAATCGACCTGGGGTAACTCTAGCCGCAGTCGATACACCGCCCCCAAGCCGGAACCGGACTCCCGGTCGACCACTGGCCGCACCGGACCGGGTGGCGCCGATCCGTCGCGGCGGCGGCTGTTCGCGAGTAGATCGCCCAGCGCTTTAGGGCCGATCGGCTCCCCCGCCAGATGCGGGACCAACACCATCGCCACATCACCGATGGCGCGGTCGACCTCGTCGAGGACACCGCTCTGTTCCCTGATCCGTTCGGCGTACCAGTCGAACGCCGGGTGCGCCGGCAGATTGGTGTAGACGTACGAATCATCCTGCAACAAAATCTGATTGACGATCAGCTCTGCCACCCGGACGCCGGTCAGCGACAGCGCCCCCAAAGTCCGGACGGCTTCGGCGGCCACCACGCGCTCGGCGGTCAGCACCAGGTGCGCAGCGACCGTCGTCTCATCGGTCAGCCGCTCGGCAAGCTGCTCGGCGGCGCTGCTGATTCGCTCGATCAGATCGACCAGTGCGGTCGACCGGGGATCCTCGGTTCCACTGAGCCGACGGTGCCGCGGCCAGGACCGCTCGGCGTAGAGCGCCACCGTCGCCGGCAGCGTCAGCATCCGCATCGCATCGGCGGTGGACGCACAGTCGACGATGACCCGGTCCCAATGCCCGGTGTCTGCCAGTTCGCCCACCTCGTGCAGGCCCAGCACTTCCTGCACACCGGGAAGCGCCGAAAGCTCTTCGGGCGCAACGCTACCCAGGTCAGACTCGGGGAACCGCGCGGCCAGGACCTCGACCACGCCGGCCCACTGCCGCTCGAGCAGGGCCAGCGTGTCCAACGCCAACACGTCCAGGCAGCCACCCCCCATTCCGGCGTCATCGACGTCCACCGTGATGGGGTCCCGGCCGTCACCGGGGGGCACCGGCAGTCCGAGCACGTCGCCCACCGAATGGGCCTGGTCGGTGGAGATCAGCAACACCCGGTCACCAGCGCATGCCAACGAGACCGCGGTCGCCGCCGCACACGTGGACTTGCCTACGCCGCCCTTGCCGACGAACAGACTGATCGCAGGCACGGGAAGCGCTGTCGGCGTTCCTGCCTCAGGCGGCTTCACTCAGCCTCTGCTCGCTTCTTCAGGTCCTTCAGCGCGGTGTCGGTCAGCCGCCGCTCCGCCTTGCGCTTGAGCAGGCCGATCATCGGAATCATCAGATCCACCGACAACTCGTAAAGAACCTCGGTTCCAGATCCCTTGGGCGTCAATCGATATTCGCCGTTGAGCGCCTTCAGTAGCGAACTCGACTGCAACGACCAACGCACCGAGCGACGGTCTGGCGACCAGTCGTAGTCCAGCACCATGGTGTCCTTGAGCACAGCCGCGTCGAGTACCAACCGCGCCACCTTCGGGTAGCCGTCGGCATCGGTCTCGAGCACTTCGGCCTCGGTGTACTCCGAGACCCAGTCGGGGTAGGCGCCGATGTCGGCGATCACCTTCATCACCGTGTCCGGATCCGCCGCGATGTAGATCGTCTGAGCCGTTTTATCAGCCACGTACTTACTTCCCTAACTCGCTAGCGCCTGCCACACCGCCCTCGGCAGAGACGGTACCTGTCCTTTTTCGGAGCCGCTGTGCTGTAGCGCCGGGTCAACTGACAGCGAGCGGAGAGACCCCGACCGGCCGGGAACGCTCGAGGCGGTCCTTGATCTCGAAGGCCATCCGTTTGCCGGCCACCCGGCGACGGTGGTTGAGCTTCGCCAGGTTCAGCCGGGCCAGCTGCCGGCCGGTCACACCGGTGGGTTCGGCGTGCAGGAAGTAGTGCAGCAGCACACCGTCGAGCATCGGCTCCAGCCAGACCTCCATGGTGCCGGTCAGCGGCCCGCCCACCGTCCACCGCATGCCCTTGTCGGCACGATCCTCGACCACCTGCAGCTGCAGGTCGGGCCACCATCGCTGCCAACTCGAACGATCGGCGACAGCCGCCCCGACCTGCTCGCCGGACGCAGCAACGAATGTCTCGTCGGCGACCTGGATACTGTTCATGGCCCGCAAGCGTATCGAACACGCTTGCGCAACCTTCCCCCGCTATCTCTCCCGCGGGCCGACAACCGGTTCGCCGCGCCGGCCACTATCTTTCCCGGTGGGCGTACCGCAACGTGAACACCGTCACGGTCATCATCAGTCGCCGACTAGGCTGATTGGATCGACACCCCGGTTGGCAAGAGAGGTCATCGCAATGCGTGAGTTCAGTGTTCCCGCGCCGTTCACCGTCGAGGAGCACGACAACGTCGCCGCGGTCGTCTTCGAGCACGAGCGCAACAGCCCCGACTTCGCCATCTACCAGCGGTTGGTCGACGGGGCCTGGACCGACGTCACCTGTGCAGAAGCCGCCGCGCAGATCCGCTCGGCCGCGCTGGGCCTGATCAGCCAGGGTGTGGCGGCCGGCGACCGGGTGGTCATCTTCTCGGCGACCCGTTACGAGTGGGCCATCCTGGACTACGCGATCCTGTCCATCGGTGCGGTGACCGTTCCGATCTATGAGACGTCGTCGGCCGAGCAGGTCCGCTGGGTGATGCAGGACTCCAGCGCAGTGGTGGCGTTTGCCGAAACCGACGCCCACGCCCAGATCGTCAACGAACTCGCCGGCGACCTGCCGTCGCTGCGGCGGGTGTTCACCATCGACGGGTCAGGCGCCCCGGCCCTCGACGAACTCGCCGAGGCCGCCGCCGGCCAGGACCCGGCGCAGGTCACCGCGCGCCTCGACGCACTGCGGGCCACCGACCCGGCGACGCTGATCTACACCTCGGGCACCACCGGGCGGCCCAAGGGCTGCGAGCTCACCCACTCCAACCTCATCCACGAGGTCCGCGGCACCCAGGCCGCACTGCCGACCCTGATGACTTCCGGTCAGCGTCTGCTGGTCTTCCTGCCGCTGGCGCACGTGTTGGCGCGCGCCCTGAGCATCGCCGGCTTCGCCAACAAGGTCACGGTCGGATTCACCAGCGACATCAAGAACCTGGTGCCGATGTTCTCAGTGTTCAAGCCGACCGTGGTGGTGTCGGTGCCGCGGGTGTTCGAGAAGGTGTACAACACCGCCGCCCAGAACGCCGCCAACGACGGTAAGGGCCGCATCTTCGAGATGGCGGCCCAGACCGCGGTGGACTGGAGCGAGGCCACCGACCGCGGCGGCCCCGGCCTGTTGCTACGCGTCAAGCACGCCCTGTTCGACAAGCTGGTGTACCACAAACTGCGTACCGCGCTGGGCGGTAACTGCCGGGCCTCGGTCTCCGGTGGCGCGCCGCTGGGCGAGCGGCTGGGCCACTTCTACCGCGGCGTCGGACTGTCCATCTATGAGGGCTACGGGCTGACCGAGACCACTGCCGCCATCACCGTCAACCCGGTCGGCGGCATGAAAGTCGGGACCGTCGGAAAGCTGGTGCCCGGCAACAGTATGCGCATCGCCGAGGACGGTGAGCTGCTGGTGCGCGGTGGCGTGGTATTCAGCGGCTACTGGCAGAACGAGCAGGCCACGGCCGACGCGTTCACCGACGGCTGGTTCCGCACCGGCGACCTGGCCGCCATCGATGACGAGGGCTACCTCAAGATCACCGGTCGCAAGAAGGAGATCATCGTCACCGCCGGCGGCAAGAACGTCGCCCCCGCGGTGCTCGAGGACCAGCTGCGGTCGCACCCGCTGATCAGCCAGGCGATGGTTGTCGGCGACGCCAAGCCGTTCATCGGCGCGCTGATCACCATCGACCCCGAGGCCATCGAGGGCTGGAAGCAGCGCAACAGCAAGGCCAGCAACGCGACCCCGGCGGACCTGGCCACCGACCCGGACCTGATCGCCGAGGTGGACGCGGCCGTCAAGCAGGCCAATCTGTCTGTCTCGCACGCCGAGTCGATCCGCAAGTTCCAGATCCTGCCGGTCGACTTCACCGAGGCCACCGGCGAGCTGACCCCCACCATGAAGGTCAAGCGCAACGTGGTCGCGGAGAAGTTCGCCGACGCGATCGAGGCTATCTACGCCAAGGGCTGACCGAGCGGTTCAGCGAGGCTCGACGAAGGAGAGCCGAAGCTGGGACCGCCGCATGAACCGAGCGGTTCAGGCCTGCAGCAGGTCGGCCATTCGTCCGGCCAGCGTGTTCCAGCGCCAATGTCCCGTCGCCCATTCGCGTCCGGCGGCACCCATCGCTGTGGCCCGGTCGGGGTCGGCGAGCAGTCCGGCGACGGCGTCACCGATCTGTTCCACAGCCCGACCGTCGACCACCAGCCCAGTCCGGTTGTGCAGGACGGTTTCGGGGGCACCGCCGGAATTACCCGCGACCACCGGTACCCCGGCCGCCGACGCCTCCAGGAACACGATGCCCAGGCCTTCCACGTCAAGCCCGGCGCCCCGGGTGCGGCACGGCATCGCGAACACGTCGCCGAGCGAGTAATAGGCCGGCAGCTCGTCGGCCGGCACGCCGCCGGTGAAGATGACCGCATCAGCGACCCCGCACTCGTCAGCGAGCTTGTGCAGCGTCTCGGCGTAGGGGCCGCCACCGACGATCACCAGTGTGGCCTCGCCCACGCGTTTCCGGATCGCCGGTAGCGCCCTGATCAACATGTCCTGGCCCTTGCGGGGAACCAGTCGCGAGACGCACACGACGGTGGGACGCTCCCCCAGCCCATGCCGGGCACGAAGTTCGGCGCGGGCGCCGGGGTCCGGCCGGAACCGGTCGGTGTCCACTCCGGGCGGCAGGTGCTCCAGCGCGGCATCGGGGCCGAACGCCGAGGCGAACCGGCTGCGGGTGTAGTGGCTGACGAAGGTGACGGTGTCGCAGGAGTCGCCGATGCGGCGCAGCACCGATCGGGCCCCCGGCAGCATCGACCAGCCCACCTCGTGCCCGTGGGTGCTGGCCACCACCCGAGAGGCACCGGCGGAGCGCGCCCGGTTGGCCAGTAGCGCCAGCGGCGCGGCCGCACCGAACCAGACGGTCTGTGCGCCCACGTCGGCGATGAGCCGGCGCATCCGGGAGTCGACCGCCAGGCCCGGCAACATCAGCGTGCCGGGATGACGCACTACCTGATAGCCGGCGGATCTCGCGGCGTCGTCGAAGGCCTCGGCGCCCTTCCACTGCGGCGCGTACACCGTAACGTCATGGCGCCCGCTGGCGGAGATGCGGCGCACCAGCTCCTCCAGGTAGCACTGGATGCCGCCGGGGCGCGGCGGAAAATCGTTGGTTACCAGCAGGACCCGGCTCACTGCAGGGATGCTAGCGGGCTGACGATGCGGGCCGCCCGCGGCCCGGGGAGGAAGCGCGCAATCAGGCCTAGCGGGCTGACGATGCGGGCCGCCCGCGGCCCGGGGAGGAAGCGCGCAATCAGGCCCAGCGGGCTGACGATGCGGGCCGTCAACCCCGCCACTGCTGCCACCCGGCGAGCAGCTCGGGCAGATCCACCCCGAGCACCAACTGCACCGCCACCGGCGGCGGCACGTGGCCAGGACCGCACGCGGTCAGATAGAGCTCGCGCAACTTGGCCGTTCCGAAGCGCTCTGCCACGAATCGAGCGAACTCCCAGGCCCGGTCGTAGGCGTTCGCCCGGCGCGGTCCGGGAGCATCCAGGTCGGCATCCGAGGGCAATGCCAGCACCGGTCCTGCCACCCCGATCGCCCGATCCCCGGTGGGTCGTGCGACGAAATCGGCTACCCCCTCGGTGAGCCAGCGCGGCGCGTCGAACGCGGTGTCGGTGCGGGCTGCGTAGTGGAACAGCTCATGGGTCAACACAATTCGCAGTGCCGGGGTACTCATCGCGTCCGCGCCGGGCGCGAAGACGATGCGCTGACCAACTGCTGTCCGACGCTCCGGGTCCACCCGGTCGGCGACCGCGACAGCGGCGACATCCGACCACTGCGCGACATCCGCGCTGTCGTGGCCGGCCAGCTCGACGAACTGCCGATCCGACCCGGTGGCCGTCACCTGGATGCGATGCGACCAGTCGGTGCCCCAGAACGCTTCGACCGCGTCGACGGCAGCTCCGATGTTGGCAGCCACTCGCGACAGCAGTTCTTCGCCGCGCTGTCCGCCCAGGTTCTCCAGAACGACGCTGCGGTCATCGCCGACGACCAGCTGCTCGGTTGCCGGCGGGCGAGCAGCTACCCGCAGCAGCGCGACACCAACGATCAACTCGACAATCAGCAGCGCCGCGAGCAGGCGGCGGATTCCCCGGCGCTCAGTAACGGCGGGCGTTGTGGATCGGGCCGGAAGAGGTCATCGGGACCACCCGGACCGGCTGACCGTAGGTGGACGAGTGGATCATCATGCCGTCGCCGACGTAGATCCCCGAGTGCGACGCGTCCGAGTAGAAGGTCAGTACGTCGCCGGGCTGCAGTTCTGACAGCGATACCGCCTGCCCGCCGTTGGCCTGCGCCTGGCTGGAGTGCGGCAGGTTGATGCCGGCCTGGTGGAACGCCCACATCACCAATCCGGAGCAGTCGAATCCGCCCGGTGCGGCCCCGCCCCAGACATACGGCGTGCCGACCTGGGTCAACGCCGCCTGCACGGCGGTCGCGGCGGCTCCGCCACCGGAGGCGCCCATCGCCACATCCATCGGGGGCGGCGCGTCGGACCCGGGCATCGGGAATCCCGGGAATCCGGGTGCCGGCGGCACACCCTCGGGGCCGGGCTCGCCCGGAACGGCTTCGGGTCCCGCGCCGGGCGCGGCCATCGCCGTGCGCTGCTCGGGCGTCAGTGCGTAGTACTGGGACTTCACCACCGAGATCTGCAGCTGCAGACGGCTTTGGCGGGCCTGCAGCTCCGCGCGCACCGCGGCGGCCTGCTCGGCTGCCGTCCGGGCGTCCTCAGCCGATTGGGCGGACGCCTGCTCAGCCTGATCGGCCTGCTCGCTGGCAACACGGAAACGGTCCAGTTGCACCGACAGGTCGCCGGCAACCACCCGCTGCACACCGAGCTTGTCGATCAGTTGTTGCGGCGACTCGGCGGTCAAGATGGCGTCGGCGCCGCCGACCCGGCCACCCATGTAGGTGGCGGCGGCGAAGCGGTTGACGGCCGCCCGGTAGGTGGACAGCTGGTCCCGGGCCGCATCCAGGGCGGCTTGGTCGGCATGGTGTGCGTTGTCCGCGGCCTGCTGCGCGGCGAGCTTCTCATCGAGATTGAGCTGCGCGGTGTGCATGGCCTCAGTGGTCTGCTCGGCCTGCCGGGACAGTTCGCTGAGCTTCGCCAGGGCGTCGTCGGCGGGGTCTGCGTGGACGTTTCCGACCAATACGCTGCTCAGAGTCGTGACACCGACTACCAAACCGGCTGCGGCGCCGAGGGCAGGGCGCCTCAAAGCACGCAGACGCCACTGCATACGTTCGAGCTCCAAGATTGCATCCTTAACACTGCCCAGGGCGGTACAGGGGGTGTACCGCCGCCGAAACGTAAGGTCTCGAATAGGTTACGGAATGGCAACGTCGTTGTCCATCACGAATTGCCGACTGTAACAGTCAGGATTGTGAAATTTCTAAGGCCACTTATCCGGGTCCGCCCCTGGTCAGGCCACACCCGAGCGACGCGACCGCCCGCGCTCGCCCCGGATCGGGACTAACCGCAATCGCGGCGCCATCCCCGCCTCGGCAAGCACGTCGAGCGCCGCGCGCTCGTCCTCGAGGAGCTCGTTGGGCACACCCAGCAACACGCTGACCACACAGTCCCGGCAGGCCGGTCCGCGCACCGCACAGTCATCGCAGTCGATCACCATCGGATCCGAATCCGACCCGCGCGCGCCGCGGTCATCCGAGTGTCCCGAGATCTGTCCCATGACGATTCCTCTCATCAGTTGCCGGCACGCTAACTCCGGGCACCGACAACCTGTTGGTGATCGTCCTGTTGTCAGTGCGTGCGCCTACGGTTCGGCCATGACCACCGGCGCTGACACCGGGCAGCTGAGCTTCCCGCCTTTCGAAGCCCAGTTCGCAGCCGAATTCGACGCCGCCCCGGCCACCCTGCGCGACACCACGTTCGTGGTGGTGGACCTGGAGACCACCGGCGGCCGGGCCTCGCCAAGAGGGGCCGACGAAGCGGACGCCATCACCGAGATCGGCGCGGTCAAGGTACGGGGCGGAGTGGTCGAGGGCGAGTTCGCCACCCTGATCAACCCGCAGCGCGGCATTCCGCCGCAGATCGTCCGGCTGACCGGGATCACCACCGCCATGGTCTACGAGGCGCCCACGATCGACGCCGTGTTGCCGTCCTTCCTCGAGTTCGCCGGGTTCGACCGCGGCTCGGTGCTGGTCGCCCACAACGCCGGGTTCGACGTGGGGTTTTTGACCGCCGCCGCGCAGCGCTGCGATCTGGCCTGGCCGCGGCCCCCGGTGCTGTGCACGGTGCGGTTGGCACGCCGGGTGCTCAGCCGCGACGAGGCACCCAGTGTCCGGCTTGCCGAGTTGTCCCGACTGTTCGCGGTGAGCACCACCCCCACCCACCGGGCGCTCGACGACGCCCGCGCCACCGTCGACGTCCTGCACGCGCTGATCGAGCGGCTGGGGAATCAGCAGGTCAACACCTACGTCGACCTGCGCGCCTACCTGTCGCACACGACACCGGCTCAGCGCCGCAAGCGCAGCCTGGCCGCCGGGCTGCCGCACCGGCCCGGGGTCTACCTGTTCCGCGGCCCGTCCGACGAAGTGCTCTACATCGGCACCTCCACCAATCTGCGCCGCCGGGTCGCGCAGTATTTCAACGGTTCCGAACGCCGTAGCCGCATCGCCGAGATGGTGGCGCTGGCCACCCGGATCGATCATGTCGAATGCGCGCATCCGTTGGAGGCCGGGGTGCGCGAACTGCGACTGCTGGCCGCGGCGGCTCCGCCCTACAACCGGCGATCGAAGTTTCCCCGCCGGTGGTGGTGGATCACCCTGTCAGGCGAGGCTTTCCCCCGGCTGACCGTGGTGCGCTCGCCACGCCACGACCGGGCCGTCGGTCCGTTCCGTTCGCGAGCTGACGCCGCCGAGACCGCCGCCCTGTTCTCGCGGTTCACCGGACTGCGAACCTGCACAACGCGATTGAGCCGAACCGGTCGGCACCGCTGCCCACCGGCAGAAGTCAGCCCTTGCCCGGCGACGCCGAACACCACCGCAGACGAGTACGCCGAAGCGGTCAGGCGTGCGGTCGCGTTGCTCGACGGCGCCGACAACTCCGCCCTGCGCGCCGCGGTGCAGCAGGTGAACGCGCTGGCTGATCGCGGGCACTACGAAAGTGCGGCACGGCTACGCGACCGCACCGCGGCCGCCATCGATGCGCTGTGGCGCAGTCAACGCGCCCGTGCCCTGGTGGCACTTCCCGAGCTGGTGGCCGCGGCGCCGGATGGCACCGGTGGGTGGCAGCTCGCGGTGATCCGCCACGGCCGGCTGGCTGCCGCGGGGTGCGCTGCGCGCGGTGTCCCGCCGATGCCCGTGGTCGACGCGATCACATTGGGAGCCGAAGCGGTACTGCCCGAGCCGGCGCCGCTGGCCGGGGCACTGGTCGAGGAGACCATGCTCATCGCCCGCTGGCTGGCAGCGCCCGGGGTGCGCATCGTGCGGGTCGACGGGGCCGGCGGTTCAGCGAGGCTCGACGAACCGGCGGGTGAACCCGAGGGGTGGAGCTCGCCGATCGGCTCGGCCGGGCCGTGGATGGCGTGGGCGGCGCTGGCCCGATCGGCGCAGCTGGCCTCAGAGCTGAGCGCCGAAGCGGACCCAGCGAGCCAGCAACTGTTCCGCCGCGCCGCTGTCGATCGCCTCGACCGCGCGCGCCAACCCGTCCTCCCAGGCCGGCAACCACTCAGCGCTGCTGGATAGCCCTGCGTGCGCCACGATCGCGCCGGCCGCGTTGAGCACCACGGCGTCACGCACCGCACCCTTGGTTCCGCCGAGCACCGAACGGGCTTCCTCGGCATTGGCCTGCGCGTCCCCGCCGAGCAGCTCGCCCACCTCCGCCCGGGCGAACCCGAAACCGGCCGGGTCGAACGTCAGCCGTTCGATGGTGCCGGCCTGCACTCGCCAGATGGTGCTGGTCGTGGTGGTGGTCAGTTCGTCGAGGCCGTCATCGCCGTGCACCACCAGCACGCTGGACCGCCGCGCCGCGAACACACCGGCCATCACCTCGGCCAACTCCCGGAATGCGCACCCGATCAGCCCGGCCCGCGGGCGGGCCGGGTTGGTCAGCGGGCCCAGCAGGTTGAACACCGTCGGGACGCCGATCTCGCGCCGCGCCACCGAGGCGTTGCGATACGACGGCTGAAACTGCGGGGCGAAGCAGAAGCCGATGCCGACCTCGGCGACACTGCGCGCCACCTCGTCGGGCCCCAGGTCGATGCGCACCCCCAACGCCTCCAGGGTGTCCGCGCCCCCGGACAGCGAGCTGGCCGACCGGTTGCCGTGTTTGACCACCGGCACTCCGGTGGCAGCCACCACGATCGCCGCCATGGTGGACAGATTCACTGTGTTGGCACCGTCCCCGCCGGTGCCCACCACGTCGACGGTGTCGGTGCCGATCTTGTCGGTGGGCACCTTGCGTCCGTAGGCCAACATCACGTCGGCCAACTCGCCCACCTCGGCGGCGGTGGGGCCCTTCATCTGCATCGCCACCCCGAACGCCGCAATTTGTGCGGAGGTCGCGGCGCCGGACATGACCTGCTCCATCGCCCAGGCCGCCTGGCCCCGAGGCAGGTCGCTGCCGGACGTCAGTCCGCCCAGGACCTGTCGCCACTGCCCTATCTGCGCTTTCGGCTGCACCGCACTACCTGGCTCGACCACGCGCCGATCGTCGCACGCGGCCTCCGTGACACCAAAGCCAACCGGAAACCGGGCCCGAAACAAGCGGAGGACAGAGCGCTAACAGCCCGGTAACAGCAGCGACAAGACCAGTTCAAACGAATTGCCAGCCCCGGGTGGAGTTCTACAACTACATAGCGTCATACTTGCGGGGTGACGAGCGCTGTGGGGTCCTCGGGTACTGCCATTACTTCTCGTGTGCATTCGCTGAACCGGCCCAACATGGTCAGCGTCGGCACCATCGTGTGGCTGTCCAGTGAATTGATGTTCTTTGCCGGTCTGTTCGCGATGTACTTCACGGCTCGCGCGCAGTCCGGTGGCGCCTGGCCGCCGCCGCCAACCGAGCTGAATCTTGCGCTGGCGGTACCGGTGACACTGGTGCTGATCGCCTCATCGTTCACCTGCCAGATGGGCGTGTTCGCCGCCGAGCGTGGCGACGTGTTCGGGCTGCGCCGGTGGTACCTGCTGACCTTCCTCATGGGACTGTTCTTCGTCTGCGGTCAGGCCTACGAGTACTCCCACCTGGTCGCGCACGGCACCACCATCCCGTCGAGCGCCTACGGCACGGTCTTCTACCTGACCACCGGCTTCCACGGCCTGCACGTCATCGGTGGGTTGGTCGCCTTCATCTTCCTGATGCTGCGAACCACGATGAGCAAGTTCACCCCGGCTCAGGCCACCGCCTCGATCGTCGTGTCCTACTACTGGCACTTCGTCGACATCGTGTGGATCGCACTGTTCGCCACTATCTACTTCATCCGATGAGCAACCGCCCGATGAACAGGAGTGTCCGGTTGAAGACACTGAAGAAGTGGGCCCGACCTGGCAACAACAACACCGTCGCCCGTCGGCGCCTGCGCCGTCGGGCCTCGGGCGGACTGCTGCTGCTGATCGCCCTGGCCCTAGCCGGTGGAATGGCCGCGCTGCTGACCCCGACCCCGCAGGTTGCGGTGGCCGACGAGTCGGCATCGGCCCTGCTGCGCACCGGGAAGCAGCTGTTCGACACCTCGTGTGTCAGCTGCCACGGCGCCAACCTGCAGGGCGAGGTGGGCCGCGGTCCGAGCCTGATCGGCGTCGGTGAAGCCGCCGTCTACTTCCAGGTCTCCAGCGGCCGGATGCCCGCGGTCCGCGGTGAGGCGCAGGCCCCCCGCACGTACCCGTTCTTCGACGACAAGCAGATCGACGCCCTGGGCGCCTACGTTCAGGCCAACGGCGGCGGCCCCACCGTGGTGCGCAACGCCGACGGCAGCATCGCGCAGGCTTCGCTGCGCGGCGACGACCTGGGCCGCGGTGGCGACCTGTTCCGGCTCAACTGCGCCTCCTGCCACAACTTCACCGGCCGGGGCGGCGCCCTGTCCTCGGGTAAGTACGCGCCCGACCTGGAGCCGGCCAGCGAGCAGCAGATCCTGACCGCGATGCTGTCCGGCCCGCAGAACATGCCGCGCTTCTCCGACCGGCAGATCTCCATGGAGGAGAAGAAGGACATCATCGCCTACGTGAAATCCGTTACCGAGGAACGTGATCCGGGCGGCTACGGGCTCGGCGGGTTCGGCCCGGCGCCCGAGGGAATGGTGATGTGGATTATCGGCATGGTCGCAGCCATCGCCGCGGCAATGTGGATCGGGGCACGCTCATGAGCAGCAACGACAAGATCGAACTCCCTGACGACGCCGCACTGGCGACGATGACCAACGACGAGCTGCTGGCTCTCGGCGGCAAGATCGACGGCGTCAACACCGTCTTCAAGGAGACTCGCTGGCCGGTCGAGGGCACTCGGGCCGAGAAGCGCGCCGAGCGCCGGATCGCGGCCTGGTTCCTGGCGGGTGGCGGCTTCGGACTGGCCCTGCTGCTGGTCTTCCTGTTCTGGCCCTGGGAGTACGCACCGCTGGAGTCCCCGAACGGCTTCGCCTACTCGCTGGCCACTCCGCTGTACGGCTTGACCTTCGGTCTCTCGGTGCTGTGTATCGCGATCGGCGCGGTGCTGTTCGTCAAGAAGTTCATCCCCGAAGAGATCACCATCCAGGACCGTCACGACGGCAGCTCCCCCGAGATCGACCGGAAGACCGTGGCGGCCCAGCTGACCGACGCGTTCGAGGGTTCGACCATCGGGAGGCGCAAGCTGCTGGGCGCGTCGCTGGGCGTCGGATTCGGCGCATTCGGTCTGGGCACCCTGGTGGCCGGCGCCGGTGGCCTGATCAAGAACCCCTGGAAGCCGGTCGTCGAAACCGCCGAAGGCAAGAAGGCCGCGCTGTGGACCTCCGGATGGACCCCGCGCTACCCCGGCGAGACCATCTACCTGGCCCGCGCGACCGGTCAGAGCACCAACTCACCGTTCGTCAAGATGCGGCCCGAGGACCTCGACGCCGGCGGCATGGAGACGGTGTTCCCGTGGCGCGAGTCCGACGGTGACGGCACCACCGAAGAATCGAACGAGAAGCTCACCGAGATCATGATGGGCGTCCGGAACCCGGTGATGCTGATCCGCATCCGGCCCGACGACATGGCCAAGGTGGTCAAGCGCAAAGGCCAGGAGAGCTTCAACTACGGCGACTTCTTCGCCTACACCAAGATCTGCTCGCACCTGGGTTGCCCCTCTTCCCTGTTCGAGCAGCAGACCTATCGGATCCTGTGCCCGTGCCACCAGTCGCAGTTCGACGCGCTGCACTTCGCCAAGCCGGTCTTCGGCCCGGCGGCTCGCGCCCTGGCACAGCTGCCGATCACCATTGACGCCAATGGGCATCTGGTCGCCAACGGCGACTTCATCGAACCTGTCGGACCGGCCTTCTGGGAGCGCACCTCATGAGCCCTGCAATCGGCGACCTGCTCGCACGCCAAGCAGACGACATCGATACCCGGTACCACCCGGCCGCCGCCCTGCGCCGCCAGTTCAACAAGGTCTTCCCGACGCACTGGTCGTTCCTGCTCGGTGAGATCGCTCTGTACAGCTTCATCATCTTGCTGCTGTCCGGCGTCTACCTGACGCTGTTCTTCGACCCGTCAATGGCCGAGGTCATCTACCACGGCGTCTACCAGCCGCTCAACGGCGTGCAGATGTCGCGGGCCTACGAATCGGCGCTGGACATCTCCTTCGAGGTCCGCGGCGGCCTGTTCGTCCGCCAGCTGCATCACTGGGCCGCGCTGATGTTCGCGGCGTCGATCATGGTGCACCTGGCGCGCATCTTCTTCACCGGCGCGTTCCGTCGGCCGCGTGAGGCGAACTGGGTGATCGGGTCGCTGCTGCTGATCCTGGCCATGTTCGAGGGCTACTTCGGTTACTCGCTGCCCGACGACCTGCTCTCCGGTATCGGTCTGCGCGCCGCGCTGTCCTCGATCACGCTGGGCATGCCGGTGATCGGCACCTGGCTGCACTGGGCGCTGTTCGGCGGCGACTTCCCGGGCACCATCCTGATCCCCCGGCTCTACGCGCTGCACATCCTGCTGATCCCGGGCATCATCCTGGCCCTGATCGGCGTGCACATGGCGCTGGTGTGGTTCCAGAAGCACACCCAGTTCCCCGGCCCGGGCCGCACCGAGACCAACGTCGTCGGCGTGCGCGTGCTGCCGGTCTTCGCGATCAAGTCGGGCGCGTTCTTCGCGATGATCACCGGCATCCTGGGCCTGATGGGCGGGTTGCTGCAGATCAACGCGATCTGGAACCTGGGACCCTACCGCCCCTCGCAGGTGTCGGCGGGTAGCCAGCCGGACTTCTACATGATGTGGACCGAGGGTCTGGCCCGTCTCTGGCCGGCCTGGGAGTTCTACCCCTTCGGTCACACCATTCCCGGTCCGGTCGGCGTCGCGCTGATCATGGGTGGCGTCTTCGGCTTGCTGATGGTCTACCCGTTCCTGGAGAAGAAGTTCACCGGCGACTACGCACACCACAACCTGCTGCAGCGCCCCCGGGACGCTCCGGTCCGTACCGCGATCGGCGCCATGGCGATCAGCTTCTACATGGTGCTGACCCTGGCCGCGATGAACGACATCATCGCGTGGAAGTTCCACATCTCGCTGAATGCGACGACCTGGATCGGCCGTATCGGGATGGTGGTGCTGCCGCCGTTTATCTTCTTCATCACCTACCGGTGGTGCATCGGCCTGCAGCGCAGTGACCGTGACGTGCTCGAGCACGGTATCGAGACCGGCATCATCAAGCGGCTGCCGCACGGTGCTTACATCGAGCTGCACCAGCCGCTGGGCCCGGTCGACGACCACGGCCACCCGATTCCGCTGGAGTACGCCGGCGCGCCGCTGCCCAAGAAGATGAACAAGCTCGGCTCGGGCGGCGCTCCCGGTAGTGGCAGCTTCCTGACGGCCGACCCGGTCGAGGAAGACGCCGCGCTCACCGAGGCCGCACACGCCAGCGAGCGGCGTGCGCTGACCGCGCTGGCCGAGCACCAGGGCGGGGACACCAACGGTCACCACTAGGTCTGACAAAGGCGACCCGCTTCGCCCGGCTCCGCCGCGCTTGCGATCGCCTAGGTCTGACAACGGGTCCGAACCATCGGGCAGCCTGCGCGATCTCCTGCGCGGGCTGCCCGTTTTGGTTGGTGCCGCACCGGAATTCGATCCGGCGCAGGCACCGGCCGAGCCGGTCGCGCTGTTCGTCCGATGGCTGCTGCACGCTGTCGACAGCGGCGTCGCGGAACCTCATGCGATGACGTTGTCGACGGTCGGTGCGGTGGACGCGACGGGCCTGGCGCGGCCGTCGACGCGGGTGTTGATCCTCAAAGACGTCGATGCCGCCGGGTGGCATTTCGGGGTCAGCTCGGCCAGTCGCAAGGGCGCCGATCTTGCCCGCAATCCCGCTGTGTCACTGACGTTTTACTGGCCCTCGCTGGGCCGTCAGGTCAGGGTCGACGGCATGGCGCTGCCCGACCCGCCCGCGGTGACCGCCGATGACTTCCTGGCCCGCTCGCAAGACGCTCGGGCGATGGTGCTCACCGGCCGGCAGAGCGAGCCCTACGCAGATCCGACAGAGATCAGCGAGGCACTCGCCAAGGCGCATCTGGAGCTTGAGCGCTCCCCCGCCCTGGTGCCCGCCGAGTGGACGTCGTATGCGGTACGGGCCGAGGCCGTCGAATTCTGGCAGGCCGACGCCACGCGCCGGCACCGCAGGCTGCGGTACGAACGGGACGGCGACGCGAGCTGGTCAACGACGCTGCTCTGGCCGTAGCCGAGCACGCCGCGACAATGGCGCCGTTGGGGCGCTCAGCCGAACCGAGACGGCAGTTCCAGTACTTCACCCAGCCTGCGCAGGTACAGCCAGGGAATGACCGGCATGGCGGCAGCGCCGACCCCCGCCAACCCGTAGCAGACCCACGAGCCGGTGTCCTTGCCGACGGCCATCAGATAGGTGGCCAAGGC
Organism: Mycobacterium sp. UM_WGJ; assembly: GCF_000455125.1. Lineage (GTDB taxonomy): Bacteria > Actinomycetota > Actinomycetes > Mycobacteriales > Mycobacteriaceae > Mycobacterium. The sequence continues at coordinate 75,684 of NZ_AUWR01000008.1, forward strand.
GACCAAGGTCAACGCACCACCCACCGCGATGGCCAGCACTGTGATGCCACGCAGCAACACCCGGTCCACTTGAGCCTGATTAGGCAGCACCTGGCGGGTGCCGGCCGCCCGCCGGCCCGGAGCGTCGAACCCGGGCTGCTGAAGCGGAGCGTCCTGGGCGGTCGGGCGCGGCGGCTTGGCCGGCGCCTGGGGCGGAAATCCTGGAGGCCGCGACGGGACGGGCTGGCGCGCCCGCAGCAACACCGGGATGGCCGCCAGGATGACCAACGCCGAGGCGCCGATCACGATGTAGAGCAGGCCGCTGTGCGAGCTCTCGGTCGGCTCGTGAAAACCCCGCCCGAGATCTACCAGCGCCACCGTGGCCGCCACGCTCATGCCGAGCAGCGTCAGCCAGGTCGCGGCGCACGCGCCCAGCAATATGCGGTCAGTAACCTCCGGGGACTGCCCCGGTCGAATGAATCGATCTACCATGTTCCCGCCGGTCATCCGCAGCTCGTCGCCGGTGCGTCATTGCTGTTGGAGAACAACACCCTACCGTCACTGCTGGTGATCGAGCAGTTGAGTTTGCTCAGCCGCAGCATGCTGGTCGCCTCCACCGAGCCGATCTCCGACTGGGAGATCGGGGTCAGGGTCAGCGACCAGGGGATGTAGGCGTTGCGCTGGGTGCGACGTTGCCCGGAGGCATCCACGTAGGTGATCGTGATCTGGTCGAACGGCGCTTTGGTGCCGGTCACCGAGTACGTCACCTGCAGCGGCTTCGGCGGCGTGGTCGTGGTGGTCTCCTGCGTCGTGGTCGATGGCTCCGGTGCCGGCTCCTCGCTCGGCGGCGGCGGGGGCGGCGGCTCTTCGCTGCTCGGCGGCGGCGGGGGCGGCGGTTCCTCGCTGCTCGGCGGCGGAGGCGGCGGCACCGTGGTGCTGGTGCTGGTCCGGGTGATCTCGTCCTGTACCGGCGGCACCGAGACGGTGCTGCTCGTGGTGGCCGGCGTGGCCAGATCGCGGGTTTCGGTGCGGGCGAACAGCAGTGCCACCGACACCACCAGCGAGACCGCGGCGATGATCACGGTGACACCGACCACCCACGGCCACCGTGGTGTCTTCGCGCCCGGCTCCGGTTCGTCGGGCACGTCGTAGTTGTCGTAGTCGTAGAGCCGCGGATCCACCGGCACGTAGGGGCCGCTCAAAAACTGCTCGGATTCGGGCGCCGAGTAAGCCTGCGAATACGCGGTGCTGTCTGCCCGCGCGGCGGCCGGAGTTGCCGTCACATCGTCCAGTGGCTGAATCTCCCCGCCCGCGCCCGCGTCGGGGGCCATGTCAGCGGCTGCGTCCGGGGCCGGCTGACCGTTGCCGGAGCCCTCGTCTCCAGAGCCCGCCTCTGGGGGATTCGGCCCGCTCATTCCCGCCTATCCTTTTCAAACCGCCGCGCCACGACCTGACCGGTTGCGGTCGACATCAACCACCGTTGGTCATTGTGCATCGGCAACCCTACCCAAGCGGGTCGACACGGCGGCCGCGGCGGAGATCCGGTCAGTGTTTCTCGGCGCCGATGTAGTACTCGAAGACCAGTCCGGCCACGCTCGACAACACGAACGCCACGCCGGCGGCGATCAGCCACGGCAGCCACAGCGCGATCCCGACGGCCGCCACCGACCCGGACAGCGCGATCAGGATGGGCCACCAGCTGTGCGGGCTGAAGAAGCCCAGCTCGCCGGCGCCGTCACTGACTTCGGCCGCCTCGTAGTCCTCGGGACGGGTGTCCAGCCGGCGGGCCACGAACCGGAAGAAGGTGGCCACGATCATGGCCATCATGCCGGTCAGGAACAGCGCGGTGGTGCCGGCCCATTCCACACCGCCGGTGGCGAACTTCCCGGTCAGCACCGCGTAGATCACGCCGACCACCAGGAAGAAGGTGGCGACGAACTCGAACAGCCTGGATTCGATGCGCATGCGGTTGTCCCTACTTGTTGCTGGCTTGCGGGGCTAGCAGGCCACGGCGGCTGTCGAACGGGAACGTGGTGGTCGCCAGTGGGTCCTGTCCGATTGCCTCCAGCGCCTCGGCGTTGGTCTTCCCGGCGATGCGCTGGTCCAGATAGGCCTTGAAGTCATTGGGCGAGACCACCCGGACCTCGAAGTTCATCATCGCGTGGTAGGTGCCGCACATCTCGGCGCAGTGGCCGACGAACGCGCCTTCCTTGGTGATCTCGGCGACCTGGAAGGTGTTCACCTGGTTGTTGCGCTCGGGCCAGGCGATGACGTCACGCTTGAACAGGAACTCGGGCACCCAGAAGGAGTGGATGACGTCGGCCGAGTTGAGCACGAACTCGATACGCTTGCCACTGGGCAGCACCAGCACCGGGATCTCGCCGGTGGTGCCCACCGTCTCGATCTTGTCGAAGTTCAGGTAGGTGCGGTCCTCGGCGTTGAGTCCCTGGATCGGCCCGACCAGTTCCTCGCCGTGCGCGTCCACGCCCTCGGGCTTGGAGACCATATCCGCCTTGCGATCCGGGTCCGATCCGTCGTAGCCGCGGATGGTGCCGTCGTGGAAGTCGACCTTCTGGTAACCGAACTTCCAGTTCCACTGGAAGGCGGTGACGTCGACGACCACCTCGGGGTTGGGCTCGTGGTGCAGCATCTTCTCCTGCACGACGACGGTGAAGTAGAAGATCACCGCGACGGCCAGGAACGGCAGGACGGTGAGTCCGAGCTCCAGCGGCATGTTGTAGCCGAACTGGCGCGGCAGCTCGGTGTCGGTCGCCTTCTTGCGGTGGAAGATCATCGACCAGAAGATCATTCCCCAGACGAGCCCACCGATCACCACCGAAGCGATGACCATGCCGATCCACAGCTGGTAGTTGGCCTCAGCCTCCGGCGTGATGCCCTTGGGCCAGCCGAAGCCGACCACATCGGTCCAATCGACGCTGCAACCGCTGAGCGTCACCGCCAGCAGTCCGAGCACGCTGACCGCGGTCAGCGGTCGACGCAGACGGCGATGTGCAACGCCCTGCCCGCGACGTGTCACGTTGGTGCCTCCTCGAGTCACAGAACGGGCCGACTGACCCGGCGGAGCAGTCGAATACTACGCAGCGTAGACCACCCGGATCACCGAGGTTCGATGTACCTGCCGGTTGGCCACCCTGTGTGTTGACCGCCTCAGCTGACTCCACCGGTTCTGCGCGGGCCTACATGGGCCTTCGCAGTTCAGCGCCGATACCGGTGCGGCATACTGGGACCCGATGTGTGGACTGCTGGCCTTCGTGTGTGCCCCGGCCGGCACAACACCCGGCCCCGATGTGGCCGAAGTCGCCGACGCGGTATCGCGCGCAACCCACCTGATGCGCCACCGCGGCCCGGATGAGCCAGGCGGCATCTGGGCCGGCGACCGGGTGGTGTTCGGGTTCAACCGGCTGTCGTTCATCGACATCGCCCATTCGCACCAGCCCATGCGGTGGGGTCCGCCAGAGGCGCCGGAGCGCTACGAACTGGTGTTCAACGGCGAGATCTACAACTACCTGGAGCTGCGCGAAGAGCTGGCCGCCGAGCACGGTGCGGTGTTCGCCACCGACGGCGACGGCGAGGCGATCGTCGCGGGCTACCACTATTGGGGCACCGAGGTGCTGTCGCGGTTGCGCGGCATGTTCGCCTTCGCGGTGTGGGACACCGTGGCCGGCGAGCTGTTCTGCGCCCGCGACCCGTTCGGGATCAAGCCGCTGTTCGTGGCGTCCGGCCCGGGCGGCACGGTGGTGGGCAGCGAGAAGAAGTGCCTGCTGGACCTCGCCGACGTGGTCGGCTTCGACACCTCCATCGACGCCCGCGCTCTGCAGCATTACACGGTGCTGCAGTACGTGCCGGAACCGGAGACGCTGCACCTCGGCATACGCCGGCTGGAATCGGGTTGCTACGCCCGGATTCGGCCCGGAGGCACTCCGGAGGCCACCCGCTACTTCCGGCCGCGGTTCGACGCCACCCCGATCACCCGCGACACCGAGCAGGCGCGCTACGACGAGATCACCGCCGTCCTGGAGGATTCGGTCGCCAAACACATGCGGGCCGACGTCACCGTCGGCGCGTTCCTGTCCGGCGGGATCGACTCCACCGCGATCGCGGCACTGGCGATGCGCCACAACCCCAAACTGATCACCTTCACCACCGGGTTCGAGCGGGAGGGCTTCTCCGAGGTCGACGTCGCCGCGGCCTCCGCCGAGGCGATCGGTGCCCGGCACGTGGTCAAGGTGGTCAGCCCGGCCGAGTTCGTCGCGGCCCTGCCCGAGATCGTCTGGTACCTCGACGACCCGGTCGCCGACCCCGCCCTGGTCCCGCTGTACTTCATCGCCGCCGAAGCCCGCAAGCACGTCAAGGTGGTGCTCTCCGGCGAAGGCGCCGACGAATTGTTCGGCGGCTACACGATCTATCGAGAGCCGCTGTCGCTGCGACCGTTCGATTACCTGCCGGCACCGGTGCGCCGATCCCTGGGCAAGGCGTCGCGGCCGTTGCCCGAGGGAATGCGTGGCAAGAGCCTGCTGCACCGCGGGTCGCTCTCGCTGCAAGAGCGCTACTACGGCAACGCACGCAGCTTCTCGGACGAGCAACTGCGTGCGGTGCTGCCGGGCTTCTCCCCCGACTGGACCCACACCGACGTCACCGCCCCGGTGTACGCCGAATCCGCCGGTTGGGACCCGGTGGCCCGAATGCAGCACATCGACCTGTTCACCTGGCTGCGCGGCGACATCCTGGTCAAGGCCGACAAGATGACGATGGCCAATTCACTGGAGCTGCGGGTGCCGTTCTTGGACCCCGAGGTGTTCGCGGTGGCGTCGCGCCTGCCGGTGTCGGCCAAGATCACCCGCACCACCACCAAGTACGCGCTGCGCCGTGCGCTGGAGCCGATCATTCCGGCGCATGTACTGCACCGCCCCAAGCTCGGCTTCCCGGTGCCGCTGCGGCACTGGCTGCGGGCCGGTGAGTTGCTGGAGTGGGCGTACGCCACGGTGGACGCCACCGGCGCCGACCACCTGATCGATGTCGCCGCGGTGCGCACGATGCTCGACGAGCACCGCGTCGGCACCGCCGATCACAGCCGTCGGCTCTGGACCGTGCTGATCTTCATGCTGTGGCACGCCATCTTCGTCGAGCACACCGTGGTGCCGACCATCCGGGAGCCGGACTATCCCGTGCGGCTTTAACCTCCGCGAGCAGACGCAAAAGCCCCCTGATTCGGCATGAATAGGGGGCCTTTGCGTCTGCTCGGCAAGATTCAGGTGAGCGCCGCGTCGATCTCGGCAGCGGCCGCGTCGCCGTAGGCATCCGCCAGCCGGCTCACCGCGGCGGCACGGTCCCATACCCATTCCTGGGTTCCGGTGGACTCCAGCACCAGCACCGCCACCAGCGAGCCGAGCTGCGCGGACCGCTCCAGGCTCAACCCGGCGCTGCGTCCGGTGAGGAAGCCGGCGCGGAACGCGTCGCCGACCCCGGTCGGGTCGGTCTGGGACTTCTCCGGAACCACGCCGACGTGGATGCGGGAACCGCCCGGCGAGACGATGTCGACGCCGTCGCCGCCCAGGGTGGTCACCCGCAGGCCGACCTGCTTCATGACCTCGGCCTCGGTCCAGCCGGTCTTGGACAGCAGCAGGTCCCACTCGTAGTCGTTGGTGAACAGGTAGTCGGCACCGTCGATGAGCTTGCGGATCTCCTCACCGGTGAGCCGGGCCAGCTGCTGTGACGGGTCGGCGGCGAACGCCAGTCCCAGCTTGCGGCACTCCTCGGTGTGCAAGAACATCGCCTCGGGGTCATTGGCTCCGACGATCACCAGTTCCGGCTTCCCGCCGGCCTCGACAAGCTGGGCCAGCGAGATGTTGCGGGCCTCCGACATCGCGCCCGGATAGAACGACGCGATCTGGGCCATGTCCTGGTCGGTGGTGCAGACGAACCGGGCCGTGTGCGCGGTCGTCGAGGTCAGCACGTGGTCGCAGTTGACCCCGTGCGAGACCAGCCACTGGCGATAGTCGGCGAAGTCAGCACCGGCGGCGCCGACCAGGGCGGCGTCACCGCCGAGCACGCCGATGGCGAAGGCGATGTTGCCCGCCACGCCACCCCGGTGCACCACCAGGCCATCGACCAGGAAGCTCAGCGAAACCTTCTGCAGGTGATCGGCCAGCAGTTGCTCGGAGAACCGACCCGGAAAGCGCATCAGATGGTCGGTCGCAATCGAACCGGTCACCGCAATCGTCACTGAACAATCCCCCTCATATCGTCACCGTTGGGCCTGGATGTGGGTACCCACGGTAGCGGCCCGGTACCACCGGTTCGCCGCCGGGCAGCACAAAACCCCCGGCGTTCAGGTGAAATCAGGTGCTCAGTTGAACGAGTCGCCGCACGAGCACGAGCCGCCGGCGTTGGGGTTCTCGATGGTGAAGCCCTGCTTGTCGATCTGGTCGGCGTAGCCGATCTCGGCGCCCTGCAGGTATGGCGCGCTCATCCGGTCCACGGTCAACGTGACGCCGTTGAACTCCGCGACCACGTCACCGTCAAGGCTGCGGTCGTCGAAGAACAGGTTGTAGCGCAGGCCCGCGCAGCCGCCGGGCTGGACCGAGATCCGCAGGGTCAGGTCGTCACGACCCTCCTGTTCCAGCAGCGCCTTCACCTTGGCCGCAGCCTCATCGGTCAAGACCACGCCGTGAGACTCGGTGGTCGACTGATCCTGAACAGTCATTGCGTCTCCCTATTGCGGTTGTTCATGGGGGCGGGTCCGGCCTCGACTCGAGGCGCTCGAACCCACCAGAACAACGATACCCTGCGCCAACGTGTTCCCTATCACCCCGGCGAAGCCGCAGGACGGCCACCGATCTGTGCCGCCGTCACGCTGGTCAGCCCGATCAGCTGGTTGGCCGCGTCAACCAGGGCCAGCCGCACGGAGCCGGCGTAGTCGGCGATCGCCCGGGCGGCCACCACCCCGGCCGACCGCAGTGCGGGTTCGTCCAGGCTGATCTGTCCGGCCAGCACCAGCAGCGGCATCTCCCGCGCCCGGGCCGCGGCCGCCAGCGAACCGACCACTTTTCCGTGCAGTGACTGCTGGTCGAAGTGGCCCTCGCCGGTGACCAGGACGTCGGCGTCGGCGAGCGCTGCCTCCAAACCGGTGTGGCGGGCCACGATCGCGGACCCGGATTCGACGGTGCCGCCCAGGGCCAGCATGGCGGCTCCGATTCCCCCGGCCGCCCCGGCGCCCGACGCGGCGCTGGCCTCCCATCCGGCCGCGGCGTCCAGTTCGGTCGCCCACGCGGCCAGCCGGCTCTCGAGGACCGCGACCGTGGCGGCGTCGGCGCCCTTCTGCGGCCCGAACACGCGGGCCGAGCCCCACGGGCCCAGCAGCGGATGTTCCACGTCGCACGCGGCGACCAACTCGACTCCGGCGAGCCGTCGGCGTCCCGCGGCCAGGCCGCCCAGTTCATCGACCATGCCGCGACCACCGTCGGTGCAGGCACTGCCGCCGAGCCCGACGACGATTCGCTGCGCCCCGGCCGCCAGCGCCGCGGCGACGAGCTGTCCCACCCCCATGCTGTGGGCGAGCAGCGCCGTCCGGGACGACGGTGGTTCGCCGAGCACTCCCAACCCGCAGGCTTGGGCGCATTCCAGATAAGCCGTGCTGGTTGTCGCGTCCCAGACCCACTCGGCGTCGACCGGGTCATCCAGCGGTCCGCTGACCCGTGTCTGCTGCAGCGTGCCCAGCGCGGTGGCCAGCACCGCGACGAAGCCCGGGCCCCCGTCGGACTGCGGTGCGATCGCCAGCCGGTCCTGCGGCCGGCTGCGATGCCAGCCCGTCGAGATGGCGGCGGCGGCCTGCACCGCGGTCAGAGTCTCGCCGAAACAGTCCGGCGCGATGAGCACCCGAAGCATCCGCGCCCGAGGTCCGGCCGAGCCGCCGGAACCCGGGTGATCAGCCATCTGTGCAGCGTATCGAGCCGCGCGGACGGCACCGCAAGCCGGGCGGACCGGGCAAGTAATCTGGCGGGCGTGAAGGTGCCGGGGCGTAGAAAAGACGAGGCTCAGTCCGCTGAGCCCGTGGTCTCCGCCGTCTCTGTCGACGGCGACGAGTCTGTGGGCGCCGCTCGTGGCGGGGTCACCGCGCCCAAGGGCCGGCCGACCCCGAAGCGCAGCGCCGCAGCCAAGCGCCGCGGCCCGGTGGCGCCGGCACCGATGACCTCCGCGGAGGCGCGGGCCCGGCGCAAGTCGCTGGCCGGCCCCAAGCTGAGCAAGGAGGAGCGCCGGCTCGCGAAGGCCGAGCGCCGTGAGCGGATGGCCGACCGCCGCGCACGGATGCTGTCCGGCGACGAGTCCGCGCTGCTGGAACGCGACCGCGGCCCGGTGCGCCGCTACGTTCGCGACATCGTCGACTCCCGGTACAACCTGTTGGGCCTGTTCATGCCGGTCGCGCTGGGGCTGATGTTCATCATGATGGCGGTCCCGCAGGTCCAGTACTACATTTCGCCGGCGATGATGCTGCTGATGGTCTTGATGGCCGTCGACGGGGTGTTGGTTGCCCGCAAGGCCGGCCGGATGGCCGACGCCAAGTTCCCCAACAATGTCGAAAGCCGTTGGAAGCTGGGGCTGTACGCCGCCAGCCGCGCATCCACGCTGCGCCGCATGCGGGCACCGCGCCCGCAGGTGCGGCGCGGCGAGCGCCTCGACTGAGCCTGAATCGCGGCAGACAAACCTTGGATTCCGTGGATTTCCCGCCGGTCAGCCCACCCGATGCCACGGTGGCGGCAGCGGCGCGGGCCCGGCAGGACTCGCTGACCAAACCCACGGGTTCGCTGGGCCGCCTGGAGGCCCTGTCGGTGTGGGCGGCGGCCTGCCAAGGGCAGTGTCCGCCCCGACAGTTCGAGCGCGTCCGCATTGTGGTGTTCGCCGGTGACCATGGCGTAACCCAGAGCCGGGTGTCGGCCTACCCCGCCGAGGTGACGGCGCAGATGGTCGCCAACATCGACCGCGGCGGGGCGGCCATCAACGCGCTGGCCGCGATCGGCGGGGCCGGGGTGCGGGTGGTGGACATGGCCGTCAATGATGGTGCGACCGACTCCCCCGCGATGCCGACCGAGGCCAGTGCCTACAAGGTGCGCCGCGGCAGCGGCGACATCACCAGCGAGGACGCCCTGACCGCCGAGCAGACCCTGGCCGCGGTCGAGGCAGGTCGGCGCATCGCCGACGAGGAGGTCGACAGCGGCGCTGATCTGCTCATTCCCGGCGATATGGGGATTGGGAACACCACGGTCGCAACGACTTTGATCGCCGCGCTCACCGGCGCCGAACCCGCCGATGTCGTGGGTCACGGGACGGGCATCGATGACGCCGGCTGGGCGCGCAAGACCGCGGCGGTGCGCGACGCCCTCTTCCGGTCCCGGCCGCAGCACGGCGATCCGGTTGCGCTCCTGCGCTGCTGCGGTGGCGCCGACTTCGCGGCGCTGGCGGGGTTCTGCGCCCAGGCCGCGGTGCGGCGCACCCCGGTGCTGCTCGACGGGCTGGCGTCGACGGCGGCCGCTCTGGTGGCCGACCGGCTGGCACCGGGGGCCCGGGCCTGGTGGCAGGCCGGTCACCGCTCGCCGGAGCCGGCGCACGCGCTGGCCTGTGCGGCGCTGGGCCTCGAGCCGATCCTGGACCTGCAGATGCGATTGGGCGAGGGCACCGGCGCCGCGGTTGCATTGCCGGTGTTGCGCGCCGCTATCGCGGCGTTGTCGTCGATGGCGACCTTCGATGAGGCCGGCGTCAGCGACCGATCATCGTGATCGCTTCCCTGGCAGCGTCTTTCGCGTTCGGGACGATTCTTCCCGTTCCGGCCGGCCGGCCGCCAGGCCGCGGGGCGATGACCGCGTTCCCGGTTGTCGGCGCTGCTCTGGGCGCGCTGGCCGCGGCCGTGGTGTGGGCCGGTGGTTACGCATTCGGCCCGGGCAGCCCGGTGACCGGCCTGCTGGCCGTGGCGGCACTGCTGGCCGCCACCCGGGGGCTGCACATCGACGGAGTGGCCGACACGGCCGATGGGTTGGGGTGTTCGCGGCCCGCAGCGCAGGCGCTGCAGGTGATGCGCGAGGGTTCGACCGGCCCGTTCGGGGTGGTCGCGGTGGTGCTGGTGATCGGCCTGCAGGCGACGACTTTCCCGATGCTGAGCGCGGCACAGATCGGGCTCGCGGTCTGCGCGGGCCGGGTGGCTGCGGTGTTGGCCTGCCGGCGCGCGGTGCCGTCCGCGGCCGGAAGCATGCTGGGCGCCACGGTGGCGGGCAGTCAGCCGCTGCCGGTTGCGGCCGCCTGGGTGGCGGCACTGCTCGCCGGGGCGATACCTGTCGGCGCGGCGCCGTGGCATGGGCCGGTTGCCGTCGCACTGGCCCTGGGCTGCAGCGCGCTGCTGGTCAGGCACTGCGTGCGCCGCTTGGGCGGTATCACCGGCGATGTGCTGGGGGCCGTGATCGAGTGGACGACAACGCTGGCCACGGTAGCGCTCGTCGCACTGACCGCCGGTTGACCGCTTCTTCTTTTCGCATTTTTTCCGGACTCCTGGACATTTCTCCGCCATTATGTGTTATACCCAGATGACGGTTGTGAAAATTGCGGCGTCCATTAGCATCGTGGTCCGGGGGAGGACGCTGGATGACGCGCCATCAGAGCTATAGCAAGCGGAGTCGGGAATCACGCAAGGCGATGACCGACGGCACCGTTGACGACGACGTTGACGACGACTACCTCGCCTGTTGCGAGCGGGTGTCCCAGGATTGGCCGCTGGTGGCCGACGCGGACCTTCCGCCGAACCCGGTGACCTGACTCTTCCCCGGCACGCGACGCTGCGCCCCCGCCGCCTGCCCGTGCCCCGAAATGCAGTAGTCGACTACTGCATGCCCTCCTTGCCGGGCGTCATAGCGTCTGTGCTTATCGGATCACCAGGGCTTGCAAAGGGAATGCATCATGTCTGGTCAGCGCAACAGCAAACAACACCACGTCGTCCGGCTGGTCGGGCTCGGTAGCGCAGCCGGCGCGGTCTTGGCATTCGGCCTGGGACCGGTAGGCACCGCACCGGCCCAGGCGGACCCGTTCGACTGGATCGTCGACCTGTTCGATCCGGCCAGCTGGTCGTGGCTGGGCGTGGAGAACAACGCCGACCTGGACCTGGCGTACCTCGGGCTCTCACCGGCCGCCGCCGACACCGATCCCACCCTGGCCGAACTGTTCGACACCTGGATCTACACCCCGATCCACGACGCCGGCCAAGCCTGGCTGGCCACCCCATCCGGCATCGAGGCCAGCACCTGGATCAACACCCTCTTCGGCAACGGCCAGCTGCTGATCGGCAACGGCGCCGACGGCGTCAGCGGCGGCACCAACGAACAGGCCGTGGGCGGCGACGGTGGGCTGTGGTTCGGCGACGGCGGACACGGTGGCACCGCTGTCGGCGGTTGGGGCGGCAATGGCGGCAACGCCGGGTTCTTCGGTAACGGTGGCGCCGGCGGCTACGGCGGTGGGCCCGGCTCCGGCGACTATCCCGGCGACGGCGGCGACGGCGGCAACGGCGGGATCTTCATGGGCCACGGCGGCGATGGCGGCGGCGGCGGAAACGGGGCCGCCGGCTTCGACGGCGGTCATGGCGGCGACGGCGGCGACGCGGTGAGTTGGCTGTTCGGCAATGGCGGAGCAGGCGGGCGCGGCGGGGACGGCGGCGACGGAGCGGCCGGCGGTGTGGGCGGCGACGGCTGGTACGGCGGCGACGGAGGAAGTACCTTCGCCCTCGTCGGTGACGGGGGCATCGGCGGAGCCGGCGGCAACGGCGGTGACGGTGGGTCCGCAGGCGCCGCCGGTACCGGTGGTGACGGAGGTTACGGCGGCCTGGGAGGCAACGGCGGCGCCGCCGTGACCGGCGCGGGCGGCGGCGGCGGGGCTGGTGGAAACGGCGGCAACGGCGGCAACGGCGGGACCACCTCCGGTCACGGCGGCGATGGCGGGGTCGGCTGGGGCGGCGGACGCAGCGGGAGCAACCTCTTCGACAGGTACTCCGGGACCGGCGGATCCGGCGGCCGCGGCGGTGACGGTGGCGACGCCAGCGTCGCCGGCTACTCGGCGGGTCGCGGCAACGGCGGTGGATGGGGCGGCTTCGGTGAAGTCGGTGGAGCGGGCGGCGACGGGGGCGCAGGCGGCAGCGGCAGTGGCGGCGCGATCGGTGCCGCCGGCGGCGCCGGTGGGACATCGGGGTTCGGCGTCGCCGGCACCGGTGCCGGCGGCAACGGTGGTCACGGCGGCGCCGACGGCGGGGGCACGGGCGGGGTGGGTGGCCTCGGGGCCGCCGCCTCTTCCGGGACCACTGCCGGCGGCGGCGGTGGTGGTGGCGGCGTCGGCAGTGACGGCGGTACTGGTGGTGCGGGTGGTGCGGGCGGTGCCGGCGGCACCGGCAGCGGCCTCGACATCACCGGCCGCCTGGCAGGGGTGGGCGGCGCCGGCGGGACTGGCGGCGAGGGCGGCCGCGGCATCGGCGCCGGCAGCACCGGCGGGGACGGTGGGGTTGGCGGGGTCGGCGGGTCCGGTAGCGGAATCAGTGCCGTCGGCGGCGGTTTCGGCATCGGAGGTCGCGGTGGAGACGGCGGGACCGGCGGCGTCGCCTTCAATGTCGGCACGGGCGGCGAAGGCGGTGCAGGGGGCGTGGGCGGTGACGGCACCGGCGGCAGCTCCGTCGTCATCGGGCAAGGCGCCATCGGCGGCGGCGGCGGTACGGGTGGTGTCGGCGGCACCGCCGACGGCTTCGTCGACGCGGGAGCCGACGGCTACAACGATGGCACCGGCGGTGTGGGCGGTGACGGCGGCGCCGGCGGCGATGCGACCACTGCCGCCGCGGGCACCGCCACCGGCGGGTTCGGCGGCACCGGCGGGGCCGGCGGGGTCGCCCACCCCGGCGCGGACGGCAGCGGCGGTGTGGGCGGCGCGGGCCAAACCGTCACCGACGGCGCGGGTGCCTCCGGCGGTGATGGCGGACCAGGCGGCGCCGACGGCACACCCGGCACACCGGGAGTGCCGGGCTAATCCAGCCGGGCCATCCAGCCGTGGGTGTCGGCGAAGGTACCGCGCTGAATACCGGTCAGAGTGTCCCGCAGCGCCATGGTGACCTCGCCGGGCTGACCGTCGGCGATGGTGAATTCGCCTTCGGCGGATTTGACCTGTGACACCGGGGTGATGACCGCAGCCGTCCCGCAGGCGAAGACCTCGGTGATCTCCCCCGAGGCGGCCTTCTTCTGCCATTCACTGACATCGATCTTGCGTTCTTCGACACTGAACCCGGCATCGGTTGCCAACTGCAGCAAGGAGTCCCGGGTGATACCGGGCAGCAGCGAGCCGGACAACTCAGGAGTGACCAGGCGCGCCGAGCCACCGGTGCCGAACACGAAGAACAGGTTCATCCCGCCCATCTCTTCGACATAGCGCCGCTCGGCCGCATCCAGCCACACCACCTGATCGCAGCCGTTGTCGGCGGCCTGGGCCTGCGCGACCAGTGATGCCGCGTAATTACCGCCGAACTTGGCCGCGCCGGTGCCGCCGGGGCAGGCCCGCACGTACTCCGTCGACAGCCACACGCTCACCGGCTTGATCCCGCCCTTGAAGTACGCGCCGGCCGGTGAGCCCATCACCAGGCAGCGGTACTCGTTGGCGGGACGGACCCCCAGGCCCGGCTCGGTGGCGAAGACGAATGGCCGCAGGTACAGCGACTCCTCGCCGCCCGCCTCCGGCACCCAGGCGCCATCCACGGCGATCAGCTGCCGCAACGACTCGATGAACAGCTCGTCGGGCAGCTCCGGAATGGCCAGCCGTCGCGACGAGGCCCGCATCCGCGCGGCATTGGCCTCGGGCCGGAAAGAGACGATCGACCCGTCGCTCCACCGGTAGGCCTTGAGCCCTTCGAACACCTCTTGCGCGTAGTGCAGGACGATGGCCGACGGGTCCAGTTCGATGGGTCCGTAGGGAATGACCCGCGCATTGTGCCAACCCGCGTCCACCGTGTAGTCGATCGACACCATGTGGTCGGTGTGGTACTTGCCGAAACCCGGCTCCGCCAAAATGGATTCGCGCACCTCGTCCGGCGTCGGGTTTGCGGTGACCGACACATGGAACTCGAGGAGGCTGCTCGTCATGCAGCGATTGTATAACCGGTGCGCTAGCGGGTTTTTGCCGTGACGAACGGCGGCGTCACCACCTGGCATTCGACGGCGCGACCGCGCACGTCGACGGTGAGCTGGGCGCCGTCCTCGATACCCGCATCTACATCGATCAGCGCCAGCGCAATGCCGGCCTTCAGCGTCGGCGAGAACGTGCCCGAGGTGGTGACCCCGACCCGGCGGTCACCGTCGAGCACGGCCAGGTCGGCACGCAGCACTCCCCGACCCGTGGCGCGCAGCCCCCGCAGCAGCCGCGCGGGACCGGCCGCCTTCTCCGCCAGCAGTGCGTCGCGGCCGAAGAACGATTCCTTCTTCCAGCCGATCGCCCACCCGCAACGGGCCTGCAGCGGTGAGATGGCCGGCGACAGTTCATGGCCGTGCAGCGCATAACCCATCTCGGTGCGCAACGTGTCGCGGGCACCCAGGCCGGCCGGCTCACCGCCGATCGCCCGCACGGCCTCTACCAGCGCGTCGAACACCACCCCCGCCGAGTCCCAGTCCGGCAGCAGCTCATAGCCGTGTTCACCGGTGTAGCCGGACCGGCACACCCGCACCGGCACGCCGGCGTAGGCGGCGTCGGCGAACGCCATGTAGTCCATCTCGGTCGGCAGGCCGAGACCCGCCACAACCTCGGCCGATCGCGGGCCCTGCACGGCCAGCACCGCGCGCGAACGATGTTCGTCGGTGATCGTCACCCCGGCCGGCGCCACCTCCTGCAGCACGGCCACCACGGCCGCGGTGTTGGCGGCATTGGGCACCAGAAAGATCTCGTCGTCGGCGACGTAGTAGGCGATCAAGTCGTCGATAACGCCACCAGATTCGTTGCAGCACAAGGTGTATTGGGCCTGCCCCGGCGTGATTCTGGCCAGGTCGTTGGTGAGCGTCGCATTGACGAAGGCGGCCGCGCCCGCACCACGAACAGTCGCCTTGCCCAGATGGCTGACGTCGAACAGCCCGACGCTGGCGCGGGTGGCATTGTGCTCGGCGACGGTGCCGGCGTAGGACACCGGCATCAGCCACCCGCCGAACTCGGCGAAGCTGGCGCCCAGTGCGCGATGGTGGTCTTCCAGGGGTCCGTGTTGCAGTTCGCTCACGTCGATCCACCCTAATCGGCACACTGGTGTGAATGGTCGATTGGGATGCGCTCGAAGCTGCCGGTATCGCTGACGCCAGGGACCGTGCCGGCCTGGTCGAATACCTCCACGGCCTCGGGTTCAGCACCGAAGAGATGGCCGACGCCGAACGCCGGGGCCGGTTGTTCGGCCTGGCCGGTGACGCGGTCGGGCGTTCGGGTCCGCCCGACTACACGCTGCGCACCGCCGCCGAAGCACTGGGCGTCCCCCTCGACGACGTCGCCCAGGCCTGGCGAATGCTCGGGCTCAGTGTTCCTAGCCCGGACACCCCCGCGCTGAGCCAGGCCGACGTGGACGGGTTGGCCACCTGGGTGCAGATGCGGTCCTACCTCGGCGAACCGGTAGACGGCTTCCTGCGGGTGCTGGGCGCGACGATGGCGCGGCTGGCTGAGGCCGAGTCGTCGATGATCCGGCTCAGCGAGCCCGACATGTGGTTGGGTCACACCCGCGACGAGCTACGTACCGCGCGGGCCTGGCGCTCGGTTGCGGCCTATATCCCGCGCATCGGCGCGATGATCGACGCCGTCCACCGCCAGCATCAGGTCAGCCACCGGACATTCCTCGAGGGGCTGGCCGGTGGGCCGGCGGCCAGCCTGATGTGCGGTGTCGGGTTCGCCGACCTGACCGGTTTCACCGCGCTGACTCAAGTCCTCACGTCCGCGGAGCTGGCCACGCTGCTCACCGACTTCGCCGGCACCGTCGCCGACGTGGTGCATTGCGACGGCGGGCGAGTGGTCAAGTTCATCGGCGACGCGGTGATGTGGGTGAGTGCGACCGGAGAATTGCTGGCCAGGGCGGCGATCGACCTTGTCGACCATCCCAAGGCCCGCAAAGCCGGATTGCAGGTGCGCGCCGGGGTGGCCTACGGCGAGATGGTGGCGATCAACGGTGACTACTTCGGGACCCCGGTCAATCTGGCCGCGCGTCTGGTGGACGCGGCCACACCCAGGCAGGTGCTGGCCTCGACCTGCGTCCGTGACCAACTCCCCGAGTGGCCGGCCACACTTCAGGAACCGTTGACGCTCAAGGGTTTCGACCAACCCGTCCCGGCATACCAATTGCACCCGAACCCGGATCGTTAGGGTGAGTGCTTGTGAGCACCGAACCCGGACACCCCGCCCCTTCCGTCACCGTCGCCGCCTCGCTGCCCGCGAACGCCGATGAGGCCGTGCTGATCGTGCCGGTCGTCTCGGCCGGTGAGGATTCTGAATCCGGCGCCTCGGTCGCGACGACTGAGCCGGCGCTGCCCGCCGAGGCGATTGCCGAGATCGAGGCGGGACTGCGCGCCCTCGGCGCCAAGGGCGGCAGCGAGCAGGTGAACCGGCTGCTGGTGGCGTCGCTTCCGGTGGCCAGCGTGGTGACCGTCGGGTTGGGCAAGCCGCGTGAGTCCTGGCCGGCCGACACCGTCCGCCGGGCCGCCGGAAATGCGGCGCGTTCACTCAACGGCACCGCCGCGGTGATCAGCATGCTGAGCGGACTACCCGGTGACGGGGTGCTGGCCGCCGGTGTCGAGGGGCTGCTGCTGGGCGGCTACCGATTCACCACGTTCCGCAGCGAGAAGACCGCCCCCAAGGAACCGGGCCTGCGGGCGGTGACCGTGCTGTCCACCGCGACCGACGCCGAGGCACAGGCGGCGCGCGGCGCCGAGATCGCCGCCGCGGTAGCCACCGCGCGCGACTTCGTCAACACCCCGCCCAGCCACCTGTTTCCAGCCGAATTCGCCGACCGCGCCAAAGCACTGGGCGAGTCGGCCGGCCTGGAGGTCGAGGTGCTCGACGAACAGGCGCTCGCCGAGGCCGGCTACGGCGGAGTGATCGGGGTGGGACAGGGCTCCTCGCGCCCGCCCCGTCTGGTGCGGTTGGTCCACCACGGATCACGCCTGCTCGACAAGCCGGAAAGCGCGAAGAAGGTGGCGCTGGTCGGCAAGGGCATCACCTTCGATACCGGTGGCATCTCGATCAAGCCGGCCGCCTCGATGCACCACATGACGTCCGACATGGGCGGAGCGGCTGCGGTGATCGCGACGGTGGTGCTGGCCGCCCGTCGCGGGCTGCCGATCGATGTGACCGCGACCGTGCCGATGGCCGAGAACATGCCGTCGTCCACCGCGCAGCGCCCGGGCGACGTGCTCACGCAGTACGGCGGCACCACCGTCGAGGTACTCAACACCGACGCCGAGGGCCGGTTGATCCTGGCCGACGCGATCGTGCGGGCCTGCGAGGACAACCCGGACTATCTCATCGAGACCTCGACGCTGACCGGCGCGCAGACGGTGGCGCTGGGCGCGCGCATCCCCGGGGTGATGGGCTCAGACGAGTTCCGCGACCGAGTGGCGGCGATCTCGCAGGCCGTCGGCGAGAACGGCTGGCCGATGCCACTGCCCGACGAGCTCAAAGAGGACCTGAAGTCGACGGTGGCCGACCTCGCCAACGTCAGTGGTCAGCGTTTCGCCGGCATGTTGGTTGCCGGGGTGTACCTGCGTGAGTTCGTGGCCGACGGTGTCGACTGGGTCCACATCGATGTTGCGGGGCCGGCCTACAACTCCGGCAGCGCCTGGGGCTACACGCCCAAGGGCGGCACCGGGGTGCCGACCCGCACCATGTTCGCGGTGCTGGAAGACATCGCCGCGAACGGATAACCGACGGCCGGCGTCAGGCTTATTCCTCCGCGCTCTGGGCGTTGCGCACCGGCCGGGGCGGCCTCGCGGGGTTTTCGACGCCCTGTTGAAACGACAGCGCCGCACTTTGCACCAACATCAACACGGCGAACACGGCAACCCAGAGCCAGGACTCCGTCGCGTCCAGGTGAGATGCCACATCGGTTTTCGGCAGCGCCGCCATTGAGCGGGTGATCGCCGCGACGATCACCACGGTGCTCAAGTACGGGAACGCGGTCCGGATGCGGCCGGCCATGGGCCCGATCGGCGATTCGCTGCGCCGTCGTGCCCGTCCCAGGAACCAACCGATCGCACAGGCCGCGGCGACGGCGACCGTGATGGGCACCGACAGTCGGTTGGCGTCGTCCCACAGCGGCTGCAATGGCTGATGCGTCTGCGGGTCACCGAGTGCGAGCGCCAGGTCGGCCAGCGTCGCCTCCACGAAGAACACCGCGATCGGCGGGACCAGGACCGCCACGATGAACACGCAATGTCTGATCAGTGTGCCTGCGCTACCCGAGACGAACTGCACTACGGCGTACAGCAGAATATAGAGCGAGGCCACAAATGATATGCCGCCCAACAGTTCTGCGGATGTGGCCCGACCGCTGACCACCGCGCATCCCTGTTCGCCGGCCAGCAGGCTGTATTGCACCGCCGTCAGGAACAGCCCCAGAAATGCGTTCATCAGCGCGACCCCGGTAAGGGTCTCGTGCTCGACCTCGCGCGGGTCCGGCGCATGACCGTCGCTGCGACGCCGATACGCACGATCGAGCACCAAATTGATGACAACGAACGCGAAACCGGCCAGCAAACCGGCTAGTTGGGCATAGTTGCGGGCCACGATCGAGACATCGAAGCCGGTCCACAGCTCGCAGGCTGCAGCGATCTGCTCAGTTGGCACCCGCGAGATATTAGTGACGCTGAAGCGGCCGCAGTAGTGCTTTGAGGGACGCTGCGGTGCGCCATACCCGACGGCGTCGAGAGCCCTTCGACCGCCACCTCGATGTGTGCCGACGACGCCGCAATGACAGGATGGTTTTCGACAGTCCACCTGGACACCGCCCTCGCCCCACCACTGACGTGGTATCCAGGAAACGACGTGCAGCGACCGATCGAGCGAGGAGTCAACAACGATGGCCTTCTCAGTCCAGATGCCCGCCCTCGGTGAGAGCGTCACCGAGGGAACGGTGACCCGCTGGCTCAAGCAGGAAGGCGACACCGTCGAGGTCGACGAGCCACTCCTGGAGGTTTCCACCGACAAGGTCGACACCGAGATCCCGTCACCGGTGGCCGGTGTGCTGACCAAGATCATCGCCGGTGAGGACACCACGGTCGAGGTGGGCGGCGAGCTGGCCCTGATCGGCGAGGCCGGCGAAAGCAGCGATGGCGAGAGCAGCGACGCCGCGTCGGCACCGGCGGCCGAGCCCGCCGAGCAGGCTCCCGCTGCCGAAGCGCCCGCCCCGGCGGCTCCCCCGTCCGATGCTCCAGCGGCACCCGCTGCCCAGGAGGCACCCGCCGGAGACGGCACCCCGGTGCTGATGCCCGAGCTGGGTGAGTCGGTCACCGAAGGCACCGTGACGCGCTGGCTCAAGCAGGTCGGCGACACCGTCGAGGTCGACGAGCCGTTGGTGGAGGTCTCCACCGACAAGGTCGACACTGAGATCCCCTCCCCGGTCGCCGGCACCCTGCTGTCGATCACCGCCGAGGAGGACACCACCGTCGAGGTCGGCGGCGAACTGGCCAGAATCGGTTCGGGTGCGCCGGCGGCTTCCGCACCTGAGCCGGCCCCCACCCCCGCAGCGGCGGCTCCCGCACCCGAGCCGGCAGCGCCCGCACCTGAGCCCGAGCCTGCTCCCGCGGCCCCCGAACCCGCCGCGCAGGCCAAGCCCGAGCCCACCCCGGCGCCGGCACCCGAGGCCAGGCCCGCGCCGGCGCAGCCCGCGGCTGCCGAGGCCCCGGCCGGCGACGCCGCACGGTATGTGACGCCGTTGGTGCGCAAGCTCGCCGCCGACAACAACGTCGACCTGGGCCAGGTCACGGGCACCGGGGTCGGCGGAAGAATCCGCAAGCAGGACGTCCTGGCCTTCGCCGAGCAGCAGAAGGCGCCCGCCGCCCCGGCCGCTCCGGCCGCCCCGGCCGCTCCGCGCCCGGCTGCCGCGGCACCCGCCTCGGCGCTGGCACACCTGCGTGGCACCACTGCCAAGGCCAACCGGATCCGTCAGATCACCGCCAAGAAGACCCGCGAATCCCTGCAGGCCACTGCGCAGCTCACCCAGACCCACGAGGTCGATATGACCAAGATCGTGGCGCTGCGGGCCAGGGCGAAGGCGGACTTCGCTGAGCGCGAGGGGGTCAACCTGACCTACCTGCCGTTCATCGCCCGCGCCGTGATCGACGCCCTCAAGGCCCATCCGAACGTCAACGCCAGCTACAACGAAGACGCCGGGGAGATCACCTACTACGACGCCGAGCATCTCGGCTTCGCGGTGGACACCGAGCAGGGACTGTTGTCCCCGGTGATCCACAACGCCGGTGATCTCTCGCTGGCCGGACTCGCGCGGGCGATCTCCGACATCGCCGCCCGGGCACGCTCGGGCAACCTCAAGCCCGACGAGCTGTCCGGGGGCACGTTCACGATCACCAACATCGGCAGTCAGGGCGCACTGTTCGACACCCCGATCCTCGTTCCGCCGCAAGCCGCCATGCTGGGCACCGGCGCCATCGTCAAACGGCCACGGGTCATCGTCGATGAGGCCGGCAACGAGTCGATCGGCGTGCGTTCGGTCTCCTACCTCCCGCTGACCTACGACCACCGTTTGATCGACGGTGCCGACGCGGGGCGGTTCGTCACCACGATCAAGAACCGACTCGAAGAAGGCGCGTTCGAGGCGGACCTGGGTCTGTAACAGCGCCTGGGGCATTCCAAAGAGCTGCAAGAGGATTCAGCTGTGAGCAACCCCATCGTCGCGATCGCCGGCTCGTCCGGGCTGATCGGCTCGGCTCTGGTGTCGGCGTTGCGCGCCGACAATCACCAGGTGTTGCGGATCGTGCGGCGGGCACCGGCCAATGCCGGCGAGCTGCAGTGGGATCCCGACGCCGGTCAGATCGACGTGGGCGCGCTGGCCGGAGTCGACGCCGTGGTCAATCTGTGCGGCGTCGGCGTCGGCAACCGCCGCTGGTCGGGAGCATTCAAGCAGAGTCTGCGCGACAGCCGGATCGCCCCGACCGAGGTGTTGTCGACCGCAGTGGCCGAGGCCGGCGTACCGGTGCTGGTCAATGCCAGCGGGGTCGGCTATTACGGCGACACCGGCAACCGCACCGTCGACGAGTCCGCCTCGGCTGGAACCGATTTCCTGGCCCAGCTCGCCGAGGACTGGGAAGGTGCAACCGCGTCGGC
Organism: Mycobacterium sp. UM_WGJ; assembly: GCF_000455125.1. Taxonomy (GTDB): domain Bacteria; phylum Actinomycetota; class Actinomycetes; order Mycobacteriales; family Mycobacteriaceae; genus Mycobacterium. The sequence continues at coordinate 97,038 of NZ_AUWR01000008.1, forward strand.
CCAAGCCTCGGGCGCCCGGGTGGTACTGGCCCGCACCGGCATCGTGCTGTCGCGATCAGGCGGCGCGTTGGGCCGGCTGCGCCCGCTGTTCTCCCTCGGACTCGGCGCCCGGATCGGCAATGGCCGCCAGTACATGTCGTGGATCAGCATGGAAGACGAGGTGCGGGCACTGCTGTTCGCGATCTCGCATGACACGCTGTCGGGACCGGTGAATCTGACCGGTCCGGCACCGGTGACCAACGCCGAGTTCACCGCGGCACTCGGACGGGCCGTTAACCGCCCGACCCCGATGTTGCTCCCGGCTTTCGCGGTCCGTGCCGGGCTCGGCGAGTTCGCCGACAGCCTCCTGACCGGCCAGCGCGCCATTCCCGCCAAGTTGGAGCAGGCCGGTTTCCGGTTTGCCCATCACACCGTCGGCGAGGCCCTGGCCTACGCCACCTCCCGGCCGACCCCGCTGTAGAAGCCCGGCGCCGAGTAGCCTGCGAACATGGTGTCCATCCGCTCCAGCGCCGCGCCGATCGAGGTGCGCCAGCTGGGCACCGTCGACTACGGCGAAGCCTGGCGACTACAACGCGAACTGGCCGACGCCAGGTCGGCCGGTGGTCCCGACACTCTGCTGCTGCTGGAGCATCCCCCGGTCTATACCGCCGGACGCCGCACCGAGCCGCAGGAACGCCCGATGGACGGCACCCCGGTGGTCGACACCGACCGGGGCGGCAAGATCACCTGGCACGGTCCCGGCCAGCTCGTGGGCTATCCGGTGATCGGCCTCGCCGAACCTTTGGACGTGGTGAATTACGTTCGACGCCTTGAAGAGTCACTCATCGAGGTGTGTAACACATTGGGTCTCAATACGGTTCGGATAGACGGCAGGTCCGGGGTATGGCTGCCGCCGGGCGGCGGCCGGCCCGCCCGCAAGGTCGCCGCGATCGGCGTCCGAGTGGCCCGCGCCACCACATTGCATGGGTTCGCGCTCAATTGTGATTGTGATCTCAGTGCGTTCGGCTCGATTGTGCCGTGCGGGATCACCGACGCGGGTGTGACATCACTCTCGGCCGAGCTGGGCTTTGTGACCGGCGTCGAGGATGTTCGGCAAGCCGTGGCCAGAGCGGTCGTCGATGCGCTCGACGGCGTGCTGCCGGTGCGCGAGCATTCCGGTCCGCGCGTAACATCGAACAGGTGAGTGCCGCCCCGGAAGGCCGTAGGTTAAGCCGTGCCGAAGCACGCAACGCCGAAACTCCGATCGAACGCAAGCCCCCGTGGATCAAGACCCGCGCCCGAATGGGTCCGAGCTACACCCAGCTCAAGGTTCTGGTCAAGCAGGAAAAGCTCCACACGGTGTGCGAGGAGGCGGGCTGCCCCAACATCTACGAGTGTTGGGAAGACCGGGAGGCCACCTTTCTGATCGGCGGCGAGGTCTGCACCCGCAACTGTTCGTTCTGTCTCATCAAGTCGGGTAAGCCGCCCGAGCTGGACCGCGACGAGCCGCGCCGGGTGGCCGAGAGCGTGCAGTCCATGGGGCTGCGGTATTCGACGGTCACCGGTGTCGCCCGCGACGATCTGCCCGATCAGGGATCCTGGCTCTACGCCGAGACGGTGCGTGCCATCAAGGCCCTCAACCCGTCAACCGGTGTCGAGCTGTTGATCCCCGACTTCGGCGGACGGCCCGACCTCTTGAGCGAAGTATTCGAATCCCGCCCGGAAGTGCTGGCGCACAACGTCGAAACCGTTCCGCGCATCTTCAGACTGATCCGGCCCGGCTTCAGCTACGAGCGCAGCCTTGACGTGCTGACCCAGGCCCGTGATGCCGGGTTGGTGGCCAAGAGCAATCTCATTCTGGGCATGGGCGAGACCCCCGAAGAGATCCGCGCGGCACTGGCCGACCTGTACGACGCCGGCGCCGAGCTGGTCACCATCACCCAGTACCTGCGCCCCACCGAGCGGCACCATCCGATCGACCGATGGGTCAAGCCCGAGGAGTTCGTCGAGCACGCCCGCTATGCCGAGGAGCTGGGCTTCGCCGGAGTGATGTCCGGGCCGCTGGTGCGCTCGTCGTATCGGGCCGGGCGGCTCTACCAGCAGGCGCTGGAAAACCGGGCCCGCCGCCAACAGGCCCCCGCCGTCGCCCCCGGCTGACTGACGCCCCGGCCGGCGGTAAGCCCCGCTGGGTATCCTTGGTGACTATGCCCAGACCGCGCACCACCACCGAGAACAAGGCTGCCCGGGCGGAAGCGAAAGCCACCCGCAAGGCCGCCAGCAAGCAGCGCCGCACCCAGCTGTGGCAGGCCTTCCAGCTGCAGCGCAAAGAGGACAAGCGGCTGGTGCCCTACATGGCCGGCGCCTTCGTGCTGGTCGCCGGGGTCACGACGGCGCTGGCGCTCAACGGCGGCACGTTCGCCAAGGTGACGACGATCCCGCTCGGCCTGGTGCTCGGCGCCCTGGTGGCGTTCATCATCTTCGGCCGGCGCGCGCAACGGTCGGTCTACCTCAAGGCCGAGGGTCAGGCCGGGGCTGCGGCGTGGGCGCTGGACAATCTGCGTGGTAAGTGGCGGGTGACCCCGGGGGTGTCGGCCACCGGCCAGCTCGACGCCGTGCATCGAGTGATCGGGCGGCCGGGCATCATCTTCGTCGCCGAGGGGTCGCCCTCCCGGCTCAAGCCGCTGCTGGCTCAGGAGAAGAAGCGCACCGCCCGGCTCGTCGGCGACGTACCGATCTATGACGTGGTGGTGGGCAGCGGCGACGGCGAGGTTCCGCTGGCCAAGCTGGAGCGTTACCTGACCAAGCTGCCGGCCAACATCACCACCAAGCAGATGGAATCGCTGGAGTCGCGGCTGGCCGCGCTGGGTTCGCGTACCGGAACCGCGGCCATGCCCAAGGGCCCGCTGCCCGGCGGCGCGAAGGTGCGTGGCGTCCAGCGCGCGGTGCGCCGGCGCTAGTCGAATCAGACCGTTGACCCTGCGCTGACCCGGCTCAGCGGCTGCGCACCACGGCGGTTGCGGTGGCCCGGTCCTGCAGGCCACGGCCGTCGGCGTCGGCAAACAATGCCGGGACCACCAGCGCGATCAACAATCCGCGGATCACGGCGCGGCCGACGCCCACGCCCAAGCCGGGGCCGTCGACGGGGACCACCCGCAGCCCGCAGGCGTACTGGCCGGGAGTGAAGCCGAAGAGTCGCACCGCGGCCACCCCGAGGACCAGCCAGATCCCCAGCACCACCGTGGCCAGGTATTCCGGCGTCACCACGCCCGCTGCCACGCCCAGCCCGGCCAATCCGTAGCCCACCATCCAATCGAGGGCCAGGGCTGCCATGCGGCGCCCCATCGGAGCCAGGGAGCCCGGGCCGCTGGGCGGCAGACCCAAACCCTGCCCGGGGGCGCTGTCGGAGTGACTGGGTCCGGCGGACTCCGGCCCGGACAGCCACGAGGAGAACGTGCGGCTCATGGCCCCTACGATAGGCGGGCGGCGAATCCGACCCGGCGTCGCAGGGTCCGGCCGTGGTTGCGTAACGTCAAGATCGGCAACCTCAGGGTCCGACCGGGGCTACCAGCGGAGGAGAACAGTTCTGTGACCGACAAGACGGCCGACGACATTCTCAAGCTCGTCGCCGACGAGAACGTGGAGTACATCGACATCCAGTTCTGCGACTTGCCCGGTCAGATGCAACATCTGTCGATCCCGGCGTCCACGCTGGACGCGAGCGTGTTCGAAGACGGGCTGGCCTTCGACGGATCCTCGATCCGCGGCTTCCAGTCGATCCACGAGTCCGACATGATGCTGCTGCCCGACTTCTCCACCGCCCGGATCGATCCGTTCCGGGCCGCAAAGACGTTGAACCTCAACTTCTTCGTCCACGACCCGTTCACCCGCGAGCCTTACTCCCGCGACCCGCGCAACATCGCCCGCAAAGCCGAGAACTACCTCACCAGCACCGGTATCGCCGACACCGCCTACTTCGGCGCCGAAGCCGAGTTCTACATCTTCGACTCGGTGCGATTCGACTCGCAGATGAACGGCACCTTCTACGAGGTCGACTCGGATTCGGGCTGGTGGAACACCGGCTCGCCGACCGAGGCCGACGGACGGGCCAACCGCGGATACAAGACGCGCCCCAAGGGCGGCTACTTCCCCGTCGCCCCCAACGACCAGTACGTCGACCTTCGCGACACCATGACCACCAACCTGGCCAACGCCGGCTTCACCTTGGAGCGCGGCCACCACGAATGCGGCTCCGGCGGGCAGGCGGAGATCAACTACAAGTTCAACACCCTGCTGCACGCCGCCGACGACGTGATGCTGTTCAAATACATCATCAAGAACACCGCCTGGGCTAACGGCAAGACCGTCACCTTCATGCCCAAGCCCCTGTTCGGCGACAACGGCTCCGGCATGCATGTTCACCTGTCGCTGTGGAAGGCCGGCCAGCCACTGTTCTATGACGAGGCCGGCTACGCCGGACTGTCGGATATTGCCCGCCACTACATCGGCGGCATCTTGCACCACGCGCCCTCCCTGCTGGCGTTCACCAACCCCACCATCAACTCCTACAAGCGTCTGGTCCCGGGCTACGAAGCACCGATCAACCTGGTCTACAGCCAGCGCAACCGCTCAGCCTGCGTGCGCATCCCGATCACCGGCACCAACCCCAAGGCCAAGCGGCTGGAGTTCCGCTGCCCCGACTCCTCCGGCAACCCCTACCTGGCGTTCTCCGCCATGCTGATGGCCGGCATCGACGGCATCAAGAACAAGATCGAACCGGCCGCACCGGTGGACAAGGACCTCTACGAACTGCCGCCGGACGAGGCCGCCAACATCCCGCAGGCCCCCACCACGCTGGCCGAGGTGATGGACAACCTCGAGGCCGACCACGAATACCTCACCGAAGGCGGCGTATTCACCCCCGACCTCATTGAGAACTGGATCCGCTACAAGCGCGACCACGAGATCACCCCGATCAGCGTGCGGCCGCACCCGTACGAGTTCGCGCTGTACTACGACTGCTGAGTCGGGCTGGCTGGCCTGACTGGCTATCCGCACGACCACACCGACCACCACCGGACGCCTCGGCTGGACCTACGGCACCACCCCACCACAGGTCAACCACGCCCACCACCGGAGAAGAACTCCTCAAAGGCGATCCCGACCCACCCAACAACGAGCACGCCTGACCGCGAATTACCCGCGCAATTCTGTGTATTTGCCGGGAGTTGGAGAAGGCGCACTAGCCTGTCCCGAAAGAGCCGGGACAGCATGGATGCCGATTGCGTCGATTGCCGAAAGCTGCTCACGGACAGGGGATTTGATTCCCACACCGCGCACCCCGCAGGGTCACCAGCCGACCCACCGCGACCCCGCCGATTCCGCCACAGACCTTTGCCGGGGCGGGTCTACCCGCCAAGAGAGATGCGCCGGTAACGGCCGTTACCAACCACCAAAACATGTGATTGAACTTAGAACTGATCCGTTGTAATTTATCGCGAGATCAGTAATCTTCCACCGAAACGGGCCTGATTTCCATGAAAGGAACCGCCCATGGTTGACCGTAGATTGCTCCCGCTGGCCCTCGCGCCGCTGCTGATCGCCAGTCCCGCCCTACCCGCGAGTGTGGCGGCCCAAGGACTCAAGTCGGTCTCCGCACAGGTGGTCCTGCTCGGCACCGAGGCGTGGGGCATGGGCGGCAGTGGTATGCCGATCCCCAGCCAAGCGGTCATCGACGCCGTCACCTCGCGCTACCTCACGCCCTCCCCGCCGATCTTCCCCGGCCAGCCGATCTTCCCGTTCGACTCGGTTCATCCCCTCTTCACCCCGGAGGGCCTGTATCCGATCACCGGTACCAAGTCTCTGGTACTCGACCAGTCCCTGGCACAGGGTGTGCAAATCTTGGACGCCACCATCAAGGAGCGGCTCGCCTTGGGCCACGACCTCGTCGTGGTCGGCGCCTCGCAGAGCGCAACGCTGGCCGGACTGGAGATGCGCAATCTGCTGGCGCTGCCGGCTGATCAGATCCCGACGTCCGATCAGCTCTCGTTCGTGCTGTTGGTCGATCCCAGCAACCCCAACGGAGGTCTGCTCTCCCGCTTCGGAGACCCGAGCCTGCCGCCGTTGACCGTTCCCAGCATGGGCGTGACGTTCAGCGGGGCTACCCCGTCGGAAACCCCGTGGGACACCGCTATGTACAACATGGAATACGACGGCTTCTCGGACTTCCCGCGTTACCCGCTCAACTTCCTGTCCGTTCTCAACGCGGTCATGGGGATCGCTTTCGTGCACAGCACCATCCCCAATCTGTCCGACGAGCAGATCGCCCAGGCCGTCCTGATGCCGGTGTCGGACGGCTACGGCGGCAACACCGATTACTTCATGATCCCCACCGAGAATCTGCCGTTGCTGGAGCCGCTGCGCTTCCTGCCGATCCTGGGCGACCCGCTGGCCGATCTGCTGCAGCCGGCGCTACGCGTGTTGATCAACCTGGGCTACGGCAACATCGAACACGGCTGGGACCCGGGTCCGGCCGACCTGTCGACACCATTCGGGGTGTTCCCGGACCTCGATCTGGGCGAGGTCCTCACGGCGCTGGGCGACGGGGTTCAGCAGGGCTGGCAGGACTTCATCAGCGGTCTTGGCTCGCTACCGAGCCTGCCCGAAGCCTTGGCAAGCAGCGCGGATGCCCTCGGCGGCTTCGCCGATGTGGTCAACGACTTCTCCGCGGCCCTGGCACGGGGCTATGCGGCCCTGCTGCCGATCGCCGATCTGGTCAATGCCCTGCTGACCACACTTCCGGCCTACAACGTCAGCCTGTTCGCGCAGGAGATCGCCTCTGGCGACTTACTCGATGCCCTGATGATGCCGCTCGCCGCTGACGTCGGCTTGATCACCACCGGACTCGGAATCGGCGCCTTGAGCCTGGCGTCGGCGTTTATCTCCTTCTGACCGCCGTCGCGGGTCACTCGACTCCGTCGCGGGCCCAGGACGGTGTGATGAAGACCCCGTCGGCCTCCACGGTGATCCCGTTGGCGTCCGAGATGTAGCCGCGGGCATAGGTTTTCACGCCTTCCCTGCGGTAGATGGAGGCTTCGGCGTGCAACGGCCCCAGGGGCGTTCCGCGCAGATACTTCACCGTGATCGTGCCGGTGTAGCGCGGCTTGGTCAGGCCATCGCTGGCCGCCTCACCGAGCACATGGTCGAGGACCAGCGCGCTCACCCCGCCGTGGACCAGCGACGGCGGGCCCTCGTAGGCGGTTCCCAGGTGAAAGTCGCTCCAGCAGTGGCCATTCTCCCCGTGCTGGATCACCAGCGGCGGAGCGATCGGGTTACGCAGGCCCACCACGGCATTGCCCCACGCCAGCGGCCGCCCCTCGACGACATAGCGCAGTCCCGGTGACTCGCTGAGGGTTCCGCCGCGCAGCTGCTCGGTCAGCTGCTGCACCTGGGCGGTCACCTCATGGGTCGTCGCGTCGTCGGCCTGGGTGCGGATCGTGGCGTCAATCAGGTCGCGGACCGCCTGGGCCAGCGGTCCGTAGCGCTGCGACAGCTGATCGCTCTCGTCGACGCTGATCGTCGGCACGTTCGAGTGAGCCCTGAAATCCACCACGCCAGACCCTCCTTCAGTCTCCGAACACCTTGCGCGCGACGACCTTCGCGCGCCGTGTCACCCGGAGGTAGTTGTCCAAGAACTCACCGCCGTCGCCGCCGGGCCAGCCGGCGGCCACCGCCACCGCGTTCAGCGCGCGGCCCGGCCCGGGCAGTTGGTCGGTCGGTTTGCCACGGACCAGCACCAGCGCGTTGCGGGCACGGGTGGCGGTCAGCCAGGCCTGCCGGAGCCGGTCCACCTCGTCCTCTTCGAGCAGCCCGGCAGCGGCGATGGCATCCAGGGTTTCCAGCGTAGAGGTGTTGTGCAGCGCCGGAACACGGTGGGCGTGGCGCAACTGCAGCAGCTGCACGGTCCACTCGACGTCGGCCAGACCGCCCCGACCCAGTTTGGTGTGCGTATTGGGGTCGGCGCCGCGCGGCAGTCGTTCGGCGTCGACACGCGCCTTGACCCGTCGAATCTCCCGCACCGCGTCGGTGGACACGCCCCCGGGCGGATAGCGGGTGGCGTCGACCATCCGCAGGAACCGGTCACCCAGCTCCGCGTCACCGGCGACGCAGTGCGCCCGCAGCAGCGCCTGGATCTCCCACGGCTGCGCCCACTGGTCGTAGTAGGCCGCGTAGGAGGCCAGCGTGCGCACCGGCGGCCCATTGCGGCCCTCCGGGCGCAGATTGATGTCGACCTGCAGTGGCGGATCGGCGCTGACGGTGCCCAGCAGCGCCCGGACCTGCTCGGCGATCGACGTGGCCCACCGCACCGCGTCGGCGTCACTCACGCCCGGCACGTTCTCGTTGGCCTCGCAGACGAACATGACGTCGGCATCCGAGCCGTAGCCCAGTTCGCGCCCGCCGAGTCGGCCCATCCCGATCACCGCGATCTTCGCCGGTGCCTGCTGCGCGTCTGTGTCGGGCGAGCCGGACAGGTTGACCCGGATGATCGCGTCCAAAGCGGCCTGCAACACCGCTACCCACACCGCGGTCAGTGCCCGACAGACATCGATGACGTCCAGCATGCCCAGCAGGTCCGCCGAGGCGATGCGGGCCAGTTCGTGGCGCCGCAGACTGCGGGCCGACGCGATCGCGCGCACCGGGTCGGGGTAGCGGCCGGCCGAGGCGATCAGCGCCCGCGACACCGCGTCCGAGTCGGTGTCGAGCAGCTTGGGGCCGGTCGGTCCGTCGCCGTAGGCCTGAATGACGTCGGGTGAGCGCATCAACAGTTCCGGGATGTAGGCCGAGGTGCCCAGCACCCGCATCAGCCGCTTGGCCACCGCGCTGCTGTCGCGCAGGGTGCTCAGATACCAGCGCTGCTGCGCCATCGCCTCGCTGAGCCGCCGGTAGGCCAACAGTCCCGCGTCGGGGTTGGGCGTGTCCGACAGCCAATACAGCAGGGTGGGCAGCAGCACCGCCTGGACCCGACCCCGGCGACCACTCTCGTTGGTCAGCGCACCCAGGTGAGTCAGTGCGTTGTGCGGCGCCTCGTAACCGAGTGCCGCCAGCTGCCGTTCCGCGGCACCGGGAGTCAGTCCACCGGCCAGCTCCAGTCCCGCTGGGCCGACAGCCTCCAGCAATGGCTGGTAGAAGAGCTTGGCGTGTAGCCGCGACACCCGCCGGTTCTGGGCCTTGAGTTCTGCACGAAGGACGCCCAGGGCATCGTGACGGCCGTCCGGGCGGACATGGGCGGAGCGGGCCAGCCAGCGCAGCGCCTCGTCGTCGTCGGGCGGCGGGAGCATGTGGGTGCGCTTGAGCCGCTGCAGCTGCAGGCGGTGTTCCAGGAGTCGCAGGAACTCATAGGAGGCGGTGAGGTCGGCGGAATCCTCCCGGCCGATGTAGCCGCCGGCACCCAAGGCCGCCAGCGCATCGACCGTGGAGGCCACATGCAATGACTCATCACTGCGGCCGTGCACCAGCTGCAGCAGCTGCACGGCGAACTCCACATCGCGCAGTCCCCCGGAGCCCAGCTTGATCTCGCGGGTCCGGATCTCGGCGGGCACCAGCTGCGCCACCCGGCGGCGCATCGCCTGCACGTCGGTGACGAAATCCTCACGCTCGCATGCGGTCCAGACCATCGGCAGCAACGCGTCGATGTAGGCCCGGCCCAATTCGGCGTCGCCGACCGCCGCGCGCGCCTTGAGCAGCGCTTGGAACTCCCAGGTCTTGGCCCACCGTTGGTAGTAGACGACGTGCGATTCCAGGGTTCGCACCAGCGCGCCGTGCCGGCCCTCGGGCCGCAGGCCGGCGTCCACTTCGAAGAACGCCTCCCCGGCCACCCGCATCAACTCACCGGCGACTCGCGTGCTCACCGCGTCGGCTTCTTCGGCGACGAAGATGACGTCCACGTCGCTGACGTAATTCAACTCCCGCGCACCGCATTTGCCCATGGCGATGACGGCGATCCGCGGCACGTCGGCACCGGCATCGGGGCCGCAGATCTGCAGTTCGGCCACCTGCAGCGCGGCCGCCAACGCGGCGTCGGCCAGGTCGGCCAGATGCTCGCCGACCGGCACGAAGGGTAGGACGGGCAGGTTCTCGACGGTGGGCGCCAGGTCTATCGACGCCAACACCAGCATCCGGTCGCGATACAGCGACCGCAGCCGGTCGATGTAAGTGCCGTCCGTGGTTGCCGCAACGCAGTCGGTGAACATCGCGCGCAGTTCGGCCGCTGACGGCAGCGTGATCGTGTAGTCGTCGGAGTCGACCGGGCTGGCCAGCAACTTCCAGGTCTCGGGATGGGTGATCAGGTGATCCCCCAGCGTCAGTGAGGATCCCAGTACCGCGAACAGCCGCCCGCGAAGTCCCCGATCGGTCATGAGCGCTGCGCTCAGTTCGGCCCAGTCGATGCCCGGTGCTTCGGACAGCCGGACCAGGGTGCGCAGCGCGACATCGGCGTCGGGAGCGCGCGACAGCGCCCAGAGCACGTCAACGTGCGGTTGGGTGTATGCGCTGTACCAACCCAGTGCGGTCAGGTCGGCTGCGGCGTACCGGTCGACCAGACCGAGGCGCCCGACGCTGGGCAGCTTGCGGCGCTGAGCTCCGGGATAGGCCATGAGGCTTTGGGAGGCTGCTACAGCGACAGGTAGTTCTGCAGCTCGTAGGGGGTCACGTGGCTGCGGTAGTTCGCCCACTCCTGGCGCTTGTTACGCAGGAAGAAATCGAAGACCTGCTCCCCCAACGCTTCCGCGACCAGCTCGGAGTTCTCCATCTCGCTCAGCGCGCGCTCCAGGGTGCCGGGCAGTTCCTTGTAGCCCATCGCCCGGCGCTCCTCGGGAGTCAGCGCCCAGACGTTGTCCTCGGCTTCGGGACCGAGCTCGTAACCCTGCTCCACCCCACGCAGCCCGGCGGCCAACAGCACCGCGAAGGCCAGGTAGGGGTTGCATGCCGAGTCGGGGCTGCGTACCTCGATGCGCCGCGACGACGTCTTGTGCGGGCTGTACATCGGGACCCGCACCAGGGCCGAGCGGTTGGAGGCGCCCCACGACGCCGCGGTGGGTGCTTCCCCGCCGTGGATCAGGCGCTTGTAGGAGTTCACCCACTGATTGGTGACGGCGCTGATCTCGTTGGAGTGCTCGAGAATCCCGGCGATGAACGACTTGGCGGTGGCCGACAGCTGCAGCGGGTCGTCCGGGCTGTGGAAGGCGTTGACTTCGCCCTCGAACAGACTCATATGGGTGTGCATGGCCGAACCTGCGTGCTCGCGGAACGGCTTGGGCATGAACGACGCCCGGACGCCTTCCTTGAGCGCGATCTCCTTGATCAGGTAGCGGAACGTCATCACGTTGTCGGCCATCGACAGCGCGTCGGCGTAGCGCAGGTCGATCTCCTGCTGCCCCGGAGCGTTCTCGTGATGGCTGTATTCCACCGAGATGCCCATCGACTCCAGCGCATCGATCGCGTGTCGGCGGAAGTTGGCGGCCGAACCGTGGATCGACTGGTCGAAGTAGCCGGCGTCGTCGGCCGGAACCGGGGTGCTGCCGTCGTAGGGGCCGGGCTCCAGCAGGAAGAACTCGATCTCGGGGTGCACGTAGCAGGCGAAACCCAGCTCCCCGGCCTTGGCCAGCTGCCGGCGCAACACATGCCGCGACGACGCCCAGGCCGGCGAACCGTCGGGCATGGTGATGTCACAGAACATCCGCGCCGAGTACTGCCGGCCGGTGTCAGACACCCATGGCAGCAGCTGGAAGGTCGACGGATCCGGGTGGGCGACCATGTCGGATTCGAAGACCCGGGCGAAGCCCTCGATCGCCGAGCCGTCGAAGCCAACGCCTTCGTCGAAGGCGCCCTCGAGCTCTGCCGGGGCGATCGCGACTGATTTCAGATAACCGAGTACATCGGTGAACCAGAGCCGGACGAAACGGATGTCGCGTTCCTCCAGCGTGCGGAGCACAAACTCCTTCTGACGGTCCATACCGCGAAGCGTATCAGCGCTCAGCACTTCGCATCGGTTGGCGGCAACGTGCCGTCGACCAAGTACCGCGCGGCGAACCGATCCACGCATTCGTTGCCCTGGAATACGACCGTGTGCTGGGTTCCGTTGAACGTCAGCAGACCCCCGCCCAGCTGCTTGGCCAGGTCCACACCGGCTTGGTACGGAGTGGCCGGGTCACGGGTCGTGGAGACCACCATCGTCGGCGGCAGGTCCGGCACCGAGAGGGTATGCGGCTCGGAGGTCGGGGGCACTGGCCAGAAGGCGCAGGTGCCCAGCGGGGCGTCGCCGGTGAACTTCCCGTAGCTCATGAATGGCGCCACCTCGCGGGAACGCCGGTCTTCGTCAATTACCTTGGCGCGGTCGGTGATCGGCGGCTGGTCGACGCAGTTGACCGCGACCCGGGCATCCGTGGCGTTGGTGTAGTGACCGTTGGCGTCGCGGCGCATGTACAGGTCGGCCAGGCTCAGCATGATGTCGCCCCGGCCGCCGGCCAGATCGGACAGGCCGTCGTTGAGGTGCGTCCAGAACGTCGGCGAATACAGCGCCATGATGGTGCCGACGATCGCGTCGCTGTAGCTCAGACCGCGCGGGTCCTTGGTCTTGGCGGGCTTGTCCACCAGCGGGTCGACCAGACTGTGGTAGACGTCGACGGCTTTGGCCGGGTCGGTGCCCAGCGGGCAGTCATCCTCTTTGGCGCAGTCGGCGGCGAAGTCGTCGAACGCGCCCTGGAAGGCCTCCGCCTGGCGCAGGTCCTCTTCGATCGGGTCGGCATTGGGGTCCACCGCGCCGTCCAGAATCATCGCGCGCACGTTCTGGGGGTAGGCCTCGGCGTAGGCGGCGCCGATCCGGGTGCCGTAGGAATAGCCGAGGTAGGTCAGCTTGTCATCACCCAATCCGGCGCGGATCGCGTCGAGGTCGCGGGCGACGTTGACGGTACCGACGTTGGCCAGGAATTCCTTACCGGTCTTGTCCAGGCAGCGTTCGACGTATTCCTTGGTCTCGTTCTCGATGCGCGCCACGCCCTCGGGACTGTAGTCGACCTGGTTCAGAGCCCGCAGCCGGTCGTTCTCCTTATCGGAGTTGCACCACACCGCCGGCCGTGATGACGCCACCCCACGCGGGTCGAACCCGACCAGATCGAATTGCTCACGGACCTGGCGCGGCAGCGAGCTGACCAAGCCCACCGCGGTTTCGATTCCGGACTCCCCCGGCCCGCCCGGGTTGATCACCAGCGAGCCGATCTTGTCCTTGGTGGCCGGGAATCGGATCATGGCCAGCCGGGCGACGGCGCCCTGTGGCTTGGAGTAGTCCACCGGAACCCCGATGAACCCGCACTGGGCGTCGGTGGGCACTTTGATGTTGGTATCGGCGGTGAACCGGCACTTGTCCCACTGGACCGGTTGACCGACTCGCGGCACGGCCAAGAGCGCGTGGCCCGGGATCATTCGGGTGCAGCTGCCGACGGTGAATGCCACCATCGCTATCGCGAAGCAGGTCAGGGCGGTGCGCGTCATCCCATTGCGGCGCGTCGGCGAGCTCATGACACCACATGGTGCCATGCACGCCGGTGCAAGCCCGGCCACCTGCTGCGCTGCGCGTGTGGCGGTGTGAGGAAATCCACTGCAGCTGGAGGTTCAGCTGTGCGGCCACAGGTGGCACACTGGGCATGTCAGACGACCCGGGGACCCGAGTTATGGGCTTCGAGGATCGACCCGAACAATTCGAGGGACAACGATGTCTGAGCACGTTTATGGCTCTTCGCCTGATCCTGTCCGCGTCGCACCCAAGACCCGCGTTCATCATCTGCTGCAGATGAAAAACGAGGGCCGCAAATGGGGGATGCTGACCGCCTACGACTACTCCTCGGCTCGCGTCTTCGACGACGCCGGCATCCCGGTGCTGCTGGTCGGCGACTCGGCGGCCAATGTGGTCTACGGCTACGACAGCACGGTTCCGGTCACCATCGACGAGCTGATCCCGCTGGTGCGCGCGGTGGTGCGCGGTGCCCCGCATGCGCTGGTGGTCGCCGACCTGCCGTTCGGCTCCTACGAAGGCGGGCCGGCGGCGGCATTGGCCACCGCTACCCGGTTCATGAAGGAGGGTGGCGCGCACGCGGTCAAGCTGGAGGGCGGCGAGCGGGTGGCCGACCAGATCGCCACGCTGTCCGCGGCCGGCATCCCGGTGATGGCGCACATCGGGTTCACCCCGCAGAGCGTCAACACCCTGGGCGGTTTCCGGGTGCAGGGGCGCGGCGACGCTGCCGAGCAGACCGTTCACGACGCGATCGCGGTGGCCGAAGCAGGTGCGTTCGCGGTGGTGATGGAGATGGTGCCCGCCGAGTTGGCCACCCAGATCACCGGCAAGCTGACCATTCCCACCGTCGGGATCGGCGCCGGACCCAACTGCGACGCCCAGGTTCTGGTGTGGCAGGACATGGCCGGGATGACCACCGGCAAAACCGCCCGATTCGTCAAGCGCTTCGGCGACGTGGGCGGCGAGTTGCGCCGCGCCGCAGAGCAGTACGCCGCCGAGGTGGCGGCGGGCACCTTCCCGGCCGAGGAGCACTGCTTCTAGAACGCCATGTCCGGCCGGTCCGGATGTGACAGGCTGGACGCCGTGTCTGCAACCGACCCGAGCACCTCTCGGCTTCGTGAGGTGGAGCGCAAGTTCGACGTTGACGCAGCGGCGATCTCGCCGTCCTTCGACGGCATCGCCGGCGTCGCCCAGGTTGAGCAGCTGCCGGCACAAGACCTTGCGGCCGTGTACTTCGATACACCCGGACACGACCTGGCGGCCCGGCGAGTCACGTTGCGCCGACGCACCGGAGGTCCCGACGCCGGCTGGCACCTGAAACTTCCTGCCGGGCCGGACACCCGCACCGAGGTGCGCGCGCCCCTGGGCCCGGAGGTTCCCGACGAGCTGCTGGATGTGGTGAGGGCGATCGTGCGGGATAGGCCGCTGGCACCGGTGGCCCGAATCCGTACCGCCCGCGGTGTGGTGGTGCTGCGCGACGAACAGGGCGAGGTGCTGGCCGAGTTCTGCGACGACCAGGTCACCGCGTCGGCTGGCGATGACGGCGAACAGCACTGGCGGGAATGGGAACTGGAACTGGGCAGCGGGGACCTCAAGCTGCTGGACCGGCTGAGTAACCGGCTGCGCGACACCGGCGCCAGGCCGGCCGGCTACGGCTCCAAACTGGCCAGGGTGCTCGGCGCGCCGGCGGTGCCCGCGCACCCGACCGACCGTCTGCATCGGGCGCTGGCCGAGCAGATCGAGCAGTTGCTGGTGTGGGATCGCGCCGTGCGCGCCGACGCCGACGACGCCATTCATCAGATGCGGGTGACGATCCGGCGGATCCGCAGCCTGTTGCAGGGCGAGGAAACGGCCCACGCCCCGCTGCTCGACGAACTGCAGGAACTGGGATCGGTCCTCGGTGTCGCCCGCGACGCGGAGGTCCTGGCCCAGCGCTATCAGCAGGCACTCGATGAGCTGACGCCGGAGCTGGTCCGCGGGCCGGTGGGCGAACGGCTGGTCGGCGGCTCGCTGCGCCGCTACCAGACGGGACGACGCCGCAGCCTGGCCGCGCTGCGCTCCCCGCGGTATTTCCGGCTGCTCGACGGCCTCGACGATCTGGTCAGCGCGCCGGCCGCCGAGCGGTACGCCACGGTAGACGTCGCCTACCGGCGGCTGCGCAAGGCGGTGAAGGCTGCCAAGAAGGCCGCCGACCGCGACGCGGCACTGCACCGGATCCGCAAGGCCGCCAAGCGACTGCGCTACGCCGCCGCGGCAGCGAATAAGAAGAAGATCGCCAAGCGGGCGAAGACGATTCAGAGCGTGCTCGGCGACCACCAGGACAGCGTGGTCAGCCGGAAAAATCTGCTGCAACAGGCCGATGCCGCGGCGGCTGCCGGCGAGGACACCTTCACTTACGGACTGCTGTATGCCCGCGAGGCAGACCTTGCCGCGCGGAGTCGGGCGGCGTTGCGGCCCGCGCTGCGCAAGCTGAAGCGGGCGATGTAGGCGGACGAGTTGGCCTGTAAGCCGGATTCTGTCCCGCACCGCCGAAGCGATGCGGCGGCGACCATCCATCTGGGCACACCGTCGCCGGGTACCTCAAGCGGCCTACCCGCAGATTCGGGCGAGCAGCCCTCAAACACCTGCGCGACCGCACCGAAATGCGGCCTTCTTGGCCTTGCTTCGGGTGGGGTTTACCGAGCCGTCCCGGTCACCCGGAACGCTGGTGCGCTCTTACCGCACCGTTTCACCCTTACCACCTTGCGGTGGCGGTCTGTTTTCTGTGGCACTGTCCCGCGAGTCACCTCGGATTGCTGTTAGCAATCACCCTGCTCTGTGAAGTCCGGACTTTCCTCGACCCGCTTTTACGCGTGCCGCGGCCGCCCGGCCAACTCGTCCGCGCTGATCACCGTACCGGCAAGCCTGGGCGCAGACCAGCCGGCATCACCCCGCACGGCTGGCGCACACTCTAGGGATGACGACACGCTGGGAGCGGCGGGTGGGTGCCGGCGACTGGGACGCCGTGGCCGCCGAGCTCGACGAGTGCGGCGGCGCGCTGCTGCCCCGGCTGCTGACGGTCACCGAGGCCGCGCGGTTGCGGCGTTGCTACGCCGACGACGAGCGCTTCCGCGCCACCGTCGACATGCAGCGTCATCGCTACGGGTCCGGGCAGTACCGGTATTTCGCGGCACCGGCACCTGCACCCGTCGATGCGCTGAAGCGGGCCCTGTATCCGCATCTGGTGCCGATCGCCCGGGACTGGGCTACCCGGCTGGGCCGCGCGACGCCGTGGCCTGACGATTTCGACGAGTGGCTGGAGCAGTGCCACCGTGCCGGCCAGACCAAACCGACCGCCCTGATGTTGCACTACGGCCCGGGTGACTGGAATGCCCTGCACCGGGACCTCTACGGCGAGTTGGTGTTTCCGCTACAGGTGGTGATCAACCTCAGCGATCCGGCCGCCGACTACACCGGGGGTGAGTTCCTGCTGGTCGAGCAGCGCCCGCGTGCGCAGTCTCGCGGCGTGGCCGTGCAGTTGCCGCAGGGGCACGGCTACGTGTTCACCACCCGCGATCGGCCGGTGCGCTCCACCCGCGGCTGGTCCACGGCGCCGGTGCGCCACGGCGTCTCGCCGATCCGCTCCGGTGAGCGCTACACACTGGGGCTGATCTTTCACGACGCCGCTTGAAAGACGCCGCTTGAAAGACGCCGCTTAACGCGTGGGACCGGTGCGCCGCAGCATGATCACGTTGTCGGTCAGCACGCCGGTCTGGCCGTCGGGTCCGACCGCGTCGCGCTCGGCAGTCCCGAGCCGCAGCAGCTCCCACTGCGCGTCATCGAGTCGAAGCCCGGCCAGTACCTCTTCGGCCGTGGCGAAGTGATGCTCGTGCACGTGCTGGCCGGCCCACGGCGGCGCGGCGGCATGGTCCACTATCAGTAGTCGCCCGCCCACCGCCACGGCGTCAGCCGCCCGGCGCAGCACTGCTTCGCGTTCCAGTGGCACCGGCGAGTGCAGGAACTGCGCCGACACCAGGTCGAATCGGCCGGCGGGGAAGCTGGTGGACAGGTCGTGGCGCTCGAAGCGGATGCGCGAGATCACCTGGCGCTCTTGAGCAGCGGCGCAGGCCCGTTCCAGCGCGTTGGCCGAGACATCGACCGCCACCACCTGCCAGCCGTCTTCGGCCAGCCAGATCGCGTCGGCGCCCTCACCGCAGCCCAGATCCAGTGCCCGGCCCGGCGCCAGATCCGCGGTGATCTCGGCGAGCTGGACGTTGACCCGTCCGCTCCACACCGGATCATTGCCACCGTAGAACTCGTCCCAGAATTCGCGCGGGTCGCGCACGGCGTCGGTCATCGGTCTGTGTTCCTTCCGTTCATGACTGGCGGCAACGGCAATCCGTAGTCGTCGGCGGCCAGGCTCTGCACCACCGCCGCCGCGGCGCGGGAGCCCGCCGCGATCGCAGCGGCCACCTGTGGCATCTCCCCCGCCAGATCCCCCGCGGCGAACACCCCGGGAATCGAGGTGCGGCACAACGGATCGACACCGACCGGGTCATGCGCCACGGGACCAGGCTCCGCGACTGCCACACCGAGGCGCTCAGCCAGCTGATCGCGCTGCCGCAGGGCCGCCGCGACCAGAAGTCCGCGCCTGGGCAACCGATCACCGTCAGCGAACACCACCGCCGACAGCTCACCGTCCTGAGCGTCCAGCGCTGCCACCGGCCGCTCGTCGACCCGGACGCCGGCTTTGGCCAGTCGGGTGCGCTCGTCCGCGTCGAGCTCGGTCGGACCGTTCGTGAGAACCACGATGTCGTCGCTCCAGCACCGCAGCAGCAGCGCTAAGTGAACGGCCCGGGCACCGTCGGCCAGCACCGCCAACGGAAGATCCCGCACTTCCCAGCCGTGGCAGAACGGGCAGTGAAACACCGAACGGCCCCAGAGCTGCGCGATGCCGGGGAGATCCGGTGGCAGGTAGGCCATTCCGGTGGCCAGCAGCACGCGGCGTGTTCGTTCTAGGCGACCGCCGAGTAGTCGCACCAGGAACTCGCCATCGACGCTTTCGATGTCTACCACTTCACCGGCGCGGATCTGCACACCGTAGGAGGCGAGTTCGTCGCGGCCGAGCCGATAGAGCTCGACCGGCGGGCGGCCGTCATGGCCCAGCAGGCCGCCGATTCCGTGCGCGCTGCGGTTGCTCTGCTGGCCCGCGTCGATCAGCAGGGTATTACGCCGGGCGCGGCCCAACACCAGACCGGCGCTGAGTCCGGCCGCGCCGCCGCCCACCACGATGCAATCCCAGATTTCGCTCATGCTTCCGAGCTTGCAGGCCCACGTCAGGGACTGGCAAGCTAATTTGCTATGCAGGCAAATGCTGAGGAGAGCGGCGTAGACCTACGGGTGCGGCGTCGGCTGCGTGAGCTGCGCACCCAGCAGGGGCTGACCCTCGAGGGCGTGGCGACGCGCGCCGGTATCGACGTCTCGACATTGAGCAGGCTGGAATCGGGCAAGCGACGCCTGGCATTGGACCATCTGCCCCGGCTGGCCGAGGCACTGTCGGTCAGCACCGACGAGTTGCTGCGCGCGCCGCAGCACCAGGACCCGCGGGTGCGTGGTACCTCGCACAGCCACAACGGCATCACCTATTGGCCGCTGACCCGGCACGGCCCGGCCGGGGGTTTGCACGCCTTCAAGATCCGGGTCGGCATGCGCCGCCGACGGCCCACCGAATTGCCGGTGCACGAAGGCCACGAGTGGCTGTACATGTTGTCCGGCCGCATCCGGTTGGTGCTGGGCGACGACGATTTCCTGATCGGGCCCGGTGAGGCGGTCGAGTTCTCCACCTGGACACCGCATTGGTTCGGCGCCGTCGACGGTCCAGCCGAGGCCATCGTGATCTTCGGAACCCACGGCGAGCGCGTGCACCTGCACGGCTGACGGGCGGGCCGGCGGCTACAGGTAGGCCGTCTGATTCACCAGCCGCACCGACGCGGGCCCGTCACGAAAGAACTCGGCGATGCTCAGCGATGCCAGGTCCAGGTGCAGCCGGTACAAGATCGCTGGGCCGGCATCGAGCGCCAGACGCAGCACCGTCTTGATCGGTGTCACGTGTGACACCACCAGCACGGTGGTGCCGGCATGGTCGGCGACGATTCGGTCGCGCGCGGCCTGCACCCGCTGCTGTACGGCGTCGAAGCTCTCCCCGCCGGGGGGCTGGGTAGCGGTGTCCTTGAGCCAGCGCCGGTGCAGTTCGGGGTCGCGTTCGGCGGCCTCGGCGAAGGTCAGCCCCTCCCAGGCACCGAAGTCGGTTTCGGTCAGGTCCTCATCGATGGTCACGTCCAACCGCAGCAGTCGCGCCGCCGCCTCGGCGGTGTCGCGGCAGCGTTGCAGCGGCGAGCTGATGACCGCGGCGATGCCGCCGTGCTGGGCCAGGTAGCGCGCGGCCGCATCGGCCTGTTGCCGGCCGGTGTCGGTCAGCGGCGGGTTGCCGCGTCCGGAGTAGCGCCGATTCACCGACAGTTCGGTCTGCCCGTGCCGCAGCAACAGCAGCCGAGTCGCGGTGCCCGTCGCGCCGGTCCAGCCGGGAGCTGTCGGGGCAGGCGCGGGCGCCGTCGCCACCGGCTTCGGTGCCGGGCTGTCGATTCCGGCAGCGGCATCCATGGCCTCGTTGGCCAGCCGGTCAGCATGGGAGTTCTTCTCCCGCGGAATCCAGGTGTAGCGGACATGGTCGAACTTCGACGCCAGCTCGCGGGCCTGCCGATGCAGCGTGATCAGGTCCGGATTTTTGACCTTCCACCGGCCGGCCATCTGTTCGACCACCAGCTTGGAGTCCATGAACACCCCGACCTCGGCGGCGCCCAGCCGGGCCGCCTCGGTCAACCCCGCGACCAGGCCCCGGTATTCGGCAACGTTGTTGGTGGCAACACCGATGGACTCCTTGGCCTCGGCGAGCAGCGAGGAGCGATCGGCCGACCACACCACCGCCCCGTAGCCGGCCGGGCCCGGATTCCCCCGCGACCCACCGTCGGCTTCAACTACGACTTTCATCCCCCCACCTTCACCGGCCAGCGCGCTAACCGAAGTCTTTGACCCGCAGCAGGATCGCGCTGCACTCGGGGCACCGCAACACCTCCTCGGGGGCCGCTGCGGAGATCCGGGCCAGCTCACCGCGGTCGATCTCGATCCGGCAGGCGCCGCACTGTCCCCCGCGCAACGGTCCGGCACCGACCCCACCGGACGCCCGCTGCCGTTCATAGAGTGCCAACAACTCGGCGTCAATCGTGGCGGCCAACTCGTCGCGGGTGGCCGCGCGCTGCCCACTGGTGGTCTCGATCTCGGCCAGCGCGGTGTCCACCGCCTCCTGTAACCGGGCCAGATCAGCGGCCAGGCCTTCGATCACGGCCGCTTCCGCGTTCGTCTGGGTCTGCAGTTGCTCACGCTGCTCCATCAACTCCAGCAGCGAGTCCTCCAAGCTGGACTGGCGCTTCTGCAGTGTCTCGAGCTCATGCTGCAGATCGACGACCTGTTTGGGGCTGGCCTGCCCGGAGTCCAGCAGGGCGCGGTCGCGGTCCTCGCGCTGGCGCACCGCGTCGATCTCCGACTCGAAACGACCGGCTTGGGCGTCCAAGTCCTCCACGGCCAACTCCAGGGCGGCTAGCCGGTCGGCGGCCGCGGTGTGCTCGGCCTGGAGACGCTCGCGGTCCTGCTGCTCGGGCAGATTCTTGGCGCGGTGCGCGTTCCGGGCCAGCTCGGCATCCAGCTCCAACAATTCCAACAACGAACGTTGTTGAGCTACAGCAGCCTTCATGACCGGTCTCCTTCATGCGCGAGATTCCAGGGGTCGGTGCGCAGCGTGCTGACACGCACCGGCAGCGTCGCACCGAAATGGGAGCGGAGTATATCGGCCGCCTGCGCGCACCACGGGTATTCACTGGCCCAGTGGGCCACGTCGACCAGCGCCATCGCAGACCGTCGGGAATGCTCGTCAGCCGGATGGTGACGCAGGTCGGCGGTGACGTACACCTGAGCGTCGGCGGCGGCAGCCGCATCGAGCAGGGAATCGCCGGCGCCGCCGCAGACCGCCACCCGCGAGACCAGCAAGTCGGAGTCTCCCGAGGCGCGCACACCCCAGGAGGTGGCCGGCAGCCCCGCAGCGACGCGGGCGACGAACGCGCTCAACGGCTCCGGGGTCGCCAGGCTGCCCACCCGGCCGATCCCGACTCCGGCGGGCAGCGGCTGCACCGTAAAGATGTCGAACGCCGGTTCTTCGTAGGGATGGGCAGCCAGCAGCGCCGCGTGAATCGCCCCACGGGCCCGCGCCGGCGCCACCACTTCGATCCGGTCCTCGGGAACGCGCTCGACCTCACCCACTCGTCCGATCGACGGCGTCGCGCCGTCGCCGGGCAGGAACTGGCCGGTGCCCGGCACACTCCAACTGCACTGCGCGTAGTCACCGATATGACCCGCGCCGGCCGCGAACACCGCGGCCCGGACCGCCTCGGCGTGCTCTGCGGGGGTGTAGATCACCCATTTGTCGGTGTCGGGTTTGCCGGCGGCCGGGTCGAGCACGGACTCCACCGTCAGCCCGAGTGCCGCTGCCAGCGCGTCGGAGACCCCGGGCGCGGCGGCGTCGGCATTGGTGTGAGCGGTGAACAGCGCCCGACCGGTCCGGATCAACCGGTGGATCAGCGAGCCCTTGGGGGTGCTGGCCGCCACGGTGTCCACCCCGCGCAGCAGCAGCGGATGGTGGGCCAGCAGCAGACCGCCGTCGGGCACCTCGTCGACCACCGCCGAGGTGGCGTCGACCGCGATCGTCACCGAACTCACCGGGTCGCCGGGGTCACCGCAGACCAGCCCGACCGAGTCCCAGGAGTGGGCCAGCCCGGGCGGGTAGGCCGCATCCAGTACGTCAATGACGTCAGCCAACCGCGCGGTCACACTGCAAGACAGTAGTGCGCCACCCGGCGAGCTCTCCGCGCACGTCGGGGACAATGGGACCGTGACGCGCACGAGCACCGCCGCCGCCGAATTGGTCATCTTCGACCTCGACGGCACCTTGACCGACTCCGCGGCCGGGATCGTCGCCAGCTTCCGGCACGCGCTGGAGCACATCGGTGCGCCGATTCCCGAGGGGGATCTGGCTGCGCGGCTGGTCGGGCCGCCGATGCACCACACGCTGGCCGCGATGGGCCTCGGCGAGCACACCGAAGCCGCGGTCGCCGCCTACCGCGCCGACTACACCAGCCGCGGATGGCAGATGAACACCATGTTCGACGGCATCGCCGCGCTGCTGCGCGACCTGCGGGCCGCCGGGGTTCGGCTGGCCGTGGCCACCTCCAAGGTGGAGCCGACCGCGCGCAAGATCCTCGCGCATTTCGGGCTCGACGGCTATTTCGAGGTGGTCGCCGGCGCCAGTGTCGACGGCTCCCGGGCCGCGAAGTCCGACGTGGTGGCCCACGCGCTAGCGCAGCTGGCGCCGCTGCCCGCGCGGGTGCTGATGGTGGGCGATCGGCGCCACGATGTCGACGGTGCGGCCGCGCACGGTATCGACACGGTGCTGGTCGGCTGGGGCTACGGCCAGACCGACTATGCCGAGACCGCCGATGCCGGTCTGGATTCCCCCGACGGTCCCCTCGCCCGCGTGCAGACCGTCACCGAACTACGGGAGGTACTCGGTGTCTGAGCCGATGCTGCATGTCACGTTCGTCTGCACCGGCAACATCTGCCGCTCGCCGATGGCCGAGAAGATGTTCGCCCACCAGCTCGCGCAGCGTGGACTGGGCGGCACCGTGCGGGTGACCAGCGCCGGGACGGCGGACTGGCACGTGGGCAAGGGCGCCGACGAGCGCACCAACCGGGTGCTGCGCGACAACGGCTATCCGGTGGAGCACCGTGCCGCCCAGGTCGGACCCGAGCATGAGGCCGCGGACCTGGTGGTGGCGCTGGGACGCAACCATGTCGGGCTGCTGAGGGGGCTGGGTATTCCGGCCGAGCGGATCCGGATGCTGCGGTCCTTCGACCCGCGTTCAGGAGCCGCCGTGCCCGACGTCGACGACCCCTACTACGGCGGTCATGACGACTTCGTGCAGGCGTTCACCGTCATCGCGGCAGCCCTGCCGGGCCTGCACGCCTGGGTCGACGGGCAGCTGGCGTTGGGCGAGAGCGGCTGATGCGCCGCCTGGCCTTCCTGCTGCGCCCGAGCTGGCTGGCTCTGGCGGCGGTGGTGCTGGGCTTCGCCTACCTGTGTTTCACCGTGCTGGCACCGTGGCAACTGGGCAAGAACACCACCACCTCTCGCGCGAACAGCCAACTCGAACACGCACTGACCGCCGAACCCGTGCCGGTGAACACGCTGCTGCCGCACCAGGATTCGTTTGCGCCGGACGAGCAGTGGCGGCCGGTGACCGCCACCGGGCACTATCTGGCCGACAAGCAGGTGCTGGTGCGGTTGCGGTCGGTCGACGGAGTGCCCGCGGTGGAGGTACTGGCACCGTTCACGGTCAAAGGCGGGCCGACCGTGTTGGTGAATCGCGGCTTCGTGCGCACCGACGACGGCGGTTCGCGGCTACCGGACATTGCGGCACCGCCTGCCGCCGAGGTCACCATCACCGCGCGGCTGCGCGACTCCCAGGGCGCCATACCGGGCAAGAACCCGTTCACCGAGAACGGGTTTCGCCAGGTGTACTCGATCAACACCGAACAGGTCGCGGAGGTGACCGGCGTCGAGCTGACCGGGTCCTACCTGCAGCTTGTCGAAGACCAGCCCGGTGGCTTGGGTGTGATCGCGCTGCCGCGCCGGGATGCCGGCCCGTTCCTGTCCTACGGCATTCAGTGGATCGCGTTCGGAATCCTGGCGCCAATAGGTCTGGGGTACTTCGCGTTCGCCGAGCTGCGGGCACGCCGGGCGGAGCGCGCCGCGACACAACCCGAGGCGGGCGAGGACGAGCCCGCGCCGCCGATGACCGTCGAGCAGAAGCTCGCCGACCGATACGGCCGGCGCCGGTAGGCCTCCGACCGCGCTGTGCCATCCTGGGGCCATGGTGAACATTTCCGGTGTCGGGATCTGGAGTGCGCCGCTGCGCTACGGCGATCAGGGCGAGGCCGCCGAGGCGGCCGCCGAATTAGAGGAACTGGGTTTCGGGGTGCTGTGGATACCCGACGTCGGCGGTCCGGTGTTCGACGCGGTGGCCAACCTGCTGGCGGCCACCCGCAACGCAATCATCGCCACCGGCATCCTAAACCTGTGGATGCATAGCCCGGCCGACGTCGCGGCGTCCTACGCTGCGCTGACCGCGGCACACGGTGATCGGTTCCTGCTCGGCATCGGGGTCAGCCACGCCCCGCTGATCGACGCCGGCGATCCGGGGCGCTACCGCCGCCCGCTGCGCGCCATGAGCGAGTTTCTCGACGGGCTCGACGCCGCCGACGCGCCGGTGCCGGTCGAGTCGCGGGTGCTCGCGGCACTGGGCCCCAAAATGCTCGACTTGGCCGGCGCCCGTAGCCGCGGCGCCCACCCCTACCTGACCACCCCCGAGCACACCCGGTTCGCCCGCGAGCAGCTGGGCGACGGGCCGTTGCTGCTGCCCGAGCAGACCGCGATCCTGTGCGCCAGCCGCGACGAGGCACGCGCGATCGGCACCAAGTGGCTGAGCTCCTATTTGGCGCTGCCCAACTACGCCAACAACCTGCTGCGGTCCGGCTTCTCCGAGGACGACATCGCCGGCGTCAGCGATCGGCTGTTCGACGCGATCATCGCCTGGGGATCCCCGGAGTCCGTGCTCAGCCGGGTCGCCGAGCACCAGGCCGCCGGGGCCGACCACGTCTGCGTCCAGCTGCTGGATGCGGACCCGCGGGCCTTCCCGCGGGAGCAGTGGCGGCAGCTGGCCGCAGCGCTGCGCTGACCTCAGCCGACGGAACGGTCCGCGCCGGACCAGAACTGGGCGCGCACCGCCTTCTTGTCCGGCTTGCCCAACGCCGTCACCGGCACCGATTCTGCGACAATCACCTGCTTGGGCGACTGGACCGAACCCTTACGTTCCTTGACCGCGGACTGGATCTCGGCGGTCATCGTGGCTACCGCGGCGGCATCGCTGGCCGCACCCGGACGCAGCACCACCACCGCGGTCACGGCCTCACCCCACTTCTCGTCGGGGGTGCCGATCACGCACACCTGGGCCACCGACGGGTGCTCGGCGATAACGTCCTCGACCTCGCGGGGGAACACATTGAAACCGCCAGTGACGATCATGTCCTTGGTGCGGTCGACGATGTAGTAGAAGCCGTCTTCATCCTCGCGGGCCAAGTCGCCGGTGTGCATCCAGCCGTCCCTGAAGGTTTCGGCGGTGGCCTCCGGAAGCTTCCAATAGCCGCCGGACAGCAGGGGCCCGGACACGCAGATCTCGCCGACCTCACCCTGGGGCACCGGGTTGCCGTCGTCGCCCAGCAGCGCCACCCGGGCGAACAGGGTGGGGCGCCCGCAGGAGGTCAGACGCTTCTGGTCGTGGTCCCCCTTGGCCAGGTAGGTGATCACCATCGGCGCCTCGGACTGGCCATAGTACTGGGCGAAGATCGGCCCGAACCGGTCGATGGCCTCCTGCAGCCGGACCGGGTTCATCGCCGAGGCGCCGTAGTACACCGTCTCCAGCGACGACAGGTCGCGGGTGTGCGAGTCCGGGTGATCCATCAGCGCGTAGATCATCGACGGCACCAGCATGGTGGCGGTGATCTTCTGCTCCTCGATCACCCGCAGCACCTCGGCCGGGTCGAATTTGGTCAGCACCACCAATTGGCCGCCCTTGATGATCGTCGGCACGAAGAACGCCGCGCCGGCGTGCGAAAGCGGGGTGCACATCAGGAATTTGGGGTGCTCCGGCCATTCCCACTCGGCGAGCTGCGTGGTGGTCATCGCGGTAATGGACGACACGGTGCCGATGACGCCCTTGGGCTTACCGGTGGTCCCGCCGGTGTAGGTGAGACCGCCGATGTGGTCGGGGGCAAGGTCGGAGGCCGCTAGGGGCTGCGGGTCGTACTTGGCCGCCTCCGCGGCGAGATCGACGGCCTTGCCCTCCAGCTCCGGCGGCACCGGCCCGATGGTCAGCACCTGCCGCAACGTCGGCACCTTCTCCAGCAGGCCGAGGGCGCGCTCCACGAAGGCCGGTGTGGGGTCGATGATCAGCGTGCTGACCTCGGCGTCGGCCAGCACGTAGGCGTGGTCGTCCAGCGACCCCAGCGGGTGCAGGGCCGTGCGCCGGTATCCCCGGATCTGCCCGGCGCCGATGATCATCAGCACCTCGGGACGGTTCAGCGACAACAGCCCGGTCGCGTCAGCTCCGAGTTCCTCGAACGCCTGGATGTACTGGCTGATGCGCTCGGCGAGCTGACCCCCGGTCAAGGTGGTGTCACCGAGGAACAGCACCGGCTTGTCCCTGTTGCGCTTGAGGGCGCCCACGGTGAGATGCCCGGAGTGAATGGGCTGGCGCAGTGACTGCGTCGACATCGAGTTACCTCCGCTAGAGCGCTGAAAACTTGCCCGCTGGACATTACCGACCGCCCCATCGGCCGCTGGGACGAGCCGGGAGATGTCGGTCAACGAACTCGCCGAGCACGTCGGCAAGCCGGCGCCATCGGCGTCACAACACCCGGTGAAACTGCGGATGGCGCGGCTGGTGCGCACCCGCCGCGAGGGCACCACGATTTGCGACAGCATGGAGAGCAGCGCGCCATTGAAAGAAGATGAGCCACCCATGTCGCACTGAGCGCTCCGCAGAGCTCCGGGCAGCGCTTTAGGCCGAGAGCACGATCAGCAGGGCGATGACACCGATCAGCACCAGCAGTGCCGCCCACAGCGTCGCGCGTACGCCGGGCGGCTTGGCGGAGCGGCCAGATGGTGTCAGCTGCGGGCTGGTCGACGGCGACACTCCCCATTGGCCGGTCGGTGCCCGGTCAGGTGGAACGGGCGGCGACGGTGGAGTGGGTTCGTCCGGTGTCGGAGAGGTTGTCATGCTCACCGCATTGACGGTCTGCCGCGGTGTCAAACAACTGGTGGGCGCGGACGGTATCGAACCGCCGACCGCTGGTGTGTAAAACATCCGGAAACCGTGGAATGGCGTCTCACCCCGTCTCATTCGAGCAGGTCAAGCCACTTTCCACGTCCCATAGAGTCTCTGTCATCACCCCCTGTTGCAGCGTGTCGGAGCCCACTGGGAACCCACTGGCTTGGCGGATGTGGGCTCCTGGGGCACTTCGGCCGGACGCGACGTCAGCAAACTCCAGGACGCCAGCAAACCGGCCACCGATTTGTGCATACCCCAACTTGTTCGCGCGGGTGCGGTCGAGCCTGCGTCGGCACGATGACGAGTTCCATACGCACTCCCCCGACACGGAACGCGGCAATCCGTGGTCGACTGCTGTCCCGTTCCGCATGCCTCATTGTGTGGCGCACCACGGCCCTTATGCCACTGCCCTACCGATTACGTCGGGGGGCCGCCGCGGACATAGATATGGGCGAACGAATCGGGTGGCTTCCGCTGACCGCCGGCAGCAGACTGGCCGACGTCTCGGCCGTACATAGGGGTGTCGTCGGCAGGTGATGAGATGAAACGGTGAGTCGCCACAAACCGCCTCGGGAAGCCGCGCCGACGGTGGAGCCCCTGTCGTCGGATGCCACGCACACGGTGGCGTTCTTCAAGCGGCACCGCGACGACGACGCGACGCAGAGCTCGCCCGGTTTGGATGCGCTGTTGGGATTCCCCTCGAACGTTCGGGCACGCCTGCTCGCGACCTTGGCCGCCGTGGCGAAGGCGCCGCCGAAGCGGTTTGCCGGAGGTGGGCAATGGGAGGCGTTGCACGCAGACATGACCGGCTATTTCGAGGCGCGTGTCACCTCAAAAACGCCGAACGGCAAGTGGCACTACCGGCTGTTCTGCCTTCTCGACTACGACGGAGCGAGGACAACCTTGCCGTTGCTTACGGTGATCGACGGTGCAGCAAAGCCGTACCGCACGACCCTGTCCGATAAGCGTTACGCCGAGGTGCGGGCGCTGGGAGACGAGTACCTGCGGCGCAAACCGAGGTCGCTCGCCACCGACGACGACATCCGCGCCGCGAAGGGAGTGAACTAGGCGCAGGCCCGCATGGGTGCGGTGATACGGGTGCGCTCGTCCTCCGACATCGGCGTGAGTGTCACCTTCATGCCTAGCGCTGCTGCGACCTCGGCGATGGTGCTGAGCGTGGGGTTCACCGACTCCGACGACAGCAGTCGCCGCACGGTGCTCGGGTCAGCGCCGATCGCTCGAGCCAGTGCCGCCTTACTGAGCTTTTCCGTCCCTCGCGCCTCGTCGAGCGCGTTGATGATCGAATCGATCGCCTCGATCCGGGCCGACTCGGCGGCGTACGCACGGGCGAACTCGGGGTCGTTACCCTCGATCTCAAGCAACGTGCTGAACACGTCGTTCATGGGGATCACCTCTCTTTCGGCCGTGCGACAGACAACCGAAAGCGTAACATAAATGCCACGCTTCGGCCAGGGTGCGGAAGGGTTGAACCGCCGGTCGGGGTGGTGTCAACCTTCAAGCACGGGCGAAGGCGCGAACAGGACGTCGGCATCCTTCCAGGACTCCTCCGTTTTGTTCTTGGTCAGCCCTGTTTACGCCGATAATCCCCAGACTAGTCACCGGAGGCAACGGCTACGGACGCCGGAACAACCGCCGAGAACGCCTAACGATGTCGTGCGCCGCGTGGCGGGCAGAACGATGCGCCGTTTCGGACCGTTACTTGAGCATGCTGCCGGCGTCGACGGTGACGGGCAAGCCGGTGATGTAGCGGGATTCGTCGGAGGCCAGGAACAGCACGGCGTTGCTGATGTCGACCGGTTCGACCCAGCCGATGGGCAGGGTGTGCATGAACTGAGCCGCCACTGCGAGATCATCCGGGCCCGGGTTCTCCAGGTCCGGACGGAACAGTTTCATGGTGCCCTCGTTCATGAACATCGGAGTGTTCACGTTGGTGGGGCAAACCGCGTTGACGCGGATGAAATGCTGGCCGAGTTCGACGGCGAAGGTGCGCATCAGGCCGATCACGCCGTGCTTGGCGGCGATGTAGTGACCGGTGTTGGGGTAGGGCTTCAGACCGCCGACCGAGCTGGTCATGATGATCGATCCGCCGTTTCCACCGGCGATCAGATGTGGCACAGCGGCTTTGACGGTCTTCCAGACGCCGGAGAGGTTGACGCCGATCATGTCGTCCCAGTCGGATTCGCTGGTCTTGTCCAGCGTTTCGCCGCCGTTGCCGATGCCGGCGTTGGCGACGACGATGTCGAGTCGCCCGAGTTGCTCGACGCCGTTGTCGAGTGCCGCCTTGAGCGTGTCGTAATCGCGGACGTCGACCTGGGCGGTGACGATCCGGCGGCCGAGGTTCTTGACCAGGTCCACGGTCTGGGCGAGGTCGTCGGGATTGGACGGCGCGATCTGGCTGTCCGGGGTGATGGGGCCGCAGATGTCGACCGCGATGATGTCGGCGCCTTCCTCGGCCAGCCGGACCGCGTGGCTCCGCCCCTGCCCTCGGGCGGCGCCGGTGACGAAGGCAACCTTGCCTGCTACGCGTCCACTCACGGAATACCTCGATTCTCGGATCGCCCGAACGGCAGCTCGGACGGTGCGTCATTCGTGTCGATCAACTTTGTCGATCGATCAGGAACGATGGCAGGTGATGGGCCAGCTGTCAATAGCGGGAGCCCAATCCGGCTGAGGCAGAGCTTGGGTCAGGTGGCGGGGTTGGCGTGATCGAACTGGTGTTGTGTGAGCAGCTGGAGTTGTCGTTCGACGAACTCGCGCAGTTCGGCGTGCCCCAGAGTGACGCCGACGGCGTCCTCGTTGCACAGGCTGCGGCCGGTTTGGGCGATGAGCATCGAGATCGCGATGGGTGGATAGAGTTTGGTGTCGATTCCCCGGGCGCGCAGCGCGACCGCGACGGCGGCAGTCTCGATATCACGGACCCGTTCGGCGTAGGTCTTCAGTTCCGCGCGAATCGCCTTGCGGTGATTGGCCAGTGCCATGAACTCGGTATTCAGGACTGTCAGCCGGTCATCGGAATTCATCGTCCACAGCGTGAGCAACGGATCGTCGGCGTTGAGCGCATCCCGCATCCGGGCCAGCGAAACCTCGGCGCCGGAGCGGAGCACTTCGACGAACAGATCGTCCATCGACGGGAAGTAGTAGTAGACCAGGGCCTGCTTGACGCCGGCTTCGGCGGCGATCCGCCGCGAGGTGGCCGCGGCATAACCCTCATCGAGCATAAGTTTGGCGGTGGCCTCGATCAATCGGGTGCGTGCACCGCCGTCGGTGCTACGGGCCTTGCGCGGTACCGCCATTCAGCATTCCCCCGTCGGCTGGTTGCTTGACCGGCAATCCCGCCGGATGGTAGACATGCAGCATTCTAGCAATTTGGTCAGTCGATCAGTAGAGGTGGGCGAGCGGTGAGCGTTTCCCGGCGCGTGGTCGTCGATCCGCACCTGTGCGAAGGGCACGCGCTGTGCCTCGAGTCAGCCCCGGAGTTGTTCGATCTGGGCGACGATGACGTCGCGACCTGCGTCCAGCAGCCGTCGGCGGAGCAGTGGGATCTGGTCCACGCGGCCATCGATGCCTGCCCACGCGGTGCCATCAGCATCGTCGAGACCTGAGACTCAGCCCCTCCCTCCCGCCGGTTTCTTCCATGAAAGGACAGCCCGTCCATGACCGACCTCGCCTTCGTCGACTTCTTCTCCGATCCGGCACTCGCGCAGGATCCCTACGCGTACTTCGATGCCCTGCGTGAGCAGAACCCGGTGTTCCGGGAGCCGCATCAGGGCGTCGTCGCGGTCACCGGCTACCAGGAGGTGATGGCAGCGTTCAAGGATCATGAGACCTTCTCGGCGGTCAACGCGATCGGTGGGCCGTTCCCGCCGCTGCCGTTCACCCCCGAGGGTGATGACATCAGCGCACAGATCGAGGCACACCGCCATCTGTTCCCGATCCACGAGCACATGGTCGTCATGGACCCGCCCGCTCATGAGAAGGCGCGTTCACTGTTGAGCAAGCTACTGACCCCGCGGCGCCTGAAGGAGAACGAGGACTTCATGTGGCAGCTGGTCGATCAGCAGATCGACCAGTTCATCGACAACGGGAAATGCGAGTTCCTGTCCGAGTACGCCAAACCCTTTGCCACTTCGGCGATCATCGACCTGCTCGGCGTGCCAGAAGAGGATCGCCCCGAGTTCCTCGCCGCCCTGGGCGCCGAACGCCCGGAAGGCAACCGGGTCGGCGCCCTCGACGGTGAGGCAGTCGGCCTGGATCCCTTGAAGTATCTCGACGACCGGTTCGCTGGCTATCTCGCAGCCCGCCGCGCCGAACCGCGCGACGACGTGCTCTCGGGCATGGCGTCCGCGCTCTACCCGGACGGGTCGACCCCGGACCTCTCCGAACTCGTCAAGCCCGCGACGTTCCTGTTCGCCGCTGGGCAGGAAACCGTCACCAAACTGCTGTCGGCCTCTGTGCAGGTGCTCGGCGATAACCCCGATTATCAGCAGCGGCTGCGCGAAAACCCTGATGGCATACCGACGTTCATCGAGGAAGCGCTGCGGATGCACGCGCCGACGAAGGTCGATTTCCGACTGGTCCGGCACACGACCGAACTCGGCGGGGTGCATCTGCCGGCCGGCACCATCGTGATGCTGTGCCTGGGCGCGGCCAACCGCGACCCGCGCAAGTTCGAGAACCCGCACGAATTCCGGCCCGACCGCAAAAACGTTCGCGAGCACATCGCCTTCGGCCGCGGCATCCACACCTGCGCCGGCGCACCCCTGGCCCGCGTCGAGGGACAGATCACCGTCCGCCGCCTGCTCGACCGGATGAGCGAGATCCGCATCGACGCGGATTTCCACGGCCCGACCGGTCACCGCAACTACGCCTACGAACCCACCTTCCTGCTGCGCGGCCTGACCGAACTGCACATCGAGTTCGACCGGGCTCGGTAGCTCAGCCCGACTCTCTCAAGACCGAAAGGTTGTCCTACATGGCGTTTCAGGCTGTCCTCGACGAGCTCCGTCAGCGGCCCGGCACCGGCGACATGATCCCGATCATCGACCCGGTCAGCGAGGAGCAGATCGGTGAATTCACCGATGGCGGCGCGGCGGCGGTCGATGACGCTGTCGCCCGGGCCCGGGCCAGCTTCGAATCCGGTGTGTGGCACCAGAAACCGGGATCGGAACGGGCGAAGGTGCTCGGACGTATTGCCGACCTGATCGACGAGCACGCCGACGAGCTGGCCGACATCGATTCCCGCAACACCGGCATGCCGCTGATGCAGGCCCGGGCGATCATGGGAACGAGCGCGGAGATCTTCCGCTACTACGCCGGCTGGTGCACCAAGCTCAACGGCATCGCCCACGATGTGCAGCAGACCGGTGGGATCACCGGCGTCGACTCGAACATGCACGGCTACACCCTCAAACAACCGTACGGGGTGGTGGGGCTGATCTTCCCGTGGAACGGACCGGTGTTCAACGCCTGCACCAAGCTGGCGCCCGCACTCGCCGCCGGCTGCAGCAGCGTCGTGAAACCCGCCGAGGAAACCCCGCTTTCAGCGATCGTGATCGACAAACTCCTCACCCAGGCGGGAGTCCCCGACGGCGTGGTGAACCTGGTAACCGGCTACGGACACACCGCCGGCGCCGCGATCAGCGAACACCCCGGCATCGAGAAGGTCGCCTTCACCGGCTCCACCGAAGTCGGCAAACGCATCGTGCAGGCCGCCAGCGGCAACCTCAAACGCGTCACACTCGAACTCGGCGGCAAGTCGCCCGTGTTGATCTACGACGACGCCGACCTCGACACCGCCATCCTGATGGCCGCGATGGGGATCTTCATCCACTCCGGCCAGGGCTGCATCTGCGGATCGCGAATCTTCGCCCACCGCAACGTCTATGAGCGCGTCCTCGAAGGTGTCGCGAACCTGGCCAACACGGTCACGCTGGGCGGTCCGGCCGAGGAGGCGCTGATCGGACCGCTGATCAGCCAGAAGCAGCTGACCCGCGTGCTGGGGTTCATCGACGAAGGCAAGCGCGACGGCGTCGAGCTGGTGACCGGGGGGCACCGCCTCGATCGCAAGGGCTACTTCGTGCATCCGACGGTACTGACCGATGTGGATCCCACGATGCGCCTGTACCAGCAGGAGATCTTCGGGCCCGTCGTCCCGATCCTGCCGTTCGACGACGACGACCAAGTCGTCGCTCTGGCGAACGACTCCGACTACGGTCTGGCGGCAACGGTGTGGACCAAGGACGTCGGCCGGGCCCACCGGTTGGCCAAGCGCCTGGAATCCGGAACAGTTACCGTCAACTGCCAGATGGTGTTCGACCACTCGATGCCCTTCGGCGGCTGGAAACAATCCGGCTGGGGCTACGAATGGGGCCGCGACGGCGTCGAATCATTCATGAAGAACAAGAGCGTCTACGTTCAGCTCTAAGTCGAACCGAGTTCCAGGAGTTGGCGCGGGAGCTCCTGCAAGACAGTGGGATACGGGGTGCCGTTCTTGCTCGGCGCTGCCGTTATTACTCTATATTCGTAGTGAGTAACTGCGCACCTGCACTACCGCTGAGGAGAAGATCCCGACATGAGACTGCTCTTCAACCTGCCACACATGCTGCGACTCAAGGCCACCATGCAGCCGTGGGAGGCGCAGGTCACCGGCGCAGATCAGACGCGGATGGTCAAGCACGCCGATGCGCTCGGATACGACATGGTCGCGGTGCCGGAGCATTTCATCATTCCGTCCGAGCATGTCGAACTGTCCGGGCCGCATTACTTCCATTCGACGGTCGCACAGGCCTACCTGGCCGGCGCGACCGAGCGGATCCTGTTGAATTCCTGTATCACGGTGCTGCCGTTGCAGAACCCGATCGTCCTGGCCAAGGCCTTGGCGACGGCGGATTGGCTCAGTAGCGGCCGGATGATGGTCACCTTCGGGGTCGGTTGGCTCGAGCGCGAGTTCGATCTCCTCGGCGTGCCGTTCCGGGAACGCGGCCGCATCGCCGACGAGTACCTCGCCGCGATCGTCGAGTTGTGGACCGCCGAGTCGCCACAGTTCCAGGGAAAGTACATTTCGTTCGACGATGTCGCGTTCGAACCCAAACCCGTTCAAAAGCCGCATCTTCCGATCTGGATCGGCGGCGACGCCGACGCCGCCCTGCAACGCGCCGCGAAGTACGCCACCGGATGGTGGTCCTTCCTGACCCCGCCGGAGAAGATCGCCGAGCGCGTCGCGTTCATCAAATCGCAGCCGGGCTACAACGGCCGCGACTTCGACGTGGTCCACGGACTGGGCACCAACCGGGTCGGCGAGGGACACGCGGTCCAGGATGATCCGCACGCCCGCCCGGGGATGAGCGCCGCGGAGATCGTCGACAAACTCGGCTGGCTGACCGAACAGGGCGTCACCGTCAGCGCAGTGCCGCTTCCGCCATTGAGCGGCGTGGAGGAATACCTCGATTACAGCCAGTGGCTAATCGAAGAAGTCAAAACCCAGCTGCCCTAGGGCAACTCGGCGATCACACGGAATGTCTCCACGCCCGGCGCACAGCCGCCGGGGTGAACCAGCTCGGTTGCCCGAGCCTTGAATGCCATTGCCGCGGCACTCGGGACATGGCGTAGTTCGCTGTCATCTCTTCCCGACGGCAGCGGTGTCCAACAGTCGTCGTCCGGATCGGGGAGCATCACAGCGGCTCCCAGGATGCGCAGGGCGCACGGACTCGACCGGTCCGCGGTTTGCACCACAACCTCCCACCCACTGAGCGCACCGTCGCAGATCAAGCCGCCGGCCGACCACACCGCGTCGGCCACCGTGTCCGCCCGCACCGTCAATACCGGCGGACCTGCCGGCGGCGCCTCCCAACACAACCGGACCAACCTGTCGGCACTGCCGCCGGTCGCCAGCACCGCCGGTGCACGGTCAGAACCGAATTCGCCGCAGCGACCTTCGATCCACTCCCGTAGCTGCATCAGCGCCGCTTTCCTACAGGGCCATCGAGTAGCCGCCGTTGACACAGATCGTCTGCCCGGTGATCCAGGCGCCGTGCTCACTGGCCAATGTGAGCGCCAACTGGGCGACGTCATCGGGTGATCCCGGGCGGCGAATGGCGTAGTTCGCCAGGATCGCCTTGGCCTGCGGAGAATCGGCGTGCTCGGCCCACAGCGCCTCGGTCAGCGGGGTGCGCATGGTGCCCAGCGAGATGTTGTTGGCGGTGACGTTGTAGCGGCCGTTCTCCAGCGCCACCGACCGGGTCAGGCCGGCCGCTCCGGCCTTCGCCGCCCCGTACACCGCACCGCCAGGGTCCCCCGTACGGCCGGCATCCGACACGATCGTCAGAATGCGGCCCCACTGGTTGGCAACCATCCCCGGCAGCACCGCACGGGTGCAATGCAGGACGCCGTACAGGTTCACCCGAAGGAACGCCTCCCAGTCGCCCGGCTCTGTGTCGGCGAACTTCGCCCGGTTCGCGAACCCCTCGGCACCCGCATTCCCGGCGTTGTTGACCAGGACATCGACCGGGCCCGCCGCGCTGATCGCGGCGGTGACGGCGGCGTAATCGGTGACGTCGAACGGAACCGCCTGCGCCGCCGCACCACCGGCGCGAATCTCATCGACCACCGCCTGGGCGCGTTCGGCACGCAGATCGTTGACCAGGATTTCGGCTCCCGCGGCGGCGAAGGCGTCCGCCAAGCCGCGGCCGACGCCCTGACCGGCGCCGGTGACCAGGACCCGGCGACCCGCAAGATCGAGCTCGCTCATTCGGGTAGGCCGATGGTTTTGATGTGCAGGTACTCCTGATAGCCGAGGTCGCCGTTGCGGTAGCCCAGGCCGGACTGACCAGTGCCGCCGAACGGGCTGTCGATGCCGAAGTGACTCTTGGCGTTGATGCTCACGTTGCCCGTCCGCATCCGTTGGGCAACGCGCAGCGCCCGATCGACGTCCACGCTCGAAACTTCGCCGGACAGGCCATAAATGGTGTTGTTGGCGATCGCCACCGCCTCGTCGTCACCCTCGTACGGCGTGACGGTCAGCACCGGCCCGAAGATCTCCTCCTGCGCGATCTGCGAATCCGGATCCACGTCGGCCAACAACGTCGCCTGCGTGTAATAGCCCACCGGCAGGCTCTCCGGGATGCCGCCACCGGTGACCAGCCGCGCCCCCGACTCGATCCCGCTCTGGATCAACCCGAGCACCTTCTGCCGCTGGCCCTCACTGATCTGCGGGCCCTGCATGATCCCCGGCGTCCACGGATCACCGACCGGGAAGTTCTCCATCGACGTCTTCAGGATCTCCAGACCCTCGTCATAGCGGCTGCGCGGCAACAGAATCCGCGACGGCAGAATGCACGACTGCCCCGACATCACACACGCCATCATGGCCGCCAACGGCAACGAACTCGAGAAATCGGCATCGTCGAGCACGATGTGCGCCGACTTGCCACCGAGCTCCAACAGGGTCTTCTTCACCGTCGGCGCACCGGCGGCCAGGATCGCCCGGCCCGTGGCTGTCGACCCGGTGAAGGTGATCATGTCCACCCGCGGATCCGCGCTCAGCGCCGCACCCACCTCGTTGGCGTTCGAGGTCACCACGTTGAACACCCCGGCCGGGATGTCGGTCTCCTCGGCCACGATCCGGCCCAACTCGCTGCCCGACCACGGCGTCAACTGCGCCGGCTTGAGCACCACCGTGTTGCCCGCCATCAACGCCGGCACCGTCTCGGCGATGTTCAGGTAGAACGGCACATTCCACGGCGTGATCGCCCCCACCACACCGAGCGGCTCGAAATGCGACAACCGCCGCGCCGGCCCCAGCGGCGTGTCATGCAGCCCGGTGTCCACCGTGTAGGCGAAGTCGCGGCCGTACTCGGCCCAGTGCTTGACCTCATGGATCGGCGACTCGATCTGCGAACCGGTGACGCTGACCGGACACCCCACCTCGGTGATCAGGATCCGCCGCAACCGCTCGGCGTTGCGCTCCAACGCCGCATGCAACTGCATCAAACAGTGAAACCGGAACTCCACATCCATCGACCAGTCGGTGGTGTCGAACGCACGCCGCGCCGCACCCACCGCCCGGGCCATGTCCTCCACCGAGCCGTCGGCGGCCACACCGGCCACCTCCTCGGTCGCCGGATGCACCACCTCAAACGTCGCACCACCACCGGTGTGCTCCAACACCCCATCGATCAACATCCGCTCATCACCGGCCAACACCCCGGTCTCGCTGTGCACAGTCGTCATCCCTGACATTCCTTCCCGCCTGGCCGGCCCGATGGCCGCGAGCACCTCGGCATGCTAGAGGTGACGTGCCTAACACTCTACTTATGTAGAGCGATATGGCAAGGCCGCGGTAGTCAGCGTTGGTCAGGACGAGACCGGGGTTGATCCCCAACCGCACCGACGCCGGCCACGATGCCCGAGATGATCGCATCCAGCTCTTCGGCTGTGCGCGTCCCGGTTTCACCGCTGGACCGGGTCAGCATCACGCCGCTGATGAACATCATCACCGCGTAGGTCTGCTCGTCCACGGCGGCGGCATCTGCGCCGTCAGGCTGGAGTCGCACAACCGCCTCCCGGATCAGTCCGAAGAATCGGTCGTCGTTGCCCCGCAGTTTCTCCGCGAGCACCGGATCGCGGGCGGCCTCGAGGGCAAGTTCATTGCGGGCTTTGGCCCGGATGCGCCGTACCCCGGTGCCCGAGCGCACCACCAGCGTGGCCAGGCCCGACGCGCTCGATCCCGAGTCCTCGGGTATGGCCGTCGCGGCAGCCAAATCCTTCAGATCGAGGTCGGCGACGCGTTCGGCCACGGCATGCAACAGCGCTGAACGGGTCCGGAAATAGAACGACGCGCTGCCGTCGGGTACGCCCGCTTTCCGATCGACTTTCAGGTGGCTGACCCCTTTGAGGCCGTCATCGGCCAATAACCGGATCGCCGCATCGCACAACTCACGTCGTCGCTGCTGCGGGTTCGGCTTTCGTCGCATGAGCCCGAGAGTCTAGCCCGAGGGGCGAGGTCCGGACTAGGTATCGCCATCGGGACCGCCGATCTTCAGACGGGTTCGAATCATGGTCATCTGACTGGCGAAGAACTGGTTGGCAACAAGCGTTTTCGGGGCGACGGCGTCGAAACCGTGGAAACCGCCGGGGACGACTTCGAGGTGACACTCGACTCCGGCCTCGCGTAGGCGCTCCGCGTAGGCACATGCCTCGTCGTGCAGCACATCCAGGTTGCCGACACCGATCCACGTCGGCGCGAGGCCGCACAGGTCACCGCGCCGGGCCGGCACCGCCGTCACGGGGTCAACCCCGCCGAGATAAGCGCGCCACCCCAATGTGCTGCTCGCGGCGTTCCACAGCCTGCGCAGCCCGGCCACGGGGTCCTCCCCACTCGCGCAGCGGTCGTCGAGCATGGGATAGATAAGCACCTGGGCGGCCACAGTGATCTCACCCCGGTCACGCGCCCGCAGCGCCACGGCCGCGGCCAGACCACCACCCGCGCTCGCACCGGCGACTGCTAGTCGGGAGCCGTCGACGCCGGGTTGCGCGGCCAGCCAGCACAACGCCTCGTAGCAGTCGTCCAGTGCCGCCGGATACGGGTGTTCTGGGGCCAACCGGTAGTCGACGGCACAGACCGGGATGTCCAGTTCGGTTGCCATCCGGCGGCACAGGGTGTCGTCCATGGCCGCGTTCCCGAGCACGTAACCGCCGCCGTGGATCCACAGCAGCGCGCCACCGCGATCCTGCCGCCGCTCCGGTGGCCGGTGTACGCGCACACCGATGCCCGAGGGCAGGACGTGCACGGAGGTTCCGGGCCGGCATTTCGCCCGGCGGGGAAGCCGGCGGAAGACGGTGACCGTCAGCGGCGTGACGAGCGTACGGGGTAGGTAGCGGGCGTACCGCCGCAACTCGGGGTGGAATTCCCGTGCGGCCAGCCGGTGCCAGATGGTCACCACCTGTACTCAAGCCAGCCCGATCCGAATGTTCTTGACCTGCTGGAATCCCTGCAACCCTTCCAGGCCGCCGGTGCGTCCGGCGCCGCTGTGCTTGTAACCGCCGTAAGGTCCCTGCGGAGATATTCGGCTGCCCTGGTTGATCCAGATCGACCCGGCCTGTAGTTGACGCGCGACGGTGTGCGCGCGGGTCAGGTCGCGGGTGTGCACGAAGGCATTCAGACCATATCGAGTGTCGTTGGCGATCCGCACGGCCTCGGCGTCATCGCTGAACCGGATCAAGGAAACGACGGGGCCGAAGGTCTCGGTCTGCGCCAGTACCGAGCTGTTGTCGACATCGCCGAAGACCGTCGGTTCCAGGTAATAGCCGTGTGCGAGTTCACCTTCGGCGATCCGGTGACCGCCGGTGAGCAATTGTCCGGCGCCGTCTGCTACGGCACCGTCGACCGCAGCGAGGATACGATCGGCCGCGGCCTTGGAGATGACGGGCCCGAAGGTGGTGGCGGGGTTCAGCGGGTCGCCGACGCGTGCGGCGGCGATCACGGCGAGGAAGCGCTGGGTGAAGGCGTCGTAGACGCTGCCGTGGACCAGGATGCGACTGGCGCACGCGCAGCTCTGTCCGGACTGCATCAGCGGGCCCTGGTGCGCGGAATGTACGGCGGCGGTGTCGAGGTCGGCGTCGGCGAAGACGATGTTGGCCGACTTGCCACCGAGTTCGGTGACCACCGGGGTGAGGTTCTCGGCAGCCGTCCGCAGGACGGTGCGTGCGGTGTGCTCACCGCCGGTGAAGTGGATCTTGCCGATCCCCGGATGACGCACCAGGGCCTCTCCCCCCTCGGCGGCGGCGGGCACGACATTCACCAGCCCGGGCGGCAGGCCGGCTTCCAGGCACAGTTCCCCGAACCGCAGTGCGGCCAGGGGTGCCAGTTCCGACGGTTTGAACACCACGGCGTTTCCCGCGGCCAGCGCCGGCGCCACACACGACGCGGCGACGACGAGGGCTCCGTTCCACGGGGCGATGACGCCGACCACCCCGTACGGTTCGCGTTCGATGAGGTTGAGGTCAGCGCTGCCGCTGACCGGAGTGCTGGTCCCATGGGGTTTGTCGACATAGCCGGCGAAGTGGCGCAGGAACTGTTCCAGCAGAATCCCGTTGCCGGCGTAGGAGATCGGCACCCCGTAGTCGCGGGTGTTGAGTTCGGCCAGTTCGGCCAGGTGTTCATGCACGACGTCGGCGAGATGGATCAGCGCGTCGCGGCGATGGTCCACCGACAGTGCCATCCACTGCCGCTGCGCTTCCCCGGCGACGGCGACCGCGCGGTCGATCTCGGCGGCACCGGCCAACGCGACCACCGCGTTCGGGACCCCGGTCGCCGGGTAGACGTGCTCATGTACCGATGTCGCGGTGACCCGGTCGTCACCGATGAGCAACCCGACGGCGTGCGTCACGAGGCCGCCTCGTCGGCCCATTCCTGGGTCACGCGCTGCTTCTGCTCGGCGATCACCTGGTTGAGGTGTGAACCTTTCGGCCAGCCGTAGTGTGCGGCGAAATGCAATGCCAGTTCGTCCATCTCGTCGAAGGACACGTCGCGACTCTTCAGCGCGGCATAGACGTGGCTCAGGATCGGATAGGCGGCGTCCTGGAAAGCAACGCAGGCGACGGTGATCAGCCGCCGTTCCTTCATGCCGAGGCCGGGCCGCTGCCACATCTCGCCGAACACGAAATTCAGGATGCCGGCGCCGTGGAACGGGTTGTTCCGCGTCGGCGCGTACTCCAGGCAGTTGACGTCCTTGAACGCCTGTTCACCGCCGGCGATGCGGGCCTCCGGGTCACTGGGTGTCGTTAGCGGCAACAGCGGTACGGCATCCGGCACCGGTAGTCCACGTTCCCGGTTGACCCGCTCCCACTGTTCGTCGACGACCATGTTGAACCAGGACGCTTTCGGCCATCCCGCGTAGACGGCGAAATGCAGCACGGTTTCCTGCATTTCGACGATCGACAGGTCGCCGCTGTTGAGAGCGGCGTACACGTGGTCGCGCAGGGGTTGATCGGCATCGGCGGCCGCCACACACGGTAGCGTGACAAACCGGCGCTCCCGTCGGGTCAGGCCGGGCCGCTGCCACACTTCGGCGAACACGAAGTCCAGCAGGTTCACGGTGGCCGGCGAGGTGTCTTCGGGGGCCGGCACCGTCATGATGTCGGCAAAGGCCTGGCGGCCCCGCTCCAAACGGTCAGTCATCGAATCGTCACTCCCGCATCGACTTTGAACTCCAGGCCGGTGACATACCGGGCCTCATCGGAGATCAGGAACAGCACCGCATTGCTGATGTCGACGGCCTCGGCCATCACAATGGGCAATGCGTTCTGGAAGATGGGACCCAGATCGGCCCGGGTCTCGTGCAGCAGGGTGTGCAACGTCGTCGGCTGCATCCCGGTCGGGACCCCGGTCGGGTGCACGGTGTTCACCCGGATGTTCACCGCAGCAAGCTCATTGGCCAACGCCTTGCTCATCCCGACGACTCCGTGTTTGGACGCCGTGTACGGCGTGTGCAGCGGTGAACCCTTGACACCGGCCGCCGAACTGATGTTGACCAGGCTGCCGCCGTGTTCCACCAGGTGCGGGATGGCGGCCCGGCAGGTGTTCCAGCTGCCGATCAGGTTGACGTCGACGACGGTGCGCCACTGCTCGGCGGTGGTGGTGTCCCAGGTGCCGCCGGTCAGCACCCCGGCGTTGGCCACCGAGGCGTCCAGTCCCCCTAGTTGGGCCACCCCGTCGTCCACCGCCGCGGTCAAGGCCTCCAGGTCGCGCACATCGACGACGTGGGTGACCGCACGACGCCCCTGTTCGGTAACCAGCCGGGCAGTCTCGGACAGTTCTTCGGTTGTGGCCAAAGGGTATTCGATGACGGGTAGGGATTCGCAGATGTCCACGAGGATCAGGTCGGCGCCCTCTTGGGCCAGCCGCACGGCGTGGCTGCGGCCCATCCCGCGGGCAGCCCCGGTGACAAGGACCTTCTTGCCCTCGACCCGGCCGGTCACAGCTTGTTGCAGAAGCCGGCGTCCACGGGGAACGTGACCCCGGTGACGTACTGGGCGGCGTCGGACACCAGGTAGGCGATCGCGGCGCTGATGTCTTCCGGTTCCAGCATGCCGACCGGCATCGGATTCTGCAGGTGCGGCCCCCCGTCGGGGTAGGCCTCCAAGAACGCAGTCATCTGCGGGTTGGTGGCCATCATGGTGTTGACCGCCGTCGGATGCACGGTGTTCACCCGAATACTATAGGGCGCCAAGGCATTCGCCAGCGTGCGCATCAGCCCGACAATGCCGTGCTTGGACGCCGCATACCCCAGGCCGCCGCCCTGTGAACCACCGAAGCCCTTCAACCCGGCAGTCGAACTGGTGAACACGATCGCCCCGCCCCGCTCCCCGGCGATCAAATGCGGGATCGCCGCCTTGGCGGTATGGAAGGAGCCGACCAGGTTGACGTCGATGACGGCGGTCCACATGTCGAGGTCTTCCTCGATGCTGGTCTCCCGGAACGCCGTCGGTGCGATCCCGGCATTGGCGCACACGATGTCCAGCCGGCCGAACTGCTCCACGCCAGCATCCACTGCGGACTTCAGCGCGTAGAAGTCCCGGACATCGGCAACGGTGGCAAGCATCTTTCCGCCCGCCGCCTCGACCAGCGTCACCGTTTCGTCGAGCTCGTCACGCGAGGCCATCGGATAGCCGTTGGCCGCGATGTCGGCGCAGATGTCGACCCCGATGATGTTCGCACCCTCGCTCGCCAGCCGGACCGCATGGCTGCGGCCCTGCCCGCGCGCCGCGCCCGTGATGAAGGCGACTTTTCCGTCCAGTGAACCCATTGCTCCTCGCTTCATTGCCCAGTAACCAAGTTACAGGCGGTACTGTAACCACGTTACACACAGGAGGGCAAGGGATGA
This sequence comes from Mycobacterium sp. UM_WGJ, assembly GCF_000455125.1. Taxonomy (GTDB): domain Bacteria; phylum Actinomycetota; class Actinomycetes; order Mycobacteriales; family Mycobacteriaceae; genus Mycobacterium. The sequence goes on from NZ_AUWR01000008.1 coordinate 140,510, forward strand.
GCGAAGCCGTAGCGACAGAACTCGAGGGCGACCGGCTGCTCGACGTCGTCGTCGGCATCCTCGAAACCGAGGGCTACGACGCCGTTCAGCTCCGCGAGGTCGCCCGGCGGGCGAAGACGTCCCTGGCGACCATCTACAAGCGCTACCCCACCCGCGACGACCTGATCCTCGGCGCGCTCGAGTATTGGACACAGCAGAACCGCTACGCCGATCTGCCCACCGCCGCTCCCGGTGCGTCGCTCTACGAATCCTTGATGCAGTTGTTCCGCGCCATCTTCGAACCCTGGGAACGCCACCCGGCGATGCTCGCGGCCTACTACCGAGTGCGGTCATCTCCCAACGGACAGAAGCTCTTTCGGTTCGGCCTCGACGTGGTAGCGCCGGCCGGCCGGGAGATCTTCGACGGCGTCGACGCCGACTTCGTCGAAGACTTCACCGACGTCATCTCCAGCGTCATCTACGGACTCCTCGGGCGGTATGCAACCGGGGAGATCGCGGTCACCGACATCCTGCCCATCCTCGACCGCACGGTCTACTGGCTGACCCGCGGATGCGAGTCGTCCGAGAACACCCGAACGGCGACCTGACCCGAATTAGGGTCAGTCCCCGGCGACCCGCAACCTCCTCAACTCGGGGCGAGGTGCACTACTCGGATGAAACGCACACTGGCATCACGCCAAGACCAACCATTGCGCTCAGCGAGCAACACGGTGACCTGATGGATTCGTTGTGTCGCACCCGTGGACGACATTCGACAAATGGCGGTTCCTGCCCATCGTCGACAATGATTACCGAGTTCTGGACGTCGCAGTCACGATGTTTTCGGGGTCACTCGCAGACCCCAACGGGAGACCCGCACAGCTAACACTCGCCTCCTGCCGCCAGGCAGACATGCGCGCAATTGCTCTCGGACATTCTCGGGATACTGCGCCTCCAGATCCAGCGCCCGAACTCGACCCAGAGCTGCGGAAATCAAGCCGTTGACCTGCAATGACTTTGGCGGCCGGAGAGGATCCCCGAACCCCCGAGCGCTGGTGTAGAGGTCTAGCGCCAACCAGAAACGGCGCCTCGAGAAGAGGCATCCGTGCAGGTCAGCGTCCAAGCGCCGTCTCCCAGCGTCTCAACCGTTTCACCTGTAGCAGCACGGCGGGGCCCACGCGGGGGACACAGGGGCGCAAAGGCGCTTGTTCAGCAAACTCCCAAAGGGCCTTGAAGTGCAGTTATACCTGTGGGCGCGGACGGTATCGAACCGCCGACCGCTGGTGTGTAAAACCAGAGCTCTACCACTGAGCTACGCGCCCCTGCCCCGGGCAGGTTACCCGGACCGGTACCCCAGGCCCAAAACGATCAGGACTTGAGCGCGCCCAGGGCGTCGAGCCAGAGCTGCTGGTCGCGCGCCTCGCCGGGCTGCTTCATCTCGGCGAACCGGATGACCCCGGACTTGTCGATGACGAACGTGCCGCGGTTGGGAAAGCCGGTGTCGGAGTTGAACACCCCGTAGGCCTCGCTGACGGCGCCATGTGGCCAGAAATCCGAGAGCACCGGGAACAGGAACCCACTCTCGGTCGCCCAGATCTTGTGGGTGGGCGGCGGGCCGACCGAGATCGCCAGCGCCACGCTGTCGTCATTGACGTAGCTGGGCAGATGGTCGCGCAGCTGATCCAGTTCGCCCTGGCAGATGCCGGTGAAGGCCAGCGGGAAGAACACCACCAGAACGTTCTTGTCGCCCCGGAAGCTGCTCAGCGTCACCTGCTGCTGGTTCTGGTCCTTGAGGGTGAAGTCAGGGGCCTGCGCGCCGACTTCCAGCATCAACGCTTCCCCGCGCGGGACTTGGGCTGCACCAGGCGACTGGCGCTCCAGTCCCCCAGGTTGACCGACGACGTCGGCATCAGGCCGGCGGTCGGCGCAGCTTCGGCGATCTCGGCGGGCTGCACGTGGCCGGAACGACCGGTCTTGGGCGTCAACACCCAGATCACCCCGTCGTCGGCCAAGGCGGTGATCGCATCCATCAGGGTGTCCACCAGATCACCATCGCCGTCACGCCACCAGAGCAGCACGACATCGACCACCTCATCGGTGTCCTCGTCGAGAAGTTCGCTGCCGGCGGCCTCTTCAACGTCGACACGGATGTCGTCGTCGGCGTCCTCGTCCCAGCCGAACTCCTGGATCAACTGCTTGCTCTCGATGCCCAGTTTGCGGGCGAAGCTCGGGGCGTTATCCGCCGCGACCACCGTGTGACCTCCTTCGATCGTCAGCGCTATGTGTGATGTGAATCATCGTTGCACAGCTCGCTGTGCTTGACAGTGCGAGCGGGGGCTCAGAACGCCTTGCACAGCTGCATTCCCTTGTCCCGGGCCCGGTTGAGCTCGTCCTTGCGCGCGTTGTACACCGACACCGGCGCCTTGGATGAAATCGCGGTCGCCACACCGCGGGCGGCCTGCGCGTAGGTGTTGAACGCGTCGGTCATCTCCTGCGACAACTTCTCGTTGATCGCGGCGGCGACCTCGTCGGCGCTGTGGTTGAGTGCCTCCACCGCCGGCCCGGCGGTGCCGGAGATATCGCCACCGTTGTTGAACGCCTCGACGTACTTGTTCACCACGTCGACGGCGTCGCTGCTGCTGGAGGCGAATCGGCCGCACGCGCCGCGGACCGCCTGGGTGGTCATCGACTGCTGGCGCTGGGTCTCACGAATGCTGGAGGTGGCCTCCGAGGCCGACACCGACGCCGACACCGAGGAGCGGTAGGCCGGGGCTTCGGAGGTGTCGGCTTGCGGGTTGCCGCCGATGATGCTGGTACAGCCGACGACACCCATCGCCAATGCCGCCACCACACCGGCCACCGACGCGCCTACCCGAGCGTGTCGCCGCGTCTGGGCGCGCGAGGCAGTCAGCCGTCGGGTCAGCACAACTTCAGACGTTACCGCGTACCTGCCACCAGGCCGAGATCAGCCCACCCCGCGGCACTCGCCCACCGGCGGGCGGGTGTCCGGTGAGGCACGATAGAAAAGACGAGACCGACGAATCGATCGGTCGGTGTCATCCTGGCCACAAGCCGGGAGGCACATCTTGCCCTCCGAACCAAGGAGCAATGCGTTGACCACTGAGGCCGTAGATCAGGATCTGGCCAAAAAGCCAAGCAGCACAACCGAATGCGATCGGGTCCGGGTGATCCGCGAGGGGGTGGCGTCCTACCTCCCCGACATCGACTCCGACGAGACCTCCGAGTGGCTGGAGTCCTTCGACGAACTGCTGGCCCGGTCCGGCCCGGCCCGCGCCCGCTACCTGATGTTGCGATTGCTCGAACGCGCCGGCGAGCAGCGGGTGGCGATCCCCGCACTGACCTCCACCGACTACGTCAACACCATCCCGACCGAACTGGAGCCCTGGTTCCCCGGCGACGAGGAAACCGAGCGCCGCTACCGCAGCTGGATTCGCTGGAACGCGGCGGTGATGGTGCACCGCGCGCAGCGCCCCGGAGTGGGCGTCGGCGGGCACATCTCGACCTACGCGTCGTCGTCGACGCTGTATGAGGTCGGCTTCAACCACTTCTTCCGCGGCAAGGACCACCCCGGTGGTGGCGACCAGGTGTTCATCCAGGGCCACGCCTCCCCCGGCATCTATGCGCGCGCCTTCCTGGAGGGCCGGCTGAGCCCCCACGATCTCGACGGTTTCCGCCAGGAGCACAGCCATCCGGGCGGCGGCCTGCCCTCCTACCCGCATCCGCGGCTGATGCCGGACTTCTGGGAGTTCCCCACGGTGTCGATGGGCCTGGGCCCGATGAACGCGATCTACCAGGCCCGGTTCAACCACTACCTGCATGACCGCGGCATCAAGGACACCTCCGATCAGCACGTGTGGTGCTTCTTGGGCGACGGTGAGATGGACGAGCCGGAGAGCCGCGGGCTACTGCACGTCGGCGCGCTGGAGGGCCTGGACAACCTGACGTTCGTGGTCAACTGCAACCTGCAGCGCCTGGACGGCCCGGTGCGCGGCAACGGCAAGATCATCCAGGAGCTGGAATCGTTCTTCCGGGGCGCGGGCTGGAACGTCATCAAGGTGGTGTGGGGCCGCGAGTGGGATGCCCTGCTGCACGCCGACCGCGACGGTGCCCTGGTGAACCTGATGAACGTCACCCCCGACGGCGACTACCAGACCTACAAGGCCAATGACGGCGGCTACGTGCGGGAGCACTTCTTCGGCCGCGACCCGCGCACCAAGGCGCTGGTACAGAACCTGTCCGATCAGGACATCTGGCACCTCAAGCGCGGCGGGCACGACTACCGCAAGGTCCACGCCGCCTACCGCGCAGCCGTCGAACACAAGGGCCAGCCCACCGTCATCCTGGCCAAGACCATCAAGGGCTACAGCCTGGGCAGCTACTTCGCCGGCCGTAACGCCACCCACCAGATGAAGAAGTTCCGGCTGCAGGACCTCAAGGACTTCCGCGACGAGATGCGGATTCCGATCCCGGACTCCGAACTCGAGGAGAACCCCTACCTGCCGCCGTACTACCACCCCGGCGAGAACGCCCCCGAGATCCGTTACCTGCTGGATCGGCGCCGCGCCCTGGGCGGCTTCGTGCCGCACCGTCGCACCCAGGCCAAAGCGTTGCAGCTGCCGGGCTCGGAGGTCTACGCGGCGGTCAAGAAGGGTTCGGGCAACCAGGAGGTCGCCACCACCATGGCGACCGTGCGGGTGTTCAAAGAGTTGTTGCGGGACAAGCAGTTAGGCCCGCGTCTGGTGCCGATCATCCCCGACGAGGCCCGCACGTTCGGGATGGATTCGTGGTTCCCGTCGTTGAAGATCTACAACCGCAACGGCCAGCTCTACACCTCGGTGGATGCCGACCTGATGCTGGCCTACAAGGAAAGCGAAGTCGGCCAGATCCTGCACGAGGGCATCAACGAGGCCGGTTCGACCGCCTCGTTCACCGCGGTCGGGACGTCGTACGCCACCCACGACGAGCCGATGGTGCCGATCTACATCTTCTATTCGATGTTCGGCTTCCAGCGCACCGGCGACGGCCTGTGGGCGGCTGCCGATCAGATGGCACGAGGTTTCGTGCTGGGGGCCACCGCGGGACGCACCACGCTGACCGGCGAGGGGCTGCAACACGCCGACGGCCACTCACTGCTGTTGGCGTCCACCAACCCGGCGGTGGTCTCCTACGATCCCGCGTTCGCCTACGAGGTCGCCCACATCATCGAAAGCGGCCTGCACCGCATGTACGGCCCGGACCCGGAGAACGTGTACTTCTACGTCACGCTCTACAACGAGCCCTACGTGCAGCCGGCCGAACCCGACGGTTTCGATCCGGAAGGGCTGCTGCGCGGCATCTACCGTTTCCGCAAGGCCGCCGAACCGCGGTCGAACACCGCGCAGATCCTGGCCTCGGGGGTGGCGGTGCCCGAGGCGTTGCGGGCCGCCGACCTGTTGGCCGCCGACTGGGATGTGGCCGCCGACGTGTGGTCGGTGACCAGCTGGGGTGAGCTCAACCGAGACGGTGTAACCATCGAACGCGAGCGGCTGCGGCACCCGGACCGCCCGGCCGCGGTGCCATATGTGACCCAGGCACTGGCAGACGCCACCGGCCCGGTCGTCGCGGTGTCGGACTGGATGCGTGCGGTACCCGAGCAGATCCGGCCGTGGGTGCCCGGCAATTACGTCACCCTGGGCACCGACGGGTTCGGGTTCTCCGATACCCGGCCGGCCGCGCGGCGCTACTTCAACACCGACGCCGAGTCGGTGGTGGTGGCGGTGCTGGCGGCGCTGGGCCGCGACGGGGCCATCGACGCATCCGTTGCGGTGAGCGCGGCGACGCAGTACCAGATCGACGACGTGTTGGCCGCCCCGGAGCAGACGTCGGATTCCGGGGTGGCCTAGAGAGGCTTGAGCCTCGGTGACCGCCGGGTTGTCAGTTGTGGCCAGAAAATGGGCGTAGCTTTTAGGGATGACTGACAACCCGGCGGTTCCGGTCCTACCGCGCTCCACCCTGGACCAGCTCAGCGCCGTCCCGGACGCCATCCTGCGCCGACTGAAGAACTACTCGGGCCGCCTGGCCACCCAGGCTGATGCCGTGATGGGCGAGCGGTTGCCGTTCTTCGCCGACTTGGAGGCCTCCCAGCGAGCCAGCGTCCAATTGGTGGTGCAGACCGCCGTGGTCAACTTCGCCGAGTGGATGCGCGACCCGCACGGCAATGTCAGCCACACCGCGCAGGCGTTCGCACTGGTGCCGCAGGATCTGACCCGCCACATCGCGCTGCGCCACACCGTGGACATGGTGCGGGTCACCATGGAGTTCTTCGAGGAGGTCGTGCCACTGCTGGCCCGCTCCGAGGAGCAGGTGACCGCGCTGACGGTGGGCATCCTCAAGTACAGCCGGGATCTGGCGTTCACCGCGGCCTCCGCCTACGCCGACGCCGCGGAGGCCCGGGGCACCTGGGACTCCCGGATGGAGGCCAGCGTGGTGGACGCCGTGGTTCGCGGGGACACCGGCCCGGAGTTGTTGAGCCGGGCGGCCGCGCTGAACTGGGATACCACCGCCCCGGCCACCGTCGTGGTGGGCACCGCTCCGCCGGGTCCGGATGCTCTCGCCGGACAGAAAGCCAGCCAAGACGTCCGCGACGTCGCCGAGCGTCACGGCCGGGCGGCGCTGACCGACGTGCACGGCACCTGGCTGGTGGCCATCGTGTCGGGTCCGCTGACGCCCACCCAGAAGTTCCTCGCCGACCTGCTCGGTGCCTTCTCCGACGGTCCGGTGGTGATCGGACCGACGGCGCCGATGTTGACCGCCGCCTATCACAGTGCCAGCGAGGCGATCTCGGGGATGAACGCCGTCGTGGGCTGGACCGGGGCACCGCGACCGGTGCTGGCTCGCGAGCTGCTTCCGGAGCGGGCGCTGATCGGCGACGCGTCGGCGATCGCGGCCCTGCACACCGATGTGATGCGGCCGCTTGCCGAGGCCGGGCCCACGCTCACCGAGACGCTGGACGCCTATCTGGACTGTGGTGGCGCGATCGAGGCCTGCGCCCGCAAGTTGTTCGTTCATCCAAATACCGTCCGTTACCGGCTCAAGCGGATCGCCGACTTCACCGGACGCGATCCGGCCGTGCCGCGCGACGCCTATGTCCTGCGGGTTGCCGCCACGGTCGGGCGGCTGGCCAACCAAGCGCAGCACGCCAGTTTCAGCAGTGCAGACGTCACCTACGCGGCCCCGCCGCTGTCGTCCGGCCGTCCCGATGAACCTCAGGTCAGCCCGGATGGGTGAGCCGCCGGCGGTAGTCCGGACACCTACAGGCGCACACCCACGGCGGACATTTGTCGCAGTTCGGTATCGAACACGTCGCATCGAACGGCAGGTTTGTAGGGTCTCCACAAAAACATAAGACAATGTTCATAATCTAGGACATCCTGCAAATCGCGCTTCACAATGTTCTCTTAAAGACGTGATTGCGTTGCTCGCTCCCGGACAGGGATCTCAGACCCCCGGCATGCTCGCGCCGTGGCTGGAGTCGGCCGGCGCCGATGCCGCCCGCGAGCGGTTGGCCGCCTGGTCGGAGATCGCCGGCTTGGACCTGGTCGCACTGGGCACCACCGCGACCGCCGAGGAGATCACCGACACCGCGGTCACCCAGCCGCTGGTGGTGGCGGCGACCCTGCTGGCCTACGCCGAGTTGGTCGAACGACGCAACGGCCCGGTGAGTGGCAGCGACGTGATCGTGGCCGGCCACTCCGTCGGTGAGATCGCCGCCTACGCGATCGCCGGCGTCATCTCCCCCGACGACGCCGTCATGCTGGCCGCCACCCGCGGCCGCGAGATGGCAAAGGCCTGCGCACTCGAGCCGACCGGCATGGCGGCGGTGCTCGGCGGCGACGAGGCCGAGGTCCTGACCCGCCTCGAGCAGCTCGACCTGACCCCGGCCAACCGCAACGCCGTCGGCCAGATCGTGGCGGCCGGCCCGCTGCCCGCGCTGGACAAGCTCGCCGAAGACCCGCCCGCCAAGGCCCGGGTCCGCAAGCTGGCCACCGCGGGGGCATTCCACACCCAGTACATGGCACCGGCGCTGGAGGCCTATACCGCCGCCGTCGAGCAGGTCAGCGCCGCCGGGGTTTCCGAGCCCAGCGCTATCCTGTTGTCCAACCGCGACGGGCAGCCGGTGACGTCGGCCGCGGAGGCGTTGGAGCACCTGGTGGCGCAGCTGACCCGGCCGGTGCGCTGGGACCTGTGCACCGAGACGCTCCGCGCCCGCGAGGTCACCGCGATCGTGGAGTTTCCGCCCGCCGGCACGCTGGCCGGCATCGCGAAACGCGAACTTCGGGGGACCCCGACGCACGCCGTCAAGTCCCCCGCAGATCTGGACGGACTGCCCGCGTTCTAGAGTCCGCTTCCAACCCTGCACAACCAGATACGCAGTAATCACGCCGCACACCCCGTGCGGATCCAACCGAAGGGAAACACAGTGCCTGCTAGTCAGGAAGAAATCATCGCCGGTCTCGCCGAGATCATCGAAGAGGTGACCGGTATCGAGCCGAGCGAGGTCACCGTCGAGAAGTCCTTCGTCGACGACCTGGACATTGACTCGCTGTCGATGGTGGAGATCGCGGTTCAGACCGAAGACAAGTACGGCGTGAAGATCCCGGACGAGGACCTCGCCGGCCTGCGCACCGTCGGTGACGTGGTGGGCTACATCCAGAAGCTCGAGGCCGAGAACCCCGAGGCCGCCGCCGCGCTGCGCGAGAAGTTCGGTTCCGAGAGCTAATCGTGTCCTCTCAGCCTTCTACGGCCAACGGCGGTTACCCGAATGTCGTGGTAACCGCCGTTGAGGCCACCACTTCAATCGGCGCGGACATCGAGAGCACGTGGAAGGGCCTGCTCGCCGGCGAGAGCGGCATTCATGTGCTTGAGGACGATTTCGTCTCCAAGTGGGATCTGCCGGTCAAGATCGGCGGACACCTCAAGGACCCGGTCGACGACCACATGGGCCGGCTGGACCTGCGACGGATGTCCTATGTCCAGCGGATGGCCAAGCTGCTCGCCGGGCGGTTGTGGGAGAACGCCGGATCGCCAGAGGTCGACCCGGACCGTTTCACCGTCGTCGTCGGCACCGGACTCGGTGGCGGCGAGAAGATCGTCGAGACCTATGACCTGATGAACGAGGGCGGCCCTCGCAAAGTGTCGCCGCTGGCCGTTCAGATGATCATGCCCAACGGTGCGGCCGCAGTGGTCGGTCTGCAGCTCGGCGCTCGCGCCGGGGTCATCACCCCGGTGTCGGCCTGTTCGTCGGGCTCGGAGGCGATTGCGCACGCGTGGCGTCAGATCGTCATGGGCGACGCGGACTTCGCGGTCTGCGGTGGTGTCGAAGGCGGCATCGAGGCGCTGCCGATCGCCACCTTCTCGATGATGCGCGCGATGTCGACCCGCAACGACGACCCCGAGGGTGCGTCGCGGCCGTTCGACAAGGACCGGGACGGCTTCGTCTTCGGTGAAGCCGGCGCGCTGATGATCATCGAGACCGAAGAGCACGCCAAGGCACGCGGCGCCAAGCCGCTGGCCCGGTTGATGGGCGCCGGTATCACCTCCGACGCCTTCCACATGGTGGCTCCCGGACCCGATGGCAAGCGGGCGGGCCGTGCGATGACGCGGTCGCTGGAGTTGGCGGGTCTGTCCGCCAAGGACGTCGACCACATCAACGCGCACGGAACGGCGACTCCGATCGGTGACACCGCCGAGGCGAACGCGATCCGGGAAGCCGGTTGCCAGCACGCCGCGGTCTACGCACCCAAGTCGGCGCTGGGCCACTCCATTGGGGCGGTCGGTGCGCTGGAGTCGGTGTTGACGGTGCTCTCGCTGCGTGACGGGGTCATCCCGCCGACGCTGAACTACGAGACGCCGGACCCCGAGATCGATCTGGACATCGTGGCGGGCGAGCCTCGTTACGGCGACTACAAGTACGCCATCAACAATTCATTCGGGTTTGGTGGGCACAACGTCGCGCTCGCCTTCGGGCGGTACTGACACCGGATCAGAGAGGGAAGTTCGCAACAGCCATGTCAACGCTGGCAACGGGAAAGGGTCTCCCCAACGTCGTCGTCACCGGCTACGCCATGACGACGGCACTGGCCGCGGACGGGGAGAACACCTGGAAGAAGCTGCTCGACGGCCAGAGCGGCATACGCAAGCTCACCGACTCATTCGTCGAGGAGTATGACCTGCCGGTTCGCATCGGCGGGCACCTCGTCGAAGCCCCGGAGTCATTCGACGAGGGGCTGAGCCGCACCGAGCTGCGTCGGCTTTCCTACCTGCAGAAGATGGCTTTGGTGCTGAGCCGGCGTGCCTGGGAGCACGCCGGCTCACCCGAAGTGGACACGCGGCGCCTGATGGTGTCGGTCGGTACCGGGATGGGCTCTTCCGAGGAGCTCGTCTGGGCCTATGACGGTATGCGCGAACGCGGCCTGAAGGCGGTCTCGCCGTTGGTCGTGCAGAAGTACATGCCCAACGGAGCGGCCGCTGCGGTCGGGCTGGACCGTCAGGCGAAGGCCGGGGTGATCACCCCGATCTCGGCCTGCGCGTCCGGCTCCGAGGGCATCGCCCACGCGTGGCAACAGATCGTGCTCGGCGAGGCCGACATGGCGATCTGCGGCGGTGTGGAGACCCGGATCGAAGCAGTGCCGATCGCGGGGTTCGCCCAGATGCGCATCGTGCTGTCCACCACCAATGACGACCCGGAGGGCGCCTGCCGCCCGTTCGACCGCGACCGCAACGGGTTCGTGTTCGGCGAGGGCGGCGCACTGATGGTGATCGAGACCGAGGAGCACGCCAAGGCGCGCGGGGCCAACATCCTCGCCCGGATCATGGGTGCCTCGATCACCTCGGACGGCTACCACATCGTCGCGCCAGACCCCGACGGCCAGAGCGCGGGTCGGGCGATGACACGGGCGATCCAGGCCGCCGGCCTGACACCCGGCGACATCACCCACGTCAATGCGCACGCCACCGGAACCACGGTGGGTGACGTGGCAGAAGGCCACGCGATCAACCTCGCTTTGGGCCCGCACGGCGGCAACGCCGCGGTGTACGCACCCAAGGCGGCGCTCGGCCACTCCGTCGGCGCGGTCGGTGCGGTCGAGTCAATCCTGACGGTGATGGCCCTGCGTGAACAGGTCATCCCGCCGACCCGGAACATGGAGAACCTCGACCCCGAGATCGACCTGGATGTGGTCGCGGGCGAACCGCGCCCGGGCAATTACGAGTACGCGATCAACAACTCATTCGGGTTCGGCGGGCACAACGTCGCACTCGTCTTCGGCCGGTATTAGAAAGCCGCCGGAGCGAGACCCGCGATCAAAAATCAAGGAGAGGCGCGATGACGACTATGGCTCCCGAAACGGTGGGCGAATCGCTCGACCCGCGCGATCCCCTGCTGCGTCTGTCGACGTTCTTCGACGACGGCACCGTGGAATTGCTGCACGAGCGTGACCGCTCCGGCGTGCTGGCCGCGGGCGGCACCGTCAACGGAGTGCGCACCATCGCGTTCTGCACTGACGGCACCGTCATGGGCGGTGCGATGGGCATCGAGGGCTGCGACCACATCGTCAACGCATACGACACCGCGATCGCCGAGCAGAGCCCGATCGTGGGACTGTGGCACTCCGGCGGTGCCCGGCTGGCCGAGGGCGTCCGAGCCCTGCACGCGGTCGGACGCGTCTTCGAGGCCATGATCCGGGCGTCCGGATTCGTCCCGCAGATCTCGGTGGTAGTCGGTTTCGCCGCCGGCGGCGCCGCCTACGGCCCGGCCCTGACCGACGTCATCGTGATGGCACCGGAGGGCCGGGTGTTCGTCACCGGCCCCGACGTGGTGCGCAGCGTCACCGGTGAGGACGTGGACATGGCCGCGCTGGGCGGCCCCGACACCCACCACAAGAAGTCCGGCGTGTGCCACATCGTCGCCGACGACGAGCTCGACGCCTACGAGCGGGGCCGCCGCCTGGTCGGGTTGTTCTGCCAGCAGGGCCATTTCGATCGCAATAAGGCCGAGGCGGGCGAGATCGACCTGCACGCGCTGCTGCCGGAGTCGGCGCGACGCGCCTACGACGTGCACCCCCTGGTGAACGGGCTGCTCGACTCGGACGCTCCGTTCGATGAGTTCCAGGCCAAGTGGGCGCCGTCCATGGTCGTCGGACTGGGTCGGCTGTCCGGTCGCACCGTCGGCGTGCTGGCCAACAACCCGCTGCGGCTGGGCGGCTGCCTGAACTCCGAGAGCGCCGAGAAGGCGGCACGTTTCGTGCGGTTGTGCGACGCGTTCGGGATTCCGCTGATCGTGATCGTCGACGTGCCGGGCTACCTGCCGGGTGTCGGCCAGGAATGGGGTGGCGTGGTGCGCCGCGGTGCCAAGTTGCTGCACGCGTTCGGTGAGGCCACCGTCCCCCGCGTCACGCTGGTGACCCGCAAGACCTACGGCGGGGCTTACATTGCGATGAATTCGCGGTCGTTGGGCGCTACCAAGGTGTTCGCCTGGCCGGACGCCGAGGTCGCGGTGATGGGCGCCAAGGCCGCGGTCGGCATCCTGCACAAGAAGAAGCTGGCCGCAGCGCCCGACCACGAGCGCGAGGCGCTGCACGAGGAGCTGGCCGCCGAGCACGAGCGGATCGCCGGTGGAGTGGACAGCGCCATCGACATCGGTGTGGTCGACGAGAAGATCGACCCCTCACACACCCGCGGCAAGATCACCCAGGCACTGGCCGAAGCGCCCGCCCGCCGCGGCCGGCACAAGAACATCCCGCTCTAGTCGCTCACGAATTCCCGGGCGACGTCGAGCACCCGATCGCGGTCTTCGGCCACCAGCCCGATCCGGGTCCGTCGATCCACGATGTCCTCGACGGTCAGCGCACCCTCGTGGCTGACGGCGTAGTCGAACTCGGCACGGATCACGTCGATGCCCTCGGCCACCGGCTCTGCGGGCCGCTCGCAGGTGGCGACTGCCAACACGTTGGCCGCCTCCCCGCCATAGCGCCGAACCAACGACTCGGGTAGATCTGCCGTCAGCGCAACCTCCGATCCCGGGTTGCCGGGCGCACCGATCAACGGCATGTCCCGGGTACGGCATGGCGTGGCCGGCAGTGCCCGCAGGCGCACGGCTCGGTCCAGCACGTCTTCGGCCATATGCCGGTACTCGGTCAGTTTGCCCCCGATCACGCTGAAGACACCGGCCTGCGATTCGACGACAGCGTGATTACGTGAGACGTCGGCGGTGCGGCCTGATCCGGTATCGATGAGCGGTCGCAGCCCGGCGTAGGCGCCGCGGACGTCGGCCGTGCTCAAGGCGGTGCCCAGCGCGGTATTGACGGTGTCCAACAGGAACGAGATCTCCGCCGACGTGGGTTGCGGCACATCGGGAATCGGCCCGGGCGCCTCTTCGTCGGTGAGGCCCAGATACACCCGGTCGAGCTGCTCGGGCATAGCGAACACGAACCGGTTGAGCTCGCCAGGAATCGGCACGGTCAGCGCAGCGGTCGGATTGCCGAAGGCGGCCGCGTCGAACACCAGGTGCGTTCCGCGGCTCGGCCGCAGCCGCAGTGCCGCATCGATGTCGGCGGCCCAGACGCCCGTCGCGTTGATCACCGCCCGGGCGGTGACGTCGAAGGACTCACCCGAGACCTGATCGGTCAGCCGAACCGTGTCGCCGGTGGCGTGCGATGCGGCCACGTAGGTCAGGATCGTCGCGCCGTGCTGGGCCGCGGTGCGGGCGACCGCCGTGACCAGCCGGGCGTCGTCGATCAATTGCCCGTCGTAGGCCAGCAGGCCGCCGTCGAGGCCGTCGCGGCGCACGGTGGGCGCCAGCGCCACGGCATGCTCGGCCGAGACCCGTCGCGAGCGGGGCAACACCGTCGCCGGTGTGCCCGCCAACCGGCGCAGCGCATCCCCGGCGAGAAATCCGGTGCGCACCAGGGCCCGATCCCGTCGCGGCATCGACCCCAGTAGCGGGACTAGTTGCGGCATCGCCCGCACCAGGTGCGGCGCGTTGCGGGTCATCAGGATTCCGCGTTCGATCGCGCTGCGCCGCGCGATGCCCACATTGCCGGTCGCCAGGTAGCGCAGTCCGCCGTGAACCAGTTTGGAGCTCCACCGGCTGGTGCCGAACGCCAGGTCTTGCTTGTCCACGCACACCACCCGTAGCCCGCGGGTGGCCGCGTCCAGGGCAATGCCGGCGCCGGTGATACCCGCGCCGATCACGACGATGTCAACCGGTGCGCCGTCGGCCAGCGCGGTCAGTTCGGCAGTGCGGCGGGCGGAGTTGAGCGCGGCGTTATCGGGCATCAGGAGAGATACCTGTTCAGTGTGTAGGCCAGTTCGGCGGAGAGCGCGTCCTCGTCGAGGATCGGCGCGACGACTTGCGCGGACTGGATCGCCGATTGGGTGATCAGCAGACACATCGCGGCAAGTTCACGCGGGTCGCCGGCTCGCACGCTGCCGGCGGCCTGGGCGCCGCCGAGTTCGCCGGCCACCAGGTCGATCAGCCGCCGCTGGCTGGCCCCCATCCGCTGGGCGATGTAGACCATCGCCAGATCCGGTGCGTGGTGCAGCACCCGCATCACCACCTCGTCATGGCGCAGCCGCGCCGCAACCGCGACGATGCGCTTCACCAGCGCCTCACGCCCGGTTCCCGGTTGCTCGAGCTCGGTCCACGCCGCGGTGATCCGTGCGGTCAGCAGCGCCGCGATCACCGAGCGGCTGTCCGACCACCGCCGGTACACCGTTGGGCGACTCACCCCGGCACGCCGCGCAATGGCCGCCAGGGTCACCCGCTCCATGCCCAATGCGAGCAGGCAGCTCGCGGCGGCATCGAGGATGCGCTCCCCGACCTCCACCTGCTCGTCATTACTAGTTGACAGCATATGTAATACTGTAACGCATGACGCAGGCCGATACCCAGGATGCCCTGACCCCGCCGATGAAGTGGAACGCCTGGGGGGATCCGGCAGCGGCCAAGCCTTTGAGCGACGGCATCCGTCAACTGCTCAAGGCCGCCCTGGGGGTGGACGGCACGAGCTCCCCGGAGCGCGATCCGAACCAGGTGTCGCTCACGCCGTCGGCATTGACCGAAGCTGACCACGCCGCGTTGGCGGCGATCGTCGGCGCTGGCTTCTGCCGCACCGATCACACCGCACGACTACTGCACGCCGGAGGCAAGTCCACCCTGGATCTGCTGCGGCGCAATAGTTCCGCCACCCAGGATGCGCCCGACGCGGTGCTGTTGCCCGGCAGCGACGACGAAGTCGCGGCGGTGTTGAGCTACTGCAGCCAGCACGCCATCGCGGTGGTTCCGTTCGGCGGCGGCACCAGTGTCGTCGGCGGGCTCGACCCGATCCGCGGCGACTTCTCCGCCGTGCTGTGCCTGGATCTGCGCCGGTTCGATCACCTACTCAACCTCGACGAGGTCTCCGGGGAAGCGGAATTCGGCGCCGGAGTGACCGGGCCCGACGCCGAGCGGTTGCTCGGCGAGCGCGGCTTCTCGTTGGGCCATTTTCCGCAGAGCTTTCAGTTCGCCACCCTGGGCGGCTACGCCGCCACCCGCTCCTCGGGTCAGGACTCGGCCGGCTACGGCCGATTCGACGACATGGTGCGCGGCCTGCGGATGATCACCCCGGCCGGCGTGCTGGACCTGGGCCGCGCCCCCGCCTCGGCCGCCGGGCCGGACCTGCGCCAGCTCCTGCTGGGGTCGGAGGGCGTGTTCGGTGTCATCACCCGGGTGCGGGTGCGGGTGCATCCGGCGCCGGCAACCACCCGCTATGAGGCGTGGTCGTTCCCCGACTTCGCCACCGGCGCAGCGGCACTGCGCGCGGTCACCCAGACCGGCACCGGACCGACCGTGATCCGGCTGTCCGACGAAGCCGAGACGGGCGTGAACCTGGCCACCACCGAGCAGATCGGCGAGCAACAGATCACCGGTGGCTGCCTGGCGATCACCCTGTTCGAAGGGACGGCCGAGCACACCGAGAGCCGGCATGCCGAGACCCGGGCGGTACTGGCCGCGCACGGCGGCACGTCACTGGGCGAAGAGCCGGCGCGGGCTTGGGAACACGGCCGATTCTCCGCGCCCTACCTGCGAGATTCGCTGCTGGCCGCCGGCGCGCTGTGCGAAACGCTGGAGACCGCCACCGACTGGGCGCGCGTGCCCACCCTCAAGACAGCGGTCACCGAAGCACTGACCACCGCACTGGGCGACAGCGGGACACCCGCCCTGGTGTTGTGCCACATCTCGCACGTCTACCCGACCGGCGCATCGCTGTACTTCACCGTGGTGGCGGGTCAGCGCGGCAATCCGATCGAACAGTGGCAGGCGGCGAAAGTCGCTGCGGGCGACGCGATCATGCGGGCAGGCGGAACCATCACCCACCACCACGCCGTCGGCGCCGATCATCGGCCGTGGATGGGCGAAGAGGTGGGAGAACTGGGCGTGCAGGTGCTGCGAGCGGTCAAAGCCACGCTGGACCCGGCCGGAATCCTCAACCCCGGCAAACTGATTCCATGACGTCGCGCCAGATCAGCCGGATCACGCTGCTGACCAACCCGGCGGCCGGGCACGGCAACGCCCGGCATGCCGCCGAGCGGGCGCTGGCGCGGTTCCAGCAGCGCGGCATCAACGTCAACCACATCGTCGGCTCAGATGCTCACCACGCACGGCAGCTCCTTGATGAAGCCCTGGCCGCCGGAACGGACGCCGTGGTGGTGGCCGGCGGCGACGGCGTCATCTCGCTGGCATTGCAGTCATTGGCGCTCGGTGAGGTGCCGCTGGGGATCATTCCGGCCGGCACCGGCAACGACCACGCCCGCGAATACGGTTTGCCCACCGGCGATCCGGAGGCGGCCGCCGACGTCGTCGCCGAAGGACAGACCGAGACGATCGATCTGGGACGCATCGTCGAAGACGGCGGCGCGGTGTCCTGGTTCGGCACCGTGATGGCCGCCGGATTCGATTCGCTGGTGAGCGACCGCGTCAACCGGATGCGCTGGCCGCACGGCCGGATGCGCTACAACCTCGCCATGGTCGCGGAGATGTCCAAGCTGCGACTGCTGCCGTTCCGGCTGACCTTCGATGACGGTGCGCCGCTGGACATCGAGCTGACGCTGGCGGCGTTCGGCAACACCCGCAGCTACGGCGGCGGCATGTTGATCTGTCCGGGCGCCGATCATGGCGACGGCTTGCTGGACGTCACAATGGTGCACTCGGGGTCGCGGACCAAGCTGATTCGCCTGTTCCCCACCGTGTTCAAAGGCACCCATGTGCTGCTCGACGAGGTGAGCACGCGGCGGGCGAAGTCGATCCGGGTGGAGTGCCCGGGGATCAACGCCTACGCCGATGGCGACTACGTGGCCCCGCTGCCGGTGACGGTGTCGGCGGTGCCCGGTGCACTGCAGATACTGCGTGCGCCCTGATCGCTCTCACGAGATCAGCGAACTCCACAGGTCGCCGAGCTGACCGACCACCTCGTCAACCCAGGTGGTGAAGTCGGCAGCCGCCGGGGCGGCCGTGTCCAGCCATGGGAAAGCCGGGATGTAGGTGCCGCCGGGCAGGAACGGATTCAGCATCACCGACCACGACGTCGCGAAGTCGATCAGCACCTGGAAGATGTTCGGCATCGGCACCAGCGGGTGCTCCGATGGGTCGGCAGTCAAACTGGCCCAGAGATCCGCCCACGGTTTGCCGAGATCCAAGGTGAACGTCGTGCCGGCCCACGGGTAGACGTCCGAGCCGTCCGAACCGATAGTCGTACCGGGGAAACCCAACGCACCCTCGACCGCACCGTGCGGGTCGGTGATGGTCGGGCCCTCTGTCGGGAAGGTGTAGCCGTTCAGGAGTTCCGAGATCGGCACCCGCCCGTAGCCCTGCAACAGCGCCAGCCAACCTTCGAGGCTGCAGAACATGGTGTCGCACGCAGTGTGGCTCGGTATTTGGGCCTGCAGAAAGCCGATCAACTGCTCACCCAACGGCTTCGAGAACGCCGGAATCGGGATCAGCATGTCGACCACTGCCTGGATTCGCTGCGGGTCGCCGAGGTCGATGCCCCAGATGTTCGTCGCGCTCGGGACGAACCACGGGCCGCTGAAGAACTGCGCGTAGGCGAATGCGTCGATGGCCTTCAGGGCGTTGGCCGGGATGTTGATGATGGCGTAGAGCAGGTTCAGCGGCACGTTGGCCAGGTCTCCGTCAGCGGTCAACTGCACGGCGACACCTGACGTGGCGACACCTGGCGTGGTGATGATCTCGGGTGCGGCCGAGCTGGCGGTGATCAACCCGGCGGCCACCAACGGCACATTGGCGATCGCGACCGAGCGCGTCAGGGCCGACATGATCTCTCCTTGACACCGAGAAACAGCGCGCGCCGAATACGCCTCGATGGAACAGCGCAGGCGCTGAGCACAGGCCGAGCCAACAGGAACAACGGGAGACAACAGGAACAACGCGCGGCTACAGGAGCAACGCGCGAGCGAGTCTACCCTAAGAAAAAACTATCGGCGAGTTGAGCGAATCCTGTGAGCTACCCCACACCACGGCTGAGCCAAGACACCTCTGCGCCGTCGCCACCGTCACGGTAGGCCTCCAGGGCCTCATCCCAAGCGGTGCCCAGCACCGTCTCGAGCTCCGCGGCCAGCGCGTCCGCCCCGGCGGCCATCAGCGTGCGCAGGCGGTTCTCCCCGACCATCACGTCACCGTTGGCACTCATCGTCCCGCTCCACAGGCCGAGCTGCGGCGTGTGGCTGAACCGCTGGCCGTCGACTCCGGCGCTGGGGTCCTCGGTGACTTCAAAGCGCAACACCGACCAGGAGCGTAGCGCGCTGGCCAGTTGGGCGCCGGTCCCCACCGGACCGACCCAGTTGACCACGGCTCGCAGCTGTCCCGGCATGGCCGGTTGCGGCGTCCAGTTGAGCTTGGCCTGGCCGTTGCGGGCACCCAAAGCCGAGGTCAGTGCCCACTCGACATGCGGGCACACCGCCGCGGGCGAGGCATGGATGTACACCACGCCGCTGGTCACGTCGGCGAATTGATTCGTCGCGCGCATCAGTTGCTCCTTCGGATCCACGAGGGACGTCTTCCCCAACGACCTGGTGGGACCGAGCTTGAGCAATGTTGCTGCAGAAACGGGAGTGTATTCAGTGTTGTATGCGTCTATTGTGCCTTGTGTGACGCCTGTTGGCTAGTCCCGGCTGGCCGCGGCTACCACGGCGTCGGACAGCGCCGGCCATCGGCCGGTGACCCAGTCCCCGAAGTCGCGGTCGGTGAGCACCACCAGCGCCCGCTTGATGGCCGGATCAGCCCAGATCAGCGTGCCTGACTGGCCGAAATGGCCGAAGGTCCGCGCCGAGTTGCCGGCCCCGGTCCAGTGCGGTGTTTTGCCGTCCCGGATCTCAAAGCCCAGCCCCCAGTCGTTCGGTCGCTGCGGCCCATAGCCGGGCAACACCCCGTCCAGGCCGGGAAACTGCACGCGGGTGGCCTCGGCGTGGAGCTGCGGCGACACCGTGACCGGCGTCAGCAGGTCGCCGGCGAAGGCGGCCAGGTCCGCGACGGTGGAGGTACCGCCGAATCCAGCCGCCGGCGCTCCCCCCGTCAGCCGGCTGGCCGTCATGCCCAGTGGCTCGAACACCGCCTCGGCCAGGTAGCGGCCGAATTCGATCCCGGACGCCTGCTGCACGGCTTCGGCCAGCACCGCGAAGCCGTGGTTGGAGTACACCCGCCGCGTGCCGGGTTTGGCCAGCACCCGATCAGAGTCCGCCGAGAGCCCGGAGGCGTGCGCCAGCAGATGCCGCACCGTGGCGCCCGGCGGCCCGGCCGGGGTGTCGAGTTCGACGGCCCCCTCCTCCACCGCGACCTGCACCGCCCGCGCCACCAGGGGCTTGGTCACCGACGCGAGGTAGAACGGCCGCGCGGTATCGCCATGGGTGGCCAACACCCCGTGCGGGCCGATCACGGCGGCGGCCGCGTGACCGACCGGCCAGTCGTCGAGGGCGGCGAGAGCGTCTGCGGCGGACATCGCTGGTCAGCCTAAGCGGGGACTGCGAGCGCGGCGAAGCCGGGCGAGGGGGGCACCTCCCGCTCCCAGCGGCCAGGTCACCGCCATCAGCCACCGGGGCCGTCGAACCCGGTCGCCGCACGGACCGCCTTGCGGTGGGTGGTCGCGCTGCACCCGAACCAACGCCGGCAGGACCGGCTGAGCACGCTCTGCTCGGCGTAGCCGAGTTCGCGGGTCAGGTGCGCCAGGCTGATGTCGGTGTCGCGCAGATAGCGATGGGCGGCATCGCGGCGGACGCCGTCGACCAGTGCCGCAAACGTAGTCTCCTCGGCGGCCAGCCGCCGATGCAGCGTCTTGGGGTGCAGACCCAGCTGGCCGGCGATCAGCTCCAGGCTCACGGCGCCGGTGGGCAACAGCTGCAGCGCCATCGCGCGGACCGAGCCCGCGATGCCCGGCGACTCTGCGGTGATGCCGCTGAGATAGCGCACCATCGCCTCATGCGCTTGGTCGTCCCGGTGCAGGGGGCGGTCCAGATCGACGGTACGGATGGTGAAACCGGCGACCGGCTGCGCGAAATAGGGGCGGCAGCCGAAGTAGGCCACATAGTCGCGTACCGGGGTGAGCGCTTCGTGCGGTAGGTGCACGGACAGCGGCGCATACGGAGCGTCGAACATCATCCGCATGATCCCCAGCGACACTCCCAGCGACAGCTCGGTGGTCTGCGGATGCGGCGGGGAGCGCTCGATGAGGACCTCGAACGCATAGAACGATTCGCCTGGTGCCTGCGGCGGTCCCGGCTTCCCCTCCCCTACGTCGAGCCTCGCTGAACCGCCGGCCCGGGCGCCCGGCATGATGCGCGCCGCGATCGCCGGGCTGTAGGCGGACAAGAACCGCTCCACGATCGAGAAGCCGCCGCCGACGGTGGCCGCGGTGCGTGCGGCCACACCCAGCGGCCCGAAGATGCCGATGTCTTGACGGAGGGCCAGCCGGCGTCCGAAATCCGGGCAGACGGTCGCGTTCGCTGCGCCCTCGATGGCCAGGATCAACGCGCGGTACGGCACGAATACGTCGTGGGCTCCGACCGAGCCGTCCGGTATCCCGGCTGCTCGCAGCAGTGCCACGGGATCACCGCCGAGCTCGGTGACCAGCTCCGGGTATCCGGACAGTGCGGTGCCGCGCACCACCGACATGTCCGCAAATATCAAAGAAATGTCCGCAGATGTCAAGACTTCGCCCGCCCTGCGAGACATGCTGGAACGGCATTCGGCGGAAAGGAATACCCGTGAGCTTTGACACCGTGATCCGTGGCGGTCGGTGGTTCGACGGCACCGGGGCGCCGTCGGCGATCCGCAATATCGGCATCCGCGACGGACACGTCGCCGCCATCTCGGCCGAACCACTCGACGAGTCGGGCTGCGACCAGGTGATCGACGCGGCCGGCAAATGGGTGACGCCCGGACTGCTCGACATCCACACGCACTACGACGTCGAGATACTGCTTGCCCCCGCGCTGTCGGAGTCGGTGCGGCACGGCGTGACCACGGTGCTGGTGGGCTCGTGCTCGCTGTCCACCATCCACGTCGACGGCCAGGACGCCGGCGACCTGTTCGGCCGGGTCGAGGCCATCCCGCGCCAGTACGTGGTCGACACCATCGATGCGCACAAGACCTGGTCGAGTTGTGCGGACTACATCGCCAGCCTGGAGAAGCTGCCGCTCGGCCCCAATGTGACGGCGCTTATCGGACATTCCGACATGCGCGCCGCGACCATGGGATTGGACCGCGCCACCCGCTCCGATGAGCGGCCCACCGCGGCCGAGCAGGCCCGCATGGAACAGATGTTGGACGAGGCACTGCAGGCAGGATTCGTCGGAATGTCCTCCCAACAGCTGCTTTTCGACAAGATGGACGGCGAGGTCTGCCGCTCGCGGACGTTGCCGTCGACGTACGCCAAGCCCAAGGAGTTGCGCCGGCTCAAGTCCAAGCTGCGCCGCAGCGGACGAATCCTGCAGGCGGGTCCGGACGTCAAGAACCCGTTCGATGTGGTGTCACAGCTGGCCCAGGCCCTGGGAATATTCCGGCGGCCGCTCAAAACCACTCTGCTGGCCGCCGCCGACGTCAAGAGCAACCGCCTGGCGATCCCGACCATCATCAAAACATCACGCCTGCTCAATAAGTTGGGCGCCAACTTCCGCTGGCAGCATCTGCCGGTGCCGTTCGAGGTGTACGCCGACGGCATCGATCTGGTGATCTTCGAAGAGTTCGGCTCGGGCGCCGAGGCACTGCATCTGCGCGAGTCACTCGAGCGGGACAAGTTGATGCGGGACGAGGCTTACCGGCGACGCTTCCGCAAGGACTACGAGAACAAGTATGGACCGCGGGTGTGGCACCGCGACTTCTTCGATGCCGAGATCGTCGCCTGCCCGGACGCCTCGGTGATCGGAAAGTCCTTCGGGCAGGTCGGAATTGAGCGCGGCGGAGTGCACCCCGTCGATGCCTTCCTCGACCTCGTCCTCGAACACGGCACGGCCCTGCGCTGGCACACCACGATCTCCAACGACCGACCCGAGGTGCTCAAAACACTCGCCGCCGAACCCGGCATCCAGATGGGTTTCTCGGACGCGGGCGCGCACCTGCGCAATATGGCGTTCTACAACATGGGCCTGCGGTTGCTGCGCCACGTCCTCGACGCCCAGCAGGCCGGTCAGTCGTTCTTGTCCGTCGAGCAGGCGGTGCACCGGCTGACCGGTGAACTCGCCGACTGGTACCGGGTCGACGCCGGTCACCTGCGCGTCGGTGACCGCGCCGATGTGGTGGTCATCGACCCCGCGCACCTCGACGACACCCTGGACGCCTACGCCGAGGAATCCTTCGAGCCCTACGGCGGGATGTCCCGGATGGTCAATCGCAACGACAAAGCCGTCAGCGCCGTGTTCATCTCCGGCCGGGCAGTGGTCCTCGACGGTCAGCCCACCAGCGTGCTCGGCACGCAACGCACCGGAAGCTTTCTGCGGGCCGACACCCGCACCCCGGCCGCGGGCGTGCCGGCCGCGCAAGCCAGCGCACCGGACGCCACACCGGCAACATAGGGTGGCCCCATGAGTCAGACAGTGCGCGGTGTGATCTCCCGCGAAAAGGGCAAGCCGGTCGAGGTGACCGACATCGTCATCCCCGACCCCGGTGCCAACGACGTCGTCGTCGCCATCACCGCCTGCGGGGTGTGCCACACCGACCTGACCTACCGCGACGGCGGCATCAACGACAGCTACCCGTTCCTGCTGGGCCACGAGGCCTCCGGCACGGTCGAGTCGGTGGGCTCGGCGGTCACCGCGGTGGCGCCCGGTGATTTCGTGATCCTGAACTGGCGCGCGGTGTGCGGACAGTGCCGCGCCTGCAAGCGCGGTCGCCCGCACCTATGCTTCGACACCTTCAACGCCTCGGTTCCCATGACGCTGACCGACGGCACCGAGCTCACCCCGGCGCTGGGCATCGGGGCGTTCGCCGACAAGACCCTGGTGCACGAAGGTCAGTGCACCAAGGTAGATCCCAGCGCTGACCCCGCGGTGGCCGGCCTGCTGGGCTGCGGCGTGATGGCCGGTCTGGGTGCGGCGATCAACACCGGTGGCGTCACCCGTGATGACACCGTCGCGGTGATCGGGTGCGGCGGTGTGGGCGACGCCGCGATCGCCGGGGCAGCCCTGGTGGGGGCCCGGCGCATCATCGCGGTCGACACCGACAACACCAAGCTGAACTGGGCGCGTGAATTCGGCGCCACCCACACCATCAATGCCCGCGAGCTCGACCCGGTGGAGACCATCCAGGATCTCACCGACGGCTTCGGCGCCGATGTGGTGATCGACGCCGTCGGGCGCCCGGAGACCTGGAAGCAGGCGTTCTACGCGCGCGACTTGGCCGGAACCGTAGTGCTGGTGGGGGTTCCGACCCCGGAGATGCAGCTGGAGATGCCACTGATCGACTTCTTCTCCCGCGGCGGTTCGCTGAAGTCTTCCTGGTACGGCGACTGCCTGCCCGAGCGCGACTTCCCCACCCTGATCAGCCTCTACCTGCAGGGCCGGCTTCCGCTGGACAAGTTCGTCTCCGAACGCATCGGGCTCAACGATGTGGAGAAGGCGTTCGGGCGGATGCACGGCGGCGAGGTGCTGCGGTCGGTCGTGGTGCTATGACCGCAGCCAGTCCGATTCAGCGGGTCATCACCCACGGCACATTCGAACTCGACGGCGGCAGTTGGGAAGTCGACAACAACATCTGGATCGTCGGTGACGATTCCGATGTGGTGGTCTTCGACGCAGCTCACGACGCCGCCCCGATCGTCGAAGCCGTCGGCGGGCGCAACGTGGTGGCGGTGGTGTGCACGCACGGCCACAACGACCACATCACGGTGGCACCGGAGCTGGGTCGAGCGCTCGACGCGCCGGTGCTGCTGCACCCCGGCGACGACATGCTGTGGCAGATGACGCACCCGGACAGCGACTTTCGGGCGGTTGCCGACGGCGACACGCTCACTGTCGGGGGCTTGGAATTGCGGGCGCTGCACACCCCCGGCCACTCACCGGGCTCGGTGTGCTGGCATGTACCGGACCTGGGCGCGGTGTTCAGCGGTGACACCTTGTTCTGCGGCGGCCCGGGGGCGACCGGCCGATCGTTCTCGGACTTCCCGACGATCTTGGCGTCGATCTCCGAGCGGCTCGGCGCACTGCCGGCCGACACGGTGGTCTACACCGGGCACGGCGACAGCACGCGTATCGGTGACGAACTGGTCCATTACGACGAGTGGGTGGCGCGCGGCCACTGACGATGCGCCGCGAGGAACGAGCGGCGAAGAGGAAGGGCCCATCCAGCCCGGCCACTGAGCGCCACTAAGCGCCACCGAGCTCAGTGCCCGCGCAGGATTCGCCGCTTCTCTTCGGCGAACTCCTGCTCGGTCAGCGCTCCCGAATCACGCAGCGCCGTTATCGTTTTGAGCTGCGCGATCCGGATCCCCTCGCCCTCCGGAACGAACCGACCGTGGCTGACGTCTGCTCCCGTGTCGGTCGTCTCCACCGACGGGCTTCGACGGGGCGCCGCCCACAGCCGGCCTGCGATCAGATTCACCAGCCCCAGGACGAAGATCACCGGAAACACCCACAGCAGCGCCGAGTGGCCGGCAGGTTTTCCGAAGGCCAGCCGCGGAGCGATGTAGGCGCCGACCTGCCCATCGGTGACGATCTGGTAGTCACCGGCCTCGGCCACGTTTATCCGCCACAACCGGCGCCGGCTGTCGTTGTTGACCGTGGTGGTCATCCCGATGCTTTCCTCGAACTCCGGATCGGGCACCCCATCCGGTGGTGTCACCGTCACGCTGATCGGTGGGACCGGCAGTCCGCCGCCAGTGGGACTTGAGATGACCCGGGTGTGAAGATTGACCGTCACCTCGCCCGCCGGCAGATGCACCCTGCCCGAGCCCGGGATCGGCACTTCGCCATAGGCGTCGTAGCGGTCCAGCACAAAGACGTTGAGAATCAGCGCGACCACGAAGCCGATCACCCCAATGGTCATCAGGCCGGCTGTCACCACGAGCGGAATGCGCCCGATCGCCCGTTGTGCGCCCACTTACGGAAGTGTGCCACGGATTGCCGATGCCGCTACGGTCAGTGGTGGATATCGATGACGGTTTCGCCGGGGTCGGAGGTGGCCATGCCAGAGTCGAGTATCGTCGTCCGCCCCGAGCCCGGCGGCGCTCCCTCGAGTCGCTTGCAGGCGGCCGGGCTGGCCCATGCGACCGGTGTTTTCGCACAGCTCGCGGCGACGGTTCCGCTGCCCGCCGCCCCGCGGCCGATCGTCGTCGCCGACTACGGGGCCGCCACCGGTTACAACTCACTGCTTCCGATCGGGGCCGCCATCGCCGCGTTCCGACGGCGAACCCGGACCGACCATGCCGTGTTGGTGGTCCATACCGACCTGCCGGACAACGACTTCACGGCGCTGTTCACGACGCTGGCTGACGATCCCGACAGCTATGTCCGCAGGGACACCGCCAGCTTCCCCTCGGCGGTAGGACGCTCGTTCTACAGCCAGATTCTGCCCTCGCAGAGCGTCAATCTGGGCTGGACGTCCTGGTCGACCATGTGGCTGCGCCGGACCGCCGCGGAGCTGCCCGAGTTCTCCGATCACGTCCATGTCGCGCACACTGACGACGACGACGCGCGGCGCGCCTACGCCCGCCAGGCCTCCCAGGATTGGCATGACTTCGTGGCGTTCCGCGGCCGGGAGTTGAGTCCGGGCGGCAAGCTGCTGGTGTTGACCGCCGCCGTGGACGCTGCCGGCCGATCGGGCTACCAGCCGCTGCTCGATGCGATCGTCGCGGTCCTGGACGAGCAGGTGCACGACGGCACACTGACGCGGGATGAAGTGGCCCGCATGTCGATTCCGGTGCTCGGCCGCACTGAGAAGGAACTTCGTGCGCCGTTCGCCCCTGCCGGGCGGTTCGAGTCGCTGACGATCGAGCGGCTGGAGGTGTTCGACGCCGAGGACCGGTTCTGGGACCGATACCTGCTGGATGGCGACGCGGCTGCGCTCGGCACCCACTGGGCCGCCTTCGTCAGCGCCGCCGTCTTCCCCACGCTGGCCTCTGCCTTGGCCGGCGGCCCCGACGATCCGCGCGCAGCCGACTTCGTGCGTCACTTGGAAGCCGGCGTCGCCGCCCGGCTCGCGAGCCACCCCGAGCAGGTGCAGATCCCGCTGGCATTGATCGTTCTTGCCAGGCAGCGCTAAGGGCTGACGGGGATCTCGGCGGTTTCCGACGGCGAGCTCTCGGGAATCTCGGGCACGGTCGGCGGTATCGGTTCGGGGCTGGGAGCGAACGCCGGGGGCGGCTCGAAGGTCGCTGGCGGTGAGGTTGTCGTCGTCGACGACGAGACCGTCGTCAGCTCGCTGGTGCCCGGTCCGGTGTCGGCGGCACGCCGCAGCACCAAAACGGCAACCGTACCCAGCAACATCGCGACCAGCGCAGCCAAGAGCACCACCGGGACCGGCCTTCGATACCACTCCACGCCACGCCCGGCACCGATCACTTCGGGTTCCGGCGCGGCGAGCTGCGGCGGCGCGGCGGGTGCCGGGCTCGCCGGCGGCGGCGGAGTCACCAACGGTTGCAACCCCGCCTCAGGGACGCTGTCGGGCACCGGTGGTGGAGCATGCTCCGGTGGCGGCACCGACTCCGGGAACGGCGGCGGCGCCACGGTCGGCGGCGCCTTCTTCG
Organism: Mycobacterium sp. UM_WGJ; assembly: GCF_000455125.1. Taxonomy (GTDB): domain Bacteria; phylum Actinomycetota; class Actinomycetes; order Mycobacteriales; family Mycobacteriaceae; genus Mycobacterium. Next base: position 167,770 of record NZ_AUWR01000008.1, read on the forward strand.
GAACGGCCACCACATTGCCGGCAACGCTCAGCGCGGCCCCGATCGCCGCCGTCAGCTGTGGTCGCGGCGAGCTGATTACGGCGACCCCGAAGCGTTGCGACAGACCGGTCGTGACCGACGGCATGTTCGCTCCGCCGCCGACGGAGACGATCGCCGACAGCGCATCGGGACCGATTTCGTTGTCGGCCAAGGTGTTCTGCAGGACGGTGAAAAAGCCCTCGAGCGGCTGGCGCAGCGCCTCGTCGAGTTCGATACGGGTCAGCCATACGCCGCCGTGGAACCCCGCGAGTTCGGCCACCGTCTCAGATGACAGTTGCTCCTTGGCGTCACGGCACTGGCTGCGCAGCCGGGTCAGCGACCCCACCGTCGGAGGCCCGTCGCCGTTGCCACCCAGATCGGCCACCACGTGATCCAGCAACGCCTGGTCGATCACGTCGCCGGAGAAGACGGTGCTGCGCCGGGTGGCACTGATCGGTTCGAAACCGCGCTCCGCGTCGACGAGGGTGACGTTGGTTCCGCTCCCCCCGAAGTCGCACACCGCGATGATCCCGTGCTCGGGCAGGCCCGGATTCGCTTGCAGCGCAGTCAAAGCAGCCGTCGCGTCGGAGACCAGCGACACCGGATGCTGCGCCCATTCCGAAACCCGTGCCAGCGCGGTGCGCAGCGCCCCGACGGCGTCGCGTGACCAATGCGCGGGGTAGGTGACCGCTACCGCGGGCGGGATGGGACGTCCCTCGGTCACCGCATACGCCAAGGCGTGCAATCCATCTGCGAGCAGTTGCTCGGCACGGTGGGTCGATCCGTCGCTCGCCACCACGGGCCCGCCGCCGCCGACGCGATCCACGAAATCGGTCACTACGAGTCCACGGTCGTGCAGTTCGGAACTCACTGCGGAGTTCTCCGACGGCATGCCGATCTGGGAGGGCCGATCCCGGAACAGCGTCAGCACGGGCCGACGGGTGATCGCGCGATCGGCGGTAACCGCCGCTAATGTGGTCGCCCCGACGGACATCCCCAACGCGGGGCCTGTCTCTTGCGCCATGCTGTCCCATCCACGGTGTCATCCGGCGGTCAGAGCGCACCGGTCCGCGCAATTTTATCGATGAATGTTCGATATATCCGGTATTGCAGCGCTGTTGGTGCGCCGGAGAAGTCGCGCCGAGCGCTGCTGCCGACATTCGGCATCTGGTCGTATGCGAGCGCTGGGCCACCGCCCCTTGGCGTTGCCCGGTGCCGCGGCGCCGGCGCTTCCGCGAGCGTGGCCGGGGCGTTGCCGGGGGGTGCCGCGGTGGGCAGCCCCTACCGAGCGTTCGGCGCCGGGCCGGGCCGCCGGACTGCTCACGGGTTGGCTCTGCGACGTGTCCGTCGGCGCGCTGATCGCGTCGATGCTGGGGATTCACTACTCGCACTCCCTGTCGAGGGTGGCTTCAAAGTTTGCTCGGGAGGCATTGCCGGCGGTCATCTCGCTGACACCCGACGGTCACAAGCCGGTAACCGGAAGCCGCTTCTGAACCTATCTCAGTTGCGACTCAGATCCTGGATACGAGCTACTCAGCATGGTCCACGAGGTTCGGTCAGCTACCACCGAATATGTTCACTGCCTGGGGTGTCTGCTGCACACGGGGCGCTTCGTATGCCACCATGTACCGGTGAACCCACGACGGATCCTTCGCTCCCTCGGTGTTGTTCTGGCCCTGACTTGGCTGCTGCACAGCACCGTCGCCACCCCTCCCCCCGCCTTCGCGGATCCCTGTCCCGATGTCCAAGTTTTGTTTGCTAGAGGCACTGGCGAGGAAGTCGGCCTCGGTGAGACCGGGCAAGCATTTGTCAACTCACTACGGAACCGGCTGCCCGAGCGGCCCGTCGACGTCTACGCCATCGACTACCCGGCCACCAACGACTGGCCGACCGGCATTCAGGGCATCCGTGACGCCACCGCGCACATCGAGGCCACCGCGGCGAATTGCCCCAAGACCAAGATGGTGCTCGGCGGCTTCTCGCAGGGCGCCGCAGTGATGGGTTTCTCGACCGCTAGCGTCATCCCGGACGGGGTGGAAGGGGTCGACATACCACGGCCGATGCCCCCGGAAGTGGCTGACCACGTCGCCGCTGTGGTGCTCTTCGGCACGCCGAACGAGCGGGCGATGAATTTCCTCGGCCAACCGCCCCTGGTCATCGGCCCGGCATACACCGCCAAGACCATCCAGCTGTGTGCGCCCGAGGACCCGGTCTGCTCCGAGGGACTGAACTTCTCAGCGCACGCTCCCGGCGCCTACGATGGCATCGCGGACGAGGGCGCGGCGTACGCGGCAAACCGGCTTTAACCTCCGTTTTCGCTCCACGCGGCCGACTTTGCGGTTTGCTGATCGGCGACCCGCAGGCCAGTGGCACCAGCGAGACATGTCAGCATTTGAGGATGACTTTGCGTAACACTGTTCGCACCTTCGCTGCCGCGGTGACGCTCACCGGAGCCTTGGTGGCCGCGCCGGCCGGCCTTCCCCTCGCAACCGCAGAGCCTTGCCCGGACGCCGAAGTGGTGTTCGCCCGCGGCTCCGGTCAGCCCGTCGGGCTCGGTGACGTCGGTGACGCTTTCGTCGGCTCGTTGCAGGAGCAACTGGCGGGCGTCAACCTCAACGTCTACCCGGTCGAGTACCCGGCGAGCACCGACTACCGCAACAGCGCGGTGCTCGGCGAGAGTGACGCCACCGCCCACATTCAGGCGACGGTCGCCAACTGCCCCAAGACCAAGCTCGTGCTCGGCGGATACTCCCAGGGCGCCAGCGTCATCGCAATGTCCAGTAATGCCCTGCCGGCGCCGGTCGCCAACCACGTGGTCGCGGTGGCCCTGTTCGGCCCGCCGTCGAGCCCGTACTCCACCTCGTTGTGGGGCGGTCCCCTGCCGGTCCTCGCCTCGTCCTACCGCCCGAAAACCATCGACTTCTGCCTGACGGGCGACATCTACTGCGAAGACAGCGGCAGCGTCGTCCCGCACCTGATGTACGTGCAGGACGGCAAGACCGTGGAGGCCGCGACATTCGTGGCGAGCCGGCTCACGGCCGGCCAGAGCGTCAACTAGAACCGCTCGGCCGGACCGGCACCGGCCGGCACGGGTTCAAGGCGGCGTCGTTCGGTCAGAACAGGGTCGGGATGCGCGCATCGATCAGATGCGGCCCCGGTTCTGCGACGGCGCGGCGGAACTGTTCGGCGAGTTCCTCGCAGGTGGTGGCCACCGTGGCCGGCACCCCGAAGCCCTCGGCGATCTTCGCGAAGTCCATGTTCGGCCGCGACAGGTCGAGCAGATCGTTAGCTTTCGGGCCGCCTCCCTCAGCGCCCACCCGGGCTAGCTCCAGGCGCAGGATCGCATACGAGCTGTTGTTGATCAGCACCGTGGTGACGTTCAGGTTCTCGCGGGCCATCGTCCACAGCGCGGAGATGGTGTAGGCCGCACTGCCGTCGGCCTGCAGCGCGATCACCGGCCGGTCCGGTGCGGCCACGGCCGCACCCAGCGCGACCGGCAGCCCCTGCCCGATCGCCCCGCCGGTGAGCGTGAGCACGTCGTGGCGTGGTGACCCGGCGGTGGCCGCGGGCAGCATCAGGCCCGAGGTGTTGGACTCGTCGGAGATGATCGCGTTGTCGGGCAGCAGCGCGCCGATCACCTGCACCCAGTTCTGCGGGGTCAGCTGACCGCTCGGCAGGTCGGGAACGGCCGCGGGCGCGGGCCGCGGCTGCACCCCGGCAGCCACCGCTTCGGCCAACTGTTCCAGCGCGGCCACCACGTCGGTCTCGAGGCCGGCCAGGTTGTGCACGACGCAGCCCTCGGGAACCAGGTCGCTGGCCTTGCCGGGATAGGCGAAGAACGACACCGGAGCCCGGGTGCCGGCCACCACCAGGTGCTTGATGCCGTCGAGTTGGAACGCGGCCTGCTCGGCCAGGTAACCAAGCCGGTCGATCGCCGGGACCCCTGCCCCGCGGACGAGCCGGGCCGGGAAGGTCTCGACCAGAGCACGCGCCCCGGTTGCGGCGACGATCCGATCGGTGGCCTCCAATGCGCGCACATCGGCGACAGCGGGCCCGCCGATCAGGATCGCCACCGGCTCGCCGCTGCCCAGCACCGCGGCGACGTCGGAGACGGCCTGTGCGTCGGGGGCGGCCGCGGGAACCGGTTCGACCGGTCCGGCCGCCTGCGCCCCGTCTTCCCAGGAGATGTCGGCGGGCAGAATCAGGTTGGCCACCTGCGCCGGGCTGGCCATCGACTCTGCGACCGCTTCGGCGGCATCGCGCCCGAGGTCGTCACCGGAGTTGGTGCGGCGCACCCAGCCGTGAGTCCAGTCGGTCAGGGGCTCGATGTCGGATTCCAGCGGTGCGTCGTACTTCTTGTGGTAGGTGGCGTGGTCCCCGATGACGTTGACCACCGGCACGTGCGCGCGGCGGGCGTTGTGCAGGTTGGCCAGGCCATTACCCAGGCCGGGCCCCAGGTGCAGCAGGGTGGCGGCCGGCTTTGCGGCCACCCGGGCGTACCCGTCAGCGGCTCCGGTCACCACACCTTCGAACAGGCACAGCACCCCGCGCATCTGCGGCACCGAGTCCAGGGCGGCCACGAAATGCATCTCCGAGGTACCGGGGTTGGCGAAGCAGACCTGCACTCCGCTGTCGACCAGGGTGGCGATCAGGGCCTGTGCTCCGTTAGTCATGTGGTTGCCTTTCTTCATGGGCACCGAAGTACGCGGGATGGGCGCGATCTTCCGCCTATAGAAGCACGCCCGGATTGAGGATCCCGGCGGGGTCGAAGGCCTCCTTGATCCGGCGCATCAGCGCAATCTTTGTCGGGTCCTCCAGCTCCAGGAAATGCTGCGTCTTGACGCGTCCCAGACCGTGCTCACCGGAGATGGCACCGCCGAGGTCCATCGCGGCCGCGAAGATGTCGTGCAGCAGCCGGTGGCGGACCTCGTCGTCTGCGCAGAACACCGCCAGGTGGACGTTGCCGTCACCGGCATGCCCGCAGCCGACCACACCGGCCCCGGCCGCCTGGGCGAATCCCTGTGCCTTGGTGAGGAACTGGTGCATCTCGGCCCGCGGGACCACCACGTCGATGACGTCGTGGGCACCGGCGGCCTTGGCCGTCCAGAACGCCTTCTCGCGGGCCTCGATCAGGGCATGCGCTGAATTGCCCTCCAGCACATAGACATCCTCGGCGCCGAGCGTGGCGAGCAGTTCGCCCAGCATGGCCACGTCGTCGTCGAGGCGCTCACGGTCTCGGTTCTCCACCCCCACCACCAGGTAGGCCTCGGCGCTCTCACGCACCGCGTCGGGGATCCCCAGGTTCAGGTTCTGCGAGTAGCTGATCGCCGCCAGGGTGAGCTTGTCGACGTATTCGAGGATCACCGGGTCCACTCCGCTGCGCACCACCGCGGGAACGGCGCGCATCACCGCGGGCAGATCGCGGAACGGCGCCAACAATGTGGCGGAGTGCCCGAGCCGAGGGTAGAGCCGCACGGTGACCTCGGTAGCCAGCGCGCAGGTGCCCTCCGAGCCGACGATCAGCTGAGTCAGGTCATAACCGGTGGACAGCTTCGTGATTCGCCCACCGGTGCGGATCAGCTCGCCGGTCGGCAACGCGGCCTGCAGGCCGAGCACATTATGCCGCGTCACCCCGTATTTGACCGCGCGCATACCGCCGGCGTTGGTACCTACGTTGCCTCCAACGCTGGCGGACAGCTCCCCGGGGAAGACGGTGTACATCAGCCCCGCCTCTGCCGTGGCGGTGTCGAGGTCGGCCAACGTGACGCCGGGTTGCACCACCGCAACCTGATTGTCGGTGTCGATCTCCAGGATCGCGTTCATCTGCTCGAAGGAGATCAGCAGTCCGTCGGGGCACGGCCGCGCGCCGGCCGACATGCCGGTGCCCGAACCGCGGGCGGTCACCGGAACTTTCGCCTCGGTTGCCGCGGCGAGCAACGCCGCAACCTGCTCGGCGGTCTGCGGGCGGGCGACGTAGCTCGGTGTCACCGGTGCTCCGACCAGCGCCTCGTCGTGGGCGTAGTCGGGGGCGATCTGCTCGCCGGTCAGCAGTGCGCCGGCCCCGACGATGTCGGCGAACTTGCGCGCGGCCGCAAGGGATGAGCTGTCTACCGTGGCCATCCGTCCCTACTTTCCAAATCCGGCGTCACGCAACGCCTGAGCCATCGACCCGCCTGCCGGTGCCGCATCCCGACGCCCGGCGCTGTTGCCGGGACGCCGCCCACGATTCTGCTTGGCGTTGTCACTGCGCGCAGCCGGTTTGGCACCTGGGCCCCCGGAGGATGCGGCGGGCTTGTCCGCCGGCTTGTCCCCCAGTCGCAGGGTCAGCCCGATGCGCTGGCGTTCGACGTCGACATCGACGACTTTGACCTTCACCACCTGGCCGGAGCGCACCACCTCGTGCGGGTCGGAGACGAAGCGGTCGGCCATGGCCGATACGTGCACCAGACCGTCCTGGTGCACCCCGACATCGACGAAAGCTCCGAAGGCCGCGACATTGGTGACCACCCCTTCCAGCACCATGCCCACCTTGAGGTCGGCCACCTTCTCCACGCCCGCGGCGAACGTCGCGGTGGAGAACGCCGGCCGCGGGTCCCGACCGGGCTTCTCCAGTTCAGCGAGGATGTCGGTGACGGTCGGTACCCCGAACCGGTCGTCGGCGAAGTCGCCGGGTTGCAGCGATCGCAGCGTTCGTTCGTCGCCGATGATCTCGGCCAGCGAGACGCCCGAGCGGTCCAGGATGCGCCGGACCACCGGGTAGGCCTCGGGATGCACCCCCGAGGAATCCAGCGGGTCGTCGCCGTCGCGGATGCGCAGGAACCCGGCGCACTGCTCGAATGCCTTGGGGCCCAACCGTGGCACGTCGAGCAGGGCGGCCCGGTTGCGGAAGGGCCCGGCCTGGTCGCGGTGCGCCACGATCGCTTCGGCCAGCGACTCCGACACCCCTGACACCTTGGCCAGCAGCGGGGCCGAGGCGGTGTTGAGGTCCACACCCACGGCGTTCACCGCGTCCTCGACCACCGCATCGAGGCTGCGCGCCAGGGTTCCCGGTGTCACGTCGTGCTGGTACTGGCCGACGCCGATCGACTTCGGTTCGATCTTGACCAGTTCGGCCAACGGATCCTGCAACCGTCGCGCGATCGACACCGCCCCGCGCAGCGTCACGTCCAGGTCGGGAAGCTCATGGGCGGCATAGGCCGACGCCGAGTACACCGACGCGCCGGCCTCACTGACCATCGCCTTGACCGGTGCCGGGGCGCCGGCCGCCTTGAGGTCGGCGATCAACTCGGCGGCCAAGGCGTCGGTCTCGCGCGACGCGGTGCCGTTGCCGACCGCGATCAGGTCCACACCATGGCGGGCCACCAGTGCGGCCAGCGCCGCCTTGGCCTGATCCCACTGCTTCTGCGGTTGGTGCGGGAAGATCGCGCAGGTGTCGACGACCTTGCCGGTGCCGTCGACGACGGCGACCTTCACCCCGGTACGAAAGCCCGGGTCGAGACCGAGTGTGGTGCGGTTGCCCGCCGGCGCCGCCAACAACAGGTCTTTGAGGTTCTTGGCGAACACCGCCACCGCGTCCTGCTCGGCACGCTGGCGCAACCGCATCCGGGCCTCGACGGCCGCCGAGAACGCCAGTCGGGTGTCCCATGCCCACCGCACGGTGTCGGCCAGCCAGGGCGTGGCCGGGCCGGGCGCGGTCATGTTCACGCCCAGCGATTTGGCGACCATCGCCTGGTAGGGCTCGTTGTCGCCACCGTCGAAGGCCAGCGCCAGGGCGTCTTCCTTCTCGCCGCGCAACACGGCCAGCACCCGGTGCGACGGCATGGTCTCCAACGCTTCACTGAACTCGAAGTAGTCCCGGAATTTTTGTGCCGCAGCACTTTTCGCTGCCTCTTCGGAGCGCGGCATGGTCCGCAGCGACCCTGCCGACCAGAACTTCTCCCGGACCGCGCCCACCAATTCGGCGTCCTCGGCGGCACGTTCGACCAGAATCGCGCGCGCACCCTCCAGTGCGGCCGCGGTGTCGGCGACCGCCTCTCCGGTGTACTCCGCAGCGAGCTGCTGGGGGTCCAGGGTGGGGTCGGCGAGCAGCCGGTCGGCCAAGGGCTCCAGGCCCGCCTCGCGCGCGATCTGCGCCTTGGTGCGGCGCTTGGGCTTGTAGGGCAGGTAGATGTCTTCCACGCGGGCCTTGGTGTCGGCCGACAACAGCGCGGCCCTGAGCTCGTCGGTGAGCTTGCCCTGCTCCTCGATTGAGGACAGCACCGCGGCCCGACGGTCGTCGAGCTCACGCAGGTAGCGCAGCCGCTCTTCCAGGGTGCGCAGCTGCCCGTCGGTGAGGCTGCCGGTGACCTCTTTGCGGTAGCGGGCGATGAACGGCACCGTCGCCCCCTCGTCGAGTAGCGCGACGGCCGCCGCGACCTGCCGTTCGGCTACTTCCAGTTCGTCGGCAAGGCGGGCATTCACCGGTTTGAGGGTCACGTTCGCGGTCACGCCGACGGACCCTACCGAACGCCGCTGACAGTTCCTGGGTGCGGCACGGCGCGACTTTTCACTGCGCGAAGGGCGGCTACGATGCCGTCCACGTCGGCCTCGGCCGAACATCGGTACCGACAGGATTACAACCGGTGAAGCACTCGACGGCCGGCTCTATCCACAGTTGCCCGATTCATCCACAGACAACAATTTGACCTCCGATATTCGAACATCTGTTCGATACATTGGAGACATGTCCGATCAGGTCCTTCCTCCCGCCGCAGCCGCCCGTGCGGCCATCCGCGCGGACCTGGCTCTGATCGACGACGCCCAGGCCCGGCTCCGTGGCGCTGACACCGACCTGGTCGGCAATGCGTTTCGCGTGGAAGTCGCCGAACACCTCGAAACTCAGCACCGCGTCAATCGCGGCTTGTCCTACCGCATCTTCGGCGAGATCGCCGACCCCGCCGACGGCGCCGAGGACCCCCGACTGCCCGCTGACACCAAGATCACGGACCTGCTGTGGTCGCGCCTGCGTATCACCCGGGCCGAGGTCCGACGCCGATTCCGCGTCGCCGCCCGGATCCGGCCGCGGCGCAACCTGACCGGACCGCCGGCCCCGCCGGAGCTTGCCGAAGTCGCCGCCGCTGTCGAGGACGGCCGTATCGGTGACGACCACATCAAGGCGGTCACCAAGGCCCTCGACGAACTGCCCGCGAAGGTCGCACCGGCCGATCGCGCGGCCGCCGAACGCACCCTGGTGCGCCACGCCTCCGAGCAGGACGCCGCCTTCGTGACCGCGATAGGGCACGCGATCGCCGATCACCTCAATCCCGACGGCAACTTCACCGACGAAGACCGGGCACGGCGGCGCAATCTCGTCCTGGGCCGCCAAGGCCCCGACGGGATGAGCTCACTGTCCGGCTGTATCGACCCCGAAACCCGCGCCTACCTCGAGGCAGTCACCGCCGCGGTTCGCCCCGGCCACCGCCAGCCCGAGGGCGCTCAAGAACGCGATACCCGCTCGTCGGGGCAACGCGACCACGACGCACTGAAGCTGGCCCTGCGCCATGGCATCGAGTCCGGTGCGATGGGCACTCACCGCGGTGTACCGGTGACGGTCATCGTCACCACCAAACTCGCCGACCTCGACCAGGCGGCCCGCGCCATGGCCAACCCGGAGATCCCGATGCCGGGACCTGCCCGCACCGGTGGCGGCAGCCGCCTACCGATGCGTGATCTGATCCGCATGGCAGCCAACTCGATTCACTACCTGGCGGTCTTCGACAACCACTCCGAGCGGCCGCTGTATCTGGGCCGCAGTAAACGGATCGCCACCCTGGATCACCGGATCATCTGCCACGCCCGCGACCGCGGTTGCACCAGACCGAACTGTCCGGAGCCCGGCTACCACTGCGAGGTTCACCATTCGACCGACTGGGCACGCGGCGGGCGCACCAACGCCGACGAGCTCTACTTCGCCTGCGGCGGCGACCACGGCGGTGCCACCCGTGGCGATCTAGAGACCGTGGTCACCGAGCAAGGTCGACTGGCCTGGACCGACGGCACCAGCCCACCACGCATCAACCACCTGCATCACCCGGAGGAACTGCTCGACGACGATCTCGACGACGGCCCAGATCCATAGCCGCGACCTCAGGTATCGCGGCCCGAACCGCGAGAAGATGGCACCGTGACGACCTACGCCGAGATCCGTAACAACGCACCGCTGTGGCCGGGCGTGATGGACCGCTCGCTGCTGGGCAACCGGCAGGCGCAAGCCGCGTTGTATCTGGCCGACATGGCCAAGCGGGGCAAGTGGAGCACGGTGATCCGGGAACTCGACCGCGGTGATCACGTGGTCGATACCAAGTCGTGGCGGCCCGGCGGCAAGACCTGGTTGACGGTGCTGCATCAGGCCGGCTGGCATGGCGCGTCTCCCGACGTGGCGACCTGGCTGATCGAGCAGGGTGCGCTGCGCTCGCAACCGGATGCCGCCGGTCGGACCGCCTATGACCTGGCCGTCGAGCACCAACGGTCGGCCGAACTGCTGGAGGTGCTCAAGCCTCCCCCGGCCGCCCTCGACCACGACCGGATCGCCGCGCTCAACACCCAGCTCACCACCGTGCTCGACGACCTGATCCAACACCTGTTTCGCGGCGGCGACCTGCGCCAGATGCTCCGCTATCCCCCGGTCGAGGTGCTGCACGAGCTGCCCGGAAAGCAACTGTGGTTCCCGGTGCCCTACCTGTGGGGCGGGTTTCGGATCGGTCTGCACGATAACGACATCGAAGTGATCGGCGGTTATCGAGAACTCGACCCGGTCGGCGATGTGCACGTCGCGACGGTCGGCTACCTCATCACACCCGAGGGGCCGTCGCAGGTTTACGAAGGCTACGAGTGACCGCTGATCTCGCGCAACTGTCCCTTGGCGATCTTGCCGCCGGATGAGCGCGGCAACTCGTCGATGACGACAAGGCGTTCCGGCAACAGCTCTTTGGACACCCCGAGCGCCAGCAGGTGTTCGACAAGCTCGGCCAATTCCAAGGTGCCGGCGCCCGCGCGCGCCACCTCCGCGAGTTCGGCGTAGACGCACACCTTCTCGCCGAACACCTCGTCGCGCATCGGCACCGCGGCGGCCACCGCGATCGCCGGATGGGTCATCACCGCGTCTTCGACCTGGGCGGCGCTGATGTTCTTGCCGCCGCGCAGAATGAAATCCGACGTCCGGCCGGTGACGCTGAGATAGCCGTCGGCGTCGATCTCGCAGATGTCGCCCATCCGCATCCAGCCGTCGGCGGTGAACAGCTTGTCGTGATCAACTCCGTTGAGATAGCCGAGGCTGGTGGCCGGGCCACGGCAGGCGGGCTGCCCCCGGCCGGTGTCGGTCACGTCGGTGTTGCCGTCCTCGCCGCCGAACAACCGGACCGCCATCTCGGGCACGATGCGCCCACCGGTGCGCAACCGCCGCTGCAACGTGTCGTCGAGCGTGGTGGCGCTGAGCACGCCGGTCTCATTGGATCCGTAGAACTGCAGGATTTTCGCGCCGGTCAGCTCCTCGAACTCCGCGGCCGGCCGGTAGGGCAACGCCTCGCCGCCGGTGAACACCACCCGCAACGAGCTCAAGTCGAACTCGCGGCTGGCCGGATCCGCCATCATCATGGTCAATTGAGTGCTGACACAGCACAATACGGTGACCCGATGACGAGCTATCGCGGCACAGGTCGCGGCTGCGGTGAAGCGGTCCAACAGGATTGCCGTGGCGCCGAGGTGGATCGGAGTGGTGTGGCTGGTCCAGAGCCCGAAGCCGAACGGCGTGGGAATGACGGGCAGGAAGACGTCGTCGTGACTCAACCGCCCGTTGGCGACGGCCAGCTGGTGAAAGTAGTGCCAACGGTTCTGGGTGTGCACCACACACTTGGGCAGCCCGGTGGTACCGGAGGTGGAGTTGATCAAGAAGACGTCATCGGCGCCGAGTTGCGGACCCGGTACGCCGATTTCGGCGGCAGCCTGCAGCTCATCGATGCTCAGCGTCGCGATCTCGAGTCCTGCCGCGGCGGCGTGCCGCTGCTCATCGGTGATCAGTAGCCGGGCCTGCGAAGCGGCCAGAATCGCAGCCACCTCACGAGTTCCGGCCCGGGCACCGATACCGACCACGATCGCCCCGCAGCGCTCGATCGCCACGAACAGCACATGGATGGCCACGGCATCGCGATGCCATACCGCGATCCGGTCTCCGGTGCGCACTCCGGCTCCGGCCAGCCGCGCCGCCAATGCGTCTGCCGCGGTGTCGAATTCCTGCCACGTCAAGCCCGCGCCGAGATAGTCCAGATAAGCGTCCCGGGCAGGGAATCGTCGGGCGTTGCGGCGCACCGCATCCGACAGCGTGGTCTGCGACCACCAGCCGACGGCGTGATACCGGGCGGCCTCGACGGCGGTGTAAGCCGGTGTATCCCAGTGAGGCACGGGCCGCCTCCGATCAGTCAGTAGATGTAGTCTTCGCCGCTCGCTCGCACGGTGATGTCACTGATACTGATGCCCCAGGGCTGGTCGATGACGTGCACCACCGCCTCGGCGAGGTCTTCGGGGGTGATCAGCCAGTACTTCACCGAGTCGATGTCGGTCTGCTCAGGCTCCAAGGTGCCCTCGGCGAACGCGGTGACCGACCGCATGTAGCTCTCACCGCGTGATCCCACGATGCCCATGATCGCGGAGCCGTTGACCACGCCGCTGCCGAGATTGGTGCCCAGCACACCGGTCGGCTTGACCGTGGTCACCTTGATCTTCCCCTTCGCCTCGCTGCGCAGCGAGTCCGACAGGACGGCGACCGCGGCCTTGGTCGCGCTGTAGACCCCCGAGCCGGCCACACCGGCGTTGCCGTAGATCGACGAGATGTTGACGACGTGGCCGCGGCCTTGGGCGATCATCTGGTCGTAGACGGCCGAAATGCCGTTCACCACGCCCTTGATGTTGATGTCGATCGCCCGGTGCCAGTGCTGCCAGGCCTTGTCGTGATCGGCGAAATAGGCCAGCGGCATCACGCCGGCATTGTTGACGATCACGTCCACCGCGCCGAAGGTCTGCACCGCGTGCTGCACGGCGGCCTTCATCTGCTCGATGTCGGTGACGTCGGCGACCTGATGGGTGCCCGACAGGCCGGCCGCGCGAATCCCGTCGAAGACGGCCGCAAGGTTCTCGGCGCCGATGTCGACGCCGACCACGTGGGCTCCGGCGGCGGCGCACTTCTCGGCGATCAGTTTGCCGAATCCACCGCCGGCACCGGTGATGACGACGACTTTATCCTTCAGGTGCTGCGACATAGTCGGCCAGTTTAGGTGGCCGCTGTCGCCCCGGGTGTCACCGCCCGATTTGCTCGGCGACAGGCCGGGCGTTCGAACGCCCGCCGACGGGATTGGAAGCTATGGTCACTTCGTGAAGCGTCGAACGGCACTGGGGCTCCCCCTTCTGCTGGCGGCGGGTCCCACTTTGAGCCGGCTCCCGCTCGCCGGCGCGGACCCCGGCCGGTGGTCGATCGACCGGGTTAATCGCTGGTATCAGGCGCAGGGTTGGCCGGTCGGCTCCAACTACATCACCTCCACCGCGGTCAATCAGCTCGAGATGTTTCAGCCGGGCACCTTCGATCTGCGGCGGATCGACTCCGAGTTGGGCTGGGCCCGATCGGCGGGGTTCAACACGGTGCGGGTGTTCCTGCACGACCAGCTGTGGGCCGCCGATCAGCGGGGCTTCCAGTACCGTCTGGGCCAGTTCGTGGCGGTCGCGGCCCGCCACCGCATCAAGCCGATGTTCGTGCTGTTCGATTCCTGCTGGGACCCGCACCCCAAGGCTGGGCCACAGTTGGCCCCGCGAGTCGGCATCCACAATTCGCGATGGGTGCAAAGCCCCGGTGCCGACCGACTGGGTGACCGCAACTACTACCGCACCCTGCGGGACTACGTCACCGGCGTGATGACCCAGTTCCGGTACGACGAACGGATCCTGGCCTGGGACCTGTGGAACGAGCCGGACAACATGGCCCGCGAATACAGCGCCGTCGAACGGTCGGACAAGCTGGATTACATCAGCGACCTGCTGCCGCAGGTGTTCAGTTGGGCCCGGTCCGTCGATGCGCGTCAGCCGCTGACCAGTGGGATCTGGGAGGGCTCGCGTCAGGGCAGCACGATCGTCAACACCCAACTGGGCAGCTCCGACGTCATCACGTTCCACTCCTACGACAAGCCGGCCACATTCAGTGACCGCATCGCCGAATTGGCGCCCCTGGGCCGGCCGATAATGTGCACCGAGTATCTGGCTCGTACCCGCGGCAACACCATCGACGGGATTCTGCCGATCATGAAGCGCCACAATGTGGGCGCCTACAACTGGGGCTTCGTCGCCGGGCGAACCCAGACCTACCTGCCGTGGGACTCCTGGGACAATCCCTACACCGCCGAGCCGCAGGTCTGGTTCCACGATCTGGTGCAACCAACCGGGCGCGCATACCGGAATCTGGAGATCCTGACGATCAGCAACCTCACCGGCCGCTGACCGGCAACGTACCCGGCACGCCACCAGGGAATCGGGCGATGTTGGCGCTACCGGCTGATAGCGGCGCGGTTCAGTGATGAAATCATGGGCGGCAATGTCGTGGTGAGGAGTCGGTGATGAGCGAGACCGCGTCGGGTCCGCGGGCTGGGTCACGGGTGGGGCGTTATCTTCTCAAACAACTGCTGGGACGCGGCACCACCGGTTCGGTCTACGAGGCGGTCGACACACACAAGGACCGCACCGCCGCGCTCAAACTGCTGGCGCCGGCGTTGGGCGGGAATCCGGCGTTCCGCGAGTGGCTGCAGCGCGAGGTGCTGGTCGTCGGTCGGGTGCAGGAACCGCACGTGGTGCCGGTTCGCGACTACGGCGAACTCGACGGCCAGGTGTTCATCGATATGCCGCTGGTGGCCGGTGACGACCTGGCCGCGGTGCTGAAGCGCAACGGGGTGCTGCCTCCCTCACGTGCGGTGAACGTGGTGTGGCAGGCGGCCTCGGCCCTGGATGCCGCGCACAGCGCCGGGGTCATCCACCGCGGCATCAAGCCGCGCAACATCCTGCTGACCAGTGATGATTTCGTCTATCTGGTGGATTTCGGATTGGCCGGCGCCCCCGGTGCCGAGGCGGCCGATGCCGAGAACGCCGGTGCCCGCTGGAAGTACGCGGCGCCGGAGCTGTTCTCCGGCAGTGATTTCGGGCCGGCCGTCGACGTCTATGCGCTGGCATGTGTGCTCTACCAGTGCTTGACGGGTTCTCCGCCGTACCGCGCCGACAGCCTCAAGATGCTGGCCAACGCGCATCAGAACAAACCGATTCCGCGGCCCAGCCTTGCCGGCGCCACCATCCCGGCCGGCTTGGACGAGGTCGTCGCCAAAGGCATGGCCAAGGACCCGCAGGAGCGTTATGCCAGCGCCGCGGAGCTGGCGACCGCGGCCTATCAGGCGCTCAGCGCGCCCGACCAGCACCGGACGCTGCAGATCTATGAGACCAGCCAGCAGTCCACCCCGCCGCTGATCGAACCGTCACAGCCGAGCGCGCCGCCGGTGGCGGCGACCGAGGTGGCGGCGACCGAGGTGGCGGCGGCCGAGGTGGCGGCGGCCACCCCGCCGGTGCCCCCCGCTGCGGCGGCCGAGGATCCCCCGGCCCCGGTGCGCGAGGTGCCGGCGGTACCCGAGGTGCCGTCGACCACGCCGCCGGTCCCGCCCGCCCCGATTCCCGAACCTGTGACCGCGGGCCGTCCCGCCGGGCAGCCCGGCCTGCCGCGCGTCTCGACGGCCGCCGACGACTGGTTCAGTTCGTCACGACGACTGCGCCTGTACCCCGAGCCCGCCAAACGCAGGCTGCTGCTGCGGATCGGGGCGGCGCTGATCGTGGTCGTCGGGTTGATCGCCTGGATGACGAACCGATCGGGTTCTGACGAACTGGCCGCCGACGCCGACACCTCGCAAACCGCCGCGGGAGCGAGTCAGCCCACGACGACGGTGTCCTCGGCCGAGGCGCAGGCTCGCCTGCTCAAGCTGCTGCCGTCGGGCTATCCCCAGGATGCCTGTACGGCATCCGCGCCGTCGGGCGGGGCCATCGCCGAGGTGACGTGTGGCCGCAACACCGACCCCGGCGGTCCGCCGGCTGCGACCTACACCTTGTTCTCCGACGCCACTGCGCTGCGCCAGAGCTTCGACAACACCGTGCAGGCCACCACCGTCGTCAACTGCCCGGGCCGGATCCAGTCGCCGGGCGCCTGGCATCGCACCGCCACACCGGACAAGACCGCCGGAACACTGCTGTGTGGCATGCGGCAGGGGTCTCCCGTGCTGGTCTGGACCAATGACACCAACCTGGTGATCGGCTCACTGCGGACTGAGCGAAACACGCCCACCCTGGAGCAGTTCTACACCTGGTGGAGTTCGCACTCCTGACCGTCGATCCTGCAGAGGCCAATAAACGCGGCTGTCAAATCCGTTAGGATTTTCGACTTGGAGTCACTGCATCACCCGGCGGTTCAGCGAGGCTCGACGAAGGAGAGGCGAAGCGCCAACCGCCGCAGGAAGCCCGAGATCCAGTCGAACCGAGGAGTCAGCCAATAATGAAGTTCTTCACTACTGCCGTGGCAGCCGCAGGCGCGTTGGCCGCAGCCGGAGCCGTGACCGCCGCAACCGCCAGTGCGGACGGCGACGCCGCCCCCTCGACCCACCCGATCGGCACCCAGGGCACCGTGGAGAACGGCGGTGTCATCCAGGGCTGGACCGTCAGTGACCTGCGGCCCAGCTCCGACGCCATCCCCTACCAGCCGCGCGGCACCCTGTGGGAGGCCACCGCCACCGACGTGGCCATCCAGGGCAACGTCACCCCGGTGATCGCCAACCTCGGCGCGCGCTCAGCGAGCGGTCAGACCTACCCCGCGTTGTTCGGGGTGGCCACCGCGCAGGGCGTGAACCCGGCCAACCTGACGCAAGGCCAGAAGACCACCGGCAAGGTCTACTTCGACGTCACCGGCGACGCGCCCAACAGCGCGGTCTACCAGGGTGCCGGCCAAGACCTGCTGGTCTGGACCCCCGCCGCGCCGACCACACCGGCCGGCGGTTCGTCGGGCCCGGCGGCCACCGGTTCACAGCGGGCCTCCGGTCCGGCGGCCACCGGAACCAAGCCCGGCGCCGAGGGCGCCGCGGCCGCTACCGAGACCACGCCGGCTGCCGCCGGTAGCCAGGGAACCCCGCTGCCCGCGAGCAGCCAGGGCACCCCACTGCCGGCCGAGGCCGGCGGCACTTCCGCCGCGGCCAGCGACTCGGAGGTTCCGGCCGCCACGGGCACCTCGGGGTCACAGACCCAGGCCGGCGCGGGCAGCGCGGAAGCGGCGGCTCCCGCCAGCGGCCCGGCGCCGTCCTCGCAACAGACCCCGGGTACGCCGGCCCAGTCCGAGGCGTCGGCTGCCGCCGGCAGCTCGGGTACGCCGCTCCCCGCGGAGGCGCCCGGCGCGTCGACGACGGAAGCGACCGGCACGGCTGGTACCGCGGGTACCGGTTCGGAAGGCACCACGTCGGCCGGCGCCGGAAACCAGGGCACGCCGATTCCGGCCGCCACCGCCGGTACTCCGGCAGCCAACGGCGCGAACGGCTCGACCACGTCGAACTGACCGAAGTTCATCGCCAGTGCGGCCCGGCCTCGCTACCGCGAGCCGGGCCGCACTCGTTCCTGGGTAGCCTGGTCCCCAGCCCGTTACGATGCAGTACTTGAGTACCAATTTGTCGGCATGCAGCCGATTTGAGGAGACAGTCCCATGAAGTCCATCTCGACCGCCCTGGCCGCGGGAGCACTGGCCGCCGCGGGCGCCCTCAGCATCGGGATCGCCGGCGCGGACCCTGACCCGGCGCCCGCCCCTGTCACCCACCCGATCGGCACCCAGGGCACCGTTCCCGAAGGCCCCGGGGTGCATGGCTGGACGATCACCGATCTGCGCCCCAGCTCGGACGCTATCCCCTACCAGCCCCGCGGCGCCCTGTGGGAGGCCACCGCCACCGACGAGGCGATCCAGGGCACCGTTTTCCCGATCGTCGCCAACCTCAGCGCCCGTTCGGCCAGCGGCCAGAACTACCAGGCTTTGTTCACCGTGCCCACCGCGCAGGGCATCGCTCCGGCCGCCCTGACTCAAGGCCAAAAGACCAGCGGCAAGGTCTATTTCGACGTCACCGGCGACGCCCCGAACACCCTGGTGTACCAAACCGGCGGCGCGGACCTGATTCGCTGGGTGACCCCGGCTCCGCAGGCACCGGCGCCCGCCGGCGGCGCTCAACTCCCGGCGAGCGGTGGCAGCAACCGGGCCCCCGCTGCACCGGCTCGCCCCCCGGCGTCGCGGCCCGCGCAACCCGCACCGTCGGCTCCGCCGTCCGGCAGCTCGGGGACTCCGCTGCCCGAGGGCAGTTCCGGCACACCACTGCCCTGATTCAGCGGCTGCTCACAGCCCGAACTGGTCGTCGATCAGCCCGAGCCAGATCTGGGCCGCGTCAATGGCGACCTTCTCGCTGATGAACGCGTGCTGGGTCCCGGTGTAGATGTCTCGGAATGCTCGCTCGAGGCGGCTGCCTTCGCGGATCGCCGTGGTTCCGGCCGCCAGATGTGCCCACTCGGCGCAGCTTCTGGCGGTATCGGTGGCGTAGACGGCTGCCACCCGCATGTCGGCCCGCAGTAGTGGCGTCAGGTCTTCGCCTGCCGCGACGGCGGTTTCGGCTGTGGTGAAGGCCTCGAGCACCAGTAAGCGAGCGGCCCGCCACGCGGCGACGTGGTGTGCCAGATCCTTCTGAAACGTAGGACGGCTGGCCAACGCCGCCATGTCGCTCATCCGGTACTTGGTGGCTGCCAGCTCGGTCACGTCGTCGAGCATGCTTTTGGCCACACCGAGCGCCCAGGATGCGTGGCCCGCGGCGGTCACCGGCATCAGGCCCATCCGAGCTGCCGGCGAGGCTCCTCGAAGGGGGGAACGGCAGAACAGTGGAAAGGTCCGGCTCCCTGGTACGAACACGTCCTGGGCGCTGTAGTCGTAGGAGCCGGTTCCCTTGAGCCCCTGGACATGCCAGCCGTCGTTGAAGGAGATCTGCGCACGTGGGAGCACCGCGACCTGCATGTCGGGTATTCCGTCGCTGACCCAGCGCATCTCGCCGTCGTCCATCGGGAGGAAGCCGGCCGCCACATATTGGGAGTGGCCGATACCCGAGCCGAAGCTCCACGATCCGCTCAACCGGTAGCCGCCGTCGACGGCAACGCCCTGGCCGTTGGGGAAGTATTGGCCGCCCAGTGTGACGTGATTGTCGTGGGAAGTGAACACCTCAGCGAAACCGTCGTCGGGCAGGTACGCGGCCGCCGCGAACGACGAGGGCATGTTGGCGATACCAACCCAGCCGAATGAGCCGTCCTGCCATGCCATTTCGATCCAGGTCTCGATCATCTCGGCGAACGACGGCTCGGCGCCGCCGGCGGCGGCGGGATTGAACGCCGACATCAAGCCGGTGCGCCACATCTCGTCGACGATGGGATCGGTCAGCGTGCGACGCTGCTCGGATGCGACGGCCTCGGCCGCCACCAGCTCGCGCATGCCGCGCGCCAGCGCGGCAAGGCCGCCGGGCTTGCTCACCTGCGAAATCTCCCGGCGAATCCGCGCAGCGGCAGGTCCGCACTGGTCAGCAGGCCCGGCGGCGCCGCCACCACCGACTTGATCGCGTTGAGGGCGGGCAATCCGGTCACGGTCATGCCGATCGAGGCGAAGTTGTCCGGGTTGGAAAGGTCCACACCGGGTTTGGGAAAGATCATGTGCTTGTTGTAGACGCACGGATCGCCGGTGACCCGGGTGATGTAGCAGCCCTTGATGTTCCAGTTCGGCTCGGTGAACGGCGTCATCTGCCACTCCAGGTGCGTCTCCACCCGCGGCACGCCGTTGACCATGCCCTGGTACTTGATGTAGTTGCCGCCCAAGGAGCCCTTGGGCAGGGTGTACCAGCCCAGGTCGACGTCCCTTGTGCAGGCGCCCAATTCGTAGCTGAACGTGACCTCGTCGAGAGTCAGGTCGAAGCAGTCCGCCATCATCAACACACTGTCGGCGAACACCCGGGTGAACTTCTCCAGCTTGGCCGGGATCTCCGGATCATCCACCGGCTGGCCGTAGCCCACCTCGATCCAGGTGTCCTTGGAATGGTGGCAGGACACGTCCACCGACTCGATGGTGGTGATGTTCTCGATCTCGGCGACATCGGCCGAACACACCACGCCCAGAATCTGATTGACTCCCGGATTCATCCCGGTGCCGTAGAAGGTCGCACCGCCCTTCGCGCACGCCTCGGCCAGCAGCTGCGTCACCGGCTTGCCCGACGGGTGGGGGTGGTTGGTGTCGCGGTGCCAGCCGGTGATCCAGTCGGCTGTGGTGACGATGTTGATGCCCGCTTCCAGGATCGCGACGTAGAGGTCCTCGTCGGGGAACACCCCGTGAAACGTCAGGACGTCGGGCTTGGCGGCGATGATCTCTTCGACGCTCCCGGTCGCGATGACACCGTTGGGCGCGATCCCGGCCAGCTCGCCGGTGTCTTTGCCGATCTTTTCCGGCGAATAGCAGTGCACGCCCACCAGTTCGAGGTCGTCGCGGGCGGCGAACCGCCGGATCATCTCGGTTCCGACGTTGCCGGTGGCGACCTGGAAGACCCGGATGGGTGCGGCGGTTGTGTTCATGCGGTGGAACCTCTCTGCGCTGTGAGTTCAGCGACCTCAGCGGCACTGCCACCGATGCCGTCGGGATAGAACTGTTTGGCCCACTGCCGAATTGCGGTGAAGCCCTCGTATTCGGCGGTCGCCAGCGCCGGCGGATCCGAGTAGCGCTGATGCGACCAGATGTGGATGTCCTGTTCGAACTGGCGGATGACTTCACGCCCGAAATCGGCCGCCCGGGCCTCGGCCCGCGTCGGGTCGCCGGGTTTATGCGGCGGTCCCGGCTTCGCCTCTCCTCCGTCGGGCCTCGCCGAACCGCCGGACGGTGAGCGGCCGATGTAGACCATGAAGCGGACGTCGGAGGTGGAGTCGTCGACGGGCGTGATCGCCGAGATGGTGCGGTTGTCGATCATCCCCCAGCTCTTGGTAACCGCAATCCCCAAGCCGCCGTTGATGGCTTCCACGCCACTGTTGACGTCCTCGATCTTCTGGCCGTCGTCGCCTTCGAAGGTGATGGTGAAGTCGACGTAGGACACCGGTTCGGCGAAATCGTGCCGGGTGAAGACAGGCACGATGGGGGTCTGGTGCACGTACTTGAAGTGGGCGAAGTCCACCCCGTTCTCCAACACGTACTGCGGGTGCAGCTCAAGTCTCGAGCGGTACAGCCGCTGTTGCGGGTAGTAATCGGCGGCACTGCGATCGTCGAAGCTGGCGAAGACATCCGGTGCGTCGAAGAACGGCGCGCGCCCCTGCGCGTCGTTCCAGATGTAGACCGACTCGTTGCGTTCGGTGACCGGATAGGTGGTGATCCGTCGGCCGCGGTTGGGCTTGTCCTGGTATGGGATGCAGACGTTGCGGCCCTGGGAGTTCCACTGCCAGCCGTGGAACGGGCATTGCAGAACCTCGCCGTGAACGGTGCCGCCGAATCCCAGGTGCGCGCCGAGGTGTTCGCAGTAGGCGTTCATCACGGTGAGCTGACCCGACTCAGCCCGCCAGGCCACCATCTCCCGGCCGAAGTACTTCATGGTGTGAACATCGCCGATGCCGATCTCGTCGGACCAGGCGACTTGAAACCAGCCTGTCGGGTTCATCGACAACGGCGGTTTGGCCATGTCAACGTGTCCTCTCTGTGGTCTCCGAGCGGGCCGACTGTCGCAGCATAGTGCGCCTCGAAGAAGAATCATAGTGGGCACTATGTAAACGTTGTTAGGATTCCCCGGATGGCTCAATCAGAGACGCGGCGCAGCAATAAGCGGGGGCTGGCAACCCGCGAGGCGATGCTGGACGCCGCGGTGCGCTCGCTGGCCACCGGGGACCCCGGCGCGGTGTCGGCCAGCCGGATCGCCAAGGAGAGC
Organism: Mycobacterium sp. UM_WGJ; assembly: GCF_000455125.1. Lineage (GTDB taxonomy): Bacteria > Actinomycetota > Actinomycetes > Mycobacteriales > Mycobacteriaceae > Mycobacterium. Next base: position 189,837 of record NZ_AUWR01000008.1, read on the forward strand.
GGCGCCACCTGGGGCGCGGTGCAGTATCAGTTCGGCGACGTCGACGGGTTCTGGGCAGCGGTGTTGCACCGCACCGCCGAACGCCGCGACGCCGCGATCTCGGCGTTCGGCAGCGTGAAATCGGATGCGCCGCTGCGGGAACGGGTCGCGGCCATCATCGACACGCTCTACGACGGGCTGGCGTCACCGGATTCACGCGCCATCGAGAACCTGCGCGCCGCACTCCCCCGCGACCACCGTGAATTGGAACGGCTCTACCCGCGCACCGCAGCCGAGTTGCACTCCTGGGGCAAGAGCTGGCTGACGACGTGCCATGCGGCCTTCGCCGATCTCGGCGTCGACCCCCAGCGGGTGCGGGAGGTGGCCGCGCTCATCCCGGGTGCCATGCGCGGGTTGGTCTCCGAGCGCCAACTGGGCTCCTATGCCGACCTGGACGAGGCCCGCCGCGGCCTGACCAATGCGCTGGCGGCGTATCTCGAGCAGTCCCGGCCCGGCTGAAATCGGGGGCTGCGCAAATCGGGCGGCCACGCAAGGATGTGATGGTGTTTGGTCTCGTCGTTGTTGTCACACTTGTCGCCACCGTGCTCGGCGGCACGATTGTGGGCAAGCGGTATCGCGTCGGCCCCCCGGTGTTGCTCATCCTGCTCGGCGGCATGCTGGGCCTGATTCCCAGCTTCGGCGAAACCCAGCTCGACGGGGAGATCGTGTTGCTGCTGTTCCTGCCGGCAATCCTGTACTGGGAGAGCATGAACACCAGCTTCCGGGAGATCCGGGCGAACCTGCGGGTAATCGTGCTCATCAGTGTCGGCCTGGTGATTGCGACCGCGGTGGCGGTGTCCTGGACGGCACGTTCGCTGGGCATGGAACAACATGCGGCGTCGGTTCTGGGCGCCGTGCTCTCGCCCACCGATGCCGCCGCGGTAGCCGGGCTGGCGAAGAAACTGCCCCGCCGGCCGCTGACCGTGCTGCGCGCCGAAAGCATCATCAACGACGGCACCGCGCTGGTGCTGTTCGCGGTGACGGTCGCGGTCGCCACCGGCAGCCCCGCGATCGGCCCCGTCGACCTGGTGGGCCGATTCGTCGGCTCGTACCTCGGCGGTATCGCGGCCGGACTGCTGGTGGGTGCGGCGGTCACCCTGCTGCGCCGCCGCATCGACGCGCCGCTCGAGGAAGGCGCCCTGAGCCTGTTGACGCCGTTCGCGGCGTTCCTGCTCGCCCAGACTTTTCACTGCAGCGGCGTCGTCGCGGTGCTGGTGTCGGCACTGGTGCTGTCCTACGTCGGCCCGCGAGTGATCGGAGCTCGTTCGCGGCTGCAGGCATTCGCTTTCTGGGACATGGCGACGTTTCTGATCAATGGCTCACTGTGGGTGTTCGTCGGCGTCCAGATTCCCGGTGCGGTGCACGGGATCGAAAATGTCGGCGACGGCATTCCGCATGCCACGGTGCTGGCCCTCGCTGTCACCGGTGTCGTCATCGTGACAAGAATCGCCTGGTCGGAAATCACCAGCATGCTCGTGCGCACCCTGGACCGGCGTGCCGTGCAGCGCGCCCGTCGGGTGGACTGGCGCCAGCGCGCGGTATCGAGTTGGGCGGGCTTCCGTGGCGCGGTCTCCCTGGCCGCCGCGCTGGCCGTCCCGTTGACCACCCACGCGGGCACCCCCTTTCCGGATCGCAACCTGATCATCTACGTGGTCACCTTCGTCATCCTGGTGACAGTGCTGGTCCAGGGAAGCACCCTGCCCGCCGTCGTTCGATGGGCGCGGATGCCCGAGGACACAGCGCACGCCGAGGAGTTGCAGCTGGCGCGGACCCGAGCTGCCGAGGCCGCCCTGACAGCGTTGCCGCGGGTGACCGACGAACTCGACGTCGACCCGGATCTGGCGGCTCGGCTGCTCAAGGAGTACCAGGATCAGGCCGAGCTGGTGGCGGTGGCCGATCAGCCCAACGCGGCCACCGAACGTGACGACATGGCGCGCCGGGTGCACCTGAGGGTCCTTGAGCACAAGCGCGGTGCCGTCACCGAGCTGCGCGACCGAAATCAGATCGACGACATCGTATTACGCGAGCTGCAGGCGGAAATGGACCTGGAGGAAGTGCGCCTACTGGGGCCGGCCGACGCCGAATAGCTACCGGAGAAGTCGATGTACATAGTCTGCCGACTTCGATCCCGGTCGGTGGCGACAGGGTGGCCGCGGACCACTACTATCCACTCCGTGAGCGATTCCTCGGCCCGACGACTGCGACTCGCAAGTTCAGGCACTGTACTGGCGGCGGTCTTGCTGACCGCTCCCGTTGTCATTCCCGCGGGAACACCCGGTGCGGTCGCACCGGCCGGCGCGGCCTGCCCCGACGTCGAAGTGGTGTTCGCCCGTGGGCGTCTGGAATCGCCCGGGGCCGGCGCGGTCGGCAACGCCTTCGTCAGCGCGCTGCGCTCCAAGACCTCCAAATACGTCAGCTTGTATGCGGTGAACTACCCCGCTGACAATGAGATCGACCGGGGCGCCAACGACATGAGCGCCCACATCCAGAACACCATCAACGGATGTCCCAACACCCGCATCGTGGCCGGGGGATACTCGCTGGGCGCGGCCGTCACCGACGTCGTGCTCGCGATCCCCTTCTCGGCGTTCGGCTTCACCAATCCCCTGCCACCGGGCGCCGACGAGCACATCGCCGCGGTGGCCCTCTTCGGCAACGGCAGCCAATGGGTCGGACCCATCACGAACTTCAACCCGATCTACAACGATCGGACCATCGAGCAGTGCCACGGCGCCGACCCGATCTGCAACCCGGCCGACCCGAACACCTGGGAAGAGAACTGGCCGCAACACCTGGCCAGCGCCTACATCTCGTCAGGCATGGTCAACCAAGCAGCTGACTTCGTCGCCGGAAAGCTGTAGCCGCTCTGCGCTGACCGCCGCCGTCAGCCCTTCGAGAGTTCGGCGGCCTTGCGGCCCAGGCCACGAAATCCCGCGCAGGGCTCCTTGGCTCCGATCGCGAACGGCAGCGCCTTCCACCGAAACCGCATCCTGCCGCGAAATCCCATGGAGTCTGGCGGCGGTTCTACCGCCGACTTCGCCAGGTCCAGATAGTACGTCGACGTTTGGCCCAGGCCTTCGAAGTCGTGCACCAGTGGTGTGCACACCGCCCGAACCGGTTCGTCAAGCCGCTGCGCGATGGCATCGGTCATCAAGACGTATTCCGGAACCGGCACCAGGTTCTTGAGCATCCGGTGCACCAGGATGACGTCGACGCCGGCAAGTTCGGTGTGGCGCTTGACCTTCTGCTCGGCCACCTCGCCCTCGTGCGCGACGAACTTCAGCGAGAGATTCATCAGCTGCTCGCAGCTTTCGCAGTGACAGTTGCGGCCATTCTCGATAAGGGCCCGACGATTCAGGAAGGCCTGGTGCATCCGCGACAACCGCTCGCTGACCAAGACCTGGGCATCGCCGTTGGGCGCCCAGAAAAAGGCGGCGTCGCCCTCCAGCTTCGCCAGCTTCATGCCCTTGGCGGCGTCGATGACTGATTCCAGCAGCGTGGCCACTGCCAGCTGGGCATGCACCAGATGGGTCCGGTTCCAGTTCATGTAGGCGGTGTATCCGCCGATGTCGGCAATGACGAGCACCGCGCGCCGGATGGCCATGAGCTCAACAGTCTAGTCCGGGTAGCTATCCGTAACCACGTTTCACCAGATGCCGTGCGGCGGCCTCCATGGCAGCTGGGCCGGCCACCTCGAAGCCGAATGCGTTGGCCAACCGATCGGTGATGTTGAAGGCCAGGCCGACCGCCAGTGCGTCTTTGACCTGCCCGGGTGTGACGCCGGCTGCCAGCACGGCACGTACGTCGTCGGCGTCGACGCGGTGCCGGCGTGTCAGTTTGTCGAGCAGGCGAAGGGTGGCCCGCAGCTCTTCGGGGATCGGGGCGGTGTCCAGATCGGCGAGGGTGGCGGCCGCGGTCTCGTCGTCGTAGCAGATGTTGGAGGTGGCCGTGTGCGCGGCGACGCAGAACGGGCAGTCGTTGGCCTTCGAGACGTAGGCGGCCATCAGTTCCCGCTCCCCGATGGTCCACGCCGATGGCCCGCGCATCGCCTCGTTGGTCAGGGGCCCACCGCCGTAGAAGTCCGGGCGATAGAAAGCGAGCTTGACGGCGTCGACCACGGGCTGGCGTGAGATCAGCCGAATGATTCCCAGCAGGGCCTTGGTGCGCAACCGGTGGCCGCGATCGAGGATGGCCAGCCTCATGGCGCTCCGCGGTCCGCGGTGGCATCGGCGAGCGCTTCCAGCGCGCTGGCGTACTGCCGGGTGGCCTGGCCGACCGCGGCGCACACCGCGATCTCGAAGATCTGGTCTTCGCTCAGACCTGCGGCTCCGACCGCGGCAACGTCCTCGTCGGTCACCTCGTAGGAGCGCAGGGTCACCTTGTCGACCAGGGTGCTGAGCGGTTCCTCGAGTCCGGCGTTGTCGTAAGCCGCTCGGCGCAATTCGAGGGGCGCTGTCCCGCCCCGACCCAGAACGCGGCCGAGCAGCGCTTGATGCAGTTCGGTGATGTCGGACATAACGTTTCGTGGACCTCCTCCCCCGCGCAGGGCCACATCGGTTGGTCACTGCCGTCCATTGTGCGACCGCAGGGCCCTTTCGGTCCAGATCAGTGCGACAGATCCGCCGGCGGGGTGTCGACGAGGCCGGCATCGGGTGCTCCCGACATGCGCAGCAGACCGCGCACAACGCGGATGACCAGCAGCCAGGAGCGCGGGGCACGCAAGTTGATGCCAGCGATCAGCTGTTTGACCATGGACAGCGTGTCGAAGTAGATACGCTCGATCGCCAGGTTCTCCTGCTCGTCGAAGACGAAGTAGGCGGTCATCCGGGTGCGGTGGCGTGATCCGGTGGCCGGAACCGTGCCTAAGGGTCCCAGATGTGTTCCGGTCAGCCAGAATTCGACGATCACTGCGTCGGCACTGTGACGCAGTGCGATGATCTCGTGGTTCTGGTCCGGGAATGCCACTCGGGTGTCGTGGTAGTAGCCGCGCACTTCCGCGTCGCCGTCGTGCACGGTCAGCGTCGGGATGATCTCGTAGTGGGGGTGGCCGAACGTGGCGAGCACGTCGTCCCAGTGCTGACGCACTTCGTCCCGAAAATGGTCGAGTACCAGCTGCTCACGGGCGCGCAAGACCTCGATGGACGGGATGGCGTAGCGGTTGGTCACGGTGTCCCCCTCATGGAGTCAGGCGTTGTCCTGCACGCGCTCCTCTTACTCGTGGCTCGCCTGCCGATACTGCCGCAACTCGGCGCGCACCGCCGCATCGAATGCCCGGTCCAGACTGGCGTGCGCCGCCCGTCGGGCCACCCTGCGCATGGCGTTGACCAGGTCGGCAGCCCAGGCGAGTTCGTCGTCATTGGCCGGTAACCACCCGGGCCCGCGCTGGCGGACCACCTCGGCATGTCCGCTGCGGGTCAGAAGTCCGGCCGCATCGTCCAACTTCTGGTCGACGGCAATCACGGTCTCCAGCATCACCGCCAAGGGCATCCCCCGCGACATCAGCGTGGCGAGATCATCGATCTGATCGGTGTCGGTCACCCGGTAGACGTCGTCGGTGTCGGTCGGCTCGATGACTCCACTGGCGGTCAGGCGCCGCAACAAGGGGGCGTCCAACTGGCCCAGCCGCGCCTCCAATTGTTCGCGCGTCATCGTCCTCGACACCGGACGCGACCATGGCGCAGTCACCAACTCTCCCAGATCAGCCAGATCCAGGACCTCGACCAAAGCCTCACCGCGCTGCAATCCGGTCAGGAACTTCAGGATGTGTTTGACCGTGAATCCCTCGCCGAGCAAACGGATGATCGCCTGCAACTGCTTGAGGTGCCGGTCGGTGTAGATCGCCACCCGGCCGCGGCGCTGGGGCCGGGGCAGCAGGCCGCTTTCCTGGTACACCCGGACGTTGCGAGTGGTGGTCCCAGCCTGTCTCGCAAGATCGTCGATCCGGTACTCGGTCACTACCACATCCTAGGCAGTCAGGACCGGGTCGCTGCGGGTCTTCTCGGCGGTGATCTTGAAGTCTTCCAGCTCCAGCGTCTTGAGTTGGTTGACGAATTGCGTGGCGAAGCCCGGGAACATGGTGGCGTTGAAACCGTCCTCGGTCAGATACCAGCTCTGGCATCCGGAATTCCACGTGGTGGTCTTCAGGCGCCGCTGGATGTCCTGGTTGTAGCGGTCCTGCACCTCGGGCCGCACGTCGAGCGACTTCCATTGGTACTGAAGCAATTTCGAGATCGCGCCGACGATATAGTCGATCTGCGCCTCCATGTAGACCAGAGCCGAGCTGTGGCCGGGTCCGGAGTTCGGCCCGAAGGTGAAGAACAGGTTCGGATAACCCGATACCGCGACACTACGGTAGGCGTAGGCACCCCTGCTCCACTCCGAAGCCAGGTCACGGCCATCGATTCCGGTGATCGGAATCGGGGTGCCGGTTTTGGACACCTCGAATCCGGTGGCGAACACGATGGCGTCGAACTGGTGCTCGATGCCTTCGACGGTGCGAATCCCCTTGGGCGACAACCGAGCGATGGGCCAGGTGACCAGTTTGCAGTTGTCCTTCTGCAGCGCTGGATAGTAGTCACTGGTCATCAGCAGGCGCTTGCAGCCGGCGGAGAAGTCCGGTGTGAGCTGTCGGCGCAGCCACGGATCCTTCACCTGCGCGCGCAGGTTCGCCAGGCTCAAGGCCTCCACGAGCCGGGTGAACGGGCTGTCCCACACCACGCCGACCGCAACAGACTCATGGCCCCAGAACCAGGCGGACCGCATCAGCTTCTCGGCCAGCGGCACATCCTTGTAGATCTTCTTCAGCCAGCCACTGGTCGCTGCGTTGAGCCGTGGCAGCACCCATCCCGGGGTGCGCTGGAACACCTTGACCGACTCCGCCACCTTGACCAGTTCGGGGATGATCTGCACCCCGCTGGCGCCGGTGCCGACCACGGCCACCTTCTTGCCGGTGAAGTCGTAGTCGTGATCCCAGCGGGCGCTGTGGATCGTGCGCCCCTCGTAGTCCGCCAGGCCGGGGATATTCGGGAAGCTGGCGTTAGCCAGTGGCCCGGAGGCGAGGATGACAGACTTGGCCCGCACGGCTTCCCGGCCATCCAGGTCGATGGTCCACTCACCGGCGTCCGCGTCGTAGCTGATCCCGGAGACGTTGTGTCCGAACCGGATATACGGCGCGATCCCGAAGGATTCGACCATGGTGTCGATATAGCCGAGGATCTCCGCGCTGCCCGAGTAGGTGTGCGACCAGTCGGGGTTGGGAGCGAAGCTGTAGGAGTACAGCCGCGACGGGATGTCGCAGGCCGCACCCGGGTAGGTGTTGTCGCGCCAGGTGCCACCGACCCGCGTACCGCGTTCAAGGAGGACGAAGTCGGTGATTCCCTGGTCTTTGAGGCGAATGGCGGCACCGATGCCGGCGAAGCCGGCGCCGATGATGGCTGTTGAGATAGTCACAGTGATCGTTCCTCTTACTTACGCGACCGGCTCGTAGGTCAGTTCCTGCGACCAGGTGGGGGTGTTGTGCACCAGCGCGGGCGGGATGATGCCGGTGATCCTGACCAGGGAATCGGCCAGCCAGTGGTACTTCGAGCTGCGGTCGATAACCTTCTTGCCGTGCCAGGAGATCAACTGATACATCGGCACCCGGCGCGCGAAAGAGCTTCGTTCGCCGACGCTTTGGAAGCGTCGCATGGCCTGGTAGAGGCGTTCCTCGTTGACGCCCATCGCCACGATGTTGTCGCGCATCTTGTTCAGCAGCGGGAAGTAGCTCAAGGTGCCGAGCAGCAGCGCGGGGTTCATCCAGCTGCCCACCAACTCGACGGCCAGCTTCCGAATGCCGGCGTGGCCCAGGATGTCCATCACCTCGAAGTCGACCGCCAGGTGACGCGACTCGTCTGAGTTGATCCGCTTGAAAACCTCTTGAGCCACCGGGTCTTTGACCTCGTCGGTGATGAACTTGATCAGCGCGCCGTCCAGGGCCACTTCCAGCATGGGGATGACGGTGCCCAGGATCGACAGCGACATGCTGTCGGAGAACTTGTCCAGCCAGGTGATCACCAACTGGACGTTGACGCTCGGAGCCGGAATTTCGTCGTCGTCCAGCATCCCCCACCGTCGCATCAACGCGAGCTCGGCGTTGGCGTGCTTCTGCTCCTCGGCGTGGAAGTGCTCGTAGATGCTCTTCAGGGTCGGGGTGGGAGCCTTCTTGGCGAGCGCCGCAAAGCCCCGGGCGCCGACGTTCTCGATCCACATCAGGTCGGTCATGAAGGGCTTGAGCTTGGCCCACAGCTCCGGCTCGATCAGCTCGGCTCCGGGGGCGTCCCAATCGATGTCGACCAAGGCCCACTGCTTGTCCTTGATCTTCTGCAGCATGTCGTCGAGGTTCATCGCCATGATCAGTTCTTTCCTTTCACAAGACGGTCATTCGCAGGTCAGTTCCGGGGAAGGAGGCGCGCAAGCAGCCGCCGCGAGCTCGTCGGATCGCTGGTCGGCGTAGACACCGGCGATGAAGGCCGCCACGCGGCGCAACGCGGGCTTTGCCTCCGGGGCCAGCCGCGGCAGCGCCTGGAAGACATGCACCATCCCCGGCCATACCTCCAAGGTGGAAGCTCCGCCGTTTCGGCGTATCTCGGTGTCCAGGTGGCGCGCGTCGGCGCTGAGGATCTCGAAGCCACCTACCTGGGTGAACACCGGCGGCAGCCGATCCGCCCGGGCGAAGTCGAGCCGGAGGCGCACATGGTCGGGGTCTTGGCCCCGCACGTAGAGCTCCACCAGCCGGCGCGCCGAGGCCGCCGACACCGCGGGGTCACGCCGCACCTTCTCCTGCTGCTCGGCGAGCTGGAGCGTGAGGTCGATCAACGGCGAGAACAGCACGACCCCGGCCGGTTGAAACCCCGGCTCATCGGCATGTGCGAGCAACATGTCGCAGCTCAGGTGGCCGCCTGCGGAGTCCGCACCGATCACGACCTCGGCGGCGGCATACCCCTGAGCCAGCAACCACCGGTAGCCGGCTTCGACATCGTCGGCGGCCGCCGGGAACGGGTTCTCGGGAGCCAAGCGGTAGTCCACGGAGAACATCGGCAGGCCGGTTGCCTCCGAGAGCCTGGCGACCAGCTTGCGGTGGGTCCGCGTCGAGCACAACACGTATCCGCTGCCGTGCACGTAGTACCCCGCCCGCCGGCCGAACTCGACTCCGGGGCCGAGCACCCATTCGCCGCGCACCCCTGCCTCGCGCACCGGAATGACTCGGGTGCCGGCCGGCGTAGAGCCGAGCGTTCCCATGATGGTGGCGATCAGACCGCGCGCGAACGCGATACCCGGTCGATTCATCGGAATCATGTTGTTCAGAACGTGCAACGTCCAGCGCGTGGACGTACCGGCCACCACGGCGCGCATCGACGCACGCGTGGGCACCGGCGGCAGGGGCAAACCATCGGGTTTCGTCACGGCACATACAACACCAATTATTGTGCCATTTGTCAATGGCACGATTGGCGATGTAGGCGTGGCGGCCGGAGTCAGGACACCGTGACCGGGCCCAACAGCTCGGGCACTTCGGCCTGGTACGGCGGCAGGCTCAGTATGGCCGGCCTGAGTTGGGTCGACGGGGCCGGCGGAGGCGTGGATCCCATACTCCAGTTGCCGTCGTTGCCGGCGGTGTAGGCCAGCCAGACCCGGTCGACACCGGCTTGGGCCTTGGCTGCCTTGAGCAGTTCGTTCTGATACCCGGTGCGGGGTACCGCGAATGCGCCCTGCCCGACGCATGCCAGGGCACCACCGGCGAACTGGCCGGCGCCGGAACTGATGTGCCAGCCGTCAGGAGCCTGGCAGGCGTAGTGCAGGAACTGGCCGCAGGCCTCCGCCTGGAAGCGACCGTCGCCATTATGCACGGCGCATTGCTGGGTGGGGCTGGACAACGGCTGACCGTAGGACCAGCTCCAGGCGAAGCCCGCCAACTGGTCGGCCTGTGGGTCCACAAAGTTCGGGCCGGGCGCGTTGGCACCGCATTTCATCATCTCGTGGATATCGGCGGACGTCATCGGCTGGGCGTTGCCGCCGCCGGCGAGCACATCGACCAGCGTGCTGGAGTCGAAGAACCGCGTGTAGGAACTTTCGTACTGCGCTCTGCTGAAGTAACAGTCCGGGTACTGCACGGTGACCGGCCTGCCCTTCTCCGCCACATTGCTGTCGTTGAACCCGAGCGCGTCCCACGCCGCATTCCGGCCACACCCGCTGTTGGTGAAGAGCAACACCTGCTTGCCGCTCGCCAGGATCTGGGCCATGGTGACGCCCAGCGGGATCGGCTGGGTGTCGCAGGATGAGCCGGGCTGCACCTGAGAGGGGCGGAACAACAGGTCACGCGCGGAGGTATTGCCCAGCGTGCTCTCGATGACCGCAGCCCCGGCAGGCAGCGACTTGGTGGTGTCATCGACCGGGTCGTCGAGCCGATTCTCGATGTAGAGGACCACCACCTGGTCGGGGTGCGCATCCAGCCAGCGCCTGATCTGCTGCAAGCCCGAGACCGCGGGCTGTTCGAAGGTGCAGCCCAGGTGGTTGTCGAAGCCGTGACACAGAATGGGTGCGTAGCCGCCGGGGGCGCCCAGGCTCGGATACCAGTGCAGGTCGAGCTCAAGGAACCTCATGTCCAAGTCGAGTTGATCGACCAATGAATAGAGCTGGTCGGGGTCCATGCCCGACAACGTCGGCGGCACGTTGGCATTGGTGTAGTTGAAAGAGTTATGGGTGGCGGGGATCTGGGCCTCCCCCAGCGGCAGCGTCATGCTCAGCCGGTACTGCTGTACCAGCGCCTTGTGGACCGGACCGGCCAGGTAGTTCTGCACCGACCGCTGGCCGATGGGGCTGCCGTTGCGCAGCGCGCAATAGTCGATCGGGCCATTGATCACCCGACACTGGCTGGCCACCAGTTGCGCCGCTGCGTCGAGCGTCTTACAGGTCGCCGCCAGCTGCCCGGTGGCGACATCGAAGCAGGCGCTGATCAGCCCGTGCTTGTTCCCGCCGAACCAGCTGCACGCCTCGACGGAACCGACTGTGCTGCAAGCGTTCACGATCGGGTTGGTGACATCGCCGATCGCCTTGCACACCGGGGTGAAGGCCGGACCCAAGTCGGTACAGGCGGTAGCCAGCGACGGCGGAGCGGAGGACGGGGACATCACGGTGATACCGACGGTGGCCGGCGTCGAGACCGTCACGCCGTCGGTGGTGGCGTAGCTGAAGGCGTCGGTGCCGACGAAGCCGTTGACCGGGGTATAGGTGAAGGTAGCGCCCGTGATCGTCGCCGTGCCGTTCGCGGGAGGGCTGACGATGGCGAACTGCGTGGCCGGGTTCGCCGGAACGGCAACCAGTCCGGCGCTGACCGGACTGGCGGTGGTGGTCACCGCCACCACGTTCTGCGGCTCCGCGCTGGCCGCCGACGCCAGTCCGGGAAGTCCCACCGCGGTTCCCGCCCAAGCGATGAGCACCGACAACACGGCGAGGATCGCCGTCCAGCGCAGGCGGCGCGTTGCGGTGGTGGTAGCGGCCGGCCACCGGAAGTGGCGCCGAGAACGCTCAATTGCCGCCCCAAAGACCACCGACCAAACTCCTTATTCGGTTACGACACCGACTCGCTCTCGGAACACTCAGGCAACTTCCGTAACAATGGGCAACAGAAATCACACCGGCAACACGACACGATCACAGATCGGGCTCAATGAATTCTTCGGCTTAACTTGGCTTGCGCTCACTCAAAGGAGCGCGCCGTTCCCTCCGGCGCGAACGCCGACTGGCTCAGAAGTCCAGAAGTAGAGCGCTCGGCTCGACCACGTCCCCCAGGTCGAAGTCGCCGAGGTCCGGCGGCGGCGAACCATCGATCGGCGAGTACGAAGCACCGATCGACTCGGCGACAGCGCGCGGCAGATAGTTCACCAGGGCATCGACGAAACCCGTTTGGTCAACGTCTTCGAAGGGCGCCAGAATGCCGGCCAGGCCCGGCGCGTCACTGTTGAGATAGGCGTTGAGGAGATCGGCCGGTGCGCCGATCAAGCCGAAGAGTGCGCCGGTGATATCGCCGGCCGCCAGATCATCGACGAAGTTGCGGGCGAGCGTCTCGAATTCGACGACCACGGCCTGCAGTGAGCTGAGTGCGGCAAGCCCGACCGGCACCTGCACCGCGTGCAGCGTGGCCATTGCCGCGTTCACGATGTTCCCGACGATGTCGATGGGGATCGCCACCAGGCGGTCCACCAGCCCCAGGACCGGAAAGGCACTGATCACGATGATGATCGCCTGCCCCAACGCCTCGGTGATATCACCCGACGAGATGGCGCTGAACAGGGTGTCGAGCTGGTCGGGCAGGTTGATCAACCCGTCGACGAAGGACTGGGCGGTGGCCCCGAACGCCTCGAACGTGCGTTGCGCGTAGTCGAACCAGTTGGTGGCCAGTTGGACGACTGTGGGCAGCGGGTCCTCCAGCCAGTGCGCGCCGATGGTGCCCAGGTTGTTGAAGGTGTTGGTGACCAGGTCGATATAGGGGTCGAATGGACTGGCCGTCAGCTCGACTACGCGCGCGACGACGTCAGAGGGCGGCGCCGCCACTGGCGGCGCGATCAAGGTGCTCGCGGCCAGTGCTGCGATGCCGACGGCAATCCGGGGTTGGCTGACTGATCCCACAACACTCATTTCATGACTGGAGCCACTACGGTAACTCTGGGCACGCTGGTCAACGGTATAAACGGGCGTTTTGCGATTGCCACGTGCCAGCCAGGCCGCCTTTGGAGCGCCGGGTGCATCCGCAGCTGGGGGCACGTACCGCCGGCGGCCGAGCCCGCACCGGATACCGGGCAGCGAGCGGATCCGCACCGGTCAGTTTTCCTGTCGCCGAGTACCCAAGAAAGGACATAAGTCTTTTTATTCCCGACCTGCGGCTCCTTTAATGCATCAGCCGACGGGACATCGGCTATTTCATTCAGGGAATGTTTCAGATCCGAATACGAAAATTGACACGGCTTGCAATAATCCTGTGAGTTGCCAACTGACGGCACGGCGTACGGCCCGACATCTGCTGGGGGCATGTCGGAGACGTAATCGCCTGCCGCGCAAACAGCTTGGCGACCACCACCAGTGATCGCTCCGAACGAGGGGATTCGATGAAGAAAATCATCTTCGGCGTTGCATTTTGTGGCGCTGCGCTGGCGTTCGCCGGTGCGGCCAACGCCGCCAACGACAACCAGTACGACTTCCTCTACGGCTCAAGCGATGCGCTTATTCTCGGGCCGACCGGCATCGCGACACCGAGTGTCGGCTACATCAACAGCGCGGTGGACCGGTATCTCGATCCGCTGGGATACGACGGCACTCCCGCAACGACGTTGCCGCTGACCCTCCCCAACACCTGGGAATTCTTCCAGAGCGTCCCGGCGGGCCAGGCCGTCCTCGTCGACGCGATTCTTGCCGACTACGCCGCCGGCGAGATGGGCTGCGACGCTTCCGGCGTGTGCAGCGACCCGCTGACCATTTTCACCTACTCGCAGAGCAGCCTGGTCGCCGCCTATGCCCAGCAGGAACTCTCCGACGCCGGCGTGCCCACCGATGCCTTACGTTTCGTGATGCTCGGCGCCAACCCCGCCCCCGTCCCCACCGACCTCTACCCCACCGAAGTGTTCAACATCCAGGGCGATATCTACACGAATCCGCTGGGCCAAAGTTGGATAGACCTGCTGTTCGGTGGCACAAGTTGGCAGGACCTGCTGTACGGGCTACTAGTCCATAACGCCTACCTCGGATTGACGGCAGACCAGATCGACTCGGCCACCTCGGTCGTCGACGGGATGACCACCTTCAACGAGATCCCAGCACTGGACACCGGCGAATTGTGGCAAGCGCTGTTCACTTCGTTCTTTGGCTTGTGACGCCTAGGGGAGGAGTTGAGCCGGGCGGAACTCGGCTCAACTCCCTCACCCGCGGAGCGTCAAGGATCAACCGAAGCCGCTGTCAAGCATCAGCCGAAACACCTCAACCGACGCCCGAAGCCATACACCTCTGAAGTAGGGCGGGCGGGGCTCGAACCCGCGACCAATGGATTATGAGTCCACGGCTCTAACCAACTGAGCTACCGCCCCTGATACGCATGTGCGCGGGAACCATCGTGCCATGCCGCACCAGCGGCGTCTCCATGCACCGTGGCCCCCGATCCACGCCGTGACGATGTATCCGTCGACGACTTCGTCTCCCCTGCCTGTCCCGCTGATCGCGGACGCCTCCTGCCGATTGGCGTTGCGTCCCGGCCACAGGATCAGCACCGCCGGCCGACGTGACATCCGGCCGATCGACCTCCTTAATCATAGTATTATTGCAATATATGCATGATTACGGTAGCGTCGCCGCCATGAACACGACAGCGCATCAGACCCACTCCCACAGCGAACACACCCACGGCGCCGACTGCGGGCACGAGGCAATCCAGCACGGCGACCACGTGGACTACCTGCACGATGGTCACCGTCACGCCGCGCACGGTGACCACTACGACGAGCACTGATCACTGACCAACCAGCAAGCGGCACAGGCGTGTCCGCAACGTGGGCAACCGACCGCACGCAACCGATGGGGAAGGCTCCGCAACAGCGGGGCCTTCCTCATCAGCAAGCGGGGAACGCTGGCTAAGTGCCGCTGTCCGGCTCTTCGGAAGGACGGGGCAGATCCATGCCGGCCAAGCGGACCGGGTCCGCGATCGACACGATGCCCACCAGCCGACCATCTCGCACCGTGCACGCCATCAAGGCCAGCGGCCGGCCCGTCGGCCCCCAGCCCAAAATCCCGGGTTCGCCGTTGACCAGGACACGACGCGCGGTGAAGCGCGCCCCCTGACCTCGACGGACGGCCTCCACCACCGCACTGGCCCCAGTGGTCACGCTCACCCCGCGCACCGTGTGCCGACGCCAGCTGACCTCGGGGTCGAGCACCCGCAGCAGCGCCTCGAAGTCCCCTCCTTGCGCGGCCGCCAGAAACGCATCCACGACCTGGCGCTGCGCACGCCGATCCCCTGCCGGCGTCGGGACGTCCTGGACCTTGCGGCGAGCCCGGCTGGCCAACATCTTCGCGGCATCAGCCGATCTCCCCACGATCGGGCCGATCTCGGCGAACGGCACCGCGAACATGTCGTGCAGCACGAACGCCAGCCGTTCGTCGGGGCGCAGCGACCCCAGCACCACCAGCAGCGCCAATCCGACTGAATCCGACAGCACCGCCGCATCTTCGGGAGTGTCGCGGTCATCGGTCACGACGAGGTCGGGAAACTCCTGATCGATCGAGGCTTCGGGCCGCGCCGCACGCGACCGCAGGGTGTCGATGCAGATCCGGCCGATCACCGTCGTCAACCACCCCGACAGGTTGTCGATCGCATCGACGTCCTGGCGAGCCAACCGCAGCCAGGCCTCCTGGACCGCATCTTCGGCGTCCGCCCCCGAGCCCAGCACTCGATACGCCAACGCCCGCAGGCGATGACGCTGCTGATCGAAGGCCTGTGCCAGCTGCGTCTCGGTCGTCATCGGTTACCTCTCGAGGTGTCGGTCCGTCATAGGTAATGACGAACCGCACCCGACCGAGGTAACCACGAACACAAAGGAGCGCGCCATCAACACCACGCTGTGGATCATCGCCTGCGTCGCCGCCGCCGCGTATGCCATCGGCGGCGCCACCCTGCTACTGCTGCCCCGGGCGCGGTACCGCGCATTGGGCGCGAATCAGCACTGGGTCGACGACTTCGCCGACGGCCACCTCAAGGCGATCGGAACGATCAAGCTGCTCGGCGCGATCGGCCTGATCCTGCCGGCAGCTGTCGGAGTGGCACCACTGCTGGCGCCCCTGGCCGCCACCGGTCTGATGCTGTTCATGGCGGGCGCGGCCACCACCAGGTTCCGCCGCAGCGAGTGGATCGCCATGGCCGGCGACGTCATCTTCATCGCGATGTTCGCGTTCCTGGCCTGGGGCCGATTCGCGCTGCACCCGTTCGCCTGAACCCACCGGGCACCAGCATCGGCACCTGGCGGCGATACTGCCGGTATTCCTCGCCGAGCGCGGCCACCAGGTCTCGCTCCTCCAGCTGCACCGCGACCAGGATGAAGCACGTGGCCGCGACCGCGAACAACAGGTGACCGGCAGTCATGGTGGGCGTGGCCCAGAACGCGATCACGAACCCCACCATCAGCGGGTGGCGCACCACCCGGTACAGCGCGCGGGCGTGAAAACCGACATGGGAGTATGGCCGTTCCCGCCATGCGAGGTAGACCTGGCGCAGTCCGAACAGGTCCACGTGACTGATCATGAATGTCGACGCCAGGGCTATCGCCCAGCCGATCCAGAACAGTCCCCACAGCACCGTGCGCTCCGCGGGCATCGTCAGATTCCAGACGGTTGTCGGGATCGGCCGCCACTGCCAATACAGCAGGACCAGAACCAGATTCGACGCTAGAACATAGGTGCTGCGTTCGATGCTCTCGGGCACCAATCGGGTCAACCACCGCTTGAATGCCGGGCGCGCCATCACGCTGTGCTGCACCGCGAACAGGGCCACCAGCGCGACATCGATGACAACCGCCCACCCGAGCGGCGCGGGCGGGCCGTGGTCGACGCTGCGCGGCACGACGAAGTTCCCGAGAAAGCCAACCAGATACAGGAAGACAGCGATGAAACCGAGATAGTTGAGTGCCCCGTAGGCCAGGGCGAGATAACGGGGCATGGCGCCCTCCCGAGTTTGCCGACGCCGCCATCGTAGTCCCCCGAACCCGCAGGTCACCATAGGTTTCGTCGGGCAAGTGACCGACCGTTAGCAAGGTCGGCTTACTATCCCAGGATGACCGCGGAAACCTTCGTCACCCACGCGCCCGGCGACGTCCGGATCATCGCCGACCGGCACGGTGACCCCGACGCGCGCGCCGTGGTGTTCCTGCACGGCGGCGGTCAGACCCGCCGATCCTGGGGGCGGGCGGCCGCGGCGGTGGCCGAGCGCGGCTGGCAGGCGGTCACCGTCGACCTGCGCGGCCACGGCGAGTCGGATTGGGCACGCGAGGGCGACTACCGGTTGGTCAGCTTCGCCGCCGACGTTCACCAGGTGCTGCGCACCCTGCCGCCGGACCCGGTGCTGGTCGGCGCCTCGCTGGGCGGATGCACCGCGATGCTGCTCGGCGGCGAACTGGCGCCGGGCGCGGCCAGTGCGGTGGTCCTGGTCGACATCGTGCCCAACATGGACGCCTCAGGCGCGCAGCGCGTACAGGCGTTCATGGCCGAGAACATGGAGTCCGGCTTCGACTCTCTCGACGAGGTCGCCGACGCGATCGCCGCCTACAATCCGCACCGGCCCCGCCCCGCCGACCTCAATGGGCTCACTACCAACCTGCGCCGGCGCGGCGACCGCTGGTACTGGCACTGGGACCCGCAGTTCATCAGCGGCCCCGAGCACCAGGGACCGATGGAGATCCACGATGTCGAGCGGCTCAACGCCGCGGTGCAGACCATTCTCGACGGCGGCGTGCCGATGCTGCTCGTCCGCGGCCAGCTCAGCGACCTGGTCAGCGCCGCCAACGCCGAGGAGTTCCTAGCCCGGTTCCCGCAGGTGGAGTTCGTCGACGTTGCCGGGGCCGGTCACATGGTCGCCGGAGATCGCAACGACATCTTCGCCGACGCCATCCTGGCCTTCTTGGCGCAGCACTCCGCCTGAACTCAGCCGAACACGGTCTGGCCGTCTGCGTCCAGCAGATAGCGCTCGGTGCCGTCGGCAACCCGCGGTGCGTCGGCGGCCAGTGACACCGCAATCTTGTTGCCGGCGTTGCGCATCACATCCAACGTCAGCTCGACGGCCTGCTCATCGGTGAAGTGCCGGCGCACCCCGGCGGCCACCTCTGCGTCGATATGCGCCGGTGTCCAGACCAGCGCGTCGACGTAGCGCAGCGCCACCTTCTGCGCCTCGCTGAGTAGCCGGGACTGCTCGAAACGTTCGATGTCGTCATAGAGCGACTCGGATCCGCCGGCATTCAGGGCGGTCGTCTCTCGCAGCGACTTGCACAGCCGGCAGTTGTGCTGGGCCGCTCCACGCAGCCGCACCACCTCAGAGGTCACCGGATCCAAGGACCGCAATCGGGCGACGGCGGGCATGAACCCGTTGAACAACGCGTCGGCCGGGTGGCCTGAGTTATCCCAGACGATCACGTCCGGCCATGACACCTCGACGCCGACGGCGTCCAGCCCGGCACGCACCCGGGGCACGAAGTCACCGATGTACATCTGCACGACGGCGTCGAAGGCCTTGTCCCCCAGCGCCTCCCGCAGCCGATCCCGCTGGGCATCGGAGATCATGGAGACGTCCACACAGAACTGTTCGGCGAATTCGGTCACCGCCGGATCGGCATCGGACGCCTCGGCGCTCACCTCGGCCGGCAGCGGCGACAGGCCCAGCGTCCGCCCGCACACCTGGCGGACCAGGGCGCCCAGCCGGCCACCCGAGCACGCCACCAATCGGTTCAGCTCACCGAGTATCTCCATCTCGCTGAGTTTATGCCGCCCACATAGGGTGAAACCCATGCGCGTCGTCGTCATCACCAAAACCGGTCCTCCGTCAGTGCTGCAGGTGCAGGACCGGCCCGACCCGCCGCCGCCCGCCAGCGGACAGGTACGGATCGGGGTGCGAGCCGCGGGGGTGAACTTCGCCGATCACCTCGCCCGGGTCGGGCTGTATCCCGATGCGCCGAAGCTGCCCGCCGTGGTCGGTTACGAGGTCGCGGGGACCATCGAGGCCGTCGGTGACGGTGTCGACCCGGCCCGCATCGGTGAGCGAGTGTTGGCCGGCACCCGGTTCGGCGGCTACGCCGAGATCGTCAACGCCAACGCCGACGACACGGTCACCCTGCCGCCGGCGATGAGCTTCGAGGAGGGCGCAGCCATACCGGTGAACTACGCGACGGCCTGGGCGGCACTGCACGGCTACGGGTCGCTGCAGGCCGGCGAGCGGGTGTTGGTGCACGCCGCGGCCGGCGGCGTCGGCATCGCGGCGATCCAGTTGGCAAAGGCCGCCGGTGCCGTCGTGCACGGCACCGCGTCACCGGGCAAGCACGCCCAACTCGATGCCCTGGGCATCGACCGCGCGATCGACTACCGCCGCAAAGGCTGGTGGGACGGTCTGCCGCCGTATGACATCGTGCTCGACGGGCTCGGCGGCACCTCGCTGCGGCGCTCGCTGACGTTGTTGCGTCCCGGCGGACGCCTTGTCGCCTACGGTCTTTCGTCATTGCAGCAGGGCGAGAAGCGGTCGCTGCTGCGGGCGGCGCCGCAGGCGCTGGCCATGCTGCGCGGCTTCAGCCTGATCACGCAGATGGAGCAGTCCAAGACCGTTATCGGCCTGAACATGCTGCGACTGTGGGACGACCGCGGCACGCTCGGACCCTGGATCGCCCCGCTCTCCGAGGCGCTGGCAGACGGGACCGCGGCCCCGGTGGTGCATGCGGCGGTGCCATTCGCGGACGCACCAGAGGCCCACCGCATTCTGGCCGCGCGGGAAAACGTCGGAAAGGTGGTGCTGGTGCCCTGAGGGCGGTACGCCGGCTCACCGGTCGCCGCTGGCTATCCCGCGGTGGGTGGCCTCGGCATCCGAAATCGGCGGTCCCGCATCCGGAACACCGGGGTTGCGTGGTTGCGGGCGGCCGAGCGCCCCATCGGCCCCATCATTCCCATTGGGGCGTGGTTTCCGGTGGCTCGCAGCGGGCTGGCGGGTTCCGCAGCCAACCCAGGGAGACCTCCCAGCCGGGATGCACCGCCGGCGGGATCGGCGGAGTCGATCATCTGAACCGCTGTGAACCAGCGCTGCGGCACCGTCAACTTCCCCACCGGTGCCGATCGGCCGGTGCTCGCCAGCACCGCGTTGGGGAACTGCGGCGATCCGGGCGGACCGTCGGGAACGGCCGGGTTGGGCAACGCGGTTCCTGCGGCCGCTTTTGCCTGCGCATTCAGAATCGCCACAGCGAAGATGCCCTGCGACCCGGTGGTGAACACCACTTGTTGAGCGACCCCGAGCACCCCCAACGTGGGTCCCAGCACCGCAAGCTCGGCGACTATCGGCCACGTCTGTGGCGACGAGGCCGCCGCAAGACCCGCGTGCGCTGGCTGTGTGGAGGTAGCGGCCAGGAGTTGGGGGGACTCCAGCACGCCAGTCAGCGGCTTAAGTACCGATAGTTGCGGCTGCCCGGTGACAGCGTCGGCTGCCGCACGCGCCGCCGCGGCGTGTTGAGCGAATTGCCCGCCCGCGTTGGTTGTCTCCGGCGGCCGCTGAAACGGTGTGAGCGCGTGAGCCTGCGCCGAAGCCGCGGCGTAGCCATACATAGCGGAGGCGTCTTGAGCCCACATCTCGGCGTAGACGGCCTCGGTGGCAGCAATCGCCGCCACATTCTGCCCAAAGAAATTGGTGGCCACCAGCATCAACAACTGGGCCCGGTTGGCTGCTACCGCGGTCGGCGGTACGGTCGCCGCGAAGGCAGTCTCGTACGCGCCCGCCACCGCTCGGATCTGGGCCGCCGTCGCTTCGACTTGCGCCGCCGTGGCCGAAGCCCACGCGACGTATCGTGTGGCTGCCGCCACCATCGCTTGGGTGGCAGGACCCGACCACGCCTGGCCCTGCAGGCTCGAGATCGTCTCGGTGTAACCGGCGGCGAGTGAGTCCAGTTCTCTCCCGGTGGCGTCCCAAGCCACGGCAGCCGCCATCATCGGCCCCGAACCCGGACCGGAATACATTCGGGTCGAATTGATTTCGGGAGGCAGAGCGCCGAAGTCAAACACCACAGATCCTGCCGCTGCGGCAGCGGATCACTTGAAACGCTTCGCGGAAACTCCCGCGGCGCACCAACATCAGCTAGCCGCCGAGGGACGGGCGGGGCATGGTGAATCGACTGGGCGCCACACGCAGAGCGCTGGACACGGTCTGGCGCCCCGTCGCCGCCGCGCCGCCCATCATGGCGGCCATCGGGCCCATACCCAATGCCGGAGCAGCCCCGGACAGCTCAGCCGCCGAACCCTCCGGCACCGCCAGTTCGCCGGCAAGCTCGTCTTCGGACAACCACACCGGATCGGTGGAGGCGGCTGCCACCGGGGTGGCGTCGGCCCAGGCCGGGGGCACCGACAACTGGCCCACCGGGACCACGTCGCTCCCCATGTGGGCCAGTACCGCGCGACGGTCCGCGACTTCAGACTCCGCTGCCAGCCTATCGTCGTTCACCAGGACGTGCCTGCCGTCTTTTGGCTCACCCGCGCCGGCGTCACCATGGGCGATCAGATAAGCGTTACCGGCCAGCGCGAAGGAACCCACCGACGAGATGGTCCGCGCTGTCTGCAAGGCGAACGAGGTCGGTCCCAGCACGATGTTGAGGGCAGCGATCACATCCAGCGGCAGCCACGGATCCGCCTGAGCGGGCAGCGCCGCGGCCTGCCCGGTCGAGAGGCCGCCAAGCTGCTGCGGCAACTCGGCGAGCAGCGGCGAGAGCAGACTCTGCGTGTCCGAGGCAGCAGTGGAGCCCGCGGCACCGGCGACCGCGGCGGTCTGGGCCGCGCCGCCGACGGGGTTGGTTGTCTGCGGCGGCTGCTGAAACGGCGCCAACTTCGTAGCCGTCGCGGCCGAGGACGCATACCCGAACATCGCCAGGGCGTCTTGGGCCCACATCTCGGCGTATGCGAACTCGGTGGCCGCGATCGCCGGTGTGTTCTGCCCGAAGATATTGGCTGCAGCCAGGCTCGCAAGCTGAGCACGGTTGGCTGTCACGACCACCGGTGGAACGATCGCGACACGCGCCTGCTCATAGCTGGCCGCCGCCGCGCGCGCCTGGCCGGCGGCCCGTTCAACCTGGACAGCCGTTACCGCCGCCCACTCGGCGTAGGGCATTGCCGCTGCGGCCATCGCCGCAGACGCCCTGCCAGTCCAACCGTCGCCCTGTAAGTCCGCGATCACCGAGTGATAGCCGGTCGCAAATGCACTCAGTTGCGCAGCAAGCGCATCGTAAGCGGCCGCAGCGGCCAACAGTGGTCCCGAGCCGGGGCCGACATACATTTTCGCCGAGGTGATCTCGGGCGGAGACGTTCCAAAATCCAACACCGCGCATATCCCCTCTAGTTGCCGTTCTATCGGCGACCAGCGGTGCCGGGCTCCCCCCGCGTTTGCAGTTCATGGAGCTGATCGACCAACGCTGGTTCCACCGGACCGGATCATGTGACGGCGTCGCCGCCCATCACGGGGAATGCCTTCCGGACAATGACTCCGGCCCGGTGGAAATCTGCTTCCACCTGAGTCCAGCTTCATCGCCGTGCTCGCCCTGCGCCATCGGAGCTGACACCCAATCGCGGGGGGTGAAAACCTGTAGAAAAGAGCTGCGACCGGCAAGAGCCGCCGGCCGCACCGGCTGCCCCTGGCGAGCTCAGACGGTGCGGGCCAGCCGGTGCGCCAGCAGTTCGGCGAAACGTGCCGGATCGTCAAGCGCCCCGCCCTCGGCCAACAGTGCAGTACCGTAGAGCAACTCCGCGGTCTCGGCCAGGTCGGCGTCCTCGCCGCCCCGCTCGCCGTGCGCCTGGCGCAGACCGGTGACCAGCGGATGGCTCGGGTTGAGCTCGAGGATGCGCTTGCCGACCGGGACCTCCTGGCCGTTGGCGCGGTAGATGCGGGCCAACGCCGGCGTCATCTCGAAGGTGTCGGTGATCAGGCACGCAGGCGACTCGGTCAGCCGGGTCGACAACCGCACCTCTTTGACCTGCTCGGCCAAGGTCTGTTCCAGCCACGCGATCAGGTCGGCGAAGTCCTTCTGCTGCTCCTCGCGCTCGGCCTCGTGCGCAGCCTTGTCCTCCTCGGAGTCCAGATCCACCTCCCCCTTGGCGGTCGACTGCAGCGGCTTACCGGCGTACTCGGCGACGGTGTTCACCCACACCTCGTCGACCGGGTCGGTCAGCAGCAGCACCTCGTAACCCTTGGCCTTGAACGCCTCCAGGTGCGGTGACTTCAGCAGCTGCTGGCGGGACTCGCCGGTGGCATAGAAGATCTGCTCCTGGCCGTCTTTCATGCGCTCGACATACTCGGCCAGCGTGGTCGGCTCGGAGTCGCTGTGCGTCGAGGCGAACGAGCTGATCGCCAGCAGCGCCTCCTGATTGTCGAAGTCGGACAGCAGCCCCTCTTTGACGACGCGACCGAACTCGGTCCAGAAGGTGCGGTAGTCATCGGGCCGCTGTGACTGCAGCTCCTTGATGGTCGACAGCACCTTTTTGGTCAGCCGCCGCCGAATCGCGTTGATTTGGCGGTCCTGCTGCAGGATCTCCCGCGAGACGTTGAGGGACATGTCCGCCGCGTCGACGACACCCTTGACGAAGCGCAGGTATTCGGGCATCAGCTGGTCGCAGTCGCCCATGATGAACACGCGTTTGACGTACAGCTGCACGCCGACCTGGGCGTCCCGGTTGAACAGGTCGAACGGCGCGTGCGACGGGATGAACAGCAGCGCCTGGTATTCGAACGTGCCTTCGGCCTTCATCGCGATGACCTCAAGCGGGTCATCCCAGGCGTGCGCGATGTGCTTGTAGAACTCGTTGTATTCCTCTTGCGCGACTTCATCTTTGGGGCGCGCCCACAGCGCCTGCATCGAGTTCAGTGTCTGGGTTTCGACGGTGACCGTCTCGTCTCCACCGTCTTCGGTGGCCGGAGTCACCCGCTCGATCTGCATCCGGATCGGCCAGGCGATGAAGTCGGAGTACTTCTTGACCAGACCCCGGATCGTCCACTCCGCGGTGTAGTCGTGCAGCGCATCGTCGGCGTCTTCGGGCTTGAGGTGCAACGTGATCGACGTGCCCTGCGGTGCTTGCTCGCCCGGGTCGACGGTTTCGATGGTGTAGGTGCCATCACCACTGGATTCCCACCGGATGGTCTCACTCTGACCGGCCTTGTGGGTGACCATCTCGACCTTGTTGGCGACCATGAACACCGAGTAGAAGCCGATCCCGAACTGGCCGATCAGCTCTTCGGACGCCTTGGCGTTCTGCGCTTCACGCAGTTGCTGGCGCAGCTCGGCGGTGCCGGAGCGGGCCAGGGTGCCGATCAGGTCCACCACCTCATCGCGCGACATGCCGATGCCGTTGTCGCGTACCGTCAGGGTGCGCGCCGCGGTGTCGACCTCGATCTCGATGTGCAGGTCGGAGGTGTCTGCCTCGAGGTCCTTGTTCCGGAACGACTCGAGTCGCAGCTTGTCCAGGGCGTCGGAGGCGTTGGAGATCAGCTCCCGCAGGAACGCGTCCTTGTTGGAGTAGACCGAGTGGACCATCAAATCCAGCAGCTGCCGAGCCTCAGCCTGAAACTCCAGCTGCTCCACACGTGCGCTCATAAGTCCCGAATTTTAGCGACGGCCCCATCGCGTTCTTCGGGGGGCCACGGCACGCCCGACGGCGCCACGACGGCCGCGGACCGCGTCTTTACCCAACCTTGACCAGCTGTTGAATCAACCCCCCGACGATTGCCACGTGACTACCATTCAAGCCGTGGAGCTGGGGGTTTTGGGACCTCTTCAAGCCCGGCGGGACGGCGCCCCGGTCGCAATCCCGGGCGCCAAACCGCGTGCGATCCTCACGCTGCTCGGTCTGCACGGTGGTGCGGTCGTGTCAGCCGAAACGCTGATCGATCTGCTCTGGGGTGATGCGCCGCCGCGTACCGCGGCCAAGGCGCTGCAGACGCACATCTCCTCGTTGCGCCGGGCGTTGGGCGATGGCTTCGTCCTCACCGAGGGCACGGGCTGGATCCTCAACACCACCGAGGTGGATGCCCCGCGCTACAAGCGGGCCATCAAGGCCGGACGAGACGCCGCGGTAGCCGGCGATACCGGTCAAGCGGTGGTCCGCTTCGAAGAGGCGCTGGGCCTGTGGCGCGGAACTCCGGAACTGCCCGATTCCCGCCGAGGCATCTCGGAAAGGACGCGCTGGCTCGAGGGCCACGCTGCCCTGGTCGAGGACCGTGCCGACGCGTTGCTGGCGACGGGCCGGGCCGCCGAGATCGTCGGCGAGCTGGAAGCCGCGGTGGCAGACGCACCGTTGCGCGAGCGGCGATGGGCCCAGCTGATGCTGGCGCTCTACCGCGCCGGCCGGCAGGGTGACGCGCTGGGCGCGTATCAGCGAGCCCGGTCGCTGCTCGCCGACGATTTGGGGGTCGATCCCGGGCCGGAGCTTCGACGGCTGGCCGCCGCGATCGTTGCCCAAGACGCCGCACTCGACCACCCCGCAGCCCAGCAGCTTCGGTCGGTGACCCGCGCGGTGACATTTCTGCTCACCGATATCGAGGGCTCGACCGCCGCGTGGGAAGCCGATGCCGACGCCATGGCGACAGCGCTCGCGCGCCACGACGAACTCGTCGAGCAGGTGGTCACCTCCCGCGGCGGCCGGCTCATCAAAACCCGTGGCGAAGGCGATGCCACCTTCTCGGTCTTCGACCGGCCCTCAGCGGCGGCCGCCGCGGCTATCGAACTCCAAGACGCAATCCTGCACGAGCCGTGGGCTTTGCGTGAACCCATGCGGATCAGGATCGCCCTGCACACCGGCGAGGTAGAGCTGCGCGACGGTGACTATTTCGGTCGCGCGGTCAACCGTGCCGCCCGTCTGCGGTCGCTGGCCGCCGGGGGCCAGATTCTGTGCTCCGGCGCGACGGCCGAGCTCGTCATCGACACCCTGCCCGACGACGTCGGCCTCGCCGACCTCGGGATGCGTGCGCTGCGTAACCTGCCGCGCCCGGAGCACGTATTCGAGCTTCGCCTCCAGACCGCCGAGCGAGTCGAGGAGACCGTCGACGCGCCTCTGGAGCGTCCCGAGCTTCCCGCGGTACTGACCGGTCCCGGTCGGTTCGTGGGGCGCGGCCTGGAACTGGAGCGACTCGCCTCCGCATGGCAGGCCGCGC
Organism: Mycobacterium sp. UM_WGJ; assembly: GCF_000455125.1. Classification (GTDB taxonomy): domain Bacteria; phylum Actinomycetota; class Actinomycetes; order Mycobacteriales; family Mycobacteriaceae; genus Mycobacterium. The sequence goes on from NZ_AUWR01000008.1 coordinate 215,812, forward strand.
TCGCGGGTGGCATTCACGCCATGCTGATTGCCGGTGAACCCGGCGTGGGCAAGACACGCCTGTCCGGCGAGTGGGCGCAACAGGCCTTCAAGCAAGGCGCCGTCGTGCTGTACGGCCGATCCGACGAGGACCTCGGTGCGCCCTATCAGCCGTTCGCCGAAGCACTGCGTTCGCTCGTCCCCTGCATCGGCGGACACAGACTGCGGGGATTGCGGGGCGTTGAAGCACTACTTCCGTTGATTCCTGGTCTGACCGAGGTACTCCCCGATCTGTCCGCGCCGCCCCGCGCCGACCCCGACACCGAGCGTTATGCGCTTTTCGACTCCGTGGTCGCGCTTTTGGAACTCGCCTCTGCCAGTGCGTCCATCGTGCTGATACTCGACGATCTGCACTGGGCGGCCAAGCCGACGCTGTTGCTGTTGCGCCATCTGCTGCGCTTCGGTGATCACACCCGAGTGCAGATCGTCGCGACCTACCGCAACACCGACCTCGATCGATCCCATCCTCTGGCGGCGATGCTCGCCGATCTTCACCGGGACGGCACCGCAGACCGCCTTGCGCTGAGCGGCCTTGGTGCCGACGATGTGAGCGCCTATGTCGTCGATGCCGGGTACGACGATGAACAGCTGGCCCGGGCGCTGGCCTCGGTCACCGGCGGGAACCCGTTCTTTTTGATCCAGGCACTGCGGCATGTGGACGAAAGTGGCGGGGTCTGGGATCCCAACACCTTGCCGCAGGGGGTTCGTGAAGCCGTGAGCCGCAGGCTTTCGCGGCTTCCGGCGGAGACCAACAAGGCCCTTGCCGCCGCCGCCGTGGTGGGCAGCCGCTTCGCGGTGGACCTCGTGGAGCGGGTGGTCGAAGAAGACCTCGTCGACGCTTTCGACGAGGCCTGCAAGGCCGGCATCGTCATCGAAGAGTCCGGCGGGCGGTACCGGTTCAACCACGCCCTCGTCCGGCAGGCGCTGATCGCCGAGCTGGCCTCGGTGCGGCGCATGCGACTGCACCAACGTATCGCCATCACACTGGAGTCCATGCCCGGCGCAGACGAGGAGCTGCTGGCGGAACTGGCGTATCACTACTTCGAATGTGCGTGGGCGGGAAACGCGGCCAAGGCCGTCGAGTATTGCCGACGAGCCGCGGATCAGGCGATGTCTCGCCTGGCCTACGAAGGCGCCGCCGATCTGTACGACCAGGCGCTGCACGCACTGGAGGAGATCGACGACGAGTTGCCCGATCGCGCCGATCAGACCGCCGATCTGCTGATCGCGCGCTGCGAGGCGCTGCTCGCCGCGGGAGAGGTGGCATCGGCCACCCATGCGTTCTCGCAATTGCAGGCAGCGACAGTCGATTCGGCTCGCCTGGCGGCGTGGGCGACATGTTTTGACGGCCAGCTGTCGATGCTGGTGCATCCGGAACGATTGGACGAGATCGAGGCTGCGCTGAGCGTGGCCGCCGACGCGCTGGCCAGGTTGGGCGATGCCGAAGGCCAAGCAAAGGCCCACACTGTACGGGCCGGATGCCTTGCGCGCCTTGGACGAATCGGCGACTGCGAGATCGCCCTCGACAGCGCGCTGACCGCAGCTCGGCACGCCCGTGAACACCGTCGCGTGAACGCGGTGCTGGCGGGAGCGCCCCTGGCGGCCCTGTGGGGCCCGAACCCGGTTCCGCGCGCCGGCGGGCGTTGTCTTGACGTGGTGCGACTGTTGCGCATCACGACGGACTCCCCTGCGGTCGAGGTGACGTCGACGCGATGCCAAGCCGTGTTGGAGGCCTTCCGCGGCCGGGCCGCCACCGCCCGACGAATGATCGACTCGGCGCGGCGCACGGTGACCGAAATCGGCCTGCGCCATGCCCTGCTCGAGGTTGAGCAGTTCGCCGGAATCATTGAGCTGGTCGTCGACGAGCCCGGTGACGCCGAGCCACATCTTCGTCAGGCCTATCAGGGCTTTCGCCGCATGGGACTGGACGCCGACACCGCCGAGACCGCTGCCCTGTTGGGCCGTACCTGCCTGGCTCTCGGCCGAGACGTCGAGGCCGAGGAGTTGTGCACCGAGAGTGAGCGTCTCGCCGGCCACGCGCTGAAGGCGTCGATCGCCTGGCGCACGCTTCGGGCGCTGCTGTTGACGCGACGCGGGGATCATGCCGCCGCCCGGCGGACGGCCGAGTCCGCGGTCGCCCTGGCTGAACGCACCGACGCCTTGGTCGACCACGGCGATGCCTGTCTGGCCCTGGCGACGGTGTTGAATGCCGCCGGCGACGGTGCGGGAGCGCGGGCCGCCGCGGAGCGAGCGACGGGACTCTACGAGCGGAAAGGCGCCGAGGCGCTTGCCGCCAAGGCGCGCGAGATGTTGGACGAACGGGGGTGCGACCGCGACGACAGCCACGTGGCGATCGCCGAACTCGAGGCGCGGCAGGCGGAGCCCGAGAAGGCACGTCCTCGACTGCCGCTGGGAAACTTGGCAGGCGCGGTGGCCAAACACTGGCGGGAAAGGTTCGCGGCGCGTGATTGGGCCGCCATGACAGCTATCGCGGCCGACGATATCTGCACCGATGACCGGCGGGGCGTGGTGGGCGCCGGGGTCCGACGCGGGCGAGATGTCGCAATCGCCGACATGCGGGTGCTCGCCGAGCTTGATACGAACATGATGTCCACAGTCGTGGCCACCCGCGGCGAGCGTCTCGCCCTCTGCCTTGACCGACTGTCGGAGCACGATCCCCGGCCCGACGCGTTTCACGGCGAGATACTCAGCCTCGTCGAGATCGACACCGACGGACGGCTCGCGGCCGGTGTCATCTTCGAGGTTGACGACTTCGCTGACGCCCTGGCCGAACTCGACGCGCGCTATCTCGCCGGCGAAGCCGCCGCCTGCGCACACGCGTGGTCGGTGATAACGGCGGCTTTCGGTGCGATGAGTAGACGCGAAATGCCTCCGACCGCGCCCGGCTTCACCGACGTAGACCGCCGTACGCTGGCGGCGGTCGGGTCCGCAGACCTGATGGCATACCTCAGCGTCGCGCTGAAAGACACGGCACACAACACCATTTACGTCGAAGCCGTGCATCGGCTGACCGACCGCGGCGCGGTGATCACCCACGTAGCCAAAGGGAGTTCGCAGGACGGGCTGGACGCCGAGTGGCGCGTTGTCGATACCCTCACGATCGACGGCGATCTCATCAGCCACTGCGAGATGTTCGACGAGGCAGATCTCGACGCGGCTCTTGCGCGCTTGGACGAACTGCACCCGCAGCCGCAGCGGCTGCAGAACGCGGCAAGCCAGGTGTCGGAACGCGTCCTGACGCACTTCGCGGCCCACCAATGGGACGCCCTGGCGACCGTATTGGCCGAGGATTACCACTACGTCGATCACCGAAGCGTGGTGAATGCAGGGATTCGACACGGTCGAGATGCAGCAGTCGAGAATCTGCGCGTTGTCGCGAATCTCGGCATCTCAGACCTCAACACCACCGTCATCGCGACCCGGGGCGAGCGACTCGTGCTGACCCGCAGCGGCTATTCGTTCCGAGATCAAGGACCCGGGGCTTTCGGCGGTGAACAACTCGATGTCGGTGAGATCGATGAGGAGGGGCGGCTGGTGGCGAGCGTTACGTTCGACTGCGATGACTTCGACGCCGCCATCGCCGAACTGGACGCCCGTTACCTGGCCGGCGAGGCGAGCGCCTGCGCACGCGCGTGGTCGGTCATAGCGGCCGGCTATGCAGCATTCAACCGACACGACTTTCCCGATCTCGACTGGGTGAACATCGATCACCGTCGCGCGCGGGCGTTCGCACCCGGTGAATTGACGGCGTATATGCGCGCGACATGGGATCTAGCGCCTGACGTCGGGGGGTACAGCCAGGCCGTGCATCGGCTGAGCCCCCTGGGCGCGGTCGTCACCCACGTGGTGCGCGGTACCTCACACGAGGGGTTCGAGGCCGAATGGCGCGAAGTCGTTCTGCTCACGGTTGAGGGCGAAATGATCAGCCGCTGCGAAGTATTCGACGAGGCCGACCTGGACGCCGCGCTCGCCAAATTCGACGAGCTGAGCCGGTCGAGTCCGACGCTGGAGAACGCAGCGACCCGAACCTGCGTACGCATTGCCGAGGCATTCGACCGCCGTGACGCGGAAGCGATCTTCGCGCTTGCCGACGACGACGGCCGCTACGAGGATCGGCGGAAAGGCCTGCGCTCGGTCCTCGACGGCCCCGAGCGGCGGAAAGTCATCGACGCCACGCTGCAGACGGTCCCGAGCACCTGGCGGTTGGAGGTCGAACCGATCGCAGTCCGGGGATCTCGGCTCTCGCTGACCCGCGACTGTTATCGCGACGCCGGTGATCCCGATCGAACCGTCCTCGTCGAGATATTGCATCTCGTGGAAGTCGACACCACCGGTCTTATGCAGCACACGGTCACATTCGATCTCGACGACATCGACGCTGCCCTCGCCGAGCTCGACGCCCGTTACCTCGCCGGCGAAGCGGCCGGTTACGCGCAGACGTGGTCGCTCGTCACCGACGCGTATGCCGGTTTCAACCGGCGCGAGGTCTTTCCAACCACGCCGGACTGGATCAGCATCGACCACCGACGGGGAGCGGGCTTCGAGTCCGGCGACATGATCGCCTACCTGGAGGCCGCCTGGGCCGATTCGCCGGACACCACCATCCACATCGCGGCTGTGCATCGACTCAGCCAGATCGGCGCCGTCGTCACCCATGTGGCGCAAGGGATCTCACAAGACGGTTTCGCCGCCGAGTGGCGCGATATCGTCGTCATGACTGTCGACGGCCGCCGGGTCAACCGTTCTGAACTGTTCGACGGGGACGATCTCGACGCCGCGCTGAGCCGGTTCGACGAACTCAGTTGATCGCGGCCGCCGTCACTGCGCCTGACTCACCGACGACATGTGGAAGTCGGGGATCCGCAATGACGGCATCGACGCCCGGGTCGCCCAGTCGCCCCATTCCCGGGGCAGCGTCGGCTCGGCGATGCCGGCCTGGGTGGCGCGGCGCAGCAGGTCCAATGGGCTCTCGTTGAACCGAAAGTTGTTCACCGCCGCGGTCACCGCGCCGTCCTCGACCAGATAGACGCCGTCGCGGGTCAGTCCGGTCAGCAGCAGCGTGGTCGGATCCACCTCGCGGATGTACCATAGCGTGGTCAGCAGCAGCCCGCGCTCGGTCGAGGCGATCATCTCGTCCATGCTGGCCGAACCGCCCGTCATCAACAGGTTGTCGGCGGCCAGGGCGACCGGGACGCCGAACTCGGCGGCCGCGGCGCGCGGGTAGGCCAGCGCGTTGATCACCCCACCGCGGATCCAGTCCACGCAGCCGATGTCCAAACCGTTGTCGAACACCGACACGGTCTCCGATGAAGTGCCGGTCGCCACGAACGGCGCGCACTCGAGCCCGAAGGCGTGTGGATCGGAATACAAGGTCAGGGGTAGTTCGGACAGCCGCTCCCCCACCCGGGTGCCACCGCCGGGTGCCGACAGCGCGGTTCGGCCTTCCTGGGCGCCGCGGCCACCCATCGTCCAACCGAGGTAGATCATCATGTCGGCGACAGTGGAAGGCGGCATCAGTGTCTCGTAGCGTCCGGCCGGCAATTCGACGCTGCGCGCAGCCCAGCCCAATCGCGTCGAGAGCTGTTCCAGCAGGGAATCCGTTGGCACGTCGACGAAATCCGGGGTGCTGACGCCAGCCCAGGCGCTGGCGCCGGCGCGTTTGGCGTTGATCTCCACCGTTCCGGTGGGTTGGGTGAAACGTCGCCGCAACCCGGTCGAGGACGCCAGAAACGTTGTCGCCACCTCGTGGCGGGCGAAACCATAAAGCTGGTCGGCGCCCCGAAAACCTCGACTCAGCGAGCCGGCCAGCTCGGCGAAGGCCTCCGCGCCGGTCTGCGGGACCGCGGCGTCCCAGTCGTCCGGCGCGGCCGTGCCGCCCAGCAGGTCCGCGGCGTCGCGAGCCTCCGGTGCGCCCGCAGCGGCCTCCGCCGAGGCCGTCACCAGCTCGGGAATCAGCGCCGGATCCACCTCCGCCGAGCTCAGCGAGCCGACCCGCGCTCCCTCGTCGTCGGAAACGATCGAGATGACCGTGGTGGTCCGGCTGCTCGACACCCCATTGGTGGTCATCGAGTTACCGGCCCAGCGCAGCGACGCCTCAGTCCGGTCGGTGACCAGCACGATGGTCTCGGTGTTACCACTCTTGGCCGCCGCCAGCGCGGTGTCGATGACGTCTTGCGGCCCGATCATTCCCGGCCCCCCTCGCTGCGTGTGTTGAGCACGTTGATCCCCCGGAACAGTGCTGACGGGCAGCCGTGGCTGACCGCGGCGACCTGACCGGGCTGCGCCTTGCCGCAGTTGAACGCCCCGCCCAGCCGCCACGTCGAGGCGCCGCCGACAGCTTCCATCGCATTCCAGAAATCGGTGGTGGTCGCCTGATAGGCCACGTCGCGCAGTTGCCCGTCGAGGCGGCCGTCGCGAATACGGAAGAACCGTTGCCCGGTGAACTGGAAGTTGTAGCGCTGCATGTCAATCGACCATGAGCGGTCCCCGACGATGTAGATGCCGTTAGCCACCCGACCGATCAGATCTGCGGTAGACAGGTCCTCGGTACCGGGCTGCAGGGACACGTTGGCCATCCGCTGGATCGGGACATGGTGCGGCGAGTCGGCGTACGAGCACCCGTTGGAACGTGACTGCCCCAACCTGGGCGCGAACACCCGGTCCAGCTGATACCCCACGAAACGCCCGTCGCGCACCAGATCCCAGCTCTGGGCCGCCACGCCTTCGTCGTCATAACCGATGCTGGCCAACCCATAAGGCACCGTGCGGTCAGCGGTCACGTTCATCACCGGTGAGCCGTATTGCAACGTGCCGAGCTTGTCCGGGGTGGCGAACGACGTCCCGGCGTACGCCGCCTCATAACCGATGGCCCGGTCGTATTCGGTCGCGTGCCCGATAGATTCGTGGATGGTCAGCCACAGGTTGGTCGGGTCGATCACCAAGTCGGTTGGTCCGGCGGCAACGCTGGGCGACTTGACCTTCTCCGCGAGCAGCACCGGAAGCTCGCTCAGCTCGCTCGACCAGTCCCAGATCTGGTCGCCGGCGACCGCTTCCCAACCGCGCGCGGTCGGCGGCGCCAGCGTTCGCATCGAGTCAAAGCCGTGCGGGCCGACGGTGACCGCCTCGCAGACCGGCATGAGCCGCACCCGCTGCTGGGTGATCGCCGAGCCGGACGTGTCGGCGTAGAAGGTCTGCTCCTTGACCGCGGTGAGCGAGGCCGACACATGGTGTACCCCGTGGGACGATAGGAGGCGGCCCGAGTAGTCCTCCAGCACGTCGATCTTGTCCGCGGCAGGCACGTCGAACGGATCGATCAGATAGTCCGACACCCATGTCGCGTCGCGGTACACCGGCTCAGCCGCCAGCTCGACACGTTCGGTGTTGAGCACCGCCAGCGTCTTGGCGACCTGCACCGCTCGCCGGGCGGTGTCCGCCGCGACGCCCGGCGCCAGCTCGGCATGTGAGGCGAAACCCCAGGTGCCGTCGACCACCACCCGCACCGCGAAGCCGAGCTCACGGTTGAGCACGGCGGTCTCCAACTCACCGTCGCGTAGCCGGATGACCTCGGTGGCGATCCGGTGGATACGCAGGTCAGCATGCTCGGCACCGGCCGTTCTGGCCGCCGACAACGCGGCGTCGGCCAGCTCGTGGCGGGGCAGGGCCAGAAACTCGGCGTCGATCCCCCGGTTCGCTGTCACCCATCCACCGTAACGACGTGCCGGAGGTTGACCTCGGAATAGGTGTCCATAATGATCACGGCGTGACTGCGCCGCAGCGACTGGTTCAGGACGGTGTCCGCCACTACGGCAGGTTCGACGGGCGAGTCCGCAACGTCAATCCCGTCGACGGGCACCGGGGTGTCGCGCGACTGTGGCGTGAGTTTCGGCTCAAGGAATGGATCGGTGTCGGCTTGATTCATCCCGAGATGTCGGGCGCGATGATCATGCAGGACGTCAAATACCTGGCCTCGTCGGAGCTGTTCGTCCACGATCAGGCCAGCGGTGTCCTGGTGGAGAAGAGCGCTCGGTTCCGGGGTGCCACCCTGGACCTGCCAGACGACCTGCTGCACGGCGGCCGCTGCCGAGTCAAGACGCGCCGCTACCTGCTCGCCTACGACTTCGACGCCGACACCGGCACCATCGCGGTGCGGTTCGACTGTGCCGCAGACCGGCACGGGCCGGCGATCACCGGTGCGCTGACGCTTTACACCGATGGGGCCGCACCGCCGCTCAGCCTCAGCGCCAGGCTCACCCCGACGATGGACTACTACACGTTCAAACAGCCCTTCCCGGCTGACGGGGCGCTGACGGTCGGCGACCGCACCTACGTCTTCGATCCGGCACGCGACTTCGCCATCCTCGACGAACATCGTTCGCAGTTCCCGTATTCGACGACGTGGACGTGGGGCACGTTTGCCGTCCGCATGGCCGGTGGTGTGGTCGGGTCCAATTTCGTCGAGCGGCAGGAGTTCAGCGACGACGATGACGAGTCCTGCAACTGGGTTCCCGGTGGGGTCGAGCCGCTCGCGGGCGTCGAGTTCGCGGTCGAATCCGAGCACCCGCTGTCGAGCGCACAGGTCCGCGACCGTGACCGTCGCCTCGATGTGACGTTCACTCCGACCGGCCGCAAAGCGGTCAAGGCCAATCTGGTTGCCACCGGAATCGACTATTGGCAACTCGCCGGAACCTACCGGGGAACCGTGCGATCCTTGGCAGGAGAATGTTTCACCTTCGATCACGTGCCGGGGGTGCTTGAGCGGATGAAGGCCCGCTTTTGAGTCCACGCGATCGCCGGGGCGTCCCGACGAGCCCAATGCTGGGTTACGCGCTGCTCGCTCCCAGCCTGTTCGGCGTGGTGGCATTCCTGCTGCTGCCGATGCTGGTTGTGGTGTGGCTGAGTCTGCACCGCTGGGACCTGCTGGGGCCGATCAGTTATGTCGGCGCGGAGAACTGGCGATCGGTGCTCACCGATCCGGTGTTCGGCAATTCCCTTGTGGTGACCGTGCTTTTCGTCGCCCTCGTCGTCCCGCTGCAAACCGCACTCGGGCTGGGCGTGGCGGTCCTGCTGGCCCGCGGGTTGCCCGGCAGCGCCGTGTTTCGCACCGTGTATGTGCTGCCGTGGATCTGCGCACCCCTGGCCATCGCGGTGCTGTGGCGCTGGATTCTGAGCCCCACCGACGGCGCGGTGAGCACGGTGCTGGGGCATCGCATCGAATGGCTGACCGACCCTGGGCTGGCACTGCCGGTGACCTCGGCGGTGGTGGTGTGGACCAACGTCGGCTACGTGGCGCTGTTCTTCCTGGCCGGGATCCTGGCCATCCCCACCCAGGTGCTGTCGGCGGCGCGCATCGACGGGGCGAACGGGTGGCAGCGGTTCTGGCGGGTAACGCTGCCGATGCTGCGGCCCACCATGTTCTTCGTACTGGTCACCGGCGTGGTCAGCGCGGCCCAGGTGTTCGACACCGTGTACGCGCTGACCGGCGGCGGGCCCGGTGGCCGCACCGACCTGATCGCCCACCGCATCTATGACGAGGCGTTCGGGGCGGCTGCGATCGGCCGGGCCGCGGTGATGGCACTGGTGCTGTTCGCCGTACTGGTTTCAGTGACGGTCGTCCAGCAGCTTTCGTTGGGCCGGCGGGTCAGCTATGACCTCACGTAAGCCCACGGCGTCGGGGTGCGTGCGTTCTAACCACCGTTGAGTGCGCTGTGACGCCGACCCCACACCAGGTAGAAGACCAACGCGATTGCCAGCCAGCCGGTGAACACGATCCAGGTGTACCGGTGCAGGCTGCACATGATCCATCCGCAAACCACCACCGACAAGACCGGCGTGATCGGATAGCCGGGCACCTTGAATCCGCGGGGCAGATCCGGTTCCCGGACCCGGAGCACAACCACCGCCACGGACACGACGACGAACGCGCTCAAGGCGCCGATGGAGACCGTTTCGGCCAGACGCTGAAGCGGTACCAGACCGGCGAGGGCGGCCGCCACGACCGCGACGATCATGGTGTTGGTTGCCGGTGTCCGGGTGCGCGGGTTGACCTTGGCGAACGTCGCCGGCAGCAGGCCATCGCGACCCATCGCGAGAAGGATGCGGGTCTGGCAGTACATCGTGACCAACGTGACAGAGAAGATCGAGATCACCGCGCCCGCGGCCAAGACGGTGCTGCCGAAGCGGTTTCCGGTGATGTGGTCCACGATCACGGCCAGGCCCGCGCTTTGCCCCTCGAAGTCCTGCCAAGGCTGGCTGCCCATCGCGGCCACCGCGACAATCACGTAGACACCGGTCACGATCAGCAGTGCCGCGATGATCGCCCGCGGGATCGTGTGCTGCGGGTCTTTGGCCTCCTCCCCGGCGGTCGATACCGCGTCAAGGCCGACGTAGGAGAAGAAGATGGTGCCCGCTGCCCAGCTGATTCCGGAGAATCCGAACGGGGCGAAGTCGGTGAAGTGGTCCGCTCGAAACGCCGTTGACGCGATCACCGCGAACATCAGCAGCACGCCGAGCTTGATCACCACCATCACGGCATTGACCTTGGCCGATTCGCTGGTGCCGCCGATCAGCAGCGCCGCACACATCGTCACCAAGACGATGGCAGGCAGATTGACGAAACCACCGTCGGAATCCCATGGCCCCGATGAAATAGCTTGCGGTACCGAGAATCCGAAGGTATTGAGCGACAGTTTGCTCAGGTACTGACTCCACCCCACTGACACCGCGGCGGTGGACACCCCGTATTCGAGCAGCAGGCATGCCCCGACGACCACGGCCATGAATTCACCGAGGGTGGCATAGGAGTATGAGTATGCCGAACCCGAAATCGGCACCGCTGAAGCCAACTCCGCGTAGCACATCGCGGCCAGACCCGCTGCGGCCCCGGCGATGAGGAACGAAACGACCACTGCCGGGCCGGCTTGGGGTACCGCCACCGGGAAGACAAAGAAGATCCCTGTTCCGACGGTCGAGCCGACGCCGAACATGGTGAGCCGAAAGCCGCCGAGCCTGCGTCGCAGGTGGTTAGTGCCCCCGGCGGGGGTCGGTCCACCGTTCACCGGCCGACGCCGCAGCATCTGCCGTGACAGGCTGAGCGCCGGCGTTGACATGGTGCCCCTAGCTGGACGGTACGTGTCCATCATTGAACACGGCCCGATGGACGCAAGGGGCTTACAACACGACGAACCGGGTTAGGAACAGGTTACGTCGATTTCGAACGGCTTGTTCACCGGCTGCATCGGGTTGGCGGTATCGATCCCCGTCGCGGTGCCGCTGATCTTGTATTCGTTGCCGTCCTTGGTCGCCTTGGCATCGCCCTGACCGGTACCCGCGGTGTAGGCCAGTGTCACCCCGTTGACGTTGCCCAGCCCGACCGACTTCACCTCCGGCGGGTTGGCATCGGTGAGCACCGCGGCGATGCCGGTGGCCGCTCCACCGATCGCGATGTTGACGTCGCCGCCCATCGTGGTGCACACGGTCGTGCCGGTGACGTTCTGGTCTTGACCGTCGATGGTGACTTTCGTGTTTGCCGCGGTACCGCTGACGTTCACCGACGCACTGGTTCCACTTGAGGCGCTCGAGGAGGACGCGGGGGTGGTTTCCGACTTCTTGTCGTTCGAGCACCCAGACAGACCTACGACCGCGATTGCTGCCGCTGCTGCGACAACCGTTATTGAACGCTTCACCGGTACTCCTTTGTTGTGGGTGGTCACGTGCCTGGTTTCGTGCTGTTTGGTGGGCGCGGGCGGGGGCCGGCGGGCTAGGCTTTACCCCGCATCCTGATCAGATGGCGGTGTGCTGACGCCCGTGGCAGACCGCCCGCCACGCTCATTTGGGAGTGTGCTGGGCGGCCCAACCTCGGCGCATCGGGTAATTACCTGATATTTGCTCCGGGATGCGCGGTCTCGGACCCGACGCGGGAGGGGGTTGGCCGTGGTGAGCCGCCTGCTCGAACGCGATACGACGCTGACCGCCCTTCATCGCTGCTATCGGACCGCCACCCGCGGGCAGGGGCAGCTGGTTTTACTGCGTGGCGAAGCCGGGGCGGGCAAGACCACGGTGATCGCCCAGTTTCTCGCCACCCTCGATCCGGGCATCCGGGTGCTGCGCGGCTGGTGCGACGGCCTGGCCACCCCGCGGCCACTGGGTCCCTTCATCGACATGCTTGCCTACCTACCCGCGAGCCGGGCTGCCTCGATACGCGCGGCCATCGATGCGGGAGACACCGAGGCGGTCTATTCCGGGCTGGCCGGCGTCGTCGGTGACGGCACCCCTTCGGTGGGTGTGATCGAGGACCTGCACTGGGCCGACAGCGCCGCCCTGGATCTGCTGCGCTACCTGGCCCGGCGCATCGACACACTGCCGGTGCTGATGCTTGCGTCCTACCGCGACGACCAGGTCGGCCCCAGCCATCCGCTGGCCGTGTTTTTAGGCGATGTGGCTACCTGGGCGACCGTAACGCGCATGGTGTTGGATCCGCTCAGCGCCACCGCGGTGGCTGCGCTGGCCGCCGGTAGCGGCATCAACGCCCAAGCGTTGTACCGGCTTACCGACGGAAACCCGTTCCTCATCACAGAGGTGTTGGCAGCGGGACCCGATGCGCTGGGCGAGGGCGGCCTGCCGTGCAGTGTCTCCGAAGCGGTGCGGGGCCGACTCGCGCGACTGTCGGACGCTGGGCGCGAAACCGCGCACGCGGCAGCGATCTGCGGGCCGCGGGTGCACCCCGCCCTGCTCGATGCGGTATCGCCGGGTGCAACCGGCACCCTGGACGAATGCCTCGCCGCCGGGGTGCTGGTCGCCAGTGCCGACGCGGTGGGATTCCGCCACGAGCTGACCCGTCGTGCCACCGTCGAGCAGATCCCCGACTATCAACGCCGAGTGCTGCACAAGCGAGCGCTGACCGTATTGGCCGAACCCCCGATCGACCCGGACACACTGGCGGCGTTGACTTTTCATGCCGAACAGGCCGGCGACACCGACACCGTCATCAGCCACGGCCCGGCAGCCGCCGAGCGCGCCGCAGGATCTGGCGCCCATCGGCAGGCCGCAGACCTGTATGCATTGGTGCTGCGCCACGCGGGCACCATCCCCGACGAGCAGAAAGTGTTGTGGCTCGAACAGCACGCCTTCAACAGTTATCTGAGCGGGCAGGCCGAATCTGCGGTGCTGTCATGGCAACAGGCGATCGCGCTTCGCCAGCAGTTGGGGGATCCCCGCCAGGAGGCTGAGGACCTGCGCCGGCTGTCACACGTCCTGCAGCTGCGGGGACGCCCTACCGAAGCCTCGGCGGCCGCGCACGCGTCGCTTCGGCTGCTCGAAAACCTGGGGCCGTCCCCACAGTTGGCCTGGTCGCTGATCAATATGGCGCACATCGCCGCTCTTTCCCTCGACCCCGCCTGTGCCCGATATGCGACCCGCGCGAAGGCTCTCGGTGCCCGATTCGGGGACCCTGCCGTGGTGATCCACGCCCGCGGATACGCGGCGCTCACCACGGTCTTCTGCAGCAACACCGGCTGGGACGAGTTCGAGCAGGTGTGGCGAGAGGCGGCGGCGTGTCCTGGGATCGAGGAGCACAGCGGAATTTTAGGCATTCTCCTCGGCACGTTCGCTGTGGTGCGCGGCGATGTCCGTCGCGCAGAGCGCTACCTCGCCGAGGTCGCGGCCTACCTCGACCACCGCGACCTTGGCATGTTCCAGGCTTTGGCGGCGGGACTGCAGGCACTGACCGGCCTGGCCGGCGGCGACTGGACGTCCGCCGCGCTGGCGGCCGAGCACATCCTGACCCAGCCCGAATTGGCCCCCCAACACCGGATCGCGCCGTTGATCACGGTGGCCTTGATCCGGGCACGCCGTGGCGAGGAACCGGTGTGGCCGCTGCTCGACGAGGCCCTTGACGCTGCGACGGGCAGCCTGCTGCGCCTGCCCGTCTGCGCCGCGCGCGCCGAGGCCGCCTGGCTGGCCGACGACGACGAGGCGGCCCGCCGCTGCGCGTCCGAGGTCCTTACGGTGTCCGGCACGGCGTACGCGTGGCTGGGGGGTTCGCTGCGGCGCTGGGCTCATCTGGCCGGCGACCGATCCGCTATTGACGTCATCGCTGCCACGCCCTATGAGCTTGAGATCCATGGGGATTGGAGCGCAGCCACCCGGGAGTGGATCCTTCGCGACTGTCCCTACGATGCCGCCATCGCTCAACTCGGTGGTGACATCGACGCCGTTGAGGCCGCGCTGGGCACCTTCCGCCGGCTGGGCGCCCGGGCCGCTGCCCGGCGCGCCCAGCAGCGTCTCGCCCACCTGCGCGGCCGCGATCCCGACCGCCGCCGCAAAGACACCAGCGCTGACCCACGCGGCCTCACCAAGCGCCAGCGCGACGTCCTCGAACTCCTTGCCGCCGGACGAAGCGACGCCGAAATCGCCACCGCCCTCTACATCAGCGCTAAAACTGCCAACACCCACGTCTGCGCCATCATGGCCAAACTCGGCGTCCACAACCGCACCCAAGCCGCCGCCTACGCCCACCAACAACCCCAGTGAGCCATCCACGTCAATGTTGAGCAGCACTTCACACCTCCCGCACAACTACCTTCGCGCCTCCGCGATCTACGCGTTGCTGACGCTCGGCGCGCTGATCACCCTGGCGCCCTTCGGACTCGGGCTGTTGACGTCGTTCACCCCGGCGCGCCAATTCGCCACCAATACCCCGCTGTCGTGGCCACACCCGCCGACGCTGGACAACTACGGCGATCTCGGCGGCGCCGGGTTCGGCCGGGCGGCGGCGGTCACCGCGCTGATGACGGCGGTGATCATGGTGGGACAGTTGAGTTTCTCGGTGCTGGCCGCCTACGCGTTCGCGCGGCTGGAGTTTCCCGGCCGAGACACGTTGTTCTGGGTCTATGTGGCGACCCTGATGGTGCCGGCCACCGTGACGGTGGTACCGCTGTATCTGATGATGGCGCAGCTGGGGCTGCGGAACACGTTCTGGGCGTTGGTATTGCCGTTCGTATTCGGTTCGCCGTATGCGATCTTCCTACTCCGCCAGCATTTCCGCAGCGTCCCCAGTGATCTGATCAACGCCGCGCGACTCGACGGAGCCAACACCCTGGACGTGATCGTGCACGTGATGCTGCCGGCCAGCAGGCCGATCCTGGTCACGCTCGGGCTGATCACCGTGGTCTCACAGTGGAACAACTTCATGTGGCCGCTGGTGATCACCAGCGGGGACAAGTGGCGGGTACTCACGGTGGCCACCGCCGCCCTGCAGTCGCGCTACAACGCGCAGTGGACGCTGGTGATGGCGGCAACAACGGTGGCGATGATCCCGTTGATCGTGCTGTTCATGGTGTTCCAGCGCCGAATCGTGCAGTCGATCGTGATCACGGGGATCAAGTGAGCCGGCCGCGGTTCTCCACCATGTTCGCCGCGGCGGTGGTGGCCCTGGCCGCCCTGCTCGGCGCCGCGGCGGTGCTGCTCAACGGAGTCTCGAACCGATCGGCGGCCGGCGCGACGCTGGTGACGCTACGACTGTGGGACGAACAGGTCGCCAACGCCTACCGGCAGTCGCTGACCGCGTTCCACCGCACCCACCCCGAGATCGAGGTGCGCGTCAACGTCGTCGCCTACGGAACCTATTTCGACACGCTGCGCACCGATGTGGCAGGTGGCGGCGCCGACGACATCTTCTGGCTCTCCAACGCCTACCTGGCCGGCTACGCCGACAGCGGACGGCTGATGAAGATCGATGCGGCGGACACGGATTGGGAACCATCAGTGGTAACTCAGTTCACCCGTGACGGCACGCTGTGGGGCGTCCCGCAACTGACCGATGCCGGGATCGCGGTGTACTACAACGCCGATCTGCTGGCCGCCGCGGGGATCGCTCCCGCGCAACTGGAGCAACTTCGCTGGGATCCCCGGATCACGCACGACACCCTGCGGTCACTGTTGGCCCGGCTCACCCGCGACAGCGCCGGACGAAGCGCCGACTCCCCCGGTTTCGACCACCGCCGAATCCGGCAGTGGGGCTACAACGCCGCCAACGACCCGCAGGGCATCTACCTGAACTACATCGGCTCCGCCGGCGGGGTGTTCCAGCGCGGCGAGGACTTCGCCTTCGACAACCCGGCGGCGATCGGCGCCTTCGGTTACCTGGTGCAGCTGATCAACGACGACCATGTGGCACCGCCGGCCTCGGAGACCAACACCAACGGCGACTTCTCCCGCAATCAGTTCCTGGCCGGCAAGATGGCGCTGTTTCAGTCCGGCACCTACAACCTGGCGGCCGTCGCCGAGCAGGCGGGGTTCTCCTGGGGGGTAGCGATGTTGCCCGCCGGGCCGGTAGGACGAGTCAGCGTCACCAACGGGATCGCCGCCGTCGGCAACGCCGCATCGCCGCACCCCGCGGCGGTGCGGGAGGTGCTGAGCTGGCTCGGCAGCCGCGACGGCAACGCCTACCTGGGACGCCACGGGGCGGCGATACCGGCGGTGCTCAGCGCACAGCGGGTCTACTTCGACTATTGGGCGCAGCGCGGGGTCGACGTCACACCCTTCTTCGCGGTGCTCAACGGGCCCCGCATGCCCGCCCCGGGCGGCGGCGCGGGCTTCGCCGCCGGAAACCAGGCCATCAAGCCATATTTCGATGAGATGTTCCTCGGCCGCTCCGCTGTCGACACGGCCCTACGCCAAGCCCAGGATGCCGCGAACGCGGCCGCACGCCGGTAGTTGCCCGCGAATCGGGTGGACGCACAAAACTGCGGGTGGCTACCTGCGTGAGCGCGTTCCGGCTCTCAGGGCGTCGTCAACACGGTCAGTTCAACAGCCACTGCCGCACCGCACATCACGACCACCACCGCCAGTGCCACCAGGTCGGTCCACCCGGGCCGCGCCGGCGACGCCGAAATCTGGCCGATGCCACCACGAGCGGTGATCGCGTCGCCCATCTCGTCGGCACGGCGAAGAGTCACGGTGATGGCCGCAGCCATCAGGTCAATGGCCTCACGTGCCCAGTGGCGCAGGCGTTGCCGCCGGGTCCGCGGCCGGTGCCGGGGCCGCAGGCGCCGCGCGGCATAGAGCACCCGGAACTCATCGACGAGCATCGGAAAAGCCCGCAGCGCCAGCGCCAACGCCACCGCCCACTCATCGACGGGAATGCGAAGCAGCCGCAACGGTCGCCCCAGCGTGGCCACCGCGGGAGCGATCTCCGCGACATTGGTGGTCCACGACACCATCGCGCCCAGCCCCAGCAATACGATCGACAGCGCGGTGATCCGCAGGAAGTACAACAGCCCGCCCAGGCCGGCCGGATCACCGCCGGACATCGCCGCGGTCCCACCGCCGACCACCAGCAACACCCACAGCCAGCGCGGCACTGACGGCAGCGCGCCCCGGGGAATGCGAGCGATCCGGGCCGCGCCGAATACCAGCAGCGCCACCGCACCGATCGTCACCCAGCCGGGATAGAAGGTCAGCAGCACCGAGATGCCGAAGACCACGACCAGCTTCGTCCCGGCCCACAGTCGGTGCACGGCCGAGTCGCCGGGCACCGGCCGCAGCAGCACCACCGGCCGAGGGGCGCTGCGCGCCTCCCGCGTCACGCCGCACCTGCCGGCGCCGACACCAAGACACCGTTGTGCAGGTGCAGGGTCCGTGGGCACAGGTCGCCCAGGCCGGCGAAATCGTGCGAGATGACCACCACCGTCAGACCACTTTGCCGCCGCAGATCCTCCAGCAGTCGCAGCAAGCCGTCGCGGCTGGCGGCGTCAAGGCCGGCCAGCGGCTCGTCGAGGATCAGCGCCCGCGGCGACCGGGCCAGTAAGCCGGCCAGGACCAGCCGGCGCATCTGGCCGCCGCTGAGCTGGTCGATGCGCCGTCCAGCCAGCGCCGGGTCCAAGCCGACGGCAGCCAGCGCGGCGCTGACCTTGGCGTGGTCACGCGGCGAAAAGCCCGCGGCAGAAGCCACTTCCCGACCAACGTGGCTGCGCATCAGCTGCAGGCGAGCCGCCTGGAATGACAGCGCGACGGCCCCCACCTGCTGGTCGGCGGGCCGACCCCCGAGCAGGCAGCGGCCGGCGGTCGGGGTGGTCAGGCCGGCCATGATCCAGGCCAGGGTGGACTTGCCCGAACCGTTGCCGCCATGGATCAACAAGCCATCGCCTTCGTCGACGCTGAAGCTGATGTCCCGCAGAGCGGTCTTGGCCCACGGTGTGCCGCTGGCGTATTCATGTCCCACGCCGGACAATTCGAGCACCGGCTCGCCCACGTGCGCCGGGGCGCCGCCACCGGATGCGGCGGGAACCTCGGCGGTCTCCACCATGGCGGTGTTGTCGCGGGATCCGGACAGGTCGATGGTGCGGTCGGCGCTGCCGGCCTCGTCGTTGTAGTGGGTGATGTGCACCAAGGAGGTGCAGCGCCGGCCGGAGCAGCCGGCCAGCTCCGACAACACGCCCAACAGCACCTCGCGTCCTTGCGGGTCGACCATGCTGGTGACCTCGTCGGCGATCAACAGTGCGGGTTCGCGGGCCAGCGCCGCCGCCACGGCCAGCCGCTGCAGCTCGCCGCCGGACAGGCCGCCGGTGTCGCGCTCGGCGAAGCCCGCCAGGCCGACCTCACCGAGCAGCCGCTCGACGTCGGTGCTGGTTCCCGGCGGCAGGCCCCACACCACGTCGTCGGCGACCCGGGTGCCCAACACCTGGCTCTCGGGATGCTGCATGACGACCGCGGTGCCCCCGAGCGCACCAAGCCCCACCGCGCCGGGGCGCTCAACGGTGCCGGCCGTGGGGGGCCGCCCGGCCAGCAACAGCATCAAGGTGGTCTTGCCCGACCCGTTGGCGCCGGTGATCGCGACATGCTCGCCGGCGACGACTTCCAGGCTCACCGGACCGAGGGCGTCATGGTCGGACTGCGGATAGCGGAACCGCACCTGATCCAGCCGGACCGGGACCGGCGCTACTGGACCGCTCTCGGCCAGAAGGTCCAGCTTGTGCACGTCGGGCACCCCACGGAGCCGGTGGAGCACCCGCGACAACGCCCACCACCCGAGCAGCGAGACGGTCATGACGCCGATAGTCATCTGAGCCAGGATGAGCCACTGCCAGTAATGCAGCAGCACCCCGAGAAATCCGTTCAAGTCCTCAGCGGCCCGCTGGAACTCCGGCAGCGGGATCCGCGCCATAGCGGCCGCGACCCCGTGCACATTGGCGGTGATCGCGTCGAAGATCAGGTGGCGCAGCCGGGACAACACGGTCAGCGCCAGCACCATAACGGTGCCGAAGATGCCGCCGGCCACCGCGGAGGCCACGATCACGGTGGGCAGGCCGCGACGATGACGCTTGATGACGCCGGTCAGGCCGCCGATGTAGGCGCTGTTCACCACCGTCATGAAGCCGCCCATCCCTGCGATCAGAAACGCGATGGTCGCGGCGGCGACGGTGGCGGCGATCAACACGCGAATCCGGTAGCGGTAGGCCAGGAGCCCCATCGGCACCGTGCCGAGCATCGCCAGACCGGCGGCGAAGGGGACCACGACCGCGATGATCGCCGTCGCCGCGCACAGCGCCGCCATCACAGCGGCCTGCGCAATCTCGAAGGGCTGCATCGACCGCGCCCGGACTCGGTTCTCGCCCTGGCCGGTCTTGGTCACCCGTCGATTCTGCCAGTCGCTCGGAGCGTCCCACGCTGAGCGGACCGACGTGGTCCACTTTCGTGCACGCTTGTGAAATACTGGCCCGATGGTAGCCCCCGCCCAAGCCAGCCTTGGAGCCGATTTGCTCAGCGTTGTCTCCCGGCTCAACCGGCTCGCTACCCAACGAGTCGCACTTCCCATCCCGGCCGCACAGGCGCGACTTCTGTCCACTATCGAGGACCTCGACGTGGCCCGGATCTCCGACCTGGCGGCGGTGGACCACTGCTCCCAGCCGACGATGACCACCCAGGTGCGCCGACTCGAGGACGCCGGGCTGACCACTCGCACCCCCGACCCGCTCGATGCCCGAGCCGTGTTGATCCGGATCACCGATAAGGGCGTGGACACCATGGCGCGGGTCCGCCAGGACCGGGCGGCGGCGCTGGACCCCGAATTGGACCGGCTTTCTACCGAAGACCGCCAGACGCTTGCCGACGCCGTCGAGGTGCTTCACCGATTCCTGGCCGAGGCCGGGCCGACCCGACCGGCCCGCTGACACCCTCGCAATCGGGCCGTAGTTCCACTGAGAAGTTTCCAGCCTGAGGGGCTTTTCGCATATGCTCAACAGCGGCATCGGCCCGAAGCGAAGCTAGGCCTCCTGCGGCCCTCGCGGCTCGCCCACTGGGCTGCCGGTCTTCGGGGGAAGGACATCGTGGCGGATAGATTGGCGCTGGTCACCTCGATCGCCGCCCAACTGATGGCTACCACACCGTCGACGGCTGCTGCGGTCAGTGAACGCGTGCTACAGACGTTGGTGGAGCAACTCAACGTCGACGCCGGATTCCTGCGTCACAACGACCACGAGATCAGAGCCTCCAAGCTGGTGGCCGAATGGCCGCCGCGCCCGAACGCCCCGGAGCCCGACCCGTTGGCGGTCGTCTCGTTCACCACCGCCGATCCGGTCTTCACCACCTGCGCGCATGGCAAGCGGGTGGCGGTTATCCGGCCGGAGCCGAACGAGTCCGGCTATGTGCGCCAGATGTCGATGGACCACGCCATCGAATCGCTGTCGGTCGCCACCGCGCCACTGATCTCCGGTCCGGTGACCATCGGCATGCTTGGCCTGGTCAAGTTTCGCCGACCCAAGTGGCGTCCCGAAGAGCTCAACACGATCGAGGCGATCGCCTCGCTGTTCGCGCAGTTGCAGGCCCGTGTCGCGGCCGAGGAGCGGCTGCGCTATCTGGCCGACCACGACGACCTGACCGGCCTGCACAATCGTCGTGCGCTGGTCGCTCACCTGTCCGAACGACTCGTCGCCGGCAAGCCCGGTCCGGTCGGCGTCTTCTACATCGACCTCGACCGGCTCAAGCCGATCAACGACTACCTCGGTCACGCCGCCGGCGACTGGTTCATCCAGGACTTCGCCCGGCGACTGCGTGCGTACGCCGGAAACCGGACCATGGCGGCCCGCATCGGCGGGGACGAATTCGTCGTCATCCCGGACTGGCCGATGTCGATGGCCAGCGCCGAGACCTTCGCCGACCGACTGCAGGGCGCGCTTCGCGAACGGGTGGAGATCCAGGGCCATACGGTCAACAGCACGGTCAGTGTGGGCGTGACCGTCGGGCTACCCGGGGAAGACACCAGCGCCGGTCTGCTGCACCGCGCCGACGAGGCCGTCTTGGCGGCGAAACGCGGCGGCGGCAACCAGACCGTCAGCTCCACCGACGATATGTCCTTGAAGAGCTTGTTCCGCAAGGACATCGAACTGCACATGCAGGGCAAGATCGATGACGAGTCGTTGTTGTTGTACTACCAGCCCGAGGTCGATCTGTGGAGCGGCGCGATCGTGGCAGTGGAGGCGCTGGTGCGCTGGCGTCATCCCACCCGCGGGTTGCTGTTGCCGAGTTCGTTCATCAGCATCGCCGAATCCGCCAACCTGGCCGATGATCTGGGCCGGTGGGTGATGCGCACCGCGTGCGCAGAATTCAGCCAATGGCAGACCAATGGCGTCCGGACCAGCGCGACGCTGCGCGTCAATGTCTCGCCCATCCAGCTGGCCGCCCGCGGTTTCGTCCAGAACGTGGTGGAAACCATCAACGAATTCGGCCTACGTCCCGGCTCGCTGTGCCTGGAGATCACCGAGCGGGCGGTGGTGCAGAACATCGAGAGCACCCGTCGAACCCTGGCGGAACTGCGCGAAGCCGGGGTGCAGATCGCCATCGACGACTTCGGCACGGGTTACGCCGTCTTGTCACATCTGAAAGATCTGCCGGTCGACACCCTGAAGATCGACACCGTCTTCGTGCGCGAATTGGGCGTCAATCCGGGCGATCTCGCCATTGTCCGAGCGATCATCGCGCTGGCCGAGGCATTCGGTCTGCAGGTGGTCGCCGAGGGTGTGGAAACGTCGGCGGCCGCGCTCACCTTGATGCGGCACGGCTGTCACCGCGCGCAGGGCTTCCTGTTCTCCCGCCCGGTGCCGGGGCCCGCCGCCGAAGCAATGCTGGCGTCACGCTGGATGGCGATGCCCTTCCTGGCCGACAGCCAAGCTTTGGTGATCTGACAAGAACATCGCCCGGTAGAAAGTGGCACACAACCGCACCCCCGTCTGCCTGCCGGCGAGCGCGGCAGTCGGTGCGGTGCACCAACGCGGCTCGGCGTGCGGCGACACACGGCGATGCGGACCCCTCAAGGTGCCCCGGGCGAAGCTTCGGGAGGAACTCGACGGCCTCGGCGCACGCCGCAGCGCGCCCGATCCGTACAAACCAATCCCTCGCATAACCGGAGATAGTACATACCTTTTGGATGATGTTCAATCAATACGAGACTGTGCGTCTCGTCACGTCGATCGTCTATGTGTCGGGGCGACGCGGTCCGTGCCCGGCCGTGGCCAACACCGCCCACGCCCTCGGCGGCGCCCGTCATAATCAGAGCCATGGAGCGACGGCGGAACGCGCAAACCCCTCAGGCACCGATGGACACGCTGCGGCAGTTGCCGGCCCTGGTCGCGCTCGAGCGGATCCCCGTTCCGGTGCTCGCAATCGCCGACGACGGCACCATCTTGTTCGCCAACAGCGGGTTCGCCGCCATGCTGGGCTACACCCAGGAAGAGGTGCTGGCCCTGGAATTCCGGCAGATCTTCGGCCAGGTTCCACCGGCTGAGGAATCGGCCTTGTCGGTGATGCATTCGCTGGCAAATCTGGTTGTCTCCCTGGAACATCGGGACGGCTCGACGGTGCGCGCCCTGATGAGCAAGTCAGCGCTCGAACGTGCCGACGACCGGGTTGCGCTCGCCACGTTCCAAGACCTCACCGAGCAGCTCTGGCTGGAGGAACGCTAGCGCTTCAGCGCTCGGTGCCCGACGCGCCGTCACCGCCGTTCTGATAGCGCAGCGTGTTGCGGGCCAGGAACTGCCGGAAATACGACAGTGAGTCGGCCACTACGATGGCGGGCAGCAGCGTCTCCCACATCCGCGTCACCCGTCCGATGCTGTCACCGGCATAGTGCGTCAACAGCCACGTCCCAAGCATCGCCGAGGTGATCGACTCGGCAACCTGGCGGGCATCGAGCTCCTCGCGGAGGTCGCCCTCGGCGATCGCGCGCGCGGTCTGAGCGGCGACCGCGTTCGCCCATTCGCCGCCGACCTCAGCCCCCAATTCATTGGATTCGGCCAGGGCGAAGACCAGGTGACCCGCCGCCCGCGCCTCCTTGTCGACGGACAACAACTCCGTGACGGCGAACATGCCGTGGATCATCCCCTCCAAAGCGGGTGAGGACGGCTGACACATGCTCCGAAACGTGGTCAACACCGTGGCGAAACCGCCCTCGATGATGGCCGTCACCAACGAATCCATCGAGTCGAAGTGGTGGTAGAGCGCCCCCTTGGTCACCCCGGCCCGCTCGATGATCGCGGTTCGCCCGGCAGCGACGTAGCCGGCCTCGCCGAACACGTCGATGGCCGCATCGAGCAACTTGCGCCGAGTCGCCTCGGACCGGACCTGGCGCGCCATCAGCCGACCTCCCCTTCAGGCACCGCCGACTTCGCCACCGCCGTCGTCTTGACTGCCAACGCAGTACGCCGACGAACGAACTGAACGAAATAGTCGATGCGATCCGCAGGCACCACACTGGGCAGCACAACCGACCAGACCCGCTCCAACTCACGCAGGAACTGTTCGGGCTCATCGAGATTGCCGGCCTGCCGCAAGCCCAGGTACAGCGCCACCATCATCCGGGCCACATCGCGCGGATCGCGGTCGAGGACGTCGCCTTCGGCGATCGCCCGCTCGGTCACCGCGCTCAGCGCCTGAATCGCATTGTTGAGCACGGTGGCCTGCAACCCCTCGGCGCCGCCGACGACCGGCAGCAGGTGCAGCATTGCTCGGGCACCGTCACTGGTGAGGTCTTCGACCGCCATGAGGTAGCCCACGTCAAGCAGGGTTTCCAAGCCGGAAAGCTTGCGGTCCACCAATGCCCGCATCGCTGTGCCCGTCTTGGCGAGTTGTTCGTCGATGACGGCCAGGGCCAGCGCGTGCTTAGATCGGAAATGAAAATACATCGCACCCTTGGTCAATTCTGCTTCAGCCAGAATGTCGTCGAGGCCGACGTCGTGAAATGGCCGCTGGGCGAACTGATGCGCAGCGGCACGGATGATCTGCTGGCGCGTCGCATCGGCGCGCCGGTCGGTCGACTCAGCCAACGCGTGATCTCAGCCTCGTCGCTGACCAGCAGTCGTACCACACCCGGGTTACGGTATCAGTCGAATGACGAAGTTGACTCATTTCTATACTGTAAATCGTCATTCAGCTTTGCTGGCATTCTGAAAAACGCCAATTCCGTGGTGCCAGATTGCATTCGGTCTGTCGAGGCTGTCGCACCGGCGATCACCGTTGTCTGGCTAGCCGGCGGGTATCGCGAAGGCGACGAACTGGGTTACCTGACGCGGTGAGAAGTTGTCGTCACTGACCAGCACCACGGTCTGCCGGCCATCGGGCAGCCGTGGGCCGAGCGTCAACCCCTCGATGTTGTCCAGCGGATCCAGCCCGGGTGTGGTGGACAAGTCGGCCACCAACGTCTTGGTCATCGGAGTCACGGCTGCAGCCGCGAGCGCCGGCATACCGAGCACATCGGTTGCATCGGCGATCTCGGCGCGAAACAGGCGTACCGTCGGGCGGTCACTGAACGCACGCTCGATCACCAAGAACGCGGTGTCCGACAGTGCCACCAGATCAGTGAGGCCGTTGGTTTTGGCCGGGACGGCCGCAGGCTCCAGCGGATAGGCGTACTGCGCGACCGGAGCGTCGGCGTCGAGGCGGTAGGCGGTGATGCGAGTCAGCGCACCCCGGTCGCGATCCGGCAGCGGGCCGTCGTCATACCCCGGGCCCTCCATTGCGGCGAACAGCATCCGTCCGTCGTCGGTCACCGTCAGGCCCTCGAGAGTGGTGTTGCGGCGCGGCCCGGTGGGCTGCGCCGACATCGCCAGCTGCGTCGGCAGGGTAAACCGGCCGAGGTAGCTACCGTCCAGCCCGGCGATACGCACCCACGGGTCGGCCAACACCGCACCGCGTGGGCCGTCGGTGCGCCGCTCCCCCTCTGAGGACCAATACAACCGTTGGCGGCCGGCATCGAAGGCGATGCCTTCGGGGTCCGGCGGTATGACGGGCGGCGTCGCATCGAAGGCCTGGGGCTCGAACGGACGCCCGTCGGAGTCCAGCAGCGGGTTCATGGCACTGACCGCCAGCCCGTCGACGCCGCGGTCGGACACCGTGAGCCGCACCGTATAAAAGCGGGCGGGGCCGTTGGCCGAGCGGTCATCGCTGATCACGTAGTAGCAATCACGGCCCGGGTCGTAGCTGATTCCGGACAGGCCACCCACGACAGTGCCGGCGAACCTGGTGTTCGGTGCCAGTAGTGCCTGGCCCAGATACTGCAGTCCGGCGGTCGTCGTGGGGTTCTCGCACGGCGTGCAACCCGCAAGTGCAGCACCAACGGTCAGCAGCGCACCGCACAGCGCCGGTAACCGGCTCCACGTCCTACGCACCTCGGTAATCTAAAACGCGGTTTACCGGCGGCCTCACCTGGATACGGTGCATGAGGTGACCACTTCCGATGCCCTGCGCGACACTTTGGACGGCCGCTGGCGGACGGTGAAAAACCAGGTCCGGGCCACTCTGTGCGATGAGAAGTTTCGTCCGCACTACACACCGAACACGGCTATCGCCCGCGCCAAGGTCGCCGAACAACTCCGGATCATGGCCGGCTCCGGCGTGGCGGCGGACAGTTTCCGCAAGGAACACGGCGGCACCGGCGACGTCGGCGCGGCGATCACCATGATCGAGATGTTGGCGATGTCGGATCTGTCGCTGATGGTCAAGGCCGGGGTCCAATGGGGGCTGTTCGGCGGCGCAGTGGAGAACCTGGGCACCGAACGACACCACCGCGCCTACGTCGAGAAGATCATCGACCTCGACCTGCTCGGTTGTTTTGCGATGACCGAGACCGGCCACGGCAGCGACGTGCAGTCGCTGGAGACCACCGCCACCTACGACCCGGCCTCCCAAGAATTTGTGATCGACTCCGCCACGGGATCGGCACGCAAGGACTACATCGGTGGAGCCGCCGAAACCGCCACCGTTGCGGCGGTTTTCGCCCAGCTCATCACCGGTGGCGAATGCCACGGCGTGCATTGCTTCCTGGTGCCGATCCGCGACGCGCAGGGCAACGATCTGCCCGGTGTGGTCACCTCGGACTGCCACTACAAGGGCGGTCTACCGGGGGTGGACAACGGACGCATCGTCTTCGACCATGTTCGGGTGCCCCGGGAGAACCTGCTGAATCGCTATGCCGATGTCGAACCGGACGGCAGTTATCGGTCATCGATTGAGAGCGACGGCCGGCGGTTCTTCACCATGATCGGCACCCTGATCCGAGGGCGGGTCTCGGTGGGCGGAAGCGCAGGCGCCGCCGCCCGGGTCGCCCTGGACATCGCTACCCGATATGCGTTGCAGCGCAGGCAGTTCAGCGCCCCAAGCGACGACGGGATCGAACACGAGGTGCTCATCATCGATTACCTGGTTCACCAGCGCCGCCTGTTCCCGCTGATTGCCCGCTCCTATGCCCTGCAGTTCGCCCAGAACGAGCTGGTGGGTCGCTGCCATGATCTGCAGACCGCCGACGAACCCGACGCCGAAGAACAACGCGAACTGGAGGCACGAGCAGCCGGGCTCAAGGCCGCCAACACCTGGCACGCGTCCCGGGCCATCCAGGAGGCGCGCGAGGCCTGCGGCGGCGCCGGCTACATGGCCGAGAACCGGCTGATCGCACTGCGCGCGGACGTTGATGTGTTCACCACCTTCGAGGGCGACAACCACGTGCTGACGCAACTGGTGGCCAAGCAGCTGCTGACCACCTACGCCGACGACATCGCCGACATGAGCCCAGTCGGGTGGGTGCGATTCGCGGCTGAGACTGTCGGGGATCGGGTGCTCAAACGCACTGCCGCCGAGACGATCATCCAGACCATCGTGGACGCCCGGCAGGACAGCGAGGAGGAGGGCAGCCTGTTCAACCGCGGCACGCAGGTGCACATGTTCGAAGACCGCGAGGAATATCTGCTGACCTCGGTGGCACGGCGGCTCAGAGGCAAGGCCCAGGAAATGAGCGACTTCGATGCCTTCAACGCGGTCCAGGACCACCTGCTGCATGCGGCCACCGCGCACATCGACCGCGTCGTGCTGGAGGCGTTCGTCGCCGGGATCGACTCCTGCCCGGATCCCGACGCCCGCGAACTGCTGGAGCTGGTGTGCGACCTCTACGCGCTCAGCGTCATCGAGGACGACAAAGCCTGGTTCATCGAGCACCGGTATCTGTCCACCGATCGAGCCAAGGCCGTCACCCGCGGCATCAATGACCGGTGCCGGAAATTGCGCCCGCACGCCCAGACTCTGATCGACGGGTTCGGCATCCCCGAAGAATTGCGGTACGCCGAGATGCTGCACCCCGAACACCTGTCGGTACCGCCCGCCGGTGCGTCCACCGGGTAGCCGTCTTTATAGGCTGTCTGGACCCCAGACCGAACAAAGGAGTACCTCTCATGGCGTGGTTCCTCGCCCTGAATGCCACCCCCACCAAGGGCGTGCAAGCGCCCACCTATGAGCTGCACGAAACCGCTGATCTCGAGCGGATCACCGAGGAGATGGCCACCTTCGCGGCCACCGACCGGGCCGTGGCAGTTCCCGCCGTCTTCAACAACGGCCGCCAGCAGGTCACCGTGTACGTGCGGCCGGCCGCCTGGGGCGCGTGGGCGATCTACGAGCTCAGCGAAGAAGAGCGTCGCGAGATGATGGCCAACAATCCGCTGGTCAACGCGCTCGCCCAGGCCCGTGCCGCCAAGCAGCAGGGACAGCCACAGCAGGCGCCGGCGATGTTCGCACCGCAGCAGCCGCCTTCGCAGGCGGGTCCGTCGGCGATTCCCCGGCTGGACTAAACGCCGCCGGCCTCAAACGTGGCTCCCCCGGGTGGACTCGAACCACCAACCCTCCGGTTAACAGCCGAATGCTCTGCCAATTGAGCTACAGGGGATTGCTGTCCTCGCGGACTTGCAAGACTCTAGCGCATACCGAAACCACCGCGGTGCAACGGGGGTCGCACCCGGCCCCCGTCGCACCGCGTGAGGCAGGATGGAAGCACTGCATCGACTGTTTTAAGGGGCCGCATTGATCGGGTATGTCGTGGTGATGGGGGTCGGCTACGTGATGGGCACCAAAGCCGGCCGCCGCCGCTACGAGCAGATTGTCAGCACCTATCACGCGGTGACGAGCAGCCCGGTCGCCAAGGCGCTGATCGACAAAGGACGGCGCAGCATCGCCGACCGGATCCATCCCGATCCGACGATGGTGACGCTGACCGAACTCGAGGACGGCATCACCGTGGTGCGGCCGGAGGAGCCAGACGACGACAACCCGCGGCGGTGAGCTCCGCGACCTCAGGCGGTCAGATCGTCGCCGCTGGCCTGTTCCAGCAGGCTTCGCCGGTAGGCCTCCATGGCCACCAGATCGCCGAAGAGCGCGTGGTATTCGTCGCTGTGCTCCACCGGAGACATGCGCTGCAGTTTGGACTTGACCTCGGCGATCTGGCGGCCCACCCACACCTCCTGGAGGCGGGCCAGCACGCCGCCGATATAGCGCGGCAGCTTGTCCTCATCGACGCGGATGGCCTCCACGCTCAACTCGTGGATCAGCGCGGTGGTCAGCGACGAAGGCGTCTGCTCGCGCACGGTCTCGATCCACTGCGCGCCGCCGGTGCCGGCCACTCCCGCCGTCCCCCCGGCCGCATCGATCGCCGAGCGCACCGCGGCATAGCCGGGGTGGGTAAAGCTCTCCACCGTCAAGGTGTCGAACACCGGCCCGGCCAGCGCCGGGTACTGCAGAGCCGCTTTGAGCGCCTCACGCTGCGGCCACAACGTCGGATCGGTCGGGTTCGGTCGGGCGACCGCCGGCTTTTCGGCCGGGCCGGCGGCCGCGGGAGACGCCGGACGGTCCCGAGCCGGCCCGCTGCTTTTGGCATCGCCCTTGGCCTCGTTCTTGGCCCGCGCACGCACCCGGCCGATCACCTGCGCGACGTCGTCCCAGCCCACCCAGCCGGCCAGCTGGCGCGCGTATTCGTCGCGCAGCGTCGGGTCCTTGATCGCAGCGACCATCGGCACGCAACGGCGCAGCGCAGCGACCCGGCCCTCGGCTGTCTCCAGGTCCATCTCCGCGAGCGCGGTGCGCACCGCGAACTCGAACAGCGGGGTGCGGCGTGCCACCAGGTCGCGCAGCGCTTCGTCGCCGTGTGCCAGGCGCAGATCACACGGATCCATGCCGTCGGCGGCGACCGCGACGAATGACTGTCCGGCCAGCTGCTGCTCACCCTCGAGCGCCTTGACCGCGGCGGCACGGCCCGCCGCATCGCCGTCGAAGACGTAGATCAGTTCACCTCGAAAGAACTTGTCGTCCATCATCAGTCGGCGCAGCATCGCCAGGTGCTCATCGCCGAAGGCGGTACCGCACGAGGCGACCGCGGTGGTGACGCCTGCCAGATGCATTGCCATCACATCGGTGTAGCCCTCGACGACGATCGCCTGGTGTCCGCGGGCGATGTCTCGTTTGGCCAGGTCCAGGCCGAACAGCACGTTGGACTTCTTGTACAGCGTGGTTTCGGGGGTGTTGACGTACTTGGCCTCCATCGGGTCGTCGTCGAACAACCGGCGCGCACCGAACCCGATCACCTCCCCCGCCGACGAACGGATCGGCCACAGCAGCCGGCGGTGGAACCGGTCCATCGGGCCGCGACGCCCTTCGCGGGACAGCCCGGCGGCCTCCAGCTCCTTGAACTCGAAACCCTTGCGCAGCAGATGTTTGGTCAGGCCGTCCCACCCGGATGGGGCGAAACCGCACCCGAACCGCTCGGCGGCGGCGGCATCAAAGTTTCGCTCGGTAAGATACTTGCGCGCCGGTGCGGCCTCAGGGGTGCTCAGCGCCGCCGCGTAGAACTCGGCAGCCGCCGCATTGGCGGCGATCAGCCGGCTGCGGCCGCCGCGCTCGCGCTGGATGTTGGTCGCCGACGCGCCGGTGTAGGTGATGGTGTGGCCGACCCGGTCGGCCAGCAGCTCGACCGCCTCGACGAAACTGGCGTGCTCGATCTTCTGCACGAAGGCGTAGACGTCGCCGCCTTCCCCGCAGCCGAAGCAGTGGAACAGGCCGTGGTTGGGCCGGACGTGAAACGACGGCGACTTCTCGTTGTGAAACGGGCACAAGCCCTTGAGCGAGTCGGCGCCGGCGCGTCTGAGCTGCACGTAGTCACCGACCACGTCCTCGATTCGGACACGTTCGCGGATAGCGGCGATGTCGCGATCGGAGATGCGGCCTGGCACGGGGTCAGTGTAGAGCGCGCCGCCATCTGCACCACCGCGATCGCGTGCACGGCGGAGCCGGGCGAAGCGGATCGCCGCCATCTGCCCAGCCCTCGGTACCGGAACCGCCCATGTTTTAATGACGGGTCAACTGCTGCGTCAGGGGCGTGAATGAACTCGAAACGGGTCTGGTTGCTGACCCTTGTCGCCGTCGCCGTGCTCGCCGCGGCCGCGGTGACGACCTGGCTGGTGCTGCCCGACCGGTCGCGTAGTGCGGCCGGCGTCACCGGCGAGACCGTCAAGCAGGTGCTGCTCAACGGCACCGAGTTGACCGCAATGCTGGACCAGCCCTTCACCACTGTCACCGGCCCGCCGTCCTACGGCGGCCTGGAGGCGATGGACGACTCAGCAACCCCCGGCGACTGCGTGGGAGTCCTCGACGTCGCGCAGCGAAGCGTGTATGCCTCGGCCCCCGTCCAGAGCTACGCGCGTGAGACCTGGATCGACCCCGAGCCCGCTCACGACGGCTTCAAGCCGCTCGACACCCGGGTGATGTTCGTCAAGGAGGCCGTGGTCGCCCTGCCCACCGCCGACGACGCGCGGCAACTGTTCGATAAGTTCACCGAGCAGTGGAAGCACTGCGACGGTCAACCGGTCAACGCGGCCGACCCGGACACGGCCGGATCGCCGCACCTCCGCGGCACCGAGATGCACATCACCGACGTGCGGATCACCGACGATGTCCTGGCCGCATCGATCGTGCTGGACAAGAGCCCTAAGGCGCCGGACACCCGCGCGATCGGGCTGCAGGACAACTGCATCGTCGGTGTCCTGATCGCCTTCACCGGAACCGAGAACGCCAGTGGTTCCGGTGACCCGCAGACCAGCAGCACCGATGTCGTGCGGGCGATGATGGACAAGGTCGCCAAGCTCGGCTGAGTTCATCCGCGGTGGCCGCACGCACGGCGAAGCCGGGTGCTGGGCGCTCCCCTACTTGCGGGGGCGGGCCCGCCGCTGTGTCACTAGCCCGCGACGAGGCGTTCCAGCCGCCCCTCGGTGCATGACGCGATCTGGTCGACGACCACCCGCAGCCGTGCATTGTCGTCAGCCGCGGCGTTGAACGCCGGAACGAAGATCGGGTCCAGGCTCTCCGGTGCCGTGGCGAGCAGCCGGTGCGCGACCTCGTGCACCTGCTCACGCTGGGCGGCCTGAATCCTGCGGTGCTGGTCCGACGATATGATGAACTGCACCGCAAGGGTTTTCAGCACGGCTACTTCAGCCCGCACTAGTTCAGGCACTTCCAGGTTTGCCTGGTAACGGGTCAGCGGTCCCGGGCCGGCGGCGTCGTGGGTGGCGGTGATCGCCGCGGAGGCGAAGCGCCCGACCAGTTCACTGGTCAGCCGTTTGAGTGCCACCGACGCCGACAGTGTCGCGTCGTAATCACCCACAGCGGCCACCACCGGCAGTTCGGTGAGCCGGCGAGCCGCCCCGGCCAGATCGTGCACCCCGTGGGGGTCGCCCAGACGCGTCAGTTCGGCCACGGTCGAGGCGTCGGCGAGCACCCGCAGGTCGATCCGGCCGGAGATGACGCCGTCTTCAACGTCATGCACCGAGTAGGCGACATCGTCGGCCCAGTCCATGATCTGCGACTCCAGACAGACGCGTCCCTCCGGTGCGCCGCGGCGCATCCAGTCAGCGGCCTCCCGGTCGTCGTCGTAGAAGCCGAACTTGGTCCGTACCGAGCCGTCTGTCGCGTGGCGGAACCACGGGTATTTGGTGACCGCATCCAGCGTCGCCCGGCTCAGATTCAGGCCCGCACTCGCACCGTCCGGACCCAGGACCTTGGGCTCCAAACTGGTCAAGATGCGGAAGTTCTGCGCGTTTCCCTCGAATCCGCCACAGCTCGCAGCGATTTCGTTGAGCGCCTGCTCACCGTTGTGTCCGTAAGGCGGGTGGCCGATATCGTGAGCCAGGCCGGCCAGGTCCACCAGGTCAGGGTCGCAGCCCAATCCGATCGCCATCCCCCGCCCGATCTGCGCGACCTCCAGCGAGTGGGTCAGGCGGGTGCGCGGGGTGTCGCCGTCTCGGGGGCCGACCACCTGGGTCTTGTCGGCCAGCCGGCGCAGGGCAGCACTGTGCAGCACCCTGGCCCGGTCGCGGGCGAAGTCAGTGCGGTGCTGGCCGCCGGTTCCGGGCAGGCCGGCGGTTTTCGACGACTCCGCCACGATGCGTTCGCGGTCGTGCGCGTCGTAGCTGTCGCAGGAGTTGGTAGCCACCGCCGCCAGTCTATTTTGACCCGACCCGAGACCATGACACCGCGGGCCGAAGTTCGGCATCCGACCGCTGCGAACCGAGTGGGCCGGTCGCAGAATTCCGTCGATCACCCCCCGATCACATATAGATTTACCGGCATGCGCATTCCCCGGCTGGCCGCTGCCGCCCTGGCGTTTCTCCTCGCAGTGCTGCTGGTAGCCCCAAGCGCTGCGGCGCAGCCTTCGATGCGTCTGCCCACTTTGATCACCGACAGCGCCGGGGCGCTCTCGCAGTCCGATCGCGCCGAGGTGCAGAACGCGATCGACAAGCTCTACGCCGACCGGCACATCCGGCTGTGGGTGGTCTACGTCGAGGTGTTCTCCGGGCAGACCGCTGAGGACTGGGGACGCAGCACGGCGCGACTCAGCGATCTCGGCAGCAACGACGCCTTGCTCGCTGTTGCCACCGCCGACCGCAGCTACGCCTTCCTGGTTTCCAACGCCATCTCCGAGATCAGCTCGGACAAGGTCGACGCGTTGCGGCGCAACCAGATCGAACCGGCCCTGCACCGCAACGACTGGGCCGGTGCGGCCTCCGCGGCCGCCACCGGACTCGACGCCGCCGCCGCACCCACGCAGGTGAGCTGGACACCGATCCTGATCGCCCTGGCCACGGTGGCGCTCGCCGGCCTGGTGTTGCTGCTGGTGGTCCGTCACCTGCGTCGCCGCCGCCGCGCCGCGGCACTGGCGGCGGCCCGGCGGGTCGACCCCACCGACCCCAACGCGCTGTCCGACGTGCCGGTGTTCGCGCTGGACGCCTTGTCGCGCGAGAAAGTCGTCGAGGTCGACAATGCGGTCCGCACCAGCGCCAACGAATTGGAGCTGGCCCTCGAAGAATTCGGCACGGAACGCGTGCGACCGTTCGCGCAGGCCGTCTCCTCCGCCAAGGCCGCTATGGAGCACGCCTTCACGGTGCGCCAGCAGCTCGACGACGATATCCCTGAGACACCGGCACAACAGCGCGACTTGCTGACCGGGGTGATCGTCACCGCTTCAAAGGCCGACCGCGAACTGGAGATCCAGCGTGCCGCGTTCGAGCAGTTGCGAGATCTCGTACTCAACGCCGGCGACCGCCTCGACACACTGACCCAGCAACTGGTCGAGCTGACCGGGCGCATCCCGGCCTCCGAGCAGCACCTGGTCGAACTGCACACCCAGTTCGACGCCACCGCGCTCAGTACGGTGTCCGGCAACGTCAAGACCGCACAGGATCGGGCCGCCTTCGCCGAACGCAACATCACCCGGGCCCGCAGCCTGGCCGACCACCCGGTGACCGGCGGGCAGAGCGAGCTGGTGGACGCGGTTCGGGCCGCCGAGTCGGGGCTCGGCCAGGGCCGAGCCCTGCTCGACGCGGTCGACAATGCCGCAAGCGACATCCGTCACGCGGTCGCCACACTGCCCGAGACCATCGCCGACGCCGAAGCCGGCATCGCCCAAGCCACCGCACTGTTGCAGCGCGGGGCGGGCACGCATAAGTCCGAGCTGGTCACTGTTCGTGATCGCGTGGTCAAGGCCGTCGCCGCCGCCCGCGCCTCCGGAGATCCCCTGGGGGCCTTCACCGCGTTGCTCAAGGCGGACGCCGACCTGGACCAGCTGCTGGACACGGTCGCCGAGGAACACGCCGCCGCTGAACGGTTGGCTCGCACGCTCGAGCAGGCCCTGTTCACCGCGTCGTCGCGCATCCGCGCCGTGTCCGATTACATCGATACCCGCCGCGGTAGCGTCGGCCCGGAAGCGCGCACCCGGCTGGCCGAGGCACGGCGCCGCCTCGACGCCGCCCAAGACAAGCGCAGCACCGATGTCGCGGGCGCCATCACCCAGGCCAACGGCGCGGCCACCCTGGCCGCCGCGGCGCAGTCGCTGGCCAAAGCCGACGTACAGGACGCGCAGCGCGCCTACTACGGGCGTTACGGCAACGACCGCGGCGGTGGCAACGACACCGGCGCCATGCTGGGCGGCATCATCATCGGCAACATCCTCTCCGGCGGTGGCGGCGGCTTCGGCGGTGGCGGCTTCGGTGGTGGTGGAGGGGGCGGCTGGAGTCCCACCTCGTTCGGCGGCTCGTCTTCGGGCGGGGGCTTCTTCGGCGGCGGCGGCCGGTTCTAGAGTTCCGGTACACCCATGTTCGATCTCATCAACGTCGCCGTGGCGGCGGCCCTGGCGGCATCCGGGTATGCGCTGTGGGTCCGCCGCCACACCTGGGGATCACGCTGGGACACCAATCCTTCGCGCATCCTGATCTTCATCGGTGGCGCGGGTCTTCTCATGTCCCCCGTCGGGTGGGGGCTGCTCGACCCACTCATATACCGCGTGCTCGGGGTTTGGAACGTCGCCGGCCTGGTTGCTGCGCTGTGCATGTTCGCCGCGGTGGCCACCATGTTCGGGCATCTGACGACGCGACTGACCGATCAGGATCGTGCCAGGCTTTGGGAGCGTCGCTACATCAAGGCGCCGCTGAAATTCGTTCTGCCGTTGACGATCATCGTGTATTTCATAGCCGACCGTGGACAACCGCAGTATCAGGATGTCTTTGCGACCCGTGGCCCATGGTTCACGGTCTACTGGACACTGATCTGCGTCTTCGCGCTCTACCTGTTCGGGCTCACCGGCCGGGTGTTGCTGACACTGCGCGACGATACACGTTCCAAATCCTCCGCCGACCAGTACCTGGCCTGGATCGCCTTGAAGGTTGCGGCGATGTCCTACCAGCTGATCAGCGTTCTGATCGGAAGTACCTTCACACTGCCCACCTGGATCTGCGCGGGCGCGGCCAGCCTGGCTTTCGCCTACGCGGCCGCGCAGTCCTGGCGGGCTCGCACCGACTGGCTCAAGCCCGCCTGGCCGCCAGCCCCCGAACCCGCCGGGGACTGAACGCGTTCAGCAACCCTTGAGGCGCACGGCCAGGTAATCGGAGACCGCATCGATGGCCACCCGCTCCTGAGACATCGTGTCGCGCTCCCGCACAGTGACAGCGTGGTCTTCGAGCGAGTCGAAGTCGACGGTGATGCAGAACGGGGTACCGACCTCGTCCTGGCGGCGGTAGCGCCGGCCGACGGCCCCGGCGTCGTCGAACTCCACATTCCAGGACTTGCGCAACTCAGCGGCCAGGTCGCGGGCCTTCGGCGACAGGTCGGCGTTGCGGCTCAGCGGCAACACGGCGGCCTTGACCGGGGCCAGTCGCGGGTCAAGACGCAGCACGGTGCGCTTGTCCACCCCGCCCTTGGCATTGGGGGCCTCGTCCTCGTGGTAGGAGTCCACCAGGAAGGCCATCAGCGAGCGGGTCAGGCCGGCTGCCGGTTCGATCACGTAAGGCACGTAGCGGGTGTCGGATGCCTGGTCATAGAACGACAAGTCCACCCCGGAATGCTCCGAATGCGTGGTCAGGTCGAAGTTGGTGCGGTTGGCGATGCCTTCCAGCTCACCCCACGGGTTGCCGGTGAAGCCGAATTTGTACTCGATGTCGGTGGTGCCGGCGGAGTAGTGCGACAGCTTCTCGAGCGGGTGTTCGTAGAGGCGCAGGTTCTCACGCTTGATACCCAGGTCGACGTACCACTGCAGGCGCGTGTCGATCCAGTACTGGTGCCATTCCTTGGCCGTGGACGGCTCGACGAAGAATTCCATCTCCATCTGCTCGAACTCGCGGGTCCGGAAGATGAAGTTGCCCGGGGTGATCTCGTTGCGGAAGCTCTTGCCGATCTGGCCGATGCCGAACGGCGGCTTGCGGCGTGCCGTGGTCACCACGTTGGCGAAGTTGACGAAGATGCCCTGCGCCGTTTCGGGCCGCAGGTAGTGCAGGCCCTCTTCGGATTCGATGGGGCCCAGGTAGGTCTTGAGCATCATGTTGAAGTCGCGGGGCTCGGTCCACTCGCCCTTGGTACCGCAGTCCGGGCAGGCGATCTCGCTCATCGGCACGTCATCAGGGTTGCCGCCCTTCTTCAGCGCCACCGCTTCCTGCATGTGGTCCTGCCGGTGCCGCTTGTGGCAGTTGAGGCATTCCACCAGGGGGTCGTTGAACACCGCGACGTGACCGGAGGCCACCCACACCTGCCGCGGCAGGATGATCGCACTGTCCAAGCCGACGACGTCGTCGCGGGAGGTCACGACGGAGCGCCACCACTGTCGCTTGATGTTCTCCTTGAGTTCCACCCCGAGTGGGCCGTAGTCCCACGCCGACTTTGTGCCGCCGTAGATTTCGCCCGACTGGAAGACCAGGCCACGTCGCTTGGCCAGGTTGGCAACGGTGTCGATGATGGACGCCACGAGGGGGTGCACTCCTGTCTTGACGGGACCGCGCCGGCAACGCCGACACGCAAAACATCAGTCATCGTATCGATACCGCCCAAGTTCTTTGACATGCATCATCACGCATGGAACAGTGGAAGCCAGCTGAAAACGATTTCCAACACGTGCGGAGGTGGTGCTGTGCCCTCCTCAGCGTCTGGCCTGGTGGCCGACGGCCACCAACACACCGGTCCTGCCTTCCCCGCGACACCACCTCGGGAGATCCTCGACGCCGCTGGGGAATTGCTGCGTGCGCTGGCCGCTCCGGTGCGCATCGCGATCGTGCTGCAACTGCAGGAGTCGCATCGCTGCGTGCATGAACTCGTCGACGCGCTCGGAGTCCCCCAGCCCCTGGTCAGTCAGCATCTGAAGATCCTCAAGGCCGCCGGGGTGGTCGCCGGGGAACGCTCCGGCCGCGAAGTGCTCTACCGGCTGGCCGATCATCACTTGGCGCACATCGCCATCGACGCCGTAGCCCATGCCGGTGAGGACCGTTGACCGCCCCCGGTGTGCGCTCCACCCGGCAGCGAGCGGCGATCTCGGCGTTGCTGGAGACCGTCGAGGACTTCCGGTCGGCCCAGGAACTGCACGACGCGCTGCGTGAGCGCGGCGAGAACATCGGCCTGACCACCGTCTATCGCACGTTGCAGGCCATGGCCACCGCCGGACAGGTCGACACGCTGCGATCCGACACCGGCGAAGCGGTCTACCGGCGCTGCTCGGAGCATCACCACCACCACCTGGTGTGTCGGGACTGCGGGGCCACCGTCGAGGTGGGCGACCGCGAGGTCGAGGAGTGGGCGGCCCGCATCGCCGCCGAGCACGACTACTCCGACGTCGGGCACACCATCGAGATCTTCGGCACCTGCGCCGACTGCCGGAACTGAGTTCGTCAGCCGATCAGCGCGTCCCGGATATCGACGCCCTTGGTCAGCACCAACAGCACCAGTGTGCGAAGCGCGCCGTCGGTCAAGCCCGATCCGGGAAAGTTGTAGCGCAGCATCACATCTGCGGACTCGGCGGCCTTCTCGACCAGGGTCACGGTCCCGAGCTGACTGAGGGCCGCCTGCTCGGCGGCGCGCTCACGCAGCTGCTTGGTCAGCGGCAGATCCCACCCCAGGATCTGGGTGAGCGACACCAGCTCAAGGTCTTCGGCGATCGGCACCACCCGCAACGACGCCAGTGTGCCGTCATGGCGGACGGTCAGCGCGCCGTCCGGCTCGGCGTCAACGGTCACCACCTCGGCGAGCACCGCGGTGAGGCGATCGGCCAGGTCCGTCATCAGGCCGTGCCGAACCGGCGCTGCCGAGAAGCGTACTGCTCGCAGGCCTCCCACAGGTCGCGGCGGTCGTAGTCCGGCCACAGCTTCTCTTGGAAGATGTATTCGGCGTAGGCGGCCTGCCACAACATGAAGTTGGATGACCGCTGCTCCCCCGAGGTGCGGATCAGCAGGTCCACATCGGGCATGTCGGGCCGGTGCAGATGCCGCGCGATGGTGGCCTCGTTGATCCGGCTCGGGTTCAGCTTGCCCGCCACCGCCTCTTCGGCGATGGCCCGGGCAGCTTCGGCGATCTCGGTGC
This sequence comes from Mycobacterium sp. UM_WGJ, assembly GCF_000455125.1. Taxonomy (GTDB): domain Bacteria; phylum Actinomycetota; class Actinomycetes; order Mycobacteriales; family Mycobacteriaceae; genus Mycobacterium. Next base: position 254,547 of record NZ_AUWR01000008.1, read on the forward strand.
GGCCCCCGTAGTTGACGCAGTAGTTGATGGTGATGACGTCGTTGCCGACGGTCATGGCTTCGGCGATCTCGAATTCCTTGATCACGCTGCGCCACATCTTCGGCCGCGAACCCACCCAGCGCATCCGCACGCCCATCGCGTTGAGATTCTCCCGGCGCCGGCGCACCACCTCGCGGTTGAAGCCCATCAGGAAGCGCACCTCTTCAGCGGAGCGCTTCCAGTTCTCGGTGGAGAACGCGTACACGGTCAGCCATTTGATACCGAGTTCGATCGCACCGCAGGTGATGTCGATGAGCACCGCCTCGCCCATCTTGTGCCCCTCGGTGCGACCCAACCCGCGCTGGGTCGCCCAGCGGCCGTTGCCGTCCATGACCACGGCAACGTGGTTGGGCAGCGCCTCGGCGGGGATCTGCGGGGCAACAGCCTTGGAGGTGTGCTGTGGGGGGCGACACGGCCCCCCGCCCGGCGGCGACGGCAGCTGCGGGAACACCACCGGCCAGGTGGACTTGTCCGGGAATACCGGATAGTCGTCGGGTGCCGCGGGCAGTTGGGGGAAGGCAGGCTTCCGATTGGCCCGATGCAACACCATGCGCCCTATCCTGCCCGACCGGGCCGGAGCCGCCCGCGGCGACCATGCGGTCGCCGCGGCGGCTTACCGGCTATGCCGACGATCGGGAACCGGCACTCAGATCGATCGCGACGAAGTCGAGGCGCCACAGCGACTGGAACAACTTGCGACCGAACTTCTCCAGGTCCGCCGCACTGCCGCGCGCCGGGCCGGCGGCCTGCGCCAGGTCCGCGGCGATCTGACGAATGCTGCGACGACCGTCGATGCTCTGAACGAACGGCAGCTGCGCCGGGTTCAGCGGCATGCGCCAGCCCGAGCGGAAGATCTCGTTGCCGTTCAAGCCACACTTCCAACGGAACAGCGGCACGTAGTCGAGGCTCTCGGGCGTCGAGAAGTCGATCTGGTAGCTGCTCTTGGGCCGCTCGGGCCGCGTGGCGATGAAGAAGTGCCGAGCGTTGAGGGTGTGGATGCGCTCCATCACCGACCAGATCTTCTCCTCCGGCAAGGCGTTCACCTTGTCGTAGAAGCCGGCCGACGGCACCGCCACATCGTGGGCGTAGTACGGCGCCTTGAGCAGCCAGCCCTGGAAGTCCAGGCCGGCCGACTTGGCCAGGTCGATGCAGCCGTCGACGTCGTAGCTCTTGGCCCGACCGTGCAGGAACGTGTCCACCAGACCCGAGTCCGAGGCCAGGTCGCCGGCGATCTTGAGGTACGGCTGGACCGGGTGGTCCTGCGACAGCAGGCGGATGGCCTGACGGACGGTCTGAATCGACTCGTCGTTCTGTTCCAGCCCGAGGTCCTGGAAGACCGTCTCCAGGATTTCGATGCCGATGCGGCCGTAGCGCGCGTAGAGCATGATGCCGGCGACGCCGTCGGGCCGCAGGCGGTCCGCGATCGCCTTCATGCCAACCTTCGGGTCGGCCATGTGGTGCAGCACGCCCGTCGAGATCGCCAGGTCGAAGTCACGGTCGAGCGTGGACAGCTCCTCGATCGGCAGCTGGTGCAGCTCCAGGTTCCACAGCCCGTGCTTGTCCTTGAGGTACTGCTGGTGCCCCAATGACGACGCACTGATGTCGACGGCCACCACCCGCGCCTGCGGGTTGTTGTAGGCGAAGACCGCCGCCTGGTTGGTGCCGCAACCCGCGATCAGGATGTCGAGGTCAGGGCGGTATTCACGATCGGGCCACAGCACCCGGTGCGCGTGGCTCGGGTCGAACCACTCCCAGTTTCCGGCCGACCATGCCTGCAGGTCGTTGATGGGCGGCGGGTAGGTCCACCGCTCGTACTGCCGGGAGACGACGTCTGCGCGTGGATTATCGGTCACTTCTTTGTGGCTCCTTGTCGAATTGCCCCCCGCCGGATCGGATCAGACTTTAGCGGGGCTGGTTGTGCCGGTGCGACGCGGCTCACATCGAAGCACGCCGCCCGGTGGTTGAAACGGTTGTGCCGAACCGGCTCAGTGAGCGTGGCCGGTCTACCCGGGCTGCCCGGGCTGGCCGGGCTGGCCGGGCTGGCCCGGTGTTCCACCGGGTCCGGCCGCGCCGCCGGCCCCGCCGGCACCACCCAGGCCGGGTTGGCCGCCTGCACCACCTGCACCACCGGCACCACCGGCACCACCGTTCCCGCCGCGCCCGCCCATACCGCCTTGGCCGCCGGCACCACCCTTGCCGCCCTGACCGCCCTTGCCACCTTTACCGCCCTGGCCGCCCTGGCCGCCCAGGCCACCGGCACCTGGGGCACCGTCGGCTCCGGGCGCACCGTCAGCTCCGTTGGCACCGTCAGCACCGTCAGCACCATCGGCACCGGGGCCGTTCGCCGGCAACGGCGCCGTAATCCCGGAGACCGGAGCGGGTTCGGCGGCCCGCGCACAGGAAGTCACCGCCGGGATCATTCCCACGACGAGTAGCGCTCCGGCCGCCGCACCCATACCGGCTCCGTAGCCCGGTGTCGTCCTGTGCGCCCAGCGCCCCCACCCGGTGTCGTGAAACATTCGGCCTGCCTTCCTGATTGAACCTAGGGATCGTGAAGTCGCATCAGCCTACCGCCGACGCCCGCATAGTCCACCGAAACGGACGCAATCCCCAGGTAGGTGCCGGTCGATCAGCCGTCGCTGCCGGTGGCCCGGGGTTGAACCCGCTCCACCAGCGGCAGGGTCCGAAGCCGTCGCTCCAGGTGCCACTGCAGATGGGCGGCCACCAATCCGCTGGCATGGCTACGATGCGACGCCGTGGAAAGCTCCGCGACCTCCCAGTCGCCGTCATGCAATGCCGCCATCAGATCCAGCACACCCATCGGCGGGGTGGTCGACCCAGCCGGACGGCAATGCCCGCAGACGCTGCCGCCGGCCGCGACATGAAATGCCCGATGCGGACCGGGGGTGGCGCAACGGGCGCACTCGGTCAGTGCCGGCGCCCACCCGGCCACCGACATGGCACGCAACAGATAGGCGTCCAGCACCAGCTCGCGAGGGCGCCGACCGTCGGCCACCGCGCGCAGCGCCCCAACGGTGAGCCGGTGCAACGCCGTCGCCGGGGCTCGCTCGGCACCGGCCAAACGTTCCGCGGTCTCCAAAATCACGCAGGCGCAGGTGTAGCGGCCGTAGTCGCTGACGATGTCGGAGGCGAAGGCATCCACCGACACCACCTGGGTGACGATGTCGAGATTGCGGCCGGGGTGCAGCTGAACGTCGATGTGGGCGAACGGCTCCAGCCTGGCACCGAACTTGCTGCGGGTACGACGCACCCCCTTGGCCACCGCGCGGACCAGCCCGTGGTCGCGGGTGAGCAAAGTGACGATCCGGTCGGCTTCGCCGAGCTTGTGCTGGCGCAGCACCACCGCCCGGTCCCGGTACAGCCGCATCGGACCAGTTTCGCATCGCGAGGGGGTGTTTCGACGACACCCACCCGTACGGCACGCCGATACTCTCATCACCGATGACCCACCCGCCCGCGGCGTCCGGCACCCGCTTCCCCACCCTCACCGAGCAGCTCTACCAGCTGGCCAGCGGCGAGGCGACCTCCGTCGACCTGGTGCGTCGCGCGCTACACGCCATCGACGCCAGCCAGTCCACCCTGAACGCCTTCCGGGTGGTGTTCACCGAGTCTGCGCTGGTCAGCGCCGCGGAAGCCGACCGGCGTCGGGCCGCCGGGCACCGCGCCCCGCTGCTGGGCATCCCGATCGCGGTCAAAGACGACACCGACATCGCGGGGGTCGCCACCTCGTTCGGCGCCTCCGGCTATGTCGAGCCCGCCGGCCACGACGCCGAGGTGGTGCGCCGGCTGCGGGCCGCCGGCGCGGTGATCGTCGGCAAGACCAACACCTGCGAACTGGGACAGTGGCCGTTCACCAGTGGCCCCGGGTTCGGCCACACCCGCAATCCCTGGTCCCGTCGGCACACTCCCGGCGGGTCGTCCGGAGGCAGCGCCGCGGCGGTGGCCGCGGGTCTGGTCGCCGCGGCCATCGGATCCGATGGAGCCGGCAGCGTGCGTATCCCCGCCGCATGGACGCACCTGGTCGGCATCAAGCCCCAGCGTGGCCGCATCTCCACCTGGCCGCTGCCGGAGGCGTTCAACGGACTCACCGTCAACGGAGTACTGGCCCGCACCGTCGAGGACGCCGCGCTGGTGCTGGACGCGGTCTCCGGCAACGCCGACGGGGACCTGCACAAACCGCCGCCGATGAAGGTCTCCGACTATGTGCGGACCGCACCGGGTCAACTGCGTATCGCGCTGTCGACTCAGTTCCCCTACACCGGGTTCCCGGCTCGCCTGGATCCGGAGATCCGGGCCGCGCTGGAACGCACCGCCGAGCAGCTGCGGCTGCTCGGGCACGTCGTCCTCCCGGGCAACCCCGATTACGGGCTGCGGCTGTCGTGGAATTTCCTGTCCCGGTCCACCGCCGGGGTGTGGGCCGCCGCCAACAGGCTCGGCGGCGGTGTCAACCTGGACCAGCGGACCTTGGCCAACATGCGCACCGGCCGGCTGCTGTCGCAGGCCGTGTTGCGCAAGGCCCGCGCCCACGAGGCGCAGGATCAGCGTCGGGTGGGCTCGATCTTCCGGATCGTCGACGTGGTCCTGGCGCCCACCACTGCCCAGCCGCCACCACTGGTGAACACATTCGACGACCTGGGCAGCTGGGAGACCGACCGCACCATGATCGCGGCCTGCCCCGTCACCTGGCCGTGGAACCTGCTGGGGTGGCCGTCGATCAGCGTGCCTGCCGGGTTCACCTCCGAGGGCTTGCCGATAGGAGTGCAGTTGATGGGGCCGGCCAACAGCGATGGCCTGTTGGTCTCGCTGGCCGCTGAGCTGGAGGGCATCAACGGCTGGGCTGCCCGGCAACCCACACCGTGGTGGCGCACCGAGCCCGGCCACGGCTCGTAAGCACCCCAGATCGCCGCTAGCTGCGACTTCAGCGAGTTGCGCGGTGGTCGGCTAAGCTTGGCCAGTCTTGACTAGGTCTTCAGTTCCCGTAAAAGTGCATTGGTGAAAGGCGTCCGCAAAATGGCCTCTCTGTCGTTGACCAGGTTCGCAGTCGCAGCGGGCAGTCTGGCTCTGTCGCTCTCAGCCGGAGCCGGGTTCGCAGCTGCGAGCCCCGACCTCGGCCCGATCATCAACACCACCTGCAACTACTCGCAGGTTCATCAGGCGCTGGTCGCAGAGAACCCCTCCGCAGCCGCCGAGTTCGACGCCAACCCGAACGCGCAGGGCATGCTGCAGATGTTCCTGAACGCTCCGCCGGCCAAGCGCCAGCAACTGGCCACCATGGTCCAGGGCATGCCGGAGGCTCAGCAGTACGTCGGCACCATCACTTCGGTCGCCAACTCCTGCAACAACTACTGAGCGGGACCCCCGCGGTGGACCCGCGCGGAAAGGTCCTGATCACCGCCGCGGAGCTCAGCGAGCTCCTGCGGACCGGTGATCCGGTAACCATTCTCGACGTCCGCTGGAGCCTGGAGGCACCGGACGGGCGTCAGGCGTATCTTCACGGCCACCTGCCGGGTGCGGTGTATGTCTCGCTCGAAGACGAGTTGTCCGACCACACCGTGCCCGGTCGGGGCCGTCACCCCCTGCCGACCGGCCGCAATCTGGAAGCCGCCGCCCGGCGATGGGGCGTGCGGCGTGATCGGCCGGTAGTGGTCTACGACGATTGGAATCGGGCCGCTTCCGCGCGGTTGTGGTGGCTGCTGACCACCTCCGGAGTGGCGAACGTTCGTATTCTCGACGGTGGCCTACCGGCGTGGACTCGGGCCGGCGGCGAATTGCAGACCGGAGAGGTCTCCCCCGAACCGGGCAACGTCACCCTGCTGCCCGAGGATCTCTATGAAGGCCTGCGGCCCACGCTGACTGCCGACGAGGCCGGCGAGGGCGCCCGCACCGGCGCGGTGGCATTGCTCGACGCCCGCGCCCCCGAACGGTTCCGCGCCGAGGTGGAGCCGATCGATGCGGCCGCCGGTCACATCCCGGGAGCCAAGAACCTGCCGTTCACCGCCCTGTTGGACGGCGACGGAACCTTCCTGCCCGACGACGCGATCGCCCGGTTGCTGGCCGACCGGGGTGTCGGCTCCGACGACGCGGTGGGCGCCTACTGCGGTTCTGGGATCAGTGCCACCGTGATCGTCGCGGCACTGGCCGCCGGCGGCCGCTCTGCGGCCATGTTCCCGGGATCATGGTCGCAGTGGAGTGCGGAACCCTCCCGGCCGGTGGCACGCGGCGAGGACTGACGGCCGTACCAGCCGAGATGGCCGGGTCAGCCGAGGTGGAAGTCCGCCGGATCGGGGCTGCCCAGCATGGTCTTCATCCTCGCGCGGTCGAACGGCCACAGATCCACCGCGCCGCCCTCGGTGAGGTACCAGGAGTTACAGCCGGTGTTCCACACCGTCGGGCCCATCGCGATCGCGACGTCGTCGTTGAACCGCGTCGTGGCCTGATCGGTGACCTCCACGGTGGACAGCTCGCCGGCCCGGAACCTCGCCAGCCACTGCGCGATGTAACGCGCGGTCAGCTCCGAGGTGTACTGCAGGGAGATCGACCCGGTGGGCGAATTGGGGCCCAACACCGTGAACAGGTTCGGGAAACCGGGAATCGCGGTCATCTGGTAGGCGCGCGGACCCTTCGCCCAGGCGTCGTCGATGCTGACCCCGTCCCGCCCGTGCAACCGCATGGGGCGCATGTAGTTGTGGGCATGGAAGCCGGTTGCCAGCACGATGACATCGGTGTCGCGGTGGGTGCCGTCGGTGGTGCGAATACCCTGCGGAGTGATTTCGGCGATGCCGTCGGTGATCAGGTCGGCGTTGTGGGCACGGATGGCCCGGTAATAGCTTCCCGACACCACCTGGCGTTTGCACAACGGCTCATAGTCCGGTTCGAGTTTGGCCCGTAACGTTTTGTCGCGCACCTGGATTCGCAGGCAGGCCCGAGCGTAGGCCTGCACCGCCCGGCGCCGCCAGGTGGGACGGGTGGTGACGTCGGTCAGCACTCGCGACCCGCCGAACGCCATCAACCGGTAGAGCGTGCGGTGCAACTTCGGAAAGCGTGCCAGTACCGCGGCGACGCCGGGCAGTTGCCGAAGCGACGTGGGCGCCCACAGGATCCATTGCGCCGAACGCACATAGTGGTCGATCGCTGCGGCATCGGGCTGCAGGGCGGAGACCACCTGCACGCCGGTGGAACCGGTGCCGATCACCGCGATTCGCTTTCCGTCGCTGTCGAGCTCGTCGTCCCAACGGGCGGTGTGCACCACCGGGCCGGCGAAGTCGGCCAGCCCGGGGATCTCGGGAACGAACGGGTGATGCAGCACGCCGGTCGCACAGATCAGGAAGTCGGCGACCAACTCCTCACCGGCGGCGGTGGTGATAGTCCAGTGCCGCTGCTCATCCCATCGGGCGTCGGTCACCTCGGTGTCGAGCCGGATCAGCTCCGCCAGCCCGAGCTCGTCGACGACGTCGCGGTGGTAGCGCTGGATCGCGGCGCCGGTGGCCCAAGCATGTTGCCAATCGGGCTTCGGCGCGAACCCGAACTGGTAGATCTGCGACGGCACGTCGCACCGCAGACCCGGGTAGTGGTTCCAGTACCAGACCCCGCCGACGTCGGAGCCCTTCTCCAGCACGGTGATATCGGTGAAGCCCTGCTCACGCAGCACGTGGGCGGTGGTGATACCCGCGACGCCCGCCCCGATGATGACGACGCGGGGCTCACGCTCGGTCATGAGGCTGACTCACCTGATGCGCGCGGGCCTGCCGGTCCACCCGCTCGAGGTAGGCGCTGCGGGCTGCGGTGTCGATGGACGTCAACGCACGCCGATCATCGACCAGCCGCCGGGCCAAGCTCTGCAGCCGCTCGGGCACAAACGCGGTCATCGACCACGCGGGAGCCACCCAGCGGGGCACCGACCGGCGAGCGGCACGGGATCGCAGTACCGCGACGATCGCCGCAGCTACGTCCCCGGGATCGACTGTGGGCATGCCGCCGCCCAGCGGGGCGCCAGAGGTGAGTTCGGTCCGCACCGCCGAGGGCAGCACCGCCGAGACCGCGACACCGGTGCCGGCGTACTCGCGCCGTGCCGACAGCGACGCCCCCAGGACCGCGAATTTGCTCGCGTTGTAGGTGACCATGCCCGGCACCGGAACCATGCCGGCCATCGAGGCCACGTTGACGACGTGGCCGCGACCGCGCCGGACCATGCCGGGCAGCACCGCCTTCATGCCGTTGAGCACACCGCGGACATTGACGTCCAGGGTCAGGTCCCGGACCTGCTCGGTCTCGGCGTCGAAGGCTCCGAGCGGCATGACCCCAGCGTTGTTGATCAGGATGTCCAGTGGGCCGTCAGACGCCTCGATGCGCGCAAGCAGTTCCTGCCAGGACGCCGTACTGGTCACGTCGAGCCGGCCGCCGCGGACGCCGAGTTCAGCGGCGGTCTGCAGGCAGGTGTCCTCGTCGACGTCACCGATCCACACCCGGGCACCGCGGGCGGCGAGCAGTTTGGCGGTGGCCGCCCCGATCCCACGGGCACCGCCGGTGATCAGCACCCGGGCGTTGCCGACCGACTGCTTCGTCGCCATGGGTCAGTCGCGCAGTGCCGACACCGCGTCGACCAGCAACTGGCGGGCCCGGTCGGCGTCGACCATCGCCGGCGGCTGACCCTTGACCGGCTGCGGGTTCGCGGTGACCTGCACCAGCGCGCTGCCCAGGTAGGCGGTGAACGTGTAGGACTCGCGGGACTGTTGCTGGCCGTCCTTGCCGGTGAGCTCGATCTCCGAGTGCGAACCGGTCGTCTTCGCGTGGTCGATCTGCGGCGCGTCCACCTCGTCGAGGTAGCCGGTGAGCTTGCCGGCATTGAACGAGACGTGCCTGCACTTCTCGGCGTCCGTGTCGTCGTAAGGCAGGTCCTGGTCGGACTGCATGGCAATGGCCACCAGCTGGTTACCGTTGCCCAGAATCGAGACCATCGACATCTTGCCCCGGATGCCCTTCGGCGGCCGGCCGGTGTTGGCCGCGTAATCGGCGCAGTCGGCGGGATCGAACGTCACCCCGGGGGGCATCTTCTGCGGCCCGAGGATCTTCGGGTCGATGTCGTTAGGGCCCTTGGTCTGGGTCTTGAAGTCCGAGCCGAACGTCGACTGGACGTTGAACAGCTTGGTGGTGTCGACCGGCTTCTGGCTGCCCCCGCAGCCGGCCAGTGCTTGCGCACACACGATGAGGCCAACCGAGGAGATGAGCAACGACTTGCGTACGGGCATCCAAGGAATCTACCAATGCCGATTCCCCGGCTGCGGGCGGTGGCCACCCCGATTCGGGCGCGATACGCCGCAAGCCGGCCCGGCTCTAGAAGCCCAGCCGCCCCAGCTGCTTGGGGTCACGCTGCCAGTTCTTGGCCACCTTGACCCGTAGGTCGAGAAACACCTTGGTACCCAACAGTTTTTCGATCTGAGTGCGCGCCGCCGTACCCACCTCGCGAAGCCGGGCGCCGCCGCGGCCGATCACGATTCCCTTCTGGCTGTCGCGCTCTACGTACAGCAGCGCATACACCTCGATCAGATCCTCGCGGTCTTCGCGCTGGCGCACCTCTTCGATCACCACTGCCAGCGAATGCGGTAGTTCGTCGCGCACACCCTCCAGGGCGGCTTCCCGGATGAACTCGGCCATCAGGGTCTCTTCGGGCTCGTCGGTCAGTTCACCGTCCGGGTAGAAGGCCGGCCCGACGGGCAGGGCGGCGGCCAGCACGTCGATCAGCACGTCGACCTGTTCACCGCTGACCGCCGACACCGGAACGATCTCGGCTTCCGGCGCCAGTTCGCCGACCGCGACAAGTTGTGCGGCGACCTTGTCGCGAGTGGTCTTGTCGATCTTGGTGACGACCACAACCAGCTTGGTTCTGGGTGCGACGACCCGGATCTGCTCGATGATCCAGCGGTCCCCCGGCCCGATGGCCTCGTCGGCGGGGATGCACAGGCCGATCACGTCGACCTCGGAATAGGTGTCTTTGACCAACTCGTTGAGCCGCTTGCCCAGCAGCGTCCGGGGCCGGTGCAGGCCGGGCGTGTCCACCAGGATGATCTGGAAGTCGTCGCGGTGCACGATGCCGCGGATGGTGTGCCGGGTGGTTTGGGGACGGTTCGAGGTGATCGCCACCTTCGCGCCCACCAGGGCGTTGGTGAGCGTCGACTTGCCGGTGTTGGGCCGGCCGACGAAACATACGAAGCCGGAATGGAACCCGGAATCTGATCCAGTCACGAGTCGCCTTTCGCCGAACGTGTTCTCAGCGCGAGATTTCGGGTGAGTTGTCGTGGTGCGTGCACGTTCGATGCACGCCCGGCTGGTGCGTCACTGCTCAACTACGGCCTCCTCAGCGGCGGGCTCGACCGGGCTGACCAAAACCGTGCTGATCCGCACTCGCCCGCGACTGTCGCGGCTGCCCTCGGCCCGCAGACGCAGGCCGTGTGAGGTTACCTCGGCGCCGGGCAGCGGAACGCGGCCCAGCTCCAGCGCGAGCAGCCCACCGACCGTGTCGACGTCGAGACCGGGGTCGAACTCCACCCCGTACAGCTCACCGACGTCTTCGATCGGCAGCCGCGCCGAGACCCGAAATCTGTTGCCGTCCAGCTCCTCTACCGGAGCGACTTCGCCTTGGTCGTACTCGTCGGCGATCTCGCCGACGATCTCCTCCAGGACGTCCTCGATGGTGACCAGTCCGGCGATCGCGCCGTATTCGTCGACCAGCAGGGCCATGTGATACCGGCTGCGCTGCATGTCTTCCAGCAGCGCGTTGAGTGCTTTGGAGTCGGGCATGAAGACCGCCGGCCGCATCACCTGCGCCACCGTGGTGTCGCGCCCCCCGTTGGTCGAGTAATAGGTTTGTTGGACAAGGTCTTTCAGGTAGACCACACCGAGGATGTCGTCGACGTTCTCACCGATCACCGGGATGCGGGAATGCCCACTGCGCACCGCGAGCGACGTCGCTTGGCCTGCTGACTTGTCACGTTCGATCCACACCATCTCGGTGCGCGGCACCATCACCTCGCGGGCCGGGGTGTCGGCGAGTTCGAAGACCGACTGGATCATCCGGCGTTCGTCGGCAGCCACCACCCCACGCTGCTGCGCCATGTCGACCACTTCACGCAGCTCGATTTCGGAGGCGAACGGCCCGTTGCGGAAGCCGCGCCCCGGCGTCAGCGCGTTCCCCAGCACCACCAGCACGCGGCTGATCGGGGCGAGCAGCACCGACAGGACTTGCAGCGGAAGCGCTGCGGCCAGCGCGATCGAATAGGCGTTCTGCCGGCCCAGGGTCCGCGGCCCCACCCCGATCACCACGAAGCTGACCACCACCATGGCCGCCGCGGCGGCGAACAGGCCCCAGTCCAAGCCGAGCACGGCGCTGAGCAGATACACCAGCAGCGCAGTCGCGGTGACCTCGCAGGTGATGCGCAACAACACCACCAGGTTGATGTAGCGCGGACGCTCGGCCATCAGTTTGACCAGCCACCCCGCACCGGGTCGTTTCGCCCGCACCAGCTCCTCGACCCGCGCCGGCGAGACGGTGCTGACCGCGGCGTCGATCGCGGCGAACAACCCGCCCAGACCGATCAGCGCAATCACGCCGAGTAGCAGCGGTGTTTCGGTCACGATTCGTCGAAGTACCTGGTCTTGTCCAGCAGCCGGCGGTCCTTCTCGCTCTGGGTCTCGGCCCGGTAGGTCTCCACCTGATCGGCGACCCATTCCTCGAGCAGGCGGCGCTGCAACGCGAACATCTCTTTTTCTTCGTCCGGCTCGGCGTGGTCGTAACCGAGCAGGTGCAGCACGCCGTGCACCGTCAGCAGCGCCAGTTCCTGGCCCAGCGAATGGCCCGCCGCCGCAGCCTGTTCGGCGGCGAACTCCGGGCACAGTGCGATGTCGCCGAGCATCGACGGACCGGGGTCAGGAGCATCCGGCCGGCCGCCGGGCTCCAATTCGTCCATCGGGAAACTCATGACGTCGGTGGGCCCGGGCAGGTCCATCCAGCGCATGTGCAGGTCGGCCATCGCGGCGGTGTCCAGCAGCACCATCGACAGCTCGGCACCGGGATTGACGTCCATCTTGGCCAGCACGAACTTGGCGACGCTGATCAGCTCGACTTCGGAGACGTCGAGGCCGGACTCGTTGGAGACCTCGATGCTCATCGGCGTGACCTGCCTTGCGAGGCGCGCCGTGACGCCCGGTTCATGGCCAGCCCCGGCCGGTCCTGCTCGGATTCGTGGCGTGAGTAGGCGTCGACGATCTCCGACACCAGCCGGTGCCGGACGACGTCGACGCTGGTGAGCTCGGCGACGTAGATGTCGTCGATGTCGTCGAGGATGTCCACGGCGGCCCGCAGCCCCGACCGCGCCCCGCCGGGCAGGTCGATCTGGGTGACGTCACCGGTGACCACGATCTTGGCGCCGAAGCCCAGCCGGGTGAGGAACATCTTCATCTGTTCGGCGGTGGTGTTCTGCGCCTCATCGAGAATGATGAACGCGTCATTGAGCGTCCGGCCGCGCATATAAGCCAGGGGCGCCACCTCGATGACACCGGAACTCATCAGCTTGGGAATCAGCTCCGGGTCCATCATGTCGTGCAACGCGTCATACAGCGGGCGCAGGTACGGGTCGATCTTCTCGCTCAGCGTGCCGGGCAAAAACCCCAGCCGCTCACCGGCTTCCACCGCCGGACGGGTCAGGATGATGCGGGTGACCTGCTTGGTCTGCAGCGCTTTGACCGCCTTGGCCATCGCCAAATACGTCTTGCCGGTACCGGCCGGGCCGATGCCGAACACGATGGTGTGGGCGTCGATGGCGTCGACGTAGCGCTTCTGGTTGAGCGTTTTGGGCCGGATGGTCTTGCCACGCCGCGACAGGATGTCGAGGCTGAGGACTTCGGCGGGCGACTCATTGCCGGTGCCCACCAGCATCCCGACGCTGTGCCGTACCGTTTCGGGCGTCAGCGATTGCCCGCCCGCCACGATCGCCACCAGCTCGGAGAGCACCCGCTCAGCAAGGGCGACATCGGCCGGCGCTCCGGAGATGGTGACGGCGTTGCCGCGCACATGCAGGTCGGCACTCAGCAGGCGTTCAATGGCGCGCAGGTTCTCATCTGCAGAACCCAGCAGGCCCACGACCAGGTCGGGTGGAATATCGACGCTGCTGCGAACCTGCGAGGCCGGCCCGGCAGCGGGGGTATCGCGGGGCGTCACGGGGTTTCCGATGCCTGCTTCCTGGGGGTTTGTGCCGTGGGTACGGCGACGAGTCGGACGCTTGAGTCTACCGCCTACCGTCACCGATGAGCGGTTCGTTCACGACGGGGTGCTGCCGGGCGGGCGAATCCGCCGGGCTAGGCACTCTCCCAGCGGGGCGTGAGCACCCCGAGCGCGCCCAGCGCAACGGCCGCCGCGGTCGAGGTGCGCAACACGGTGGGGCCCAGCCGGACGGCAACGGCACCGGCGCCGGTCAACGCCGCCAGCTCCGCCTCGGTGATGCCGCCTTCGGGGCCTACCACCACGGCCAGTGCCGACGCGGTGGGCCCCACCGCGTCGGCCACTGCGACGCGGGCCGCGTCGTGCAGTACCAGCACGGTCGCGGCGGCCGCCATCTGTTCACCGACCCACGACACCAGCTCGGCGCCGGTCAGCACCCCGTGAACGGGCGGAATGTGGGCCCGGCGGGATTGCCCGGCGGCCGCCTGGGCGACCGCCCGCCAGCGCCGCACGCCCTTATCGGCGCGGGCACCGTCCCAGCGGGCCACGCACCGGTCAGCCTGCCACGCAATGAAGGCGTCGGCGCCGGCCTCGGTGGCCAGCTCGATCGCCAGCTCGGATCGTTCGGACTTGGGCAGCGCCTGCACCACGGTGACCGGCGGACTGGGCGGCTCGACCTGGCAGCGCTCCAGCACCCGGGCCCGCAACCCGCCGCGGTCGACCTCCTCGACCTGGCATTGCGCCACCACCCCGGCACCGTCACCGAGAGTCAGCTGCTCACCGGGCCGGATCCGGCGCACCGTTGCGGCATGAAACCCGGTGTCGCCGCCGAGTACCGCGAGCGCACCCACCTCAGGCAGCGCATCGACGTAGAACAGGCCTGCCACCGCGGGCTCAGCGCCCGGTGAAGGTTTCGCGCAGTCGATTGAACAGCCCGCCGCTGTTCGGCGGGTGCGCCGAGCGGACCTCGGCGGTGTCGCGCTCGCGGTGCTGTTTGAACTTGCGCAGCAGCTCGGTGTCCTGGCTGTCGAGTCGCTCGGGGACCACCACCTCGATGTGGGCGTGCAGGTCACCGCGCGCCCCGGTGCGCACCTGCGGCATACCCTGGCCGCGCAGCACGATGGTCGCCCCGGGTTGGGTGCCGGCCGGGATGGTGATGTCGGTGGCGCCGTCGAGGATGGCATCCACGGACACGGTGGTGCCCAAAGCCGCGTCGACCATCGGCACCGAGATGTGGCAGTGCAGGTCATCGCCGTCGCGGGCGAAGATGTCATGTTGCTGTTCGTGCACCTCGACGTAGAGGTCACCGGCCGGTCCCCCGCCCGGGCCGACCTCGCCTTGAGCGGCCAGCCGAACGCGCATGCCGTCGCCGACTCCGGCCGGGATCTTGACGCTGATCTCCCGGCGCGAGCGCACCCTCCCGTCGCCGCCGCACTGGTGACAGGGGTCCGGGATCACCTCGCCGACTCCGCGGCAAACCGGGCACGGCCGCGACGTCATGACCTGGCCCAGCAGCGAGCGCTGCATGCTCTGCACCTCGCCGCGGCCGTGGCAGGTGTCACATGCCATGGGTCGCGAGTCCCCGTTGGTGCCGCGGCCCTGGCAGCGATCGCACAGCACCGCGGTGTCTACGGTGACGCGCTTGGTCACACCGGTGGCGCACTCGGTGAGGTCCAGGCGCATGCGTAACAGCGAGTCCGACCCCGGCCGGACCCGTCCGATCGGCCCGCGGGAGGCCGCACCGCCGCCGAAGAACGCCTCGAACACGTCCCCGAGGCCCCCGAAGCCGGTGGATCCGCCTCCGAACCCGCCGAAGCCATTGCCGCCCCCGCCGCTTTCCAGCGGGTCGCCGCCGAGGTCGACGATGCGACGTTTCTCCGGGTCAGACAGCACCTCGTAGGCGGCGCTGATCTCTTTGAACTTGGCCTGCGCCGCCTCGTCAGGGTTGACGTCGGGGTGGTAGGTGCGCGCCAACTTGCGATAGGCGCGCTTGAGCTCGGTGTCGGTGGCGTCCTTATCGACGCCCAACAAGCCGTAATAGTCGCGTGCCACGCCTGACCCTTCCCAACTTCTGCCGACCGGAGATTAGCGAGCCCCGAGCACTTCACCGATGTACATAGCAACCGCTGCAACACTGGCGATCGTTCCCGGGTAGTCCATCCGGGTGGGACCGAGCACCCCCATGCCCCCGTACACGGTGCCCTGCGACCCGTAGGCGGTGGACACCACCGAGGCGCCGGCCATCTCCTGCGCCTCGGTCTCGTGACCGATGCGCACCGTGACTTTACCGGCTTCCTGCTGCACGGCGAGCAGCCGCAGCACCACAACCTGCTCTTCGAGCACTTCCAGCACCGACCGCAGCGAGCTGCCGAAGTCCGCGGCATTGCGGGTCAGGTTGGCAGTACCGCCGAGCAGCAGGCGTTCCTCACGGTGCTCGACCAACGATTCCAGCAGCACGGTCGCCGAGCGCCCCACCGCGTTGGCCAGGCCTGGCGACAGCCCGCTGCGCCCGTCCAGATGCCCGGCGAGTTCGGCGACGGCGGTGGAGGCCGCCGAGATCCGTTTGCCCTCCAGTGCGGCGCCGAGGATCTCACGCAGCTGGCTGAGCTGGTGGTCGTCGATGGGCTCACCCAACTCGACGATGCGCTGATCGACCCGGCCGGAGTCGGTGATGACCACCAGCAACAGCCGTGCCGGGGTCAGCGCGATCACCTCGAGGTGGCGCACCGTGGACACCGACAGCGTCGGGTATTGCACGACCGCCACCTGGCGGGTCAGCTGCGCCAGCGTGCGCACCGCGCGGCGCAGCACGTCGTCGAGGTCGACCCCGGAGTCCAGGAACGACAGGATCGCCCGGCGCTCCGCGGACGACAGCGGCTTGACGTCGTCGATTCGGTCGACGAACTCCCGGTAGCCCTTCTCGGTAGGCACCCGCCCGGAACTGGTGTGCGGCTGGGCGATGTAGCCCTCGGCCTCCAGCACCGCCATGTCGTTGCGCACGGTGGCCGGAGAGACCCCTAGGTTGTGCCGTTCGACCAGCGCTTTGGAGCCGATCGGCTCCTTCGTGGCGACGAAGTCGGCGACGATGGCACGCAGTACCTCGAAGCGGCGGTCATCGGCCACGCCCATGGATGCTCACCTCCTACTTCGGAACAGCTACGGCCGCTCTCGATTTTACGGTGAAGCCGCCAGCAGCCGGTGTTCGATGCCGTGCACGATGCCCGGCTCGCGATCTCGCACCAAGCGGGCGACGTCGACGAAGCGGGAGACGAGCTGGGACGGTTCGTGTTCGATCCAGCCCACCGCGATCGCCGATCCGGGCCAGTCCTCGATCGGCAGGAACCGGACCCCGGTCACCGGCAGGAAATGCGCGGCCGCTGCGCTGGTGACTGCGATGGCCGCCCCGGCGGCGACCACCTGCGCTTCCTCCGTGACCGAATCGGCGCGCACCACATCGACCTTGGCCGCATCGGTGCGCGCCGAGGCCAGGCTCCAGAACGCGTGGTGGACTTCGTCGACGCTGGACGACTGGGTGATCGGGTCGTCGAGAAGGTCGCGCACCGACACCGATGTGCGTCCGGCGTGGCGGTGCGAGGCCGACACCATGGCGACGACGGGATCGACCGCCAGGATCTCGGTGTTGATGTTCGGGGTGCTCTGGGGCAGCCGCAGAAACGCCACGTCGGTGGCCCGCGACGCGAGCCCGGCCGACGGATCGCTGACCTGGAATTCCCGCATCTCGATGGTGACGTCGGGGTGACGTTCCCGGAACTCGGCGATGATCGGTGCGGTCAGTTCCAGGGCGGCACCCGGTACGTACCCCAGCCGCAGCGTGCCGACTACCCCGCGGGCGGCTTGTTCCGCTGCGGCGGCGGCGCTGTCCAAGGCGGCCAAGACGCCGCGCGCGCCCTCCAGGAATACTTCGCCGGCGGGGGTCAGCGTCACGTTGCGCGTGCTGCGTTCGAACAACTTGACGCCGAGTTCTTCTTCGAGGTCCTTGATCTGGCGGCTCAGTGCCTGCTGCGCCAGAAAAACCCGCGCCGCGGCCCTACTGAAGTGCAGTTCTTCAGCAGCCACCAAGAAGTGGCGCAGCTTTCGCGTGTTGATGTCTATGGCGGTCGATCTTAAGACACCACGCGCGGATCGAGCGTGGTTCGCTACGGCGGTTCAGCGAGGCTCGACGAAGGAGAGGCGAAGCTGGGACCGCCGCATGGACGCGGTCCCGGCCCGTGCAGCGCATCCACCGACGGCGCCTTCAAGTCGACGCCCGATCGGCCCAGTTGCCGTGCGCCGGTGATCAGGGCATCGATGACGCGCGCGGCCTCGAAGTAGCCGAGACCGTCAGGCGGGTGCACGTTGGACACGCAGTTGCGTTCGGCGTCGGTGCGTCCCGGCCTCGGCAGGTGCGTCAGATACAGCCCGAGGCTGCTGGCCACCGACAATCCCGGCCGCTCACCGATGAGCACCACCACGGTCTGCACGCCCATCGCCGCGCCGATATGGTCGCCGAGCGCCACCCGGGCTCCGGTGGCGATCACCGGTGCGGCGACGGTGCGGTGCGCGCCCACCACATCGGTCAGCGCGCGCAACAGCGGAACACCGTGCTCGGTCAGCGCCGCCGGAGACAGCCCGTCGCACAGCACGAAGCCCACCTGCGCTGCACTACAAGGAATTTCACTCAGATCGCTCGGTAGGCGCCCCAGGTCGGGGCGCCGCAGGTATTCCTCACGGCTGCTCGCTCGGCTGGTCACCGCCACGGCTTCACCGAGTCCCACCGCGGCCACCTGCCGTGCCAGGTGCTCGACGTCGAACGGTTGACGCACTGCGTCGCGGGCCACGGCGTGCGCCGCCCGGAACTCCAGCACGCTGCGGGTCGGCTGCGCGTCACCGGAGCGGCCGAGCCCGATCCGCGCCTGGGTGTGGCGGCGCAGGCTCTGCCAGATGTCCTCCTCCGGTTCAGCGACGAGGCTCATGCCGGCGCCGCCAGCGAACGCAACGGTGAGCGCTCCACCGCATTGGGAAGCACCCGGCCGGACTCATCGGCGATACCGATCCCCTGCAGCCAGGTCTCGAACTCGGGAGCTGGACGCAGGCCCAGCACCCGGCGCGCATAGAGCGCGTCGTGGAAGGACATGCTCTGGTAGCCCAGCATCACGTCGTCGGCGCCGGGGACCGTGATCACGAAGTTGCAGCCGGCGACGCCGAGCAGCGTGAGCAGGGTGTCCACGTCGTCCTGGTCGGCCTCGGCGTGATTGGTGTAGCAGACGTCGACACCCATCGGCAGGCCCAGCAGCTTGCCGCAGAAGTGGTCCTCCAGCCCGGCCCGGACAATCTGCTTCCCGTCGTAGAGGTATTCGGGTCCGATGAACCCGACCACCGTGTTGACCAGCAGCGGCGAGAATTCGCGGGCCACCGCGTAGGCCCGGGCTTCGAGGGTCTGCTGATCGACCGGCCGGCGTCCGCTGCCCAGGTGGGCGTGCGCGCTCAGCGCCGAGCCCTGGCCGGTTTCGAAGTACATGACGTTGTCCCCGACGGTCCCGCGCCGCAGTGCACGCCCGCCCTCGTGGGCGGTCCGTAGCAGATCGAGGCTCACCCCGAAGCTGCGGTTGGCCCGCTCGGTACCGGCGATCGACTGGAACACCAGGTCGACCGGGACACCGCGCTCCATCAGCTCGATGGTCGTGGTCACGTGCGAGAGCACGCAGGACTGCGTCGGGATCTGGTAGCGCAGCCGGATGTCGTCGAGCAGATACAGCAGCTCGGCGGTGGCCTGCGGTGAGTCGGTGGCCGGGTTGATACCGATCACCGCGTCGCCGCAGCCGTGCAGCAGCCCGTCTAGCGTGGCTGCGGCGACGCCGCGAGGGTCGTCGGTCGGATGGTTGGGCTGCAGCCGGGTCGCCAGGCGGCCCGGCAGGCCCAGCGTGGTGCGAAACGCGCTGGTGACCGTTACCGATCTCGCCACCGCGATCAGGTCCTGGTTGCGCATCAGCTTGCTGACCGCGGCCACCACCTCGGGGGTCAGCCCGGGCGCGACCCGGCGCAGGGTATCGGCCGCGGTCGGCGTCGCGGCCACCTCCAGCAGCCAGTCCCGCAGGCCGCCGACGGTCAGATGCGACACCGCGGAATAGCTCGCACGGTCGTGGCGATCGACGATCAGCCGGGTGACCTCGTCGGTCTCGTAGGGCACGACAAGATCGCGCAGAAAGGTGTCCAGCTCGACCTCGGCCAATGCCCATTGCGCCGCGGCTCGTTCGGCGTCGCTGACGGCGGCACAGCCGGCCAGCTCGTCACCGGATCGGCGTGGGGAGGCCTTGGCCAGCAGGTCGATCAGCCCGTCGAACTGGTAGGTGGCGCCGGCCAGCGTCTGGGTGTAGGTGGTCACCGCTGGCCCCTTCCGCTGTGCCGGGATTCCCCAGATCGCGTCGACGACGGCACGCTGGTGCGACGAGGAAATGTCGTGGTGCCGATATGAATCGCGGGCAAGAATTGCAACCCGCTGCCCCAGTTTTACATATCGGCGACGCGATCCCATAATTCGCCAATTTCGTCGGGGAGCAGAGAAACACCTAACTCGGTGGTACTGTCCCCCGCTTGTGGGAATTGCAGCGGAATCCATGAATGACGATCTGACCCTGGCGCTGAGCCTGGCGGACCTGGCCGACGCCATGACGATGGACCGGTTCGGGGCACTGGACCTGCGGGTCGACACCAAGCCGGACCTCACTCCGGTCACCGACGCCGACCGCGCGGTCGAGGTCGCCCTGCGCGACGCCCTGGCTCGCGACCGGCCCGGCGACGACGTGCTGGGCGAGGAGTTCGGCGGTAGCGCGACCTTCAGCGGCCGCCAGTGGGTCATCGACCCGATCGATGGAACCAAGAACTTCGTGCGCGGTGTGCCGGTGTGGGCCACCTTGATCGCCCTGCTCGACGACGGTGTGCCGCGCGTCGGTGCGATCAGCGCCCCCGCGTTGGGCAGGCGGTGGTGGGCCGGCGACGGCCTGGGCGCGTTCGCCGCGGTCAACGGGGCGCCGCCGCGACGGCTGTCGGTCTCCGCGGTGGCAGATCTGGGCTCGGCGAGCCTGTCGTTCGCCGGGCTCACGCAGTGGGCGCACCTCGGGCTGCGTCAGCGATTCCTGGATCTGACCGACTCCGTATGGCGAACGCGCAGCTACGGCGACTTCTGGGCCCATTGCCTACTTGCCGAGGGAGCGCTCGACATCGTGGTCGAGCCCTCATTGTCGCTGTGGGATATGGCAGCTCTGGACATCCTGGTACGCGAGGCGGGTGGCACCTTCACCGATCTCAACGGCACCGCCGGCCCCCACGGCGGCAGCGCGGTGGCCACCAACGCCAAGCTGCACGCGGCGGTCTTGGACCGTCTCGGCGTGGCCTAGCCCTGGCGCGCACTCCCCCGGCACCGCATTAACAACAAAATCTTGTTAATGCGTTCGCTTTTTGGTGTTGGAACTCTCTCCTGCAATTTGACATTATAGGCCCGCGGCTATTCAACAAATGGCGCGGCAATTCTTACCGCCCCGCCCGCAGCCGATATTCGGATACGTTCAGGAGACCATGAATTCGAGTATTTCACTGCGGGACCACGGGTGGGCCAGCCGGGGTGCCACCCCCGGAGTGGGCGCGACGTGACGTGACACCACGTCGGGCGACCATGGTTAGCTCAGCTACTGCGCGTGCGAACAACAACACGATGATCCCTCGGGGTTTCTGACCCGGAGGGGTCCTCAAGATGGAGGATCTGCTCTCACCATGTCCGATTTTCCCTACACGGACCGCTTCACCGTCAACCGCACGCTGCCCGAGCAGGGCCGGCCGCGTGACGAAGTGCTCGCGGAACTGCGTGAGATGGCGCAGGCCGAAGACCCCACCTGGGAAACCGGCAAGGTATCCGGGACCATGTACTGCGGTGACCACGAGCATTACCGCTTCCTCGATGAGGCATTCGGACTGTTCGCCCACGTGAACGTGCTGCAACGCGACATCTGCCCGTCGGCGACCAAGTTCGAGGGCGAAATCATAGCGATGGCCCTGGACCTGATGCACGCGGAGGCCGTCACCGACACCGAGCCGGTCGGAATGGTCACCACCGGCGGTACCGGCAGCATCATCCATGCGCTGCTGGCCTACCGGGAGCACGCCGCCAAACACCGGGGCATCACGCGACCCAATTTCATCAAGCCCGAAACCGGTCACCCGGCCTTCGACAAGGGCTGCCATCTGTTCGGCATCGAGCTGCGCACGGCGCCGATCGATCCGCAGACCACCCAGGTGGACGTCGACTGGGTGGCCGACAACATCGACGAGAACACCATCGCGATCATGGGCTCGGCCTGCAATTACGGCTACGGCACCGTCGACCCGATCCCGGAACTGGGCCAGCTGGCCCTGCAGCGCGGGGTGGGGTTGCACGTCGACGGCTGTCTGGGCGGGTTCGTCCTGCCTTTCGCCCAGGAGCTGGGCTACGACGTCCCACTGTTCGACTTCCGGGTGCCCGGAGTCACCAGCATCTCCGCGGACAACCACAAGTACGGCTACGCGTTGAAGGGCTCCTCCACGCTGCTCTTCCGCGACAAGGCCTACCGCAACGCGCAGTACTTCTACCTGCCGGAGTGGTCCGGCGGTAAGTACCACTCGCCCGGGATCGAGGGCTCCCGCTCGGGTGGGCTGATCGCCGCCGCGTGGGCATCGATGGTGCAGCTGGGCCGGGAGGGCTACCGGACCTACGCCAAGGCAATCCTCGAGACGGCATCGACCATGCAGGACGCCGTGCGCAGCCACCCCGAGCTGACGATCTTGGGCTCACCGACGTTCTGCTTCAGTTTCCGCTCCGACGAATTCGACATCTACCACGTCGCGGACGCGATGAAGCCCAAGGGCTGGCGCTTCAACGGCCAGCAATACCCCAACGCCATCCACATGGCCGTCACCCGGCCGCAGACCCAGCCCGGGGTGGCAGAGGCATTCGCCGCCGACCTCGACGACGCGGTCGAGTACGCCAAGAAGAAGACCGCCGCCGGCGAGGCGCCGATCAGCGCCGCGATCTATGGCGGCGTACCCGGTGGAATGACCGATGAGGCGGCCCAGTTCATCGAAGGGTTCATGGAGCACATCCTCGACACCCAGCAGTCCTTGCCGCCCCTATGAGCAGTGCGCAGCACGTCGATCGCGTCGTTCTGGCCGTCGACCTCGGCACTGGTGGCCCCAAAGTCGGTTTCGTGTCGCTGGACGGCACGGTGTTGTGGTCGGACCTCATCGCGGTCGCGACCGAGTACGGGCCGGACGGGGCCGCCATCCAGGACGCCGGCCTGTGGTGGGAGATCATCCGCGACGCCACCAAACGCGGGCTGGCGGAGAGCGGAATACGCGGCGAGCAGGTGGCCGGGGTGTCGATCACCGGCCAGTGGGCCAGCACCATCCCGGTCGACGCCGAGGGACGGCCGGTGGGCCCGTGCGTGATGTGGATGGACACCCGCGGTGCGCCCTACAGCCGCAAGGCATTCGGCGGGCGGGTGGCCAGCTACCGGCCGCGGGTCCTGCTCAGTTGGCTTCGTCGCAACGGCGGCGTGCCCTCGCCCAGCGGCGACGACCCGGTCGGCCACATGCTGTACCTGCAGCACGGCGACCCGGACGTCTTCGCGGCAACCCGCTGGCTTCTGGAGCCGGTCGACTACCTCGGCATGTGTTTCACCGGACGGGCGGCAGCCTCGCGGGCCTCGATGATGGGCACCTGGCTCACCAACAACCGCAACCTGGGCGTGCTCGACTACGACGACGTGCTGGTGCGGCTGTCCGGTGTGGACCGGGCCAAACTGCCGCCGTTGCTGCCGACCGGCTCCATCATCGGCCCGGTGGCACCGTCGATCGCCGCCGAACTCGGCATATCACCCGCGGCCCAGGTGGTTACCGGCACGCCAGATCTGCACAGCGCGGCGGTGGGCGCTGGTGCGGTGCGTCAGGGTGAGCTGCACCTGACCATCTCCACCACATCGTGGATCAGCTGCCCGGTGGCGTTCAAGAAGACCGATGCGTTCCACCAGCTGGCTACCGTTGCGGGCCTCGACCCGGCGTCCTATCTGCTGGTCAACAACCAGGACACCGCGGGCCGGGCGCTGCAGTGGTTGCGCGACACCGTTTTCGACGACCTCACCTACGACGATCTGACCGCGGTGGCGGCGGGCGCACCGGCCGGCTCGAACGGAGTGATCTTCACGCCCTGGCTCAAAGGCGAGCACTCCCCCGTCGACGACCGCCGCGCCCGCGGCGGGTTCCACAACCTGTCGCTGTCCACCACCCGAGCCGACCTGGTGCGTGCGGTGCTCGAGGGCGTCGCCTACAACAGCCGCTGGCTGCTCGAGTTCGTGGATCGGTTCACTCCCAGCGCCGGACCGATCCGGATCGTCGGCGGCGGGGCGCGTTCGGACCTGTGGTGCCAGATCATCGCCGACGTCACCGGCCGCACCTGCGAGCGAGTGGCCGATCCGATGAACGCTCAGTTGCGGGGCGCGGCCCTGTTCGCCGGGATCGGGATGGGCGAGCTGGATCGCGACGCGTTGCGTGATCTGATCCCGCTCGACGGCGTATTCGAGCCCGTGGCCGCCAATCGCGAGGTCTATGACCGGCTCTTCGCCGAGTTCCCCGGGCTCTACAAGGCACAGAAGGGCATGTTCAGCCGCCTCAACCGCTGACCGACCCGTTCTGCGGGCTAGTGGGCCGCCATGATCTGCATCAGCTGTGCCGCCGAGTCATGCGACAGCACCCAACGACCTTGGTCGACGAGCTGCAGCGGGATGGTCTGCGGCGCAGCCATCTTGGGACCCGTGATGGTGACGTTGGCCAGCCCCTGGCCCTCGCCGGTCTGCACGACGTTGATCACGTCGAAGTTGTAGGGCAGCTCTCCGTCGCGATAAGCCTTGCGCAGCTCGCTGTCGAGCCCGTGGCCCTCGTGCTGCGTGATGCCGTTCTCGACCAGGTCGGCCTTCTCCTTGTAGCCGATGCCGGCGTCGCTGAGCCTGGTCAGCATGCCCGACACCTCCCCCGTCGTGGGCAGCGGCACACCCGAGGGCTGCGGCGGGGCCGGCGCGGGCTCCAGCGGGGCGGGACCACCAGTCACCGAGTCCTGCGGTGCGGCCGGTTCTGCGGACGCCACACCTCCCCCGAACAACCCGGACACTCCGACCGCAGCCAGCGCCGCAGCGCTCAGGAGTAGAAGTCTTCCAGTCACGGTTCCCCCTTTTCAACGACGGATACCGGAGCCAGGCTACCCCCGTTCGGCCGCCATGGCATCACGAAGACTCTTGGGCCGCAGGTCGTTCCAGTGCTGCTCGACGTAGTCCAAACAGGCCGCGCGGTCGGCACCCTGTTCACCCCCGTAGACCACTGACCACCCAGCGGGAACAGTGGCGAACGTCGGCCACAGGCTGTACTGCTCCTCGTCGTTGACCAGCACGTAGAAGCTGCCGCTTTCGTCGTCAAAGGGATTGGTGCTCATCGGATCTCCTCGGTATCGGTGGCGCAGCGGAAAGGTGGGCGCCCAGCACCCGGTCGGACAGCAGTCCCAAGCAGCTCAGGTTGGGAAAACCAGGCCCCTGAGTGAGCCCGGCCAAGTTCGGCAGGAAGAGCTTCGGAGTGACGTCGGTGATGGCCAGGTCGTGCCCGATCGCTTCGGCCAGCCGGTCGCCGGAAAGCGGTCCGCCCAAGCCCAGCTCGAGCAGGTCCAAGGTGTCCTGGCCGAACAGCGATACGAACCACAACGGATCGGCGCCGGAGCCGTCGATCACCAGATCGAAACCGTGCACGGTCTCGAAATTCTCGCCGCCGCGGTTGGTGCTCAGCGTCAAACGGATTCGGCCATCGCGAGCCACCGCGTGCGCGACCCGGCCCCGCAGGTGGCGGATCCGGTCGTCGGCCAGCAGCGCGTCTTGCACCCGGGCCGAGAACACCCCACGGTCAGTGCGGGCCAATGCATCTCGACGCTCCGCCAAGGTCAGCGCGGTCCAGTCGGTGGGATCTGAGAACAGGGCGTTCTCGAAGAATCCCTCGCCACGGGTGAACAGAGTCACCTGTGGGGAGATCACGGTGATCGTCGAAACCCGGTGCCGGAAAAGCTCATTGAGCATCGATGCGGCTGTCTCACCGCCGCCGATGACGGCCACGCGCTCGGCGCTGATCCGGTCGGCCGCAGCGCGATGCCAGAACTGCGCGATGGACAGCACCAGCGGGTTGCCGGGCAGGATCGACTTCTCGGCCTGCCCCGGGCCGGTGATCATCACCGCGTCTGCGGCGACTGTAGTCTCCCGGGAGGCCTCCCTAGTGTGCAGCACCCAGCCTGCGCCGTTCACCCCCAGCCGCTCCACCTCGCCGGGAATCACGTTGAGTTGCACCGCGTCGGCGACCCAGCGCAAGTACTGGCTCCACCGCAGGTGGGTGGGGGCCGGCCGGCCGCGGTCGACCCACTCGGCGAACTGGCCGGTGGCGATCAGATAGGACTGCCAGCCGTAGCGGGTCATGCGTTCGTCGAGTTCGGCGTTGCGGCCGGCCACCAGTGCCGAGCGGTACGGGAAGCCGACGTCCTTCTCCGGGCTGGTGCCCAGCCGGTGCGCGCCGTCGGTCCAGCCGCCGGTCGCGCGCCAGTTGGCGGCGACCTCGGTGCGCTCGACGGCAACCACATCCGGTGCGGCGACACCCATCTCGCGTAGTGCGGCGGCCTTGGCGGCCACCGCGACCGCTTTGGCCCCGGCCCCTACCACCGCAAGTGTGCTCATCGCAGTTCCTCCACCAGGTCGCCCAGGCTGTCGGTGAACAGCTCTTGCAGTTGCACGATCTCGGCGTCGCCGAGGATATCGGGCAGTGTGCGCCACTGGGTCATCAACGCCTGTCCCGCCCCGAGGTCGGCCACCGCAGCGAAGACGCTGAGCTCGTGACGTACCGCCTGACCAGGTTCGGGCACCGACGGCAGACCGGCGATCAGGTCGGGCGCCACGGCTGGCCCGCCCCCGGCACGGTCGACCCGGCCCAGGTAGTTCAGCAGCACCTGCGGCCCCGGCTGAGCCGCCAGCCGCTCGGCGGTGTCGGCACGCAGGTAGGCCAGCAGTCCGTAGTCGATTCCGCCTCCCGGGATGCCAGCAAGTGCGCCCGCCACCCCGGCCGGGTCGGCCTGGGGCACCCGCAGCGGATAAATGGCGGACAGCAATCCGGCGATGTCGGCGGTGTCGACACCGGTCACGACCTCCTCGGCACGTCCGTGGGTCTCCAAGGCCAGCAGTGGGACCGGCCCGGCCTGTCCGCGGCGGGCCCGCCAGGCGGTGACCATCCGCGCGATCGCCGCGACCAGCAGGTCATGCATCGGAACGGGCAAGGCCGACAGCGCGGCGGTGAGCCCCGGGTCGGCGACGGTCACCGACACGGTGAGATCACTGGCGCGATCACGCGCGGGGTCGACCCGCCGAGCACCCAGATCCGGGTCGCCGCCGGCCAGCTGGGCGGCCCAGAAGTCGACGGTGTCCAGGGTCTGCGCACGTTCCTGCAGCGCCGCCGCCCAGCGCCGGTAGCCGCTGCGCTCCGGCAGCGGCTCCGCCCCGGTCAGCGCGGCGTGCAGCTCACCCAGGATCACCTGCCACGACACCGGGTCCAGTGCCAGCACGTGCCCGCATAACATCAGCACTCCCGCACTGTCCGGCGCGCGCAGCCACACTGCGCGCAGCATGACTCCGTTCTCCGGATCCAGGCTCTCCAACAGCCGGGTGCCGTGCGCGGTGACCACCGAAAGGTCGGCCGCCGCGACCGTGACCTCGGTCAGGACGTCGACGGGCTCGATCGGGTACAGCGTCAGCTCCGCGGTGTCGAGTCGGGCACGCAACAACGGATGCGCGGCGACGATCGCGGCCAGGGCGGCCCGCAGCTGCTCGGGCGCGGTGTCGTCGGGCAGGCGAATCGCTTCGACCTGCCCCAACCGGCGCGGGTCGCCGTACTGATAGAGCCAGCGGCCCGCCGGTAGCAGCGGAATCGGCCCGTCGGGCGCCTGCGATCCGTCGCGCTGTGCCGCTTCGCCGGCTTCGGCCATCTCGCGGTCCAAGTCGGCAGCCACGTCCCGAATCGTGTTGCAGCTCAAGATGGTCCGCGGACGCAGCGGCAGGCCTCGCCGGCGGGCCGCCCGCACCATCGACAGTGCGACGATGCTGTCCAGACCCAGCTCGCGCAGATCGGTCTCGACTCCCGGCGCCGCACCTGCCACCGCGTCGGCGCCCTCCGGGCCGGCGAACACCTCGGCAAGCAGTTCCACCAAGACCCGTTCGGTGTCGGTGGCCGCCGCTACCCCCCCGCTGACGAAGGGACCGGCGAGCTCCAGCAACACCGCGGTGTCCAGCTTTCCGTTCGCGGTCAACGGCATCGACTCCACCGCGGTGATTCGGGCAGGCATCAGGTAGGACGGCAAGCGGCTACCGATCTCGGCGCGCACCCGGGTGATGTCCACCTGCGCGCCGGTGACGAAACCGGCCAGCTGGGTGCCGGCCGGCCCCTGCACGGGAAGAACCGCCGCCGCGGTCACCCCGGGCACGGCGGCCAGCGCGGCCTCGACCTCAGCGATCTCGACCCGGTACCCGCGCACCTTGACCTGGTCGTCGGCGCGGCCGAGATAGA
Organism: Mycobacterium sp. UM_WGJ; assembly: GCF_000455125.1. Lineage (GTDB taxonomy): Bacteria > Actinomycetota > Actinomycetes > Mycobacteriales > Mycobacteriaceae > Mycobacterium. The sequence goes on from NZ_AUWR01000008.1 coordinate 282,472, forward strand.
CCAGGCGGCCATCGGTTCGGCGCCGGACCAGATCCCCGGTGCGATACATCCGGCCGCCGGCGCGAAACGGGTCGGCGACGTAGCGGGCCGCGGTCGCCCCGGCGCGGCCCAGATAGCCGCGGGTGACCTGCACTCCAGCCAGGTACAGCTCGCCGGCCACCCCATCGGGCACTTCGCGCAGGGCAGAGTCCAGTACGTGGGCGCTCATGCCGCGCACCGCTTCTCCGATCACCGGCACATCGGTGTCGGCGACGTCGGCGACAACGGCTTCCACCGTGGTCTCGGTGGGTCCGTAGCAGTTGTGGACCGCAGTCGAGGGCGCCGCACGCAGTCGTGCCCACGTGTGCGGTGCGATCGCCTCGCCGCCGAGCGCCAGCACAGTCAGGCGGTGGTCGGAGCCGGCATCCAGCAGGCCGGCGTCGAACAGTTGGGTGAACATCGACGGTGAGGTGTCGATCATGTCCAGCCGGTGCCGGCGGATGCCGTCGATGATCGCCTCGGCGTCACGCATCTCGTCGGTGGAGAACAGATGTACGCACTGACCACCTAGCAGACCGACCAGCGGCTGCCAGCTCGCGTCGAAACTCAGTGACCAGGCGTGCGCGACCCGTAGTGGCCGGCCCAAGCGCGCGACGGCGGGCGCGTACATGCGTTGCTGGTGGTCGGCGAAGTACGACGCCAGCGCGCGGTGGGTGCCGACAACGCCCTTGGGTTCTCCGGTGGATCCGGAGGTGAAGATCACGTAGGCGGCCGAGTCGGGGTGGATCACCACCGGAGTCGGCATCTGCACCGCGTCTTCGGCGCGCAACTCGGACAGCAGTGGGACGGTCAGTGTCAGCTTCGGGCCGGCTTGGCGCAGAATCGAGTCGATGCGCACCTCGGGCAGGCCGATGTCGACGGGAACGTAGGCCGCCCCGGCCTGCAGCACCGCCAGAATCGCAATGACCGAGTCCAGCGAGCGCGGCAGCGCTATCGCGACCCGGTCTTCTGGGCCGATCCCGCGGGCGGCCAATGTTCGTGCCAGTGCGGCGGATTCGGCCGCCAACTCGGCGTAGGTCAGGCTGCGGTCCTCGCCGGTGAGCGCTGGACTGTCCGGATGCGCTGCGGCGGCCGCGGCGAACAGCGCGGGCACCGAGGACTCGGGTTTGATGTGGCGGTCCGCCGGATCGGTGATGCGGCTCCGCTCGACGGGCAGCAGCACGTCCAGGTCAGCGACGCGCGGCCGCGCCGGGTCGGGAAGCTGGCGCAGCACCTGCAGCAACCGCTGCCCCAGATCGGGAACTGACAACTCCCCCAGCGCATCCGGGACCGCCTCGAGCAGCACGGTGAGCCGGCCGTCGCGGGGCGGGTAGCTGACCAGCGTCAGCGGGTAGTGCGTGAGGCTTTCCACCGTCACCGGGATGAAACGCACCCCGTCCGCAGTGGTCACCCCGGCTGTCGCCGAGCCGATGGGCGCGTTCTCGAATACCAGCAGAGTGTCGAAGACCGCGTTGCTGCTGGCCCGCTGCACCGTCGACAGACTCAGATAGCCCAGGTCGCGCATGGCAGCGGTATCGCGTTGCAGCGCTTGACAGGTGGCGACCACCTCGGCGCGCGGCGGCGTCGACGCGGCCACCGGGACGGTGTTGATGAACAGACCGACCATGGTCTCGACGCCGGTGAGCTGTTGCGGGCGGCCCGACACCACCGCGCCGAACGCCAGGTCGGTCCGGTCGGTGAGCCGGCCGAGCAGCACCGCCCAGGCGAACTGCAGCACCGTGTTCAGCGTCAGGCCGTGGCGGCGAGCCCACTCGGTCAGCCGCGCGGTGGCCTCGCTGTCCAGCGCGACCTCGTGGGTCTGCGGGAGCGCACTGCCCACCGCGAGCCGTTCTCCGCCGGCCAGCATGGTCGGGCCGCTCAGCGGAGCTAGGTAGTCGCGCCACCGCTGTGTCGCGGCGGCAGTGTCTTGGCTTGTCAGCCAGCCGATGTAGTCGCGGTAGGGGCGCGGGGCAGGCAGCGGGTCGACACCGCCGGCGCGGTAGATCGCCACCATCTCGTCGAAGAACACCGCCATCGACCACCCGTCGATCAGTAGGTGGTGCACGGTGAGGATCAGCCGGTACTGCTCGGGGGCGGACCGGGCCAGCACGAAGCGCAGCAACGGTCCGCGGGCCAAGTCGAAATTCGTGGTGCGTTCGATGCGCGCAAGCTCATCGAACTCGCTTGGTGCAGCCTCAATTTCCCGCCACGGAAGAACCGCTGTCGCCGGGATGATCTGTACCGGGTGTGGCAGGTCGACGTCCCAGAACGATGCCCGCAGATTCGCATGCCGGGCCAGCATCGTCTCGGCACTGCGGCGTAACAGCCCTGCGTCGACGGGACCGACGATGTCGATGACGAACTGCACGGTATAGACATCGATGCCGTCGACACCGCCTCCGTCATCGGTGGCGAGCTTGGCCAGCGAGAACAGTCCCTGCTGCAGCGGGGAGAGTGCCAGCACGTCCTCGATCGCCGCAGGGCGCGCAGTGCTGTGCGCAGACGCAGTCTCGGTCACGGCGAATCACCCCATGCCGCGGTCAGATCGGCCAGTGCATCGCTGCTCAGACCCGAGACGCTCATCGGCTCAAACGCCGTGTCGGCGGCTTCCGGTGTGCCACCGGCCGCGGCCGCAGCGTCGACAGCGGTGGCCAGTTCGGCGAATGTCGGGTGCTCGAAGATCATCCGCGGGTCGACGTCCAGCCCCGCCGCGCGCGCCCGCGCGGCCAGCTGCACCGACAGGATGCTGTCGCCGCCGACTTCGAAGAAGCCGTCGCTGCGCCCGATCGCCGCGACACCCAAGAGCTCGGCGCAGATTCCGACCAGGGTCTGTTCCGTGGCAGTGACCGGTGGGTCCGATTCCCCGCGGGTGGCCACCGCCGGCTGCGGCAGCGCGGGCCGATTCAGCTTCCCGGAGTCCGTCAACGGCATGGCGTCGAGCACCGTCAACGATGACGGGACCATGTAGCCCGGCAGCGTCGCGGCCACGGCCGCACGCACTGAAGCGATGAACTCCGCCGCGTCCGAGACCGGGGCCGCAGGTACCAGGTAGCCGGCCAGGGTGCTCACACCGCGCTGCTCCCAGGTGCGGGCAGCGGCCGTCGCCACTCCCGGTGCGCCACGCAACGCGGCCTCCACCTCGGCCAGCTCCACCCGGAAGCCACGCACCTTGACCTGGTGGTCGGTGCGACCCACAAACTCCAGCACCCCGTCGTGGGTCCAACGGGCCCGGTCGCCACTGCGGTAGAGCCGATCACCGGGTTCGTCTGAGAAGGGGTTGGCGACGAAGCGGGTCGAGGTCAGTCCCGGCCGCTTCCAGTAGCCGCGGACGATCTGCGGGCCCGCGTAATAGACCTCGCCGACCACCCCCGGCGGCACCGGCTGCAACGCATCGTCGAGCAGGTAGGCCTGCGATCCGGGGGTGGGCCGGCCCAGTTTCGGGGTGGGCGGCTCCAGTTCGCCGCGCACTGCCGCACCGGAGGTCTCAGTGGCACCGAAGTTGTTGAGCAGCTGGGCATCCGGATCAAGTGCCGCGCCCAGCCGAGCCAGCAGGTCCGCCGAGACGGGTTCACCGCTGCACACCAGCCGGCGCAGGCCGCGCAGCGCGTCGGGTGCCGAATCGGCCAGCACCGAGATCAGGCTGGCCACCGCGGTCACTTGAGCCACCCGCTCGTCCACGATCAGCCGTGCCAGTGCTTCGGGGTTACGGAATTCGTTGTCGTCGGCCAGAATCAGCGTCGCCCCGGCGGCCAACCCCGCCAGCATCTCCATGCCGCCTTCCAGGAACGTCATCGACGACTGGGCCAGCCGGATGTCCTCGCCGGGGACCGGATAGTGGGCGATCTGCCAGTTCAGGCGTGCGCTCATCGACCGGTGGGTGCCCAACACGCCCTTGGGCACGCCAGTGGATCCGGAGGTGAACACCAGATACATCGGGGCATCGGGGTGCGGCACCGGAAGGTTCACCGCGGCAGCGTCTTTGGCCAGATCCGACTGCACGTCGGCGTCGTCCAAGCAGAGCAGCGTGACACCGTCCGGCGCGGGAATCACGTCCCGGGTGGCCTCGCTGACCAGGATCACCTTCGGCGCGACATCCTCGATCATGAATTCGAGGCGCTGACGCGGATAGCTCGGGTCCAGCGGGAAGTAGCCGGCGCCGGCCTTCATGATGCCGACCAGCGCCACCGGCAGATCCAGGTCCCGGCGCACCGACAGACCCACCAGGGTTCCGGGCTCCACGCCGGCGGCGATCAACAGTTCGGCAAGCCGGTCGGAGCGAGAATGCAGCTGCGGGTAGCTGAGCTCGGCTCCGGCGCAACGCACGGCGACGCCGTCGAAGCTCCGGCTGGGCGCCAGCACGTCGGCGATGGTTTGCGGATCGCCCGCGGGAATCTCGGCACCGCGACTCCACTGCTGCAGGATGCGCTCGCGTTGCTGCTCGTCGACCAGGCTGATGTCGCGCAGCGCCCGACCCGGATCGCCTGCCATGGTCGCCAGCACCCCGCCCAGCCAGTCGGCCAGTCGCTGCACGGTGGCACGCTCGTAGAGGTCGGTGCGGTAGATCAGATGTCCGTCATAGCCTTCCCCGTCGGAGTCGGCTGTGGTGAACAGATTCACCGACAGGTCGGCGTGAGCGATGTCGAACGTCGGCATCACGGTGCGGAACACCAGGTCGCCCTCGGGTCCGGTGTCGACGACGTGGGTGACGTCGGCCGCTTCGCGGACGTGGACCACCACCTGGAACAGCGGGTTGCGCGACAGCGTGCGGACCGGGTTGAGCGCCTCTACCAGCCGGTCGAACGGCAGGTCGGCATGCGCGTAGGCACCCAGTGCGGTTTCCCGCGCCCGGGCCACCACCTGGCGCAGTGTCGGGTTTCCGGACAACCGGTTTCGCAGAACCACGATGTTGACGAAGAACCCGACCAGGTTGTCCAGTGCGTTGTCGGTGCGTCCGGCGATCGGCACCCCGAGCGGGATGTCGTCGCCGCTGCCGGCCAAATGCAGCAGTATCGCGACCGCGGACTGCACCACCATGAACTCGGTGGCGCCGGTCTCGCGGGCCAGCGCCGCAAGCCCTGCTCGCACCTGCGGGGGGACGGTGAAGGCGACCGAGTCACCGGAGCCGTTCGCGGTGGCGGGCCGCGGAAAGTCCGGCCGCGGTCCGGTGTCGTCGGCCAGCCCGGCCAGTTGCTCGATCCAGTAGCGACGTTGCGCCTCGATCAGACCGGACTCGTCGCGCAGCAACTCGCCCTGCCAGTGCGCGAAGTCCGCGTACTGCAACGCCGGCGGCTCCCATGCCGGGGCGGAGCCGGCGGCGCGGGACCGGTAGGCGATCAGCAGGTCGGTGAAGAGCACCTCGACCGACCAGTGGTCGGCGGCGATGTGGTGCACCACCAGGGACAGCACCCGTTCGTCGCCGGGCAGGTGCAGCAGCGCCGCCCGGATCGGCCAATCCCGTTCCAGGTCGAACGCGATGCTGCGCTGCTCGTCGAGTCGGGCCCGCGTCCATGTTGTGACCGCACCCGGATCGGTTTCGGGGCAGTGCAGTTCGGTCACCGGCACCGCTGCGCCGGCGTTGATCACCTGATGTGGCAACCCGTCGATCTCGCGGAACGTGGTGCGCAGGCTGTCGTGGCGGCCCACCATGTCACCGATGGCGGCGGTCAGGGCGGCTGTGTCGCAGGGGCCGGTGAGCCGGGCCGTCAGCGGAATGTTGTCGCCGGTGGCACCCGGGTCCAGTCGGTAGGCGAACCAGGTTCGCAGCTGCGACGCCGAGACCGGAAGGTTGCCGGAGCGCGGTACGGCAACCAGCGGCGGTCGACCGGCCCCGTTCTCGCCGGGTTGCGCGGCCGGCGCCCGGTCGATCGCGGCGGCCAGCCGGGCCACCGTGCTGGCCTCGAAGATCTCCCGGATGCCGATCTCCACCTCGCAGCGGGCGCGGATCGCCGCGACCAGTTTGGTGGCCAGCAGCGAGTGACCGCCGAGGTCGAAGAACGAGTCGTCGGCACCCACCTGGTCGCGGGAGAGCAGTTGCGCGAACAGTTGCGCCACCACGTGTTCGGTGTCGGTCTGCGGCTCCCGGTACGGGGTGCTCTCGATCGGGTGCGGGTCGGGCAGCGCGGCCCGGTCGATCTTGCCGTGCGCTGTGATCGGGATGTCGTCGACCACCACGTAGGCCGCCGGCGCCATGTATTCCGGCAATGCCGCGGCCACGCGGGCCCGGATCCGCGGGATCTCGACGGTGTCTTCTCCGGCGCCCGGGCCGGCGGGGGTCAGGTAGGCGACCAGGCTGCGGCCCAACCCGGGAAGGTCCGAAACCACGACCACGCACTGGCCGACGCTGGGATCCACCGAGATGGCCGAGGCCACCTCGCCGAGCTCGATCCGGAAGCCGCGGACCTTGACCTGGTCGTCGGCGCGGCCGATGAATTCCAGCTCGCCGGCGGTATTGCGGCGGGCAAGATCACCGGTGCGATACAGCCGCTGGCCGGGCGTCCACGGATCGGCGACGAAACGCTCGGCGGTCAGACCGGAGCGGTCGAAGTAGCCGCGGGCCATATGTGTTCCGCCGATGTAGATCTCGCCGATCACCCCAACCGGGACCGGTTGCAGCGCGTCGTCGAGCAGCCACATGGTGGTATTGATGTTCGGGCTGCCGATCGGCACGATCCGGTTGCCCTGCGGGCCTTCCACCTTGTGTCGGGACGAGTTCACCACGGTCTCGGTGGGGCCGTAGAAGTTGTGCAGCAGGGCGTCGAAGGTGGCGTGGAACTTGTCCGCGAGTTCGCCCGGCAACGGTTCGCCACCGATCGGGATGCGCCTCAGGGTGCGCCATTGGTTCACGCCGGGCAGCGACAGGAACAGGCCGAGCAGCGACGGCACGAAGTGCATGGCGGTGACGCCTTCGCGCTGCAGCAGGTCGGTCAGGTAGCCGATGTCGCGCAGACCATCCGGGCGCGGAATCACCAGCCGGGCACCGCTTCCCAGGGTTCCGAACAGTTCACCGATCGACACGTCGAAGCTCGGTGATGCGACCTGCAGCAGGACGTCGGTGTCGTCGATTCCGTACTCGCCGCCGAACCAGACCAGGTACTCGGTGATCGGGGCGTGGGAGACCTCGACCCCCTTGGGCAATCCTGTCGAACCCGACGTGTAGATGAGGTAGGCCAGATTCTCCGGACGCAGCGGGCGTACCCGGTCGGCGTCGGTCGGGTCGGTGTCGGGCCGGCCGGCCAGCTCGTCTTCGGTCAGCGGTTCCCGCAGCACGATCGACGGTCGAGCGTCACCGAGGATGAATTCGATGCGATCCAGCGGATACTCGGGGTCGACGGGAACGTAGGCCGCGCCGGCTTTGGCGATACCCAGGGCGGTGACCACCAGATCGGTCGAACGGCCGAACAGCACCGCGACCTTGTCTTCGGTGCCGATGCCCGCGGCGATCAGGTGGTGTGCGATCCGGTTGGCGCGCGCGTTGATCTCGGCGTAGGTGTACCGGCCGTGATCGTCGACAACGGCGATCGCGTTCGGGGTGGCCGCGGCCCGGTCGGCCACCAGCGCGCCCAGGGTGGCCGGCGCCCCCGGTGGCGGGACGAAGTCGGGTCCGCGAGAGATCGCGTCCAACCAGGCCCGGTCGTCATCGCCGAGCATGTCCAGCTCGCCGACGGTTGTCTGGGGCTGTGCCACGGCGGCGGACAACAGCTGCACCAAGTGGCGCAGCAACTGCTCCACCAACGCCTCGTCGAGCACGTCGTGCAGGTACTCGGCCTCGATCAGCGCGCCGTCCGGCCCGGCCTCCACCATGATTCCCAGCGGCAGCTGGGCGACCTTGCCGCGGTAATCGGCTCGGCTGCAGGTGATCCCGTCCGGCTGGAAGCCGCCCCCTTGGGCCGAGCGGAAACCGAAGCTGAGCCGAGTGAGTCGTTCCACACCCCCGTGCCGACGATCCGGGTTGAGTTCGCGCACCACCCGGTCGAGGTTGATGCCCTGGTTTCCGAACGCCCCCAGGGCAGCGTCGCGGGTGTGCGTCAGCAGTTCGCTGAATCGGGTGGCGGCGTCCACTTTCGCGCGCAGCACCACGGTGTTGCCGAAGTAACCGATGGCTCCTTCGGTGCCGGCGGTGCGGTTGAGCACCGGTGAGGCGATGAGGAAGTCATCGGTGGCCGTGTAGCGGTGGATCAGGGCGGACAGGGCCGCGGCGATCACCATGTAGGGCGTCGCGCCGTTGCTGCGGGCCAGCTCGGTTATGTCGGACATCAACTCCGCCGGCAGGGTGCGGGTACACAGTCCGGCGCGCAACGTGCTGGGTATCGCCGAGCCGTGCGGGCCGGGCAGTTCCAGCGGGTCCGGCGGGTCGGCCAGCAGGGTGCGCCAGTAGGTCAGCTCGGCGTCATGGCCCGAGCCGGCCGCAACGGTGGGGTGCGGTACGGGGGCGCGGGTGGCGAACTGATCGGGGTCGGCATAGGCGGCCGTGAGGTCGGCGAAGAAGACCGCCCAGGAGTCGTCGTCCCAGGCTATGTGGTGGGCCACCAGCAGCAGGATGTGTCCGTCCGGTGCGACCCGGACCAGGGTGAGTCGCAGCGGGGCATCGGAATCCAGCCGGAACGGGGTGGCGAATTCGCGCTGAGCCAGGACTTCCAGGCGCAGCGCGCGGGCCTGTTCGGCGAGGTCGGACAGGTCGTGTGTGGCAAAGCCGGGCGTGACCTCGGAGATCACCGGGTGCGGTTCGCCCGCGTCATCGACGGAATAGACGGTGCGCAACACGGGGTGGCGCGCCGCCACCGCGGCCAGCGCGGCCCGCAATCGGGTGCCGTCCAGCGGGCCGGTGAGACGGTAGGAGACCGAAATATTGGCCAGGGCGCCGTCCGGGTCGAGCGCCTGCACGAACCACATACGGCGCTGTCCGTCGCTCATGGCCGGCGGCGCAGACCCGTTGCCCGGCCCGGACTGCGGCTCCGAAGATGCAGTGGCCAGCCCCCGTTCGGCGAGTCTGCGGCGCAGCAGTTCCAGCCGCAGCTCGTTGGCGTCGGTCGCCTGTTCGACGGTGCCCTGCGGCGATTCCAGCTTCGCCTCTCCTTCGTCGAGCCTCGCTAAACCGCCGGTGTCAGTCATGGGTGAACACAGTCCTTTCCGTAGCCGCGGCCGGTGCTGCGTCATCGGTCAGCGTCGCCGTCAGCTGAGCTCCGGTCATTCCGGCCAGCAGCGGACCGAGCGCCACTCGTAAACCGGTGGCCCGCCCCAAGCGCTTGCGCAGGTCCAGCGCAAGCAGTGAATCCAGGCCGAGGTCGACCAGCGCCCGGTGCATGTCGATGTCGTCGGGGCCTTCCAAGCCGAGCACCGTCACCAGTTCGTCGGCCACCACCTCGCCGATCGGGCGGTCGGCCTGGCCGTCCACCGTTGCGCCGGTCAGTGCTGCGTCGAAGGGCGAGGGCACGCCCTGGCTGTCGAAGAACACCGCCAGTCGATCGAAATCGGCGGCCAGGATCGCCGGGTCGTGCGGCGCGGCAAGAAGTCCGGCGGCGATAGCGGCTTCCGGGGCCATCGGCGTGAGGCCGGTTCGGGCGATCCGGTCCTTCTCCTCGCCGCTGACCACGGCCACGCTGCGCCACAGCCCCCAGCGGATGGAGGTGGCGCCCAAGCCCTGCCCCCGAAGCTGTCCCACCAGCGTGTCAGCCATCCGGTTGGCCGCCGCGTAGAGTCCGTGTCCCAACCCGCCCCACAGCGCCAGCACCGAGGAACAGACCAACACGCGTGCGCCGGCGTCCAGCGGCCAATGCCGTGCCAGGTTGCCCAGTCCGATCACCTTGGCGCCGAACGCGTCCCGGACTGCCGCAGCGGTCACCTTCGACCTGGCCACGGCCTCGGCCGACGCCGTATGCACCAGCAGTCCCGCCGGTGCCGGTCGATATTGCGCAATGACCGCCGCGACCGCGGTGTCATCGGTGATGTCGCAGCGGATCACGGTGATACGCGCCCCGGTACGCGCACGCAGCGCATCCAACTGCGGCGTACTCGCATCGCTGGCCCCACTGCGGCTGAGCAGGACGATGTCGCGGGCGCCGTGTTCGGCGCAGAACGCCGTGTAGGCCAATCCGATCGCACCGGTTCCGCCGCTGATCACCACGGTCTCCGGGACCGTCGGCACGGTTGCGGCGGCCCTGGACTCGACGAATCGGCGGGTCGCCAGGCTCCCCGCACGCACCGCGACCTCGGTGTCGGTCAGCCACAGTGCGGCACCGGCGGCTCGCAGGTCTGCAGCGGTGGGCTGCACCGGCAGGTCCAGATGGGCGAACGTGTGATCGGGGTAGTCGAATCCGATGCTGCGGTGCAGCGCGGCCAGGGCGGCTGCACCTGGCCGCGGCGACGGATCACCGGCAAGTTGCTCAGCGCCGCGGGTCACCAGCCATACCCGGCGGCAGTTCGGTCCCGGCTGAACCACGGTCTGGCTGGCGGCGTACCCGGCGAACTCGGTTGTTGCGGTGGCGATGTCGACCGCATCGGCGAGCGGAGCCACCAGAACCAGGAATTCGGCGTCGGCGGGGTCGACCACTTCGGCGTCCAGGGCATCCAGTTCCGCCGCCAGTTGCGCGGTCAGTTCACCCGATTGCCCGGCATAGTCGACGACGGCTATCCGCGCGGGCCGCTGTTGCGGCTCGGTGACCGGCAGCCAGCTTTCGGTCATGACCACCGGCATCCGATGGCGCGGCACCGACGTCTCCGCGCCGGCCCACAGCCGGTTGGTGTGCATCGGTGCGTGCGGGAAGTGCCGCAGCGGCGCGGAAGTTTGCGCCGGGGCGAAATCGCGCCAGCGGTAGCCGGGGTCGGCGATCGCCGCCGCGGCGACGTTGGCTGCCAGCGCCTCATTGGCCGGCTGGTCACGGTCGGCGCTGCCCAGCACCTGGGCGGCACCCACGGAGTCGCCGAGCGCCACCAGCAGGGTCGGGTGTGCCGACATCTCGATGAACGTCGTGACACCGCGCGCCACCGCGGCAGCGGCGGCCAAGTCGAACCGGACCTGCCGGCGCAGATTGTCGAACCAGTACTGCCGGAACGTGGTGCCGGGCGGGATCGGTCCGCCGTACACCGATCCGATGAATTCCACCGGAGCGCTGTGGAATTGCGCATCGGGAAGCTGCTCGGTCAGCTGGTCTCGCAGCGGCTCCAGGGCGCTGGTGTGCGCCGGGTAGCGCACCGGCAGTTCGCGGGCGAACACGCCACGCCGGCCGGCGGCTTCCAGAATCTGCTGTATGGCCGACCATTCGCCGGACACGACCACGGACTCGGGGCCGTTGACCACCGAGAGCTCCAGCCAGCCGGAGGTGGCGGCGATGAGGTCAGCGGCGGCGTCGGCGTTCAGGGCGAGCATCGCCATGCCGAATCGGACCGGTGCGTTGGCGGCCAGCAGGTCGGTCAGCTGCGCCCGCGCGGCCACCACCGCCACGGCGGCGTCCAAGTCCACCAGGCCGGCGATGTAGGCGGCGGCCACCTCGCCCAGGCTGTGGCCGACGGTGATGTCGGGCAGCACACCGAAATGCCGCCAGGTGGCGGCCAGCGCCGCGGCGTGGGTGAATTGGGCGGCTTGGACCACCACGGGATCGCTGTCCTCCATGCCGCGCAGATAGCTCAGCGGCGAGGCGTGACCGGCGCGCAGGAAGGCCTCATGGCAGCGGTCCGCCTCAGCGCGGTATGCCGCGACGCCGAGCAGTTCGGCTCCCATGCCCGGCCATTGATTCCCCTGGCCGGGAAACACGAAAGCGGTGCGCGCGGCCTCGGGTTGATGCGACTGGGCCACCAGCGGGTGTTCGACGCCGCGGTAGAGAGCCTCGAGGCCCGCGAGGAGCTCGGCGGCGTCACGGGCGCGGATCACCGCGCGGTAGCGGCGCACCGGGCGGGTTGCCCGCAGGGTCTGGGATACCGCTGGGACCCCCGCCGGGTGGGTGTGCAGGTAGCGCGCCAGGGCGCCGGCCTCGGCAGCCACCAGGTCGCGGGCGTGTGCCGAGATCAGCACGGGGATCCGGGCGTCGGGCAGCGTGGTCGGGTGGTTGTTCAGCACGAGGCGACCCCGGAAACGTCGTCCACCCCGACGATCAGATGCGCGTTGGTGCCGCTCATTCCGAACGCCGACACCGAGCCGATCCGGCGGCCGTTACTCGCCGGCCAGGGGGTGATGGTCTCGGCCAGCGCGATTCCGTGACCGTCCCAGTCGATGCCGTCGTGCCAGCCGTCGCGCACATGCAGGGTGGGCGGGATCGCCTGGTGCTCGGCGGCCAGCAGCACCTTGGTCAACCCGAGCGCCCCGGCCGCGGCCTGGGTATGCCCGATGTTGGATTTGACCGAGCCCAGCCGGGGTCCGATGCCGGCCGTCGTGTCGGTGCCGTAAACACTGATCAGCGAGCGCAGCTCTACCGGGTCACCGACCCGGGTTCCGGTTCCGTGGCCCTCGATCATCCCGACTTGGCTGGGATGTACGCCGGCGTCGGCCAAAGCGCGCCGGAACAGGCGCTGCTGGGCCGCTTCGCTGGGGGTGAGCAGACCGGGGGTGTGACCGTCCTGGTTGAGCCAGCTGGCCATGATCTCGCCGTAGATATGGCGACGGTCGCGTAACGCAGCCGACTTTCGTTGCAGCACAAAGATTCCCGCACCTTCAGCCCACACCGTTCCGGTGGCGGCGGCACTGTAGGGCCGACAATGACCGTCGTCGGAGAGGGCGTGCTGCTTGGAGAACTCCACGAAGAAGCCGGGCGAGCCCATCACGCACACCCCACCGGCGAGTGCCATATCGGTGTCACCGGTCTGGATCGCCTGCACCGCCAGGTGCAACGCGGACAGCGCCGACGAACAAGAGGTGTCGACGGTGATCGCCGGGCCGGCCAGGCCCAGGGTGTAGGCGATCCGGCCGGAGATCACCGACAGTGCGGTGCCGGGCAGCAGGTGACCGCTGTGCGCGCTGAACTGCGCCATGTCCGGGCCGTAGCCGGTGACCGAGGCACCCAGATACACGCCGGCGTCGTGGCCGGTGAGTTCGTCAGGGTTGATGCCGGCGTCTTCCAGGGCGCGCCAGGCCACCCGCAGTGCCACCCGCTGCTGCGGGTCCATCGCGACGGCCTCGCGCGGTGCGATACCGAAGAATCCGGGATCGAATTCGGCAGCGCCGGAGAGGAATCCGCCGGCGTTGCAGATCGGTTTGAAGCCGTCGCGGTGCGATCCCTCGATGAGTTCGCGCACCGCCCAGTCCCGGTCCTCGGGAAGGGGACTCAGGGCCTCGCGGCCGTCGGCCAGCAGTGACCAGTACTGCTCGGCGGTGTCGATGCCACCGGGCGCCTCGACGCCGAGGCCGGTGATGACGACCGGATCCTGGCGCCGATCATTCATCGGCGATGATCCGCTTCGCCAGGGTCTCGATGTGGTCGTAGTGATAGAAGTGCCCGCCGTCGTACAGCGACATCGACCAGGCGCCGGTGGTGTGCTCGGCCCAGCGCTCCAGCAGGTCGGCGCCGACCCGGTCGTCGGAGCGGCCACCCAGCACGGTGATGTCGGCGCCGATGGCGGTGTCAGGAGCGCACTGGTAACGGTTGAACGCCAGGTAATCCGAGCGCACCGGGGTCAGCAGCAGGGTGAGGAACTCCTCATCGGCCAGGATTCGCGGGTCGGTTCCGCCCAGCTGGGCGAGTTCGGCGCGCAGGTCGGCATCCCCGGTGGGCACCTTGCGCAGCCCGGCCACCACGCCGGGAGCGGGGGCGGCTGAGGCCCACAGCCGCTGGATCTCGATGCCGCGGCTTTCGGCCAGCCGGGCGAATTCGAATGCGACCAGCGCGCCCATGCTGTGGCCGAACAGGCGCAGCGGCCCGAGCTGATGCCAGGGTGCGGCGTCGAACAGGCTGCGGGCCAACTCCGGCAGGGTTTCGGCGGCCGGCTCACGGAAACGGTCGGCACGCTGCGGATACTGCATGACGTAGGTGTCGGCACCGGCGGCCAGGGCCAGCGCCAGCGGGCGGTAGTTGACCGCGGTTCCGCCGGCGTGCGGGAAGACCAGCGTGGGGGCGCCGGGGCCGGGAAAGCGGCCCATCCAGGAGGGGAACTGCGCGACGGCCGAGGTGTCGTCGACGGCCATCCGATCCCCTCGCAAGTATTAGTAAAGGCTGCCCTAATTTCCCTGCGTCAGGTTACCCCTACCGGCGGCGGGCCGGAAATCCGGGCGTCGGTGGGCCTGTCCCAGCCCTTGCGCCGCACCAGGCTGCACGGAGGCCGGTTTTCTGCGCGGTTCCTGGCACGGAATGCACGTTCGGCGAAGGCGGGGCCGCGCCCTGGGCCAGACTGCCCTGATGGACGTCCGCACCACGATCGATACCTACCTGCGAGCCTGGAGGCAACAGGACCCCGAGCTCATCGTCACGATCTTCACCGACGACGCCACCTACCACGAGCGGGTGCTGGGCGAACCGATCCGCACCCGCGCCGGAATCCGCGACTATTGGCAGCACAAGGTCGTCGAGGGCCAGGCCAACATCGATGCCCGGTTACTCAACCTCTACACCGCCACCGACGGCACCACGGTGATCGCCGAGTGGGAGGCGACGTTCGACGACCGTATCCAGCACGTGCGTAAGCGGATGCGGGAAGTCGCCATCCTGGAATTCGCCGGTGCGCGGATCGCCAGCCTGCGTGAGTACTGGGCCTCCGAGGTGGTCGAATAACCGCGGCGTCAGAGATGGCTCGCCACGAACGTCGCGGCCTGAGCCGGCATCGGCGACTGCGCGTAAGACAGGTGCGGCGCGGAGAACATCTCGTCGTGTGAAGGCAGCGCCAGGGCTCCCGGCGTGCAGATCGGATCGCCGTCTGCACACAGATCGATGGCCTTCGCGCCGTACCAGGGGCTGATCTCGCTGACCGGTCCACCCAGGTACCGGTCGGTGGGATTGCCGAAAACCGCGACGGCAGCCACGTGTTCGGCCTCCTCCGCCGACAAGGTCGCGGCGTTGAAGCCCGCCACCGATGCCCGCGCAATGGTGATCAGATCGATGACCATCGCTCCTTGCGAATAGCCGCCGAGTACCAGTTTGGTGTCGGGACAGGTCGCCACCATGGATTGCACGTGCGCGTTCGCGTCACCGGCGCCGTCGGACGCCGATGGCGGCCAGTCCTCGCCTGCGGGGTAATTGACCGCATACACCCCGACGGACCGCCCGCCGACCTGCGAGCGCAACGCGTCGATGAATTTCTGGCCGACTTCGCCGACACCTGGCGCCTCCGCGGTGCCACGAGCGAAGGTCACCTCGATGTCGGGACAGCCGGCAGCGGAGGCGGCGGGAACGACGACCGGTGCGCTGGGCAGCGTGGCCAAGGCCATCGCCACCGGAACACCGAGCAACAGGAGCGATCGGCGCGCTTTCATATCACCGATGCTGGCACACCGTGACCGCGCTCCACCAGCCCTTATCGCAGGGCGTCGGCCACCTCGGCGGCATCGAGCTGCGCCACTTCCAGATACACCTCGGCCACCGCGTCCAGTCGGCCCGGATCGGCCTCGGCCGCTGCCAGCCGAGAAGCCAGCCCGGCGACGGTTCGGGTGGCGAAGATGTCGGCGACCACCGCGCCCGGGACGTCCAGCCAGGTGCGGATGCGTGACACGGCGGCGGTGGCCAGCACCGAATCGCCGCCCAGGGCGAAGAAGTCGTCGTCTGCTCCGACCCGGGCGGCGCCGAGCACCTCGGCGATGATCGCGGCCAGGGCGCGCTGCAGCGGACCGGCCGGCTCCCGGTAGCCGTCGCCGGCCGCCACGGCCGCGGCCAGCTCGGCTGTCACCGCCCGCCGGTCGATCTTGCCCGAGACGGTGTAGGGAATCGCCGAAACCACGTGCAGCTGGCGCGGAATCATGTGCTCGGGCAGCGACTCGGCCAGCCCGGCCCGCAATCGGGCAACGCTCACCGCGGGATCGCCGGCGCGCACGGCGGCCGCCAGCACCTCACGCCCACCGGGCTCGGTCAGCGCCACCACCACCGCCTCGGCCACCCCGGGCAGCCGGCGCAGTGCGGATTCGACCTCGCCGAGTTCGATGCGATAGCCGCTGATCTTGACCCGGTGATCGGCGCGGCCGACGAATTCCAGGGTGCCGTCGGGAAGGTAGCGGGCCAGATCCCCGGTGCGATACCAGGTTCGGCCGTCGTGCTCGACGAACTTCTCGGCGGTCAGATCGGGCCGGCCGCGATAACCCGCGGCGATGCCGCGCCCGGTGACC
Organism: Mycobacterium sp. UM_WGJ; assembly: GCF_000455125.1. Classification (GTDB taxonomy): domain Bacteria; phylum Actinomycetota; class Actinomycetes; order Mycobacteriales; family Mycobacteriaceae; genus Mycobacterium. Next base: position 298,721 of record NZ_AUWR01000008.1, read on the forward strand.
CACAGTTCGCCGGCCACCCAGTCCGGGCGGTCGGCTCCGTCGGCGCCGACGACCCGGCAGGCGATGTTGGGCAGCGGGATGCCGTAGGGCACCGCGGCCCAGTGCGCCGGCGGGTCACCCTCGACCTCGCACAGCGTGGCGTGGATGGCGGTCTCGGTGGCGCCACCCAGCCCGGCGAAGCGCACCCCGGGTGCCAGCGCCGCAAACCGTCGCGCCAGCTCGGGGCGCACCCAGTCGCCGCCGGTCAACACCGCACGCACCGACGACAGTTCCCCGCCGGTGGCGGCCAGCATCTCCAGCGCCCCCGGCATCAGGTTGAGCACGCTGACCCGGTGCCGCGCCACCAGCTGCGCCCACACCTCGGGGCTGCGCCGGTCGGCTTCATCGACCATCACGATCGCCGCACCGGCGCGCAGCATGGCGAAGACATCGAGCACCGACATGTCGGCATCCAAGGTGAGCAGCGCCAGGCTGCGGTCACCCGGAGCGAATCCGAAACGCGCGCTCAGGGTTTCGATGGTGTTCATGGCGGCGTCGTGGCTGACCTCGACGCCCTTGGGCTCGCCGGTGGAGCCGGAGGTGAACACCACGTAGGCCAGCTCGAACGGAGCGGTGCGAACCGGGTCTGCCAGGCGGGAGTGCTGCACGGCATCGGAGACCGCCAGCACCGGAATCTCCAACGCCGGCAACGCCTCCCCGGTCACCAGGGCCAGCACGGCACCGCCCAGCGCCAGGATCGGCTCTCGGCGGCCGGGCGGCTGATCGGCAGCGATCGGCAGGTAGACCGCACCGGCGGCCAGGATGCCCAGCAACGCCGGAATCTGCTCGGCCCCCTTGGGCCCCAGCAGCGCCACGGTGTCACCGGGTCGCACACCACGCTCCTGCAACGCAGCGGCCACCGCCAACGCCTGATCGCGTAGCCGGCCGTAGCTCAGCTCCCCCGAACCGTGCAGCAGCGCGACCGCCCCGGGATCGCGGTCGGCCTGACGAAAGAACCCGTCCTGCAGGGCTTCCCCGCTGGGTTCGGCGGTGCCCGCGTTCACCGACTCGCGCACCTGCGCCTGGTCGGCGGGCAATGCTGCCGACGCCGGTTCCGCCCAGCCGTCACGGCCGGCCAGCCGAGTCAGGTCGGCGATATGGTGGGCGAACATGGCGTCGATCACGCCCGGCGCGAACATGTCCTCGCGCACATCCCAGTTCACCAGGATGCCGCCGCCGAACTCGGTGACCTGCGCGTCCAGCAGCACCTGGGGGCCCTGGGAGATGATCCAGACCGGGGTGCCGAACGCGGCGGTGACCTCATCGGCGAACAACTCCCCGAGTCCCAGCGCGCTGGTGAACACCACCGGTGCCAGCACCTGCGTGCCGCGGTGGCGGCTCAGGTCACGCAGCACCGCCAAGCCGGGGTAGTCCGCGTGTGCGGCCGCGGTGCGCATGGCGTCCTGCACCGCGTGCGCGCGCTGCACGCCGGTGCTGGCCTGGCTCAGATCCACATCCAGCAGCAGCGACGAGGTGAAGTCACCGACCAGCCGGTCCACGTCGTCGTGCAACGGTTCGCGGCCGAACAGCGGCACATTGAGCAGGAAGCGCGGTACGTCCGACCAACTGGCCAGGGTGTGGGAGAACGAAGCGGCCAGGGTCATGGCCGGGGTGACGCCGTGGGCGCGGGCCTGACCGAACAGCGCGTCGCGGGTGTCCGGGTCCAGCCAGTGCCACCGCCGGGTGCTGCGGCGCGGGTCGGTGGGGGCGCCGGCGGGCGGCGGCAGCTTGGGCGGGTCGGGCAGGTCGGGGATGTGCTGCGCCCACCACTGGCGGTGGTTCTCATTCGGTTGGCGGTCGGCGGTGGCCTGGCGGTACTGCCGGTAGGTGTAGCCCAACTCCGGCAGCGTCTCCCCCCGGTAGGCCGCGGCCAGATCCGCCATCAGGGTGCGGTAGCTCATGGCGTCGGCGGCCTGCATGTCCAGGTCGACGTGCAAGCGTGCGGTGCCGTCCGGCAGCAACGACACGGTGAGCTCGAAGACCGCATCGTCGAGTTGCTGATGCGATTTCGCCACCCGGGTGGCGTCCAGCCGCTGGGCCACCTGCGTGGCGTCCAGGCCACGCAGGTCCTGCACCGCGACGGGCAGTTCGGCATCGGGCCGGATGTGCTGGGTGCCGTCGGGTGAGAATTGCACCCGCAGCATCGGGTGGCGGGCGGCCAGTGCGGCCGCGGCGGTGGCCAACCGGTCCGGGTCGACAACACGCCCATCGAACTCCACATACAGGTGCCCGGCCACCCCGCCGAGCGCGACGTCGTCGTCGCGTCCCACCCACATGGCGTGCTGCATGGGAGCCAGCGGAAAGGGCGCGCAGGCATCGGCTGGGTCGACCGCGGGTGCGGTGTCCGGTGCCGGTACGCCCCGGTCGCCCAACAGCTCCTGCCAGGCGGCGATACGGGGGTCAGCGGCCAGCGCCGCGAAGTCGACGTCGATGCCCTGCTTGCGCCAGCGACCGGCCAGGCTCATCATCCGGATCGAATCCAGACCCTGCCCGACCAAGTCCGCGTCGGGATCGACGTCGTTGGTGTCGGCGCCGAGCAGGTCAGCGACCTGCGCGCGTATCTCGTCCGGCCCCACGGCGTGACCCCACCCTTCGTTAGGCTGCCCTAATTTCTCGAAGCTACTCTATCCAGGTTCGGTCGTCGGCAAGCCAGGGAGTACACATGCACGGGTTCGTACCGTTTCCTGACGAGCGGGCCGCCGCCTATCGTGCGGCCGGCTACTGGAGCGGGCGGCCGCTGGCATCGCTGCTCGACGACGCCGCGGCCCGCTGGCCCGAGCGTCCGGCGGTGATCGATACAGACGCGACGCTGTCCTATGCGCAGTTGGATGCGGCCGCCGATCGCGCAGCGGCGGGCCTGCACCGGCTGGGTGTCGGTGCCGGTGACCGGGTGTTGCTGCAGTTGCCCAACAGTTGCGCGTTCGCTGTCACGCTGTTCGGGCTGCTGCGGGTGGGTGCCCTCCCGGTGCTGTGCCTGCCCGGGCACCGTGCTGCCGAGATCGGGCATCTGGCTGCGGTCAGCGAAGCCGTCGGGATCGTGATCCCTGATGCCACTGCGGGATTCGACTATCCGGCGATGGCCGCCGAACTGGGGCTGCGGCGGCTCGTTATCGACGAGGCGCCCGAGGACTCCCCCGCGCCGCGAGTCACCCCCGATCCGACCGCACCGGCACTGCTGCTGGTCTCCGGTGGGACCACCGGTATGCCCAAGCTGATCCCCCGCACCCATGACGACTACGTCTACAACGCCACCGCCAGCGCGCAGCTGTGCGAGCTGACCTGCGACGACGTCTACCTCGCGGCGTTACCGGCCGCCCACAATTTTCCGCTGGCCTGCCCCGGCTTGCTGGGCGCCATGTCGGTGGGCGCAGCCACCGTCTTCGGTGCCGACCCCAGCCCGGAGGCGGCCTTCGCCACCATCGCCCGGCACCGGGTGACGGTCACCGCGCTGGTGCCGGCGTTGGCGACGCTGTGGGCCCACGCCTGCGACTGGGAGCCGCAGAAGCCGACGACGCTGCGGTTGCTGCAGGTCGGTGGCGCCAAGCTCGCCGCGGGAGACGCCCGCCGGGTTCGGGAGGCGTTGACCCCTGGGCTGCAGCAGGTGTTCGGCATGGCCGAGGGGTTGCTCTGCTACACCCGGCCCGGCGATTCGGCGGAGTTGCTCGACACCACCCAGGGCCGGCCGTTGTGCGCCGACGACGAGTTGCGGGTGGTCGACGAGGACGGCGCCGAGACATCCGAGGGTGAGCTAATGGTGCGCGGGCCTTACACGATCAACGGCTACTACAACGCGGCCGAGGCCAATGAGCGGTCCTTCAGCCCGGATGGGTTCTACCGCAGCGGGGACCGGGTCCGCCGCCTGGCAGGCGGCTACCTGGAGGTGACCGGGCGGATCAAGGACGTGATCGTGCGCGCCGGCGAGAACATCGCTGCCGACGAACTGGAGGCGCACCTGCTGGTCCATCCGGCGGTTCGATCGGCTGCCGCGGTCGGCCAACCGGATCAATATTTGGGCGAAAAGGTGTGCGCTGCAGTGGTGTTCAACGGAGCACCGTTGACGCTGGCAGAGCTGAACCGCCACCTCGACGAGTGTGGGGTCGCCACCCACGTCCGGATCGATCAGCTGACGGCGCTGCCGGCGCTGCCGTTCACGGCGGTCGGCAAGATCGACAAGAAAGCGCTGGTCCGCCAGCTCGGCTGACCCGAATTCGCCGGCCTAGCCACGCTCGACGACGTTGTCGAACCCCGAGGTGCTCACGTCCGGGTTCCCGGAGCGGTAGGTGACCCGGTTGTTGAGACCGGATGCGGTGACCTTGGGCGTCGAGTCGACGGTGATGACGTTGCCGATGCCCGACACCGTCAGACCGGCGCACTGGCCGGTGAGTTCCACGGTGTTGCTGACACCGCTCACCGACACGTAGCGACCGTCGCAGGCCAGTATCTTGTTCTCCCCGGCCCCGGCGATGGTGAGGGTGACACTGCTGTCCGGCACCGGATTAGCAGGCGACGCTGCGACCGGCGGCTCCGGAATGGGCGCTGGTTCGGGCGCTGGAACCTCGACCGGCTCCGTGGACGGTTCCGGCGCGGCACCGCGAGTAGCGGTCGGATGCCCCTGCGTCGTAGTCGTCTGGCCTCCGACGATCAGGAACATGGCCAGGGCCACCCCGATCAGGAGGGCCGCCGCAATCGCGACGACGGCGATCCCCCGGCCTCGCGGCGGTAACGTGCGCCCCTCGGTACCGATCGACGGGGAGGTCAGTTCCACGGGCGCGGCGAAGTCCGACAGCGGGCGTTCCAATTCCCGGATCCGGGCCTCGGGGTCATCGTCGGCGTTCACGCCTTCGATGATCGCACTAAAGTGGCCCGTTGCGTGCTAGCCGGCGTGGATCTGCCATCCGGCGGCATCATTTTGCTGCCGCCAGAACTCGTCGAAACGCCCACCGGCCGCGCGCAATTCGTCGATCGTCCCGTCTTCGATGACGCGGCCGTCGTCGATGAACAGCACTCGGTCGGCCTGGGAGATGCTGGCCAGCCGGTGCGCGACGATCACCCGGGTACGCTGGCGCGGCTCGGAGCTCAGCGCGGCAACGATCGCGGCCTCGTTCTCGGTGTCCAGTGCGCTGGTCGCCTCGTCGACCAGCAGCACCGGTGCGGGTTTGAGCAGCGCCCGGGCGATGCTGACCCGTTGGCGCTCCCCGCCAGACAGTGCCGCGCCGGCTTCACCCACCCGGGTTTCGGCGCCGTCGGGCAGTCGGGCAACCAGCTCGTCGACGCGGGCCAGTGCGGCGGCCCGCTGGAAAGCTTCCTGATCGGCGTCGGGGTCTCCGACCAGGATGTTGTCGCGGATCGTGCCGTCGAGTAGGTACGGATGCTGGAACACCACACTGGTGGCGGCGCGCCGTGACGCGGCGTCCAACTCGGTGGCGTCCACCCCGTCGAGCAACACCCGCCCACCGGTGGGCTCATGCAGCCCGGCGATCAGGGACAAGATGGTGCTCTTGCCCGAGCCGGACGGTCCGACGATGGCCGTGGTGGTGCCGGCCTGCAGGGTGAAGCTCACCCGGTCGAGCACCGGGGCGCCCGCGGAGTCGTAGCCGAAGGTGACATCGTCGAACTCGATTCGGGTGGCGCCGGGGGCCTCGGGGGCATGACCGGGGCCGACCGTCACCTCCGGCGCGGTGAGCACAGCACGGATCCGCTCGAGGGAGGCCCGCGTCGACTCCAGCGCGGGCGCCAGTTCGCTGATGGAGGTGAACGGTTCCAGGTAGCGCACCGCCACCACGATCAAGGCGATGGCCTCGGGAACGCTGAGCGTGCCGGTCACGGTCAACGCGGTGGTGCTGCCGGCGAGCAGGATCAGGGCGCCCTGGCTGGCCAGACTGAACAGCAATTGCCCCGGAATCTGCATGAGTAACAGCCGCATCGCCGCGCCATGTTGGGCGCTCAGCGCCTGCCCGACGGTGCTGCGCTCGGGTTCGACGCGTCGCGCCGCGCGCAGCGCCTGCTGGGTGCGGGCGAACTCGATGATTCGTTCGGTCAAAGCGGTGTTGGCGTCGCCGGCCGCGGCGTCCGCGCGGGCGCTGAGCCGGTTGGACGCCCACAGCGCCCCCAGCAGCAGCGGTACCCCGCCCAGGGCGGCCAGACCCAGCTGCCAGGACACCCCGAGCAGGGCCAGTGCGATCGCCGGCGGCAGCAAGATCGCACTGATTAGGGGGGTCAGCAGGTTGACCACCAGGCTCACCAGTTCGGGGCCGGTGGCAGCGATCGCCTGTCGCGCGTCGGCGGTGTTGGCGGGCGTGAACCAGCCCAGCCGGATGCCCGGCAGTCGGTCGGCCACGTCGTGCTGGGTGTGATCGAGGACGGCGAATCCCAAGCCGAATCCGATTCGTGCGCAGGCGAAGTCGATCAGCCAACCGGCGACGGTCGCCACGGTCAACCAACCCAGCCAGGCCACCGCCTGACTCGGCGTGCTGGCGAAGAGCGCGCTCACCAGCGGGACCAGCAGCACGGTCCCCGCTGCCCGCACCGCCACCGACAGCACCGTCAGCGCGGCGTAGCCATACATCCGGCCACGGCGGTCGTGCGGAATCAGCTGGATCAGGGTGCGGATCACCGGCCGGCCTCCGCCCCGACGGTGACCGCGGCGCGGCCGGTCTGCCACAACTGCTGGTAGCGACCGCCGGTTGCCAGCAATTGGTCGTGGCTGCCCTGTTCGGCGATCCCCCCGTGGTCGAGCACGACGATCTGGTCGGCGCCGGTGATGGTGTGCAGCCGGTGGGCGATTACCAGCACGGTGCGATCCCGGGTCAGCCGGTTCAGCGCTTGCTGCACCAGGTATTCCGATTCTGGATCGGCGAACGCGGTGGCCTCGTCCAGGATGAGCACGGGCGTGTCAGCGAGGATGGCGCGGGCGATGGTCAGCCGCTGGCGTTCCCCGCCCGAAAGCGCGGCGGCGGCGCCGAGCACGGTGTCGTAGCCGTCGGGCAGCCGCAAGATGCGGTCATGGATTTGGGCTTCGCGGGCGGCGGCCTGCACCTGCGCATCGGTCGCATCCGGAACCGCCAGCGCGATGTTGTCGCGCACGCTGCCGTGCACCAGTTGGGTTTCCTGCAGGACGAATCCCACCCGGCGGTAGAGCTCGTCGGCGGTCAGCGACCGGATGTCGTGACCGTCAACCGATATCGATCCGGACTCGACGTCGTGGAACCGGGCCAGCAGTGCCGCCAGGGTCGACTTGCCCGAACCCGACGGGCCCACCAGCGCGGTCACCGTACCCGGCCGCAGCGTCAACGACACGTCGCGGATCACCGGGACACCGGGGCGATAGCCGAAGGTGACTGCCTCGAAGCGCACCGTCCCAGGCGCGTCTACCGGTGTGGGATCGTGCTGCTCGACGGCGAGCTCGGGCTCGTCCAGGGCGATCTGTAGCCGCCGTGCCGCCAGCATGCCGCCGCGAATACCGCCGACCCCCAGGCCGATACCCAGCAGTCGGGCGCCGAAAGTGGTGCCCAGCAACAGGAACGGCAGCAGGTTCACCGGGTTCATTCGGCCGGAGATGATCAGGGGGGTGCCGGTCAGCATGATCAGCCACAGGAAGGTCGACGGGCGGGTGACCAGATCCATCAGCGTCTTCTTGCCGATGAACGGTCGCTGCCAGTCCACGAGAAAGTTGATGTAGTCGTCGAGGCGGCGGCGGAAGACGGAGGCGGTGGCCCCGCCGAACACCCGGATCACCGGCTGACCTTCGAGGTACGTGCCGGCTTCGCCGTTCATCCGCTCAGCCCAGCGTTGCGCCTGGCTGATCTTGGGGCCGGATTGGGTCATCATCACCGACATCAGCACCAGGTAGACCAGCACGGGCACGAACAGCACCAGTGCCACCCGCCAGTCCACCACGAACAGGTAGACCAACACCGCGACCGGTGCCACCACGGCGGCGACGGCGTCCGGGATGGCATGGGTGACCAGGTAATGCAGCGACAGGGTGTCGTCGGCGACCAGTTGCTTGATCGAGCCGGATCCGCGGGCGGTGAACCAGCCCAGTGGCAGCCGGGACAGCTTGCTCAGCAATCGGGTCCGCAGCGCGCTCGCGAAGCGGGCGTCGACGACGTGCAGCCACAGCGTCAGCCCCGCGCCCAGCAAGGTGCCCAAACCCAGCAACGAGAGTGCGGTGATTCCCACCGTCCACAGCCGTGACTCGTCGGCGCCGGCAACCAACAGTCGGGCCAGCTCCACCAGCAGCACGAACGGGGCTAACTGCAGCAACGTGATCAGGGCCTGGAGGACACCGGAGAGAATCAGCGGCCCCCGCAGCGGACCGAGCAGCCGACCCGCGGCCTGCGCACGCCACGCTCCCTTTGCGTTGGCTGTGCGCTCACCCGGCGGTTCAGCGAGTCTCGACGCAGGAGAGGCGAAGCTGGGACCGCCGCATGAACCAGCCGTCTCACTCGCAGTGTTGTCTGGTGACGGCAGCGTCAACGGCGCAGGCTCCGGCCCGCGCTGAGTGCCCATGGCACGTCCGGCGGTCCAGTAGGCCTGCGCGTGGATTTCGGATTTGGGGAAGCCGAACTCGTCGCGCAGCCGGGTACGCAGCGCCTTGAGCGTCGCGGCTTCCGGCGTGGCCCAGGCGTACCAGTCCGACCAGTCCCGGGCCTCGATCGCCGCGGCCAGCGAGCCCGCGTCACGGCGGGGCACCCAGTGCACCCGCAACCGGGGGTGCGCTTGCAACGGGATCAACAGATCGTCGTCGTGGTGCTGTTCGAGGTAGAGCTCGATCGGTACATCGGGTGCGACGGTGCGGATGATTCCGTTGATTCCCGGAATCGACGCCGAGTCGCCCATCAGTAGGTAGCCGGCGGGCTGGGCGTCGGCATCGGGCACCTCGAAGCGCGACGAGCCCATCAGCGACATCGCCGCGATGGTGGCTCCGGGTTCCACGGTGCGGGCCCAGCGGGTGGCCGGCCCGGCTGGTTCGTGCAGCACCATGTCGACCGCAAAGCGTCCGCTCTCCGCGTCGCCCTCGACGATCGTGTACGCGCGCTGGAACTCGGTGTGCGATCCATCCGGGTCCGGGAACCAAAATCGCAGCCAGGCACTGGGTTCGACGGCCGCGTCGGTGAACAGGGTGGACGAATGCATCCAGACCCGGATGCAATGTGGAGCGATCCAGGCGGTCTCGAGCACCGTTACGGTGTGGTCGCGAGCACCGAAGCCCCGCAGAATCGCCCCCTGCAAGCCGCGCGCCATCCCGGTCCTTTCGCCGACGGTGGCCCACCCCGCGGAGTGGAGCTCGGCGCCCCGCCGCCAAAGTGGAACCTAGGTTACCCTACCCTCACTTATTGGCAGGGGGGCTCGGGGTAGGCTGACCGTTCGTTATGACAGACGCCGCCAACATTGTGCACCGTGAACTGACGGACGTCCCCGAGGACGTTCGCCGCGTTCCCGCACCGCCGATCCCGGTTCTCGCCGCTCCCTACTCGATCCGGGTCGCCGACCCGGACGGCGACGCGGAGATGATCTCCGAGTGGATGAACCGGCCACATCTGGCCGAGACATGGGAGTCCGCCTGGCCGCCGGAGCGCTGGCACGCCTACCTGAGCGCCTTGGTCGAAGGCAGCTTCACGCGCCCCTTGATCGTCAGCCGGCACGGGCAGGACAGCGGCTACATCGAATTGTACCGAGCGTCAAAGGATTCCATCGCCAAGTACTACGCCGCCCACCCTTACGACCTGGGTATGCACGGGGCGGTCGCCGACCTCGCAGCGGTCAATCGGGGGTTCGCGGCGATCCTGCTCCCGCGCGTCATGAAAAGCGTGTTCGAGCTCGAACCGCATTGCCGGCGAATGATGTTCGAGCCCGAGTACCGCAACACGGCCATGCGCAGGCTGGCCGAGTATGTGGGCGGGACCTTTCTCGGTGAGCACGACATGGGTTACCGCCGCATGGCGCTCTACGGGGTGCTGCGCTACCCCGAGGACGATCCACTCTCGAACAGCTCGGCATAGCCGTCGTAGTCGGGTCGCATGCCGGCCGCGACCAACTCCCACAGCACTTCGTCGGTGCCGCCGCCGACGCGAGCCAGCTTCATGTCCCGCCACCAGCGTCCGATCGGGGTCTCATCGACGAGGTAGCCGGAGCCGCCGAAGATGTGCATGCACTCGGAGAACACCTCTTCACCGAGCCGGGCCGCGGTGACCTTCATGGCCGCGGCCGCACGCAGATCGAGCCGGCCGTCGGCAGCAATGCCGTTGAGCGCGTGGCGAAGCATGTCGACCCGGGCCTGCAGGTCGGCCACCCGCATCCGCAACGCCTGATGTTCGAACAGAGTGGCGCCGAACTGCCGGCGTCGCATCATCCGGGCGTGGGTGAGCCCCAGCACCAGCTGGGATGATGCCGCGACCTGCCCAGCTATCGACATGCGCTCATGCGCCAGCCCCCAGGAGATGGCGGCCAGCCCGGTGCCCGGGCGGGCGATCAGCGCATCAGCGGGCACCCAGGTGTCGATGTCGACCGCGGCGGTGTCCAGCGGCCCGGCACCGACCTTGCGATAGGGCTCGTTGACGTGCACCTGGGAAATCGGGACCGCGATCACCAGGACGTTGCCGTGCCGGCTGTTCGCGTCATGGTCCACACCGCGCGCCACCACGATGATGTGGTCGGCGATCGGCGACAGGGACACAAACTTCTTACGGCCACGCACTTCGAAACCATCTCGCGCCGAACGAACTTCGGTCTCGACGATCTGCAGGTCCGAACCGCCGGACTCCTCCGAGGCGCCGATGCAGAGCACCGCCTGGCCCGCGATGGCCTGCGCGCAGATGCTCTGCAGATACTCCGATCGGCCGAATCGGCGCAATACCGCGATGGCGGAATCGTGCAGACTCACCCCGACCCCGATGCCGGCCGACCGCAGGTGGCCCAGTTTGAATGCCAGGGCCACCAGCTTGGCGACGTCGGGATGCTGACCGTTACTCCACTTCTGCGCGAACACCCCACTGCGCCCCAGGTGTTCGATCAGCGCGCGCGGGAAACGCTCGGTCGCTTCGGCTTCCGCGGTCCAGTCCACTACCTGCTGGTCGAAGACCTGATCCAGCAAGACCCGGTAGCTGTCGATATCGGATCCGGCGGTCACGTCGGTCACTTCAGGCCTCCAGGTTGCGTTTGACATCCAGCCGCCGGAGCTTTCCCGACGACGTCCGGGGCAGTGCGCCCGGTGCCAGGAACACCACCTCTGCGGGCACCACCCCGCACTGCGATGCCACCCGGGAGATCAGGGCGGCACGCGCTGCGGCTTCGTCGCGGCCACGGAACTCCGCGGCGATCACCAGTCCCGGACGGATCCCGTCGGTGCCGACTGCCACCACCGCGCCCTCCCGGACCCCACGCACCTGCGCCGCGACCCGTTCGATCTCGGTCGGGAAAACGTTGCGACCTGCGATCGAGATGATCTCTTTGGCCCGGCCGCAGACCACCAGGCCGGCGTCGGTGAGGTAGCCGAGGTCGCCGGTGGCAAACCAGGCGTCCGGGTCCAGCGTCGGCTGGCCGAGGTAGCCCGACATCATTGAGGTTCCGCGGATCTCGATCTCACCGACCTCGCGCTGCGGCAGCTCCTCGTGGTCGTCGGCCACCGGGCGGATCCGGACCTGCATCCCGGGGATCGGCTCGCCGAGCACCGCGTGTCGGCGGGTGGTCGCAGCGTCCTCGCCGGCCGGGTTGGTCACCTCGTCGTACACCAAGCCGGCGCCAGGTCGCGGCGCCGTCACCGCGCAGGTGGCCTCGGCCAAGCCGTAGGACGGCATCAGCGCACCGGGGTCCAGACGGAACTTGGCCAGCTCGGTGACGAATCGCTCCAGTCCCTCGCAGTCGACCGGTTCGCCGCCGTTGATGGCGACCCGCAGCCGACTCAGGTCCACGTCGGGGACACGCCGGGCGTATTTGCCGATCACGCTGTAGGCGAAGTTGGGTGCGGCGGTCATGGTGGCCCGGCTGTCGTGCAACCAGCTCAGCCAACGAAACGGCGAAGCGGCAAAGGCCGCCGTCGGCGCCAGCCACTGTTCCGAGCCGGTCAGTGCCGCGCTGAGCAGGAAGGTCAGTCCCATGTCGTGATAGAGCGGCAGCCAGCTGCAGCCGACATCGGCGGCCGGATCGACACCGACATGCTTGCTCAAGCCGGAGACGTTCGCCAGCACCGCGGTCGGTGACAGCTGGGCGGTGCGCGGGGTGCCGGTGGACCCGGCGGTGCCCTGCAACACCGCGGGTATATCGGCGTCCGCGGTCACCGGTGTGACCGAGCGTCCGGCGCCGGCCGCCGCTGCGACATCAGCCACCGCCAGTGCGCGGCCGGCCTCCTCCGCCCCCAGCAGGTCCAACACAGGACCGTGACTGAGCACCGTGCTGACCCCAACGCCGTGGAAGCGATCCAGCGTGGCCTGCGCCCATTGCCCAGGGTCCGCGCCGCGGACCGGTCCCGGCAGGATCGACAGGCTACGGCCGGCCAGCCAGGCGCCCTGGATGGCGGCGACCAGGTCTGCGGTCGGCTCGCCTACCAGCCCCACGGCCCCGTCGTCGTCGCCGTCGAGGATGCGGGCCGCGATACTCTCGGCGCGGGCGTGCACCTGTCGCCACGGATGGCGCTGCCATACGCCCGTGTCGGTGTCGAAGACCACCAGGTCATGCGCCGACCCGGTCATCGCCCGGGTCAGGGCGTCGGCCAGCACGCTCACGCGTCGGCAGGGGCTTTCGCCCGGATGGCGGCCTCGAGATCCCCGACTGTGTCGCACGTCAACAGGTCTTCCTCGGACAGCGCCACCCCGAGACGGTCCTCGATGGCCACCATGCCGATCGCGAACGCCACCGAATCAAGGCCCACGTCGTCGACCAGGCGCGACTCCGGCGTCACCCGGTTGAGATCGACGTTCAGGTCGTCGCGCAGGATCTCTCGCAGAGCGACGTTGATGGCATCGGGGACGGAAACGCTCATGGTGAGCGACGCTACACCAAAGCCGGAAGTAAGGTTAGGCTTGCCCTACCTGTGACGTCCAACACAACGTTAGGTTAGGCTTGCCTTTCATCTTAATTCGTGATTAATGTCAACCCGCGTTCGACATGACAAAAACCTCATAAACGTTGAGGTCACGATAAGGAGATGCAATGCAGCTCGCCCTGGCCGCAGGATCGACCGATCCCGGCACTGTATCCACCACCCGGGCCACCGGACTCCTGGCCGCCGGGATCGCCCTAGCCGGCGCCGGCCTGATCGCCGTGCCGACCACTCCGATGGCCGTCTCGGCCAGCCACCACGCCGCAGTCGAGCTCACGGCGACGACCACGGAGAATCTCGACGCGCTCATGGAGCTGCTCTCCGGCCCGAACCCGATCTTCTCCGCCATCGGCGAGCTGTCCGGCTACTACGGCCAGCTCGCGAACGACAGCCTGCAGGGGTCATGGGATGGCATCGAGGGCATGTGGTCGGGCATCGGCCCGATCCGTGGCCTGGAGAACACCCTCCCGGAGATCATCGACTTCCTCAAGGAGGGTGACGTCACCCACGCCTGGAACCTGATCAACTGGGACATGGTGTTCGGCGCGCAGTACATCTTCCAGCCGCTGTTCAACCGCGTGGTCGATGGCGAAGAGATCACCGGCATCATGGGAATCGGCACCGACATGAGCCAGGTCTGGACCAACGTGCAGGACCTGTTCGACGACTTCAGCTTCTGGAAGAGCGCCGCCAAGTCGGTGTGGGAGCCCTTCCTCGGCTTCCAGTTCGCGCTGGCGGAGAACTTCACCAACAACCCTGACCACGTGGCTCAGGACCCGTTCGACGCACTGCTCAACGGCTACATCGTGTGGGATGAGGACGGCGGCGTTCCCCGCGCACCGTGGACCGGTCTGCTCACCGAGAACGGCACCTTCGCCTACCTGTTCGACATCCTGCCGGGCAAGATCGCCGAGGCGTTGACCTCGACCATCCCGGTGCCCGACGTGGACGTCGACCCCGGCGACGCAGCCGCGGCCGCCAGCCTGCTCGACTTCGGTTGGCTCGACAGCATGTTCAACTAGCAGGACCGCACAACCGTTTCGTGCGGGCTGCGGGCAACCACAGCCCGCACGAGACAGGGCCGGGTTCGCGCCGCCACCGGCCCGGGCCCGGCTCAAATACATTGCCATTGACTAATGGCACCATTAGCTGTTGACTCAGTCACATGATCCTTGGCCGATCGCCGAAACGCAGCCATGGGGCCTCCGCCGTCGTCACCGGCGCCGGAAGCGGCATCGGAGCCGCCTTCGCCATCGAACTCGCCCGCCGCGGCAGCGCCGTGGTCTGCAGCGATATCGACGATGACGCCGCCCGCAGCACCGTCGAGGCCATCGAGAACGCGGGCGGTCGCGCCACCGCCGTGCACTGCGACGTCTCAACGATCGACGAGGTCAGCGCGCTGGCCGAGGCCGCGCAGTCCTGGTTCGGCCACGCCCCCACCCTGGTGATCAACAACGCCGGTGTCGGCGCCGGCGGGCAGCCGATCGGTGAAATGGCCCTGGACGACTGGAACTGGACGCTGGGCATCAACCTGTGGGGTCCGATTCACGGCTGCCACGTCTTCACTCCGATCCTGCGGGACGGTAGCCCCGAGCAATCCCGTCAGCCCCGCGGCATCATCAACGTCGCCTCCGCCGCGTCGTTCGGCGCCGCCCCCGACATGGCCGCCTACAACGTCAGCAAAGCCGGCGTGTTGTCGCTGTCGGAGACCTTGGCCGCCGAGCTGTCCGGTACCGGTATCGGGGTCACGGTGCTGTGCCCGACTTTCGTCAAGACCAACATCGTCGAATCCGGCCGGATCACCTCTCAATCCAGTGAGGCCGCGAACCTACTCATGCGCTGGACCGGGCTCTCTGCGCAACGGGTCGCCCGTGACTGCCTGGACACCCACGATCGCGGCGGCCTCTACTGCATGCCCCAGCTGGACGCCAAGATCGGCTGGAACATCAAACGTTTGGCACCGGAGACGTTCACCCGAACCATCGGACTGGCATTCCGTGCCAGTGCGGCGTTGCCAGGTAGGTCCGACTAAGGAGATCACGATGGCTCTCGACATGGACGTCATGCTCACCAAGATCAAGAATCGGCAATGGGCGCTGGCCGATATCGACTGGGACGCACCGGGAGCCGAGCTGATCCGCCCCGAGATGAAACCCAAGCTCAAGAAGTTCATGGCCGACCTGTGCTGGATCGAAAACATCGGCGCCCGCGGCTTCGCGGCCATGGCACGCAAGGCGCCCACCGCGACACTGGCCGAGATATACCGCTACTTCCATGCCGAGGAGCAACGTCACGCCAACGCCGAGCTGGCGCTGATGAAGCGCTGGGGCATGCTCGAAGACGGCGAAATGCCCGAACCCAATGTCAACATCCGGCTGGCCATGCAATGGCTCGACGACTACTCCGACGACCTGCCGCTGTCGGTGCTGGGCACGGTGATCCCGATGCTCGAAGTCGCACTCGACGGAGCGTTGCTCAAGTTCTTGCTCGACGAGGTCGAAGACCCGGTCTGTCACCAGGTGTTCGAGAAGATCAACAATGACGAATCCCGCCACATTGCCGTTGATTTCGAGGTGCTCGAGATGATCGGCCATGCCGATGCCCGTCGGCTGGCCATCGAGTTCGTCGGTACCGTCGCCTCCCCGTCGCTGATCGTGGGAGCCCTGATCTCGATCCCGCTGCTCAACCGGATTCGCAACGAGGTGATCGGTATGGGATTGGATCCGCAACGTCTCTACGCCGCTCTCATGCGATTCACCCAGTTCGGTGAACGCGGCGAACACACCCGGCGGGTGCCGGCCTACCAAGTCGTCAAACGCTACTCAGGCTGGATGGCCAACCCCGACAGCCCGTATCACCTGCTGGCCAACCCTGCGGTATGGCTGTCCGGGTTCTATCCCAAGCGTTTGCTCAAACCCATCCCCAGCTGGTTCAAGGAGCTCACCCACGAGCCGGCGGCCTGACGTGGCCGGCGGGCACACCTGCCAGACACTGATCGTCGGCGCCGGCTTCAGCGGAATCGGCGCGGCGATCAAACTGGCCGAAGCCGGCCTGGGCGGCGAGGGCGAGATCATCATTCTGGAGCGCAGCGACCGGGTGGGCGGGACGTGGCGCGACACCCGCTATCCCGGTGCGGCGTGCGACATTCCGTCGCTGTTGTACTCGTTTTCCTTCGTTGCCAACCCCGGCTGGTCACGGGCCTACCCTTCGGCGCGCGAGATCTGTGCGCACATCGAGGACATGGTCGACCGGTTCGACCTGCGCCGCCGTATTCGGTTCGGCACCGAGGTCACCGGACTGGCTTTCGATGAGAGCACCGGCGCGTGGACGGTAGCGGCCGGTCGCAAGAAATTTCGGGCCCGCACAGTGGTGCTGGCGGCCGGGCCGCTGCCGGACTCCAGCTTCCCGGCGCTGCGCGGCCTGGAGAGCTACACCGGTCACAAGATCCACAGCGCTCGCTGGGATGACGACTACGACGTCACCGGTAAGAAGGTCGCGGTCATCGGAACCGGTGCCAGCGCGGTACAGATCATCCCGGAGCTGGTCGAGCGCGCAGGATTCGTCAAGGTCTTTCAGCGCACGCCGGGGTGGGTGATTCCCCGACTGGACATGGCCATGCCGGCCGCGGTGCAAGAGTTGTTCGCCAAAGTCCCAGCGGCCCAACAGCTTGCCCGCCAGACCCTGTTCTGGGGTCATGAGGCCAGCGCCACGGCACTGGTGTGGAACACCCCGCTCAGCGGACTGGTCGCCCAACTGGGCAAAGCGCACCTGCGCGCGACGGTCAAAGATCCGTGGCTGCGCCGCCAGCTCACCCCGGACTTCACCCCCGGCTGCAAGCGCATGCTGATCTCCAGCGACTACTACCCGGCGCTACAGCGCGACAATTGCAAGCTCATCTCCTGGCCGATCGCCACGCTCAGCCCGTCGGGCATTCGCACCAGCGACGGCGTGGAACACCACCTGGACGCCATCGTGTTCGCGACCGGCTACGACGTGCACCTGACCGGCCCGCCGTTTCCGGTCACCGGACTCGGCGGCCGGTCGCTGGCCAGCGACTGGAGCGGCGGCGGTCAGGCCTTCAAGAGCATTCAGGCCCACGGCTACCCCAATCTGTTCTTCATGACCGGCCCGAACTCAGGGCCGGGCCACAACTCGCTGCTGGTCTACGTCGAAGGCCAGATCGACTACGTGGTGCGTGCTGTCGGCGCGATCCGCCGCGGAAGCCTGCGCTACCTCGACGTGCGTGACGCTGTGCAACGCCGCCACAACGAGCAGATTCAGCGACGGCTGGGCAAGACGACCTGGATGTCGGGATGTCGCAGCTGGTACCTGACCGAGGACGGCTTCAACGCGTCGATGTACCCGGGGTTCGCAACGCAGTATCTTCGGCAGATGCGCAGTTTCCGCCTGTCCGACTACCACGCGGTGGCATGAGCACACCGGATCGTCCCGCCAAGCCCGAGTCCATCGCCGCGGTGCTGGCGAACCTGCGGCGGCTCCCGCGCCGGGTGCGACGCGAGTCCCGCGAAGTGGTCGAGGCCGCGGTCACGCAGCTCTTCGAGATCGTGGTACGCCACCCGGGCGGCAACACGGCATCCCGGGAGTACCGGATCGACGACCTGGCCCGATTGGGCGGCACCACCACCCGCAACGTGCGGGTGTACCGGGACCGGGATCTGCTCCCACCGCCGCGACGTGTCGGGCGGATCGCGTTGTACAACGACACCCACCTGACCCGGCTGCGGCTGATCACCTCGATGCTCGACCGCGGCTACACCATCGCGCACGTCAAAGAGATGATCGGCGCCTGGGAGCAGGGCAAGGACCTCGGCGACATCCTGGGATTGGAAAGCGCGATCGCCGGTAACTGGACCACCGAACGGCCTGAGACCATGCCACGTGCGGAAGCGGAGCGGCGGATCGGCGACCCGCCGGCGATGCGGCGACTGGTGGCGCTCGGTGTCATCCGCCTCAACGAGACCGACTCGCTGGCCACCATTACCCGACCCAAGCTGATCGACGCCTTCAATGAGGTCCGCGGCTACGGCATCGCCATCGACAAGCTCATCGACCTCTACGAACAGACGTTGCCGCACATCGATGCGATCAGCCAGATGCTGGTGCGGGCCGGGGCCGAACATGTGCTGACCCGACTGCAGCCTGGGGCGCCGCTGCCGGCCGACACCGAGATCGCCGAGCTGATCGGCATGTTGGTGCGATTCCGCACCCAGGCCGTCGCCTCGGTCACGGCCACCTTGGCCGGATCCATCGAGTCGACCATCGAGTCCATGGTCAGTGGCCTGCTCGCCGAGTCACTGATGCAGTGACGCGAGCCGAGAGCTCGGGTTAGGCCAGGGCGAGGAACAGCTTCTCCAGCTCGTCCTCGGAGAGCGGCGCCTTGCCTCCGGCGGCTTCGCCGGCCAGACACTCCCGCAGGCCACTGGCGACGATCTTGAAACCCGCGCGGTCCAGCGCCCTCGAGACCGCGGCCAACTGGGTGACCACGTCTTTACAGTCGCGGCCGGCCTCGATCATCGCGATCACTCCGGCGAGCTGGCCGTGCGCACGGCGCAGCCGGTTCAACACCGACTTGACGCTGTCTTCGTCATCGAGCACGTGAGGTCCTCTCCCCGAGCTGCCTGTTATACCCTATAGGGTATCTCACCGCCCGGGGGGAACCGCGGATTCAGCGCTGGGCGATCAGATATGGCGCCAGCGTCGCCAGCTTCTCGCAGGTCTCCTCGAATTCCCGCTCGGGCCGCGACTCGGCGATGACGCCCGCTCCGGCCCGCAACCAGCAGCGCCCGTCCCGCTCGTAGGCCGCCCGCAGCGTCAACGCGGCATCGAGACCACCGTCGGCCGAGAACATCACCACCGCACCGGAGTACAGGCCCCGTGGGCAATCGTCGAGCCGCAGGATGGCGTCGATTCCGGCCGATTTCGGGATCCCTGACGCGGTGACAGCAGGGAAAAGCGCTTCCAGGGCATCCATCCGGTCTCGGGCGGGATGCAGCCGACCGCGCACCGTCGAGCCCAGGTGCTGCACGCTCCCGCGCTCGCGCACGGTCATGAAGTCGCCGACGACGGCACTGCCCGGCTCGGCGACCTCGGTGATCTCCTCTACCGAAGTGCGGACCGAGATCGCATGCTCCACGATTTCCTTGGCATCGGATTCGAGCTCGGCTCGAGCCACCGCGTCGATCGCAGGGTCGCCCGTGCGGGCACGGGTCCCGGCCAGCGGCTCGGTGACCACCACGCCGTCGCCGCGCACCTCGGCTACCAGCTCCGGGCTGTATCCGAGCGCCCGGATCCCGCCCAGCCGCAACAAGAACGACCGAGCCGGCGTGTTGTGCCGCCGTCCCAGTCGGTAGGTCGAAGGAAAGTCCAGCGCAAACGGCACGTCTACGCACCGCGACAGGATCACCTTGCGGTAGGCACCTGCGCGGATCTCCTCGACCGCGGTCGCCACCCGATCGCGATAGCCGGCAGCCTCGACGTCGACCACCACCGGCGAGGGCGCGGCCAACGTGGGAACCCCGTCGGCCAACAGCCGCGCCAGCACCGCGAATGCGCGGTCGCTGTCTCCGAACAGCTCGACCTTCTCGGCGGTGACAACGATGCGGGTCTGCGGCCAGAACACCCGCGCCAGCGCGGTACCCGGCGCCAACCGCTCCTGCAGCCCGAACCGGTAGGTGCCGAATTCAAAAGCCACCCAGCCGAATACCTCAGCGGCCTCCAGCAGCAACCGGTCCACTGCTTCGCCGAGCACTGCGGCCGGCCGGCCCCGCCAGTGTTCGCGGCGAACCACCCCGTCGCGGACCGTGCGCAGCTCGTCACTGTCCAGCTCGACGGCGGCCCGCACGCCGGCGGCCAGAGTCCAACGTCCGCCACGCTCGTAGAGCAGGTATTCGTGGCCGTCATGCTCCGGCAACTCAGCGGCCAGCGCGGCAGCCAGCTCAGCCGGCTCGACACCCGGCGGCAACAGCACCGACGACGCAGCTTCGGAGACTGTTTCGACACCCACCTCGGACACGATTAGTAAATGTAGCCTAACCTACGCAGCGAGGTGCGCCTCGCCCCCAGGAGCGCCACGCAAGCCGCATTGCGGTTTCGTTACGCGCCCGGAGTCCGGCCGGAACAGTGACGCCGGGCGGCGCGATTCGATTGCAGTGATGCATTACGAGCGTTCACAATTCGGCATCAGTCCTCACACAAGGGTTGGCAAGGCCTAAATCCGTGCGGACTCTGGAGTGATGCTAGGTATTCGCAAACTCGTGGGATCGGTGTTCGTAGCGACAGCCTCCGCGGCAATCGCCGTCGCGCCGACAGGCGTGATGCTGATGACCGGCTCGATGGGCACGCCCGACAAGACCGCGGTCGCTCAACCGCACGGCGCCGGCGGCCCGGACGGCAACGGCGGCGGAGGCGGCTGTGGCCACGACGCCGGCTGGCAGGGCTGTGGCGGCTTTGTTCCCGGCCAGGGCGGTTTCGGCCACGGCTGCTTCAACGGCATCTGCGGCAGCTGGGACGGCAACCGCGGTTGGTTCAGCGGCTGAGCGGCCGCTGGACCTACCTGCCGGCGACCCGCTATCCCAGCAGGGAACGCACCACCGCGTCGGCCAGTAGCCGCCCGCGATCGGTCAGCACCAGCCGCGTGCCGTCGGTGTGCAGCAGCCCATCGCCGATCGCGGTCGCGGCGCGCTCGCGCTCCTGGGCATCCAGATCCGCCAGCGCCAGCCCATCGCGCAGCCGCAGCCGCAGCATCACGTCCTCGGTGTGCCGGTCGGCATCGGAGAGCTCTTCGAAGCCGGCCACCGGTAGTGCACCCTGCTCCAGCAGCTGCGCGTAGGTGTTGGGGTGCTTGACGTTCCACCAGCGCAGCGCGCCGTCGTAGCTGTGCGCGCCCGGCCCCGCACCCCACCATCGGCCGCCGTTCCAGTAGCCCATGTTGTGCCTGCAGGCCGCGCCGGGCCGGCACCAGTTGGACACCTCGTACCAGTCCATCCCCGCCGCCCGCAGCCGGCTGTCGACCAGCTCATAGCGATGCGCCGCCACATCGCCCTCGGGGGCGGGTAGCTCGCCCTGCCGCACCCGACGGGCCAGCGCGGTGCCGTCCTCCACGATCAGGCTGTAGGCCGAGACGTGATCCACACCCGCCTCGAGCGCGGCGTCCACCGAACGCAGCAGATCGTCATCGGTCTCGCCGGGGGTGCCGTAGATCAGGTCGATGTTGAGGTGCTCGAAGCCGGCGGCCCGCGCCTCGCGCGCCGCCGCGACCGGCCGCCCCGGCGAATGGATGCGGTCCAGGGTGGCCAGGACGCGCGGCGACACCGACTGCATGCCCAGCGACACTCGGGTGTAGCCGGCGGCAAGGATCGTCTCGAAAAACGCCGGCGACGTCGACTCGGGGTTCGCCTCGGTGGTGACCTCGGCCTCGTCAGCCAGACCGAAATGCTTCCGCACCTGGTCGAGCACGCGCGCCAGCCGCGGCCCGCCCAGCAGCGACGGCGTGCCGCCCCCGACGAAGACCGTGTCGGCCGGCCGGGGACCCAACCGGGCTGCGGCCAGTTCCAGTTCCCTGTCCAGCGCCGCTACCCAGGCGTCGGGGTTTGCGCCGCCGAGCTCCGCCGGGGTGTAGGTGTTGAAGTCGCAGTAGCCGCACCGGGTGAAACAGAACGGCACGTGCACGTACACCCCGAACTGGCCGTCGTGGCCGCGCCGGGCCGGCGCCACGTCGGGCAACGCTACGGCAGGCGGGGTCGGGGTCATGGGGCTCGATCATCCCACGACATCGCGGCGGCGCTGTTCGTCGGCGCCTCAGTCGGCCCGCGCGCCGGGCCCCGGGGTGTCCTGGTAGAGCGTCGTCACATAGTGGGCCAGCGAGCCGACCGGCGAGGCCGCACCGGCACCGCCGCGCGACACGCATCCCGACCACGCCCCCGGACCACGGTTGGCCATGATGCGCTTGGCGACGGCGATCTGCTGTTGCTTGGTGGCCTGCGAGGGCAGTCCCACCCCGCCGTTGGCGTCCCAGTCCGCGGCGCTGATCCGCAGCCCGCCGTAGCCGCCGTCGCCGGTATCGGCCGACCAGTTCCCGCCGGACTCGCAAAGGGCGATGGCTTCCCAGTCGATCGGGTCGGCGCCGGCCGCGCCGGACCATTCAGCGGCTCCGACCAGCAGCACGCCGACGGTCAGCGCTGTGAATTTCCTCATACCAACTCCACCTTGCTGGCCAGCCAGCGGCCGTCGACCTTGTCCATGGTCATCCGGATCCGGCTGTGGTCGAGCACCGGTTCGGGGTTGTCGGCGTTGCGCACCGCCTGGTCGACCAGCAGCACCACCACGGCGTGGCTGCGGTCGGCGCTTTTCAGCACAGCCTCGGCAACGTACCCGCGCGCCGTCGCCCTGTTGTCGATCAGTTGCTGACGCAGCTGCACGCTGGAGCGGGTGTGCATGGTCCGCAACTGGCCAGTCGATCCGTCGGTGATGTCGGCGAAATCGCGATCAACGTTGTCGGCGTCGATATTGCTCAGCCGCAACACATATGCCTCGGCGGCCTCCAGCGCCTGCCCACCGGCGAGATGGGTTTGGTAATGCTGGACCGCCAACCATCCGCCGCAACCGACGGTAGCCGCCAGCGTCGTCACGGCCAGCCAGCGGCGCAGCTGAGCACGGCCGCTCGTGCGCGGTGGCGGGCCGGCCACCGGCGGTGGTTCCCACGCCGGTTCCCATCCGAAGTCGACACTCACGTATCCCACCCGCCTTCCGATCGGCTACCTGTCCGCGGTGGCCCGACGCCGAGTGCCACCGCCCCCGAGCCGTTCCGATCCGCTCCCCCGGCTCGACCGCCGTAGCAGCGAGCACCAGATGAGTTTTGCTCACGCTGATCACAACTTTGCGCCGGTAAGGAAGATTTTCGGCATCCATGGCATAATCGGCGCTGTGACCGCCGCCTACTGCACCTCGTCCGGGGTTGCCTTGGTGGCTCGGCGGCATATCGATTTCAAGCGTGTCTGCAGCTGTCGCTGTCTGCCTTGATGTCGTAGAACCGCCCACCTGTATTTTCCAGCTGGCCGCCGGATCTGCGTCGCCGGTGACAGTCGCCGGTGAACCGCGCTCAATCCCGCCGGCTCCTCTTTGAAGGAGAATCCATGACCGCCACTCCGACTGCTCCCCCGAGCAGGGCAAAGCGCAGCGAAGCCCAATGGGCGCTCGGCGAGACCGAACCGGTCAACCACAACGAGCAGTTCAAGCAGGAAGACCCGGCGCTGAACGTGCAGGCCCGGATCGTCGATGTGTACTCCAAGCAGGGGTTCGACTCGATCGCCAAGGACGACCTGCGCGGCCGCTTCCGCTGGATGGGCCTCTACACCCAGCGCGAGCAGGGCTACGACGGCACCTTCACCGGCGACGAGAACGCCGACCTGCTGGAGGCCAAGTACTTCATGATGCGGGTGCGCTGCGACGGCAAGGCGCTATCGGCCGCCGCGATGCGGACACTGGGACAGATCTCGGTCGACTACGCCCGCAACACCGCCGACATCTCCGACCGCAACAACCTGCAATATCACTGGATCGAGATCGAGAAGGTCCCAGAGATCTGGGACCAGCTCGACGCGGTCGGGCTGCAGACCATCGAGGCCTGCGGCGACTGCCCGCGTGGCCTGCTCGGGTCTCCGCTGGCCGGTGAATCGCTCGACGAGGTGCTCGACCCGTCCCCCGCACTCGACGAGATCGTCCGCCGATACATCGGCAACCCGGAATTCGCCAACCTGCCACGCAAGTTCAAGACCGCCGTCTCCGGTCTGCCGGACGTCGCCCATGAGATCAACGACATCTCCTTCATCGGCGTCAACCACCCCGAGCACGGCCCCGGCCTGGACCTGTGGGTCGGCGGTGGCCTGTCCACGAACCCGATGCTGGCTCAGCGCCTGGGCGCCTGGGTGCCGCTGGATGAGGTGCCCGATGTCTGGGAGGCCGTCACGAGCCTGTTCCGCGACTACGGCTACCGCCGGCTGCGGTCCAAGGCCCGGCTGAAGTTCCTGGTCAAGGACTGGGGAGTCGAGAAGTTCCGCGAAGTTCTCGAGACCGAGTACCTCAAGCGCCCGCTGATCGACGGGCCGGCACCCGAGCAGCACACCGCGACCGTCGACCACGTCGGGGTGCAGAAGACCCGCAACGGCCACAACGCGGTCGGGGTGGCCCCGATCTCGGGCCGGGTGAACGGTGCCACGCTGCTCAAGGTGGCGGAATTGATGGAGCAGGTCGGTTCCGACCGGGCCCGGTTCACGCCGTACCAGAAGCTGGTCATCCTCGACGTTCCCGACGACAAGGTCGACGGCCTGGTGGCGGAGCTGGACGCGCTGGGCCTGCCGGCCAATCCGTCGCCGTGGCGACGCAACCTGATGGCCTGCACAGGACTGGAGTTCTGCAAGCTGTCGTTCGTCGAGACCCGGGTGCGGGCCCAGAGCCTGGTCCCCGAACTCGAGCAACGCCTCGACGACCTCAACGCCGTCCTGGACGTGCCGGTCACGGTCAACATCAACGGCTGCCCGAACTCGTGCGCCCGCATCCAGGTCGCCGACATCGGGTTCAAGGGCCAGATGATCGACGACGGCAACGGCAATTCGGTCCCCGGCTTCCAGGTGCACCTCGGCGGCAGCCTGGGCGCCGACAGCGGGTTCGGCCGCAAGCTGCGTCAGCACAAGGTCTACAGCGACGAACTCGGCGACTACATCGAACGGGTGGTGCGCAACTTCATCAAACAACGCAGCGCCGGTGAGCGTTTCGCGCAGTGGGCGGTGCGCGCCGAAGAAGACGATCTGCGATGAGGCCGCACAGCGAAGCGGAGTTGCGCGAGCTGGCCGCCAAGGGCGCGGCCGAACTCGACGGCGCCAGCGCCACCGAGCTGCTGGAGTGGACGGATGCGAATTTTGGCGGGGTGAACGGGCTCGACGCTTCGGGCCGACCCGCCTCCGCCAGCAACTACGTGGTGGCCTCCAACATGGCCGACGCGGTGCTGGTGGATCTGGCGGCTAAGGTCCGCGCGGGGGTTCCGGTGCTGTTCCTCGACACCGGCTACCACTTCGCCGAGACCATCGGCACCCGCGACGCGGTGGAGTCGATGTACGACATCCAGTTGGTCAACGTCACCCCGGAGCAGACCGTCGCGGAGCAGGACGCGGCCCACGGTAAAGACCTGTTCGGGTCCAATCCGGCGCTGTGCTGCCGGTTGCGCAAGGTCGAGCCGCTGTCGCGTACCCTGCGCAACTACTCGGCGTGGGTCACCGGGCTGCGTCGGGTGGAAGCGCCAACGCGTGCCAACGCACCGCTGATCAGCTTCGACGAGCAGTTCGGGCTGGTGAAGGTCAACCCGATCGCGGCGTGGTCCGACGAGGAGTTCGACGCGTACATCGCCGCAAACAATGTGCTGGTCAACCCACTGATCGATGACGGTTACCCATCGATCGGCTGCGCGCCGTGCACGGTCAAGCCGGCGGCCGGAGCCGATCCGCGCAGCGGACGCTGGGCCGGCCTGGCCAAGACCGAATGCGGGCTCCACGCCTCGTGACCACCACGCTGGTGCTGACCGCACACGGCAGCCGGGATCCGCGCGCGGCGGCCAACACTCGCGCGATCGCGGGGCACCTGCGCCGGGTGGCGCCCGAACTCGCCGTGCGCGTGGCGTTCTGCGAACACAGCTCCCCCAACCTGAGCGATGTGCTGCGCGAGACCAGCCACGCCGGCGGTGACACCATCGTCGCCCCCCTGCTGTTGGCCAGCGCCTACCACGCCCGCGTCGATATTCCGGCGATGATCGCGGAGTCCGGCGTCGCCGTGCGGGTCGCTTCGACGCTGGGCGAGGACAGCCGCCTGGTGCAGGTTCTCGGCGAACGCCTGTCGAGCGCCGGGGCTTCGCGATTCGACCCGGAGCTGGGTGTGGTGGTGGTCGCGGTGGGCTCGTCGCGTCCGGTGGCCAACGCGCAGACCGCCACGATCGCAGCCCCGTTGTCTCGCGGAACGCGTTGGGCCGGAGTGGAAGTCGCCTTCGCCACTGAGGGCCCCCAGCCGTCGGTGCCGGAAGCCGTCGAACGGTTGCGGGCACGCGGTGCCACCAAGCTGATGATCGCTCCGTGGTTCTTGGCCAACGGCAGGATCACCGACCGGGTCGCCGCCTACGCCGCACAGGTGGGAATCCCGATAGCCGAGCCGCTCGGCGCGCACCGCCTGGTGGCCGCGACCGTGCTGGACCGAGTGGAGGCCGCGCTGGCCACCGAGCTGGCTGCCTGATCGGGTCTATGACCACGTGCCGGTCACAGCCCGGACACATCTGGCGCCGCTACGCCGGCACCGCCGGCGCTCCCACTGCCGCCACGTCACTCAACGGAGGCACCCGGGTGGCGCGCACGTAGACGGTGTCCCCCTCGGCCAGCGCGAGCGCTTCGGCATCGCCGCGGGTGATCTGGGCGGTGAACGGCACTCCGGTGGCGGCGTTGGTGAGCTCGACCCGCACCTCGAAGCCCAGCGCCACCACCCGGTCGACGATGGCGCGCAGCACCCCGACCCCGTCGGCACCGTCTACCGTCGCGGCGGACACCGCCATGTCCGGGGTGCGGCCGACCCGGATGTCGTGCGGGCGGACCAAAGCACCGTTGAGTGAAGACACCGCGCCCAAGAACGACATCACGAACGCGTTCGCCGGAGCGTCGTAGACCTCGGTCGGGGTGCCGAGCTGCTCGATACGGCCCTGGTTCAGCACGGCGATCCGGTCCGCGACGTCCAGCGCCTCGGCCTGATCGTGGGTGACCAGCACCGTGGTGACATGCACCTCGTCGTGCAGCCGGCGCAGCCAGGCCCGCAGGTCTTCGCGCACCTTGGCGTCCAGCGCCCCGAACGGCTCGTCGAGCAGCAACACCTGCGGGTCCACCGCGAGGGCACGCGCCAGGGCCATCCGCTGACGCTGACCGCCGGACAACTGGTTGGGATAGCGGGTCTGAAAACCGCTGAGTCCCACCACTTCCAGCAGGTTGTCGACCTTTTCCTTGATCTCTGCCTTGGGCCGCTTGCGAATCTTGAGCCCGAACGCCACGTTGTCGCGCACCGTCATGTGCTTGAAAGCCGCGTAGTGCTGAAAGACGAATCCGATCCCGCGCCGCTGCGGCGGCACACCGGTGACGTCGACCCCGTTGATGGTGACCGTTCCGCTGTCCGGGTGATCCAGGCCGGCGATGGCCCGCAGCAGCGTCGACTTACCCGAGCCGCTGGGGCCCAGCAGCGCCGTCAGCGAACCCGACGGGACCGCGAAGTCGACGTTATCCAACGCGACGAAGTCGCCGTAGCGCTTGTTCGCCCCACGCACCGTGATTGCGTTGCTCATTTGTCTCCCTTTCCGGCCCGAACGTCGAGCACCACCTGAACGATCAAGACCAACACCGACACTGTCATCAGCAGCGTGGACAAGGCGTAGGCGCCGTATTCGGCGCCGCGGTTGTAGCGGTCAGACACCAGCAGCGTCAGCGTCTGGGATTTTCCGGGCAGGTTCGACGACACGATCAACACCGCGCCGTACTCGCCGAGGGTGCGCGCCACCGTCAGCACGATCCCGTACGTCAACCCCCAACGGATCGACGGCAGCGTGATCCGCCAGAACGTCTGCCACCAGCTCGAGCCCAGCGTGGCCGACGCCTCTTCCATGTCGGTGCCCAGTTCGTGCAGCACCGGTTCGACTTCCCGGATCACGAACGGCAGCGTGACGAAGATGCTGGCCAGCACGATGCCGGGCAGACCGAAGATGATCTTGAAGCCCCAGTCGTTCTCGACGAAGCCCAACAGCCCCGCCGATCCCCACAGCACGACCAGCGCCACACCGACGATCACCGGAGAGACCGCGAAGGGCAGGTCGATAATCGCCTGCAGTGCGCCCTTGCCGCGGAATTTATTGCGCGCCAACACCAATGCGGTCGGAATGCCGAAGATGACGTTCAGCGGCACCACGATGGCCACCACCAGCAGCGACAGCTGCAGCGCTGAGATGGCAGCCGGGGTGGAGATGTAGTCGAAGAACTGCCCGAACCCGGGCGCGAAGCTGCGCCACAGGATCAGCGACACCGGGACGACCAACAGCAGCCCCACGTAGGCCACCGCCAGGAACCGGAACAGATAGCGGAATTTTCGTGTCGACGTCATATCAGGACCTCTCCTGCCGCTTGCTCACGCGCGATCCCAGCACCCGCAACGCGAGCAGCACCAGGAAGGAAACCGCGAGCAGCACCAACGAGATCGCCGCCGCCCCGGTCCGGTCGTCGTTCTCGATCAGGGTGCGGATCCACTGCGAGGAAACCTCGGTCTTACCGGGCACCGCGCCACCGATCAACACCACCGAGCCGAACTCGCCGATCGCCCGGGAGAACGCCAGTCCCGCCCCCGTCAACAATGCCGGAGTCAGCGCCGGCAGCACCACGGCGCGGAAGATGGTCAGCCCGGAGGCACCCAGCGACGCGGCCGCTTCCTCGACCTCCCGGTCGATCTCCAGCAGCACCGGTTGCACCGACCGCACCACAAAGGGCAGCGTGACGAACGCCAACGCCAGGCCGACGCCCCAGGCGGTGTGCTGCAGGTGCACGTGCACCGGGCTGGCGGGGCCGTAGAGCGCCAGCATCACCAGGCTCGCGACGATGGTGGGCAACGCGAACGGCAGATCGATGATCACATCGATGAAGCGCTTGCCAAAGAAGTCGTCGCGCACCAGAACCCACGCGATCAACAGGCCGAACACCAGGTTGAGCACGGTGACGCCGGCCGCGATCGTCAGCGTCACCCGGAACGACTGCAGTGCCGCGTGCGAGGTGACCGCCAACTCGAAGGCGCGCCATCCGCCGCCGCCGGCCTGCCAGGCGATCGCTGACAGCGGCGCCAACACGATCAGCGACAGCCACACCGTGGCGGCACCGACGCGCAGCGACACCCCTTCACGCCGGAACCTGGAGTGCGACCCGCCGTCGCCGAGCCGAGTCTCCTCGGTGACCGGTACGGCGCTCATCCGGTGACCCGGGTGTAGATCTTGGTGATGGCGCCGTTCGACTTGTCGAAGAGCGAGTTGTCGACAACGTCCCACCCGCCGAGATCGGCGATGGTCCACAGCTTGTCGGGATCCGGGAACGCGTTTCGGAATTCCTCGGCGATGCTCGGGTCGGCCGGACGGAACCCGGCTTCGGCCCACAGCCGCTGCGCCGCCGACGTGTACTGGAAATTCTTGAACGCGGTGACGGTGTCAAGGTGGCGACTGGAGGTCACCACAGCCAACGGGTTTTCGATCTTGAAGGTCTGCGACGGGTTGACGTGCTCCACCGGCTTGCCCTTGCGCTCGACCGCGATAGCCTCGTTCTCATAGCTGATCAGCACGTCGCCACTGCCCTGCAGGAACACGTCGGTGGCTTCGCGACCGGAGCCCGGGCGCAGCTTGAAATGGTCACCGACCAGCTTCTCGATGAAGTCCAGGCCGGCCTGCGGGTTCTTGCCTCCCTCGCTCTTGACGGCGTAAGGAGCCAGCAGATTCCATTTGGCAGATCCAGAACTCAGCGGGCTGGGGCTGATCACCTCGACCCCGGGCCGCAATAGGTCGTCCCAGTCGTTGATGTGCTTGGGGTTGCCCTGCCGCACTACCAAAGTCACCACCGAACCGAACGGGATACCCCTGGTGACATCGGCGTTCCAGTCCTCGGCGACCTTGCCGGCCTTCACCAATCGGGTGACGTCGGGTTCCACCGAGAAGTTCACGATGTCAGCGGGTTTGCCGCTGGCGACCCCGCGGGACTGATCGCCCGATGCGCCATATGAGGTGACGACCTGAACGTCGGCGCCCTCCTCGGTGTTGTAGAAGGCTGGGATCACCTTGCTCCAGCCGGGTTCCGGAACCGCGTATGCCACCAGCGTCAGGGTGGTGTGCGCTTCGGAGCGCTCGCCACCTCCGACGACATCGCTGGGTCCGCCGCCACACCCGGCGAGTGTGGTGACTGCCATGGCGGTGGCCAGGGCCAGCGCGATGCTCCGCGCGATGGTGTTGGGCATTGATGACCTTTCGGGCGATCCGTATCGACGTCGGCAAGAATGCTTGTCCGTCGGATCGCGAAAGGCGTTCGATTCTCCAGAACGTGCGTCAACAAAGACGACACCGGTACGCCGACGGGTGCGGTATCAGCGACAACAGTGCAGGTCGGCCACAGCGGAAGTGATCACGGCGAGCTTCGGGAACGCCAAAAACTGGCGCTGCCGGTCACCGGTCGCTGCGAACATGCGGGGAAGCATAACAGAGGCCGGGGCGGGCAGCGTCCAGCCCGGTGCAGCGGGCCTAGCGGGTCAGCAACCAGCTGACGATCACCAGCACAATCAGCCCGACCAGCACCAACGTCACCTGCGAACGAGGCATCAGCGGACCCCACCGTCGCGACCGTGCCGGACTCGTTCCCGCACCCGAATTCCCTCTCCCAGCACCGCGTCCAGCGCCGAGGCAAGACCGTAGGCCAGCAACAGCACCACCGGCATCACCACCGCGGTCTGTACCACGAAACCGAGGCCCGACAGCCACAGCTCAACACCGTCCCACCAGCCCAGGAAGCCCACCACCCCCATAACCTTAGCGGCGATCGCAAGTGCGGCGAAGCGGGTCGCCGCCGTGGCCGTGGCGAGCCTGCGGCCGGAGCCACGATCGGCCGATCCGGGTAGACGTGCGGCATGCCGCCAGAGATGATGACGGCATGGACCTGCACACCCCGCCGGGCGATGCACCCGCCAAGACCGCCTCGGAGACCCCCGCGTCCACCGGAGGCACCAGCACCGCGGCTCCGACGCCACCCCCGTTGTCGGCGACCGCCCCAGTGCCGTATGCGGCGACACCGAGTTCGGTCCGCAATCCGTTTCCCCCGATCGCCGACTACGCGTTTCTGTCGGACTGCGAGAACACCTGCCTGATCTCGGCAGCGGGATCGGTGGAGTGGATGTGCCTGCCGCGCCCGGACTCCCCCAGCGTCTTCGGTGCGCTGTTGGACCGCAGCGCCGGACATTTCCGGCTCGGGCCCTACGGGGTGTCGGTGCCCGCGGCCCGCCGCTACCTGCCCGGAAGTCCGATCATGGAAACCACGTGGCAGACCCACACCGGCTGGCTGATCGTGCGGGACGCGCTGGTGATGGGCAAATGGCACGACATCGACGCACGATCGCAGACTCACCGGCGCACCCCCACCGACTGGGACGCCGAGCACATCCTGCTGCGCACGGTGCGTTGCGTCAGTGGCACCGTCGAGCTGACCATGAGCTGCGAGCCGGCGTTCGACTATCACCGCACCAGCGCCACCTGGGAATACTCGGCCAACGCCTACGGCGAGGCGATCGCGCGGGCCCGGCAGAATCCGGATGCCCATCCGACCCTGCGATTGACAACGAATCTGCGGCTGGGACTGGAGGGCCGTGAAGCCCGGGCCCGCACCCGGCTGACCGAGGGCGATGACGTCTTCGTGGCCTTGAGCTGGTCGAAACACCCCGCGCCGCAAAGCTATGCCGAAGCCGCAGACAAGATGTGGAACACCACCGAATGCTGGCGGCAATGGATCAACATCGGCAACTTCCCCGACCATCCGTGGCGCTCGTACCTGCAGCGCAGCGCGCTGACGCTGAAGGGTCTGACGTACTCGCCGACCGGGGCACTGCTGGCTGCGCCCACCACATCGCTGCCGGAAACGCCTCAGGGCGAACGGAATTGGGACTACCGATACAGCTGGGTGCGCGACTCGGCATTCACGCTGTGGGGCCTGTACACACTGGGCCTAGACCGCGAGGCCGACGACTTCTTCTCGTTCATCGCCGACGTGTCCGGCGTGAACAACGGACAACAACACCCGTTGCAGGTGATGTACGGCGTCGGCGGGGAGCATGAACTGGTCGAGCAGGAGTTGGACCACCTGTCCGGCTACGACAACGCCCGTCCGGTGCGAATCGGCAATGGCGCCTACAACCAGCAACAGCACGACATCTGGGGCACCATGCTGGACTCGGTCTACCTGCACGCCAAGTCTCGCGAGCAGATCCCAGAAACCCTGTGGCCGGTGCTGAAACGTCAGGTGGAAGAGGCCATCAAGCACTGGCGCGAACCCGACCGAGGCATCTGGGAGGTGCGCGGCGAACCGCAGCACTTCACCTCGTCGAAGGTGATGTGCTGGGTGGCGCTGGACCGCGGGTCGAAACTGGCCGAACTGCAGGGCGCGGTCTCCTACGCCAAGCAGTGGCGGGCGATCGCCGAGGAGATCAAGGCCGACGTGCTGGCCAACGGAGTGGATTCCCGCGGCGTGCTGACCCAGACTTACGGCAGCACCGCACTGGACGCATCGTTGCTGCTGGTGGTGCTGACCCGCTTCCTGCCGGCCGACGATCCGCGGGTGCGCGCCACCGTCATGGCGATCGCCGAAGAACTCACCGAAGACGGCCTGGTGCTGCGCTATCGCACCGAGGAGACCGACGACGGGCTGTCCGGCGCCGAGGGCACCTTCACCATCTGCTCGTTCTGGCTGGTATCGGCACTGGTGGAGATCGGCGAGGTGAGCCGGGCCAAGCACCTGTGTGAGCGGCTGCTGTCGTTCGCCAGCCCGTTGCATCTCTACGCCGAGGAGATCGAGCCCCGCACCGGCCGGCACTTGGGCAACTTCCCGCAGGCCTTCACCCACCTGGCGCTGATCAACGCGGTCGTCCACGTGATTCGGGCCGAGGAGGAGGCCGACTCCACCGGCGGTTTCCAGCCCGCGAACGCGCCGATGTAGTGCGCTTGTCACGCCGGTCCCGCCTCTACCCGCTGATGTTGCGCACCTTGTCCAACATCGCGCGGGCCAGGTCAGCGGCGGTGCTGTCCCCCGCAGGTGGCGCCCCCGAGTGTTCCTCCTCGTCGACGAACCAGAACACGTCGACATCGACGACACAGTTCACCCGCGCCGCGAGCGCCCGCGAAACCCGTAGTCCCGCCTCGCCATCCACGCTGGTTCGCACCGTGGCCACCAATACCGCGTCCTGGTCGGAGACGTCGGTGATCTCACCGCTGGCCTCGTCGTCAGTCCCGCTGTCCCGCGTCACCACTACCCCGTCACAGCTGCCCCACTGCTGAGCGAACTTCTCGAAGAGCGCGTCGGCGTCTGCGGAACTGTCCAGCGCGATCACCGCCTCGGCCACCCCGGTCAGCGGCGAATCCTCGTCGCTTGAGCTGTCCCAGAACTCGTGGGCCACGTCGCGCACCGTCGCGACGCTGTAAACGCTGCGCTGGCCGCCCACCGCTGCACCGACGCAGTCTCCCGGCTCCGCCGATGCCCAGGCGTCGGGCAGATCGTCGAGGCCGCCGAACCGCGGCGGCAGGGTGAGATCACTGCGGAAAGGCCGGCCGGTCAGCTTCGACAGCTCTGAGTCGTCGAGCAGGACCTGACGGACCGCCATCCCGGTCACGGGCGTCGGCGCCAATCCGGGGGCGGGCCGGACGGTTCCGGCAACCACCGTGGTGCACCCACCGGCCAACAGCGCGACTGCCGCAGCGCCCGCCGCGACTGCGCCTGCCCGGACGGCCACTACTTCTTGGCCTTATCCCCGGCAGAGCCCCCACTGTCGGTCGACAGCGCCGCGACGAACGCCTCCTGCGGCACGTCGACCCGGCCGATGGTCTTCATCCGCTTCTTGCCCTCTTTCTGCTTCTCCAGCAGTTTGCGCTTACGGGTGATGTCACCGCCGTAGCACTTGGACAGCACGTCCTTACGGATGGCCCGGATGTTTTCGCGGGCAATGATTCTCGAGCCGATCGCGGCCTGCACCGGAACTTCGAACTGCTGACGCGGAATCAGTTCCTTGAGCTTGGTGGTCATCTTGTTGCCGTAGGCCGAAGCCGAGTCTTTGTGGACGATCGCACTGAACGCGTCCACCGCCTCGCCCTGCAGCAGGATGTCGACTTTGACCAAGTCGGCCTCCTGCTCGCCGGCCTCTTCGTAGTCCAGGCTGGCGTAGCCCCGCGTGCGCGACTTCAGCGAATCGAAAAAGTCGAAGATTATCTCGCCCAACGGCATCGTGTAGCGCAGTTCGACACGTTCCGGAGAGAGGTAGTCCATGCCGCCGAGTTCCCCACGGCGAGACTGGCACAGTTCCATGATGGTGCCGACGAACTCGCTCGGGGCGATCACGGTGGTCTTGACGACCGGCTCAAAGACGGTGCGGATCTTGCCTTCCGGCCAGTCCGACGGGTTGGTGACGACGATCTCGCTGTTGTCTTCAGCGATCACCCGGTAGACAACGTTGGGCGAGGTTGAGATCAGGTCGAGGTTGAACTCGCGTTCCAGCCGCTCTCGGGTGATCTCCATGTGCAGCAGGCCCAGGAAGCCGCACCGGAAGCCGAAGCCCAATGCCACCGAGGTTTCCGGCTCGTAGGTCAGGGCAGCATCGTTGAGCTGCAGTTTGTCCAGCGCCTCGCGCAGGTTCGGGTAGTCAGACCCGTCGACCGGGTAGAGCCCGGAATAAACCATCGGCTTGGGCTCGCGGTATCCGGTGAGCGCCTCGGTGGCCCCGCCCCGGGCAGTGGTGACGGTGTCGCCGACCTTCGATTGACGCA
Source organism: Mycobacterium sp. UM_WGJ (assembly GCF_000455125.1). Taxonomy (GTDB): domain Bacteria; phylum Actinomycetota; class Actinomycetes; order Mycobacteriales; family Mycobacteriaceae; genus Mycobacterium. Next base: position 333,421 of record NZ_AUWR01000008.1, read on the forward strand.
CGTCCTTCACACCGGTGATCAAGTAACCCACCTCGCCCACGCCAAGGCCCTTGGTGGCCTTGGGTTCCGGGGAGACGATGCCGACCTCGAGCAGCTCGTGGGTGGCACCGGTGGACATCATCGCGATCTTCTCGCGAGGGGTGATCTTGCCATCGACGACCCGGACATACGTGACCACTCCGCGGTAGATGTCATAGACGGAGTCGAAGATCATCGCCCGTGCCGGCGCGTCGGCGTCGCCGGTGGGCGCCGGCACCTGCTTCACCACTTCGTCGAGCAACTCGGCCACGCCTTCGCCGGTCTTACCGGAGACTTTCAGCACGTCTTCGGGCTCGCACCCGATGATGTGGGCCAGTTCCGCGGCGTAACGCTCCGGGTCGGCCGCGGGCAGGTCGATCTTGTTGAGCACCGGGATGATCGTGAGCTCACGGTCCAGCGCCAGGTACAGGTTCGCCAGGGTCTGGGCTTCGATGCCCTGGGCGGCGTCGACCAGCAGAATGGCGCCCTCGCAGGCCTCCAGCGCGCGCGACACCTCGTAGGTGAAGTCGACGTGACCGGGGGTGTCGATCAGGTGCAGCACGTAGTCGCCGGCTTCAGCTCCGTTACGCGGGCCCGTCTCCGGGTCGTCCTTGACCGTCCAGGGCAGCCGAACGTTCTGCGCCTTGATGGTGATGCCGCGTTCCCGCTCGATGTCCATTCGGTCCAGGTACTGGGCACGCATCGATCGGTCGTCGACGACGCCGGTGAGCTGCAGCATCCGGTCGGCCAGGGTGGATTTGCCATGGTCGATGTGGGCGATGATGCAGAAGTTCCGTATCTGCGCCGGCGCGGTGAAGGTCTGGTCGGCGAAACTGCTGATGGGGATCTCCTGGTGAGGCGAGTTGTGGCGTTACCAGGGTATCGAGTCGAGCCGGTGCGGACCCAATCGCACCGGCCCGGGGCCACCCCGCCGGCGCCGTCGCATGTGAACCGCACACCCTGGAGCCGAGCAGGTGGCCCACCCGGCTCCAGGTGGACTTCGGAAGAGGCCAGGCCCGGCAAGGCGAAACCCCCGGAGACCCAGTCCCGGGGGTTTGCGCTTAGCACCGGTTTACATGTCGAGCCCGAACCCGAAGTACCCGCCCAGATCTGCCAGGCCGGCCTCGAAGAAATTGGTGAAGTCGGCGAAGACGCCGTCACCGGCCAGCCCGTCGATGATCCCGCTTTCCGAACCGAACAGGTAGTTGCCGGCGTCTTCGAGCTGAATCTCGTCACCACCGGTCATCAGTGCGAACAACAAGACGTTGCTGGCGTCGTAGAACTGCGTCAGCGCACCGTTGAACAAGCTGTAGGAGCCCGGGTCCGAAGACATTTCGCTTTCCCAATTCGGGCCGAACAGCATGGCCGCGAAGGTCGCGTTATCCGCCAAGTCGTCTGCGGAAATGGTGCTGAACGACAGCGGGTCAGCGAGCGTGGGCGCGCCGGGGGTGATCAGGTCGCTGTCGACACCCGACGCCGAGGCCTGGGCTCCGAAGAGCCAGTTCATCGACTGAACCTGACCCAACAGGATGTTGCTGAAGTCCGGAAGGTTGTCGGTCTCCTCGTCGGCGGCGGCCGCCAACGGCGCCAACGCGAGTGCCGCACCAGCGACAAAACTGCCGATCACGCCGAATTTACGCATGTTGATCCCCCAAAATCCCCTACATACTGGCCGGCGGCTAATTTTCCCGTCCCCACCGGCGGCTCCCCCCAGCAACGTTGCTGTAAGCCGGGTTAAATCTAACAAGCACCTGTGACTAACGCAAGTGAATGTTCACTTTCACTTTGGTTTCCTCGAGTCCTTGCCCCATGCTGGGCCCGCAGTGAGCGGGATTTACGCACGTCGGCGCGTTTCATGGACCACAAAATGGGCGGCGCATTACACAGCGTTGGATGATGAGGAAATTTTCAAGTGAACGACCGGCCCGACGCTGCCGCAGCCGACGGAACCCCCGGAGACGATCCTCCGGGGGTTCGGCTTCGGGCGGCGGCTAGGAGTCGAAGACGCCGAAGTAGCCCAGCAGGTCGCCCCAGGCGAACTGGAAATAGCTCATGGCTTCCGCCCAGCCGGTGTCGGCGCCGTTGGCGATGGCCTCCATGCTGCTCCCGCCGAACAGGTCGCCGGTGCCGCCGTCCCAGTCGAGCACGGCGCCGTTGTTCATCATCGCGTACAGCAGCGAGTTGATGCCGTCGTCGAACGGGACCATCGCACCGTTGAAGACGCTGTAGGCACCGGGGTCGGTGGCCAGTCCGGCTTCGAACGGATTGAACCCGTAGACCAGGTGAGCGAACGGGGTTGTGCCATTGTCCTGAACCGTCGAGACCGCCGCCGGTTTGATGATGTCGAAGCCCTGCGGACCCACGGTGACGTCCGTGGAAGGGACGCCCGCCAGGAAGGTGTCGGTCCCGAACAGAAAGTTCATCGTCCCGATCTCACTGGTGACGACCGGCGCCAACGGGTCGGTGTCGGCCGAGGCCAAGGGCGCCAAGACAAACGCCGCGCCGGCGGCGAAGCCACCGACGACGACGATTTTGCGCATGTTCATGTTCAATGCCTTTCGCGATGTCTCTTTGGGCGGTAGTCCGCCCCAGGAGCCCCCCGGCCCCCTCACTGAAAGCCACAGGGGCTCTGTCAGTTTCACTACTCCGGTTGCGATGTAGACGCTGCGTGATAGTTGCGCAAATCCATATACCTCCTGATAGCCCCTCGGTGCATAAGAAGACCCGGGCGATCACCCCCCGACTCAGCCAAAGGCATCAGCTGCCGGCGAACGCGTTGCCGTACATGCCGTTCCGGGCGGTGACTTACCCCAGCTCAAGCACCCCCGGAGGAAAGCCAAGACCCTCCCCAGACTGCAGTTTTCGGCGACTTCCACTCCCCGATTGAGATCTTCCGTCCGGCTGACGCCCCGGATGTAGCTGCGCCGGCCCGGTGAAAAGAAGCCCCCGGTTAATCAATATTCCCGTACCGTACGCCGATGGGTCTCTGCGGACAACACAAGTGGCGCTTCAGTTTTCGTACAGATTCCTGTGCCTTTTGGTTACGTTGGCGTCAAGGAAACGCCGCCGCTGAGACGGCGTCGCGGCGGCCGGAAACCAGTGCCAGAAACGGGTTTCGCCTATGCTGCGAGCATGGCTTCCCCGCGGAAGACCCCATGGCAGTCGGTGCAGCGATTCGCAGAGAACCTGGTGTTCAACGAAGCCCCACGGTTCATCCGCCAACTCGAGCAGGCACCGCAGGTACAGCAGCGCATCCAGCGCGGTATCGAGCAGGGCATCAAGATCGGTCTGGACATCCTCAGCGGCGCGACCTCGGAGCCGGCTACGGAGATCGCCGCCGGCCGTCCAGTGACCGACAGCAGTGTTCCCACCGCGCACCGGGCACGCCGGCTCGTCTACGCCCCCGACCTCAACGGTCGCGCCGACCCCGGCGAGATCGTCTGGACCTGGGTGGCCTACGAGGACATTGCGGGCCAGGGGCCCTTACAAGGAGAAGACCGGCCGGTGTTGGTCGTCGGCCGCGACCGCAACATGCTGCTGGGCCTGATGCTGTCCAGCAGGCAACGGCATGCCGAGGACCCGAACTGGGTCGGCATCGGCGCGGGCAGCTGGGATGACGCTCACCGGGTCAGCTGGGTGCGGCTTGACCGGGTGCTAGACGTGCCCGAGGAGTCGATCCGGCGCGAAGGCGCCATTCTGGAGCGTTCGGCGTTCGATGTGGTGGCAGCCCGACTGCGCAGCGACTACGCGTGGAGCTGACGCTGCAACCGGCTAGCCCTGGGCGATGTAGTCGCGCAGTTGCTCGTGCTCGGCTTGCAACTCTTCCATTCGAGACTTGACGACGTCGCCGATGCTGACGATCCCGGCCAACCGGCCGTTTTCGAGCACCGGTATGTGACGCGCACGGTGCTCGGTCATCAACATGCTGACCTCGTCGGCGGTGTCGGTCTTGGCGCAGGTCGCCACCAGGCGGGTCATGATGGCCGACACCGGCCGAGCCAACAGACTGGCGCCGTGGACGTGCAGCTGGCGTACCACGTCACGCTCGGAGGCCACCCCCTCCAGGCCCTCATGTCCGATCACCACCATCGCCCCGATGTTGTGCTCAGCCAAGCCTGCCAGCAACTCCATGACCGTGGCATCGGGGTGGATGGTCACTACCGCCGCACCCTTGTTCCGTAATACGTCCGCGATCCGCATCGAAGCCTCCCGCCGCAGTGATCTGCTTCACACCAGGCTAGGCCATTTGGCCGAACAGGGGGCGCCGAAAGCAAAACTCGGCCGATCCCGTGGCGCGCGGGCGGCATCTGTGGCATATGTGACGTCATGACGATCGAGATCACCCTGCTGGGCACCGGAAGTCCGATCCCCGACCCGAACCGCGCCGGCCCGTCGACCCTGATCCGAGCCGGGGGCCAGCAACTGCTGGTCGACTGCGGACGCGGTGTTCTGCAGCGTCTGGCCGCGGCTGGGGCCTCGGCCAGCAGTCTGTCGGCGCTGCTGCTCACCCACCTGCACAGTGACCACATCGCCGACCTGGGCGACCTACTGATCACCCGCTGGGTCACCACCTTCACGCCCGACGCTCCGCCGCTGCCAGTCATCGGACCACCGGGCACCGCAGAGGTCGTTGAGGCGACTCTGCGCGCCTTCGGTCACGACATCGGCTACCGCATTGCTCACCACGACGATCTGACCGCCCCTCCCCCGGTCGACGTGCAGGAATACACCACCGGACTGGTCTGGGACCGCGACCAGGTGCGGATCACCGTGGCGCCCACCGACCACCGGCCGGTGACACCTACCATCGGCTTCCGAATCGAGCACTCCGACGACACCGGGACCGCCTCGGTGGTGATGGCCGGCGACACCGTGCCCTGCGACAGCCTCGACGAGCTGGCGGCCGGAGCCGGTGCGTTGGTGCACACCGTCATCCGCAGCGACCTCATCGCGTTGCTGCCCCAGCAGCGCATCCGCGATATCTGCGACTACCACTCCTCGGTGGCCCAGGCTGCCGCGACCGCCAAACGGGCCGGGGCGGGCATTCTGGTGCTGACCCACTATGTGCCCGCCATCGCGCCCGGGCAGGAAGAGCAGTGGCGGGCGCTGGCCGCCGCGGAGTTCGACGGGCCGATCGAACTCGGCGACGACCTGCACCGAGTCGAGGTGACCGCCCGCAGCTGAGGCGAGTTGGGGAGTTACCGAACCAGCTGGTACCCTGAACAGCTGTTGCTCCCGCCTCGGGAGGCAAACCCAACTCAAGCTTTTGCGAAGGAATTACTCCGTGGCCAACATCAAGTCGCAGGTGAAGCGCAACCGGACCAACGAGCAAGCCCGGCTGCGCAACCAGTCGGTGAAGTCGGCGGTGCGCACCGCGATCCGTGCCTTCCGCGAGGCCGCCGCCGCCGGCGACAAGGACAAGGCCGGCGTGCTGCTGGTCTCGACCAGCCGCAAGCTGGACAAGGCCGCCAGCAAGGGCGTCATCCACAAGAACCAGGCCGCCAACAAGAAGTCGGCGCTGGCGAAGGCGCTCAACCAGCTCTGACCTAGCGGATAGCCCGCAAGCGCAGGCCCCTGATTCCACCCGGAACAGGGGCCTTCGTGTTGCCTGGATCAGCGGTCGGCCAACTCGGCGACGCCGCGTACCGCGGCCTCCAAGGCGTAGTCGGCGTCGGCAGCGGCGCCCTTGACGTCGGCGTTGAGGGCGGCCACCAGCCGCACCGCTGCCGCTATCGTTCCCGGCGACCAAAACCGGGCCTGCTTCTGCGCCTTCTGCACCCGCCAGGGCGGCATGCCCAAGTCACCGGCCAGCCGGTAGGGGTCACCGGACTTGGCCCGCACCCGCGCGATGGTGTGAATCGCTTCGGCCAGCGCGTCGGCCAGCACCACATGCGGTTCGCCACGGATCATCGCCCAGCGCAGAGCCTCGGTGGCACCGGCGAGGTCGCCCACGACCGCCCGATCGGCGACGTCGAACCCTTTCACCTCGGCTTTGCCGCTGTGATAGCGGCGCACGGCGATGGCGTCGACGTGCCCGCCGGTGTCCGCGACCAGCTGCGAGCAGGCCGAGGCCAGTTCGCGGATGTCCGAACCCACCGCATCGAGCAGCGCCGTCACGCATGCGTCGTCGACCCGGACCTTGAGCCCGCGGAACTCGGCACGCACAAAGTCAGCACGCTCAGCGGCCTTAGTGATGCGCGCACAGGTGTGCACTTCGGCGCCGAGTTCCCGCAACTGCCCGGCCAGCGCCTTGGCCCGACCCGCACCCGAATGCACCACCACCAGCACGGTGCCCGGCGGGACATCCTCGGCCGTGGCAGCGATCAGCGCCACCGCCTCCTTGCCTGCTTCGGCCGCGGCCTCGAGCACCACCACCCGTTCGTCCGCGAACAGCGAGGGGCTCAGCAGCTCGGCGAGTTCGCCCGCCTCGACCTCACCGGCACGCAACCGGTCAACCGGGATATCGGTGCTGCCGGCCTGCGCCCGCACCCCGGCAAGCACCTGGCCAACGGCCCGTTCGACCAGCAGTTCCTCGTCCCCGAGGATCAGATGCAGTGGCGAAACCGATTGGCTCACCCGCCAATCGTGTCACGCTGCACCGACTCCCGCCCAGCCGGTCAACACCTGCGCGGCCGACCACGCCAGCAGGCACAGCCCCAATGCGGCCAGCACCCGGCGGCACCACCGCCATCGCCAACAGATCACCACCAGGACTGCTGCTGCGCCGACCCCGACGACGCCCGCTGCGCCCTGCGGCACCGGCACGGTGGCGGCGGGGAGTCCGCCCGCCCAGCGTGCGACACGGCACACCCACCACAACTCCGGTCCGGTGAAACGGATCAACAGGTAGGCGCCTGCCGGCCACCACCCGCACAGCACCGCGGCCGCGCTGCCGAGCACGGTGATCGGCGCGACCAGCGCCGCAACCGCAAGGTTGGCCACTGTACTGACCAGGCTGAGCCGGCCGGAGATACCGGCGATCAACGGCGCGGTGACCAGGTTGGCCGCCCACGCCACGCAGACCGCGGCGGCCAGCGGTCGAGGCCAGCCATGCGCCTCCAGCCGGGCCGTCCAGACCGGCGCGAGGAGCACCAGCGCCGCGGTGGCCACCACCGACAGCGCGAAACCGACGTCGACGGCCAGGTGCGGGGCCAACGCCAGCAGCACCAGCACACTGGCCGCCAGACTCGGCACCGCCTGGCGGTTGCGCGCTGACAGCACGCCCAACAGCGCAATGGCGCCCATCACCGCCGCCCGCAACACGCTGGCGGTGGGCTGCACGACGATCACGAATGCGACCAAGGCGCCCCCGGCCAGTACCGCGGCGGCCCGCGGCCCGACCAGCCGCGCTGAAAACAGCACCGCACCGCACACGATCGTCACGTTGGCCCCGGAGACCGCCATCAGATGCGTCAACCCCGCGGCCCGAAAGTCCCGGCCGGTGGCGGCCGTGATCGCGGTGGTGTCGCCGAGCACCAACGCGGGCAGCATCCGGGCCTGCTCGGCGGGCAGCACTCGCGTGGCGGCGGCCGCGAACCGGGCCCGAACCCGATGCGCTGCCCGCGCCACGGGCCCGGGCTGCCCGCGCACCGGAGCGCCGCTGGCGGTGAGCATCGCCACCGACAGATCCCGCCGAGCTGGGCGGGCGACCTTGGCGCGGAACGTCATCGACTGGCCGACCATCACCTCGCCGAATTCGACGCCGGAGGCGAATACCAGCACCCGGCCCGAAGCGACGGCGTCGTCGAGGCGCTGCAAGGTGGCCCGGAACATCACTCGCCGGGCGCCGGCGGGCAGTGGACTCTCATTCGGGGTGACCGTCACCGCCGCGGTGGTGCCGAACAACGCCGCGATCGGGTGGTGCTCGACGGCGGCGGTACGCAAGGCAACAGCCCATCCGAAGCCCGCACCCGCCATCGATGCCGCGGCAATCGCCGCACCCACCAACCGCCGGCCCGGGTGCCCCCGCCGTCCGGCGGACCGACCCAGCACGCCCGCGGCCACAGCCAGCAGGGCACACAGCACGGCCAGCACGCCGCCGATCTGCCACTGGATGCCGGCCGCGGTGATCAGCCAGCCCACCACCGCCGCCGGCACCAGCCGAACGTCGAGGCGAGCCGTCGGCGCCGGTTCGGTCGCTGGCGACGTCACACTCAGACACGAACCAGGGCACGCAGCTTCTCCAGGCGCGCCGGGCCGATTCCGTCAACGTCGCCGAGCTGATCGACGCGGGTGAACTTCCCGTGACTGTCGCGCCAGGCCACGATCGCCGCCGCGGTCACCGGCCCCACCCCGGGCAGGGCGTCGAGTTGCTCGACCGTCGCGGTATTGAGGTTCACCGGCTCGCCCGGTTCCTGGTGGGGCTCTGGACCGGTGGGGACCGTGCTGGTGCGGGGTGCTGCCGGTCCCGGTGAGCCGGCACGCACCGAACTGCCCAGCACCGGCAGTCCCGCCGGCGGCGCCAGACCGACCACGATCTGTTCGCCATCGACTAAGGGCCGGGCCAGATTCAGTCCGACCGTATCCGCACCGTCGAGGGCCCCGCCGGCCGCGGTCAGGGCATCGGCGATGCGCGATCCGGGCGACAACGTCGCCAGGCCCGGCTTCTGCACCAGACCGACCACGCTGACCACGACCTGCTCGGCGGTCGGTGCCGCGGCGCCGGCGGCCGCTTCGTCGGTGCGCGGGCCGGCTGTCGAAACCATCTCCACCGGAGGCAGTTTCGCGCTCAGCACGGGCGCCGGCTGATCACGCAGCACGGTAAACACCGTGATGAGCACCGCCACCGCGGCGATCACCGCCAAGGCGATCGCCGCAGCTTTGCCTGGGTCGGCCCGCACTTTGCCAAGCCAGCCCGCGTCGGCCGCGCCGTCCGGAAGCCAATGCGGCAGCAACGAATTCTGGTCATGGTCGTCGTCGGTGTCGGCGGTGCGCTCACCACAGTCGGGTTCCGGAAGCAGTCCGAGCCGACGCTGCAGCCGCTCTGCGGGTGGTTCTGGTGCCATGCGCCGACGGTAGGCGCCGGCACGGTCCCTCCGGCTCGCTCAGTGCTCGATCCACACTGATCTGTGGATCAACCGCAGACTGTGCGCAACCAGCGGTGGCGCTAGGAATTCAGCCACTCCCCGACGTCTTGGGAGATACCCGACGACGGCGCATAGCGGACCTTTGCCGCGGTAACCCCGGTGGGCAGCGCGAAGACCACGCAACCGGTGTTCGACGAGCCGGCGGGGATCAGGAACCAGCCGTAGGCGAAGTCCTTGCACTCGGTCACGGTGGCGAAATCGGCGTGGTAGTTCTGGTCGTCAGAACCCACCACCGTGACGTCGCTGTTGCTGTTGCCGACGATGGTCGTCGTCCCGGCGTTCTCGATCCGCAGCTTGGTCGCGAGATAGGTCTTGCCCGCCGTGCCCCAGCCGTTCGGGACGGTCGCCGGTGCGATGACCTCCGTCAACGTCACGGCGATCTTCTGCCCGCCGATGCGCATCAAGTCCAGCGTTTGGCCGATGTGCGCGGGCGGTCGCGGGGCCGGTGTCTGCCGGGCCCCCGGCGATGAGTCCGACTGGGGCTTCTCCGCGGTCCCCGCCGAGCACGACACGAGAGACAAGACCAGGACACAGAGCGCGACGAGCCACCGTCTCATGCGGTCCAGCCTACAAAAGCGCACGCTACGCCCTCCCCCGAACCGCCGCGGAAGTGGCGATTAGGGTGCATACCAACCGTGAGTTCACCCAACCAACCGGGAGGTCGACGTGAGACTGGCACTGAGCGCGGAGGAGGCAGCGTTCCGCGACGAAATGCGGACCTTCTTCACCACCGAGATCCCGGCTGACATTCGCGAACGCAGCCGGTTGGGTCATTCGAACTTTCCCGACGACATCGTCACCACCCAGCGCATCCTCAACGCCAACGGCCTGGCGGTACCGAACTGGCCGGTCGAGTGGGGCGGCAAGGACTGGACGCTGACCCAGCACCAGATCTGGCACGACGAGATGCAGCTGGCGTCGGTGCCCGAACCGCTGACCTTCAACGCCAAGATGGTCGGCCCGGTCATCGCGGAATTCGGCTCCCAGGAGATCAAGGAACGCTTCCTGCCCGCCACCGCCAACCTGGACATCTGGTGGTGCCAAGGCTTCTCCGAGCCAGAAGCCGGCTCCGACCTGGCAAGCCTGCGCACCACAGCGGTGCGTGACGGCGACAGCTACATCGTCAACGGGCAGAAGACCTGGACCACGCTCGGCCAGTACGCGGACTGGATCTTCTGCCTGGTGCGAACCGACCCGCAGGCACCCAAGAAACAGGCTGGCATCTCCTTTTTGCTATTCCGGGTCGACACACCGGGCGTGACCATGCGGCCGATCAAGCTGATCGACGGCGGCTACGAGGTCAACGAGGTGTTCTTCTCCGACGTGCGGGTGCCCGCCGATCAGCTGGTCGGTGAGGAGAACCACGGCTGGACCTACGCGAAGTTCCTGCTGGGCAACGAGCGGACCGGCATCGCCGGAGTGACCCGCACCAAGGTCCGTGTCGCCGAACTCAAGCAGCGCGCCGAGGCGTTGGGGGCCCTCGACGACCCGTTGTTCGCCGCCCGGGTCGCCGAACTCGAGAACGATCTGCTGGCGCTCGAGCTCACCCAGATGCGAGTGTCGAGCGACTCCGCCGACGGCAAGCCGAACCCGGCGTCATCGGTGCTCAAGCTGCGGGGCAGCCAGCTGCAGCAGGCCGCCACCGAGCTGTTCGTGGAGCTGGCCGGTCCCGATGTTCTGCCCTTCGAGGCAGGCGACGGCATTGCCACGCCCGCCTGGGCACAGGATGCGGCACCGACGTACCTGAACTACCGCAAGACTTCGATCTACGGCGGCAGCAACGAGGTACAGCGCACCATCATCGCGTCGACCATTCTCGGCCTTTAGGAGGTATGACAGCTATGGACTTCCAACTCAGCGACGAGCAGGTTCTGCTGCGCGACACCACCCGTTCGATGTTGTCGGGCTATGACACTGAGACCCGTAACAAGGTCATCGAGGCCGATCCCGGATTCAACCCGGAGGTGTGGAAGCAACTGGCGGACACCGGGATTCTCGGTCTGGGTTTCGACCCGCAGGAATCCGGCCCGCTGGAGATCATGGTGGTGCTCACCGAGATCGGCCGGCGGGTGGCGCCGGAGCCCGTCGTACACGGGGCACTCGGGCCGGGCGCGCTGATCGCCGAGCGCGGCACCGCCGAGCAGCGCGCGCTGCTCGACACCGTCGCCGAAGGCGAGCGGATTCTGGCGTTCGCCCACACCGAACCGGGTATGCGGGGAACCGCAGGCAAGGTGACCACCACAGCGGTGCCGCAAGGTGATTCGTGGCAGCTGAGCGGACGTAAGAACCCGGTGCTGACCGGGGATCGCGCCGACACATTCGTCGTCAGCGCTGCATTGCCCGATGGCGGGACCGGACTGTTCCTGGTCGAGGCAAGCGCCGACGGCGTGGCCCGTCAGCCCTACCGGACCTTCGACGGCCAGCGCGGCGCCCAGCTCGACTTCGCCGATGCCCCGGCCACTGCGCTGGGTGAGGCCACCGATGCCTCGGCCGCCATCGAGCGCGCCGTCATCCGCATCTCCTCGGCACTGTGCGCCGAGGCGGTCGGCGCGATGGAAGAGGCCTTGCGGCTGACCACCGACTACCTCAAGACACGCAAGCAGTTCGGGGTCACCCTCAACACCTTCCAGACGCTGACCCAGCGTGCCGCCGACATGTACGTGTCGCTGGAGTTGGCCCGCAGCATGAGCATGTACGCGGCGATGTCGCTCGCCGACGGCAACTACGACCCGGTGATCGCGGCGCGCGCCAAGCTGCAGGTCGGCCGGTCCGGGCGCCACATCGCTCAGGAGGCCATCCAGTTGCACGGCGGGATCGGGGTGACCTGGGAATACCCGGTCGGGCACTACGCGGCCCGGCTCACCGCGATCGACCACACCCTGGGTTCGTCGCAGGATCAGCTGCACGTGCTCATCGACAACCTGAGCAGCTACGACCTGGCGAAGCTGTAGCAGCCTAAAAGCCGAAACCGATTTGGGCGGCGACGTCGTGGGCGAACGCCGCATCCAGACGACGCACCAGGGCATCGTCGCGACACCGTAGCCTGCCGGCTCTGGCAAGCGACGATGCCCGGTGCGCGCCGAAATACAGGCTGCCCAGCACATCCAGGTCCAGCTCCACCTCGGTGTCCGCCTCGGTCGGGGCGCACTCGGCGACCCCCTTGCGTATTGTGAGCGCGAATCGCCCACCATCGCTGCGGAAACCGTCACGCACCGCCACGACGAAGGACAGCTCGGGCAGGTCCACGGTGTAGCGGCGGGCCATGAGCACAGCGGGGATGTCCATCATCCGCAGCCATAGACCGTCCGAACGCCCAGTGGTGGTGGCCAGCCGGGTATCGGTCAGCAGGTAAGGCATGGAGTCGTCGGGGTAGGTCTCGACGACGATCTTCCCCATCAGGTCCAACCCGAGCAGCGCCCGCCACAGTGCGGCGTGTGCCTCCGGGGTCACCGCCCGGAACTCCTCGACTCGCACCGTCTTTGGCTCACCGGCGTGCACGCGGTAGAGCACATAGCCGTCGGGATGCAGCATCGCGAGCCATTCGGTGCCGCCCTCGCGGGTGTTCTCCCGGTCGGCGAGCAGGTCATCCCAGAGCACCAGTGGGCGCGCCAAACCGCCCGGGACTCGCTGGCGCCAGCGCTGGTAGATCACCGCGAACTCGTCGCGGCTGTCGGCCGCTTTGACCAGCCGTACCCCGCCGGGGTCGGGCGCGTCGGGATGCAGCTGGGCGAAGCGCCGGTCGATGGTCAGCTCGTGGTCCACCGTCGCCGGACCGTAGCCGAACCGCCCGTAGATGCCGCCTTCGCTGGCCGTCAACGCCGCAATCGGATAACCCGAATCGGCTATGCGCCTGTGCAATTCGGTATACATCATTCGCAGCACGCCGCGGCGGCGGTGAGTCGGAGCCACCACGACGTAGCTGACCCCCGCCGCCGGCAGCACCGCCCCGCCGGGCACGGTCAGCTCCAGATCCAAATAGCCCGACATGCCGACCACCGCATCGCCGTCGCAAACTACCAGGGAACTGTCGGGCGAGGTCAGGGTCCGCCAGGCGGCCATCGACTCGGCGTCCCAGTCCTCACCGAAGCCGACAGCGCCCAGCACTGCCATCGCTGCCCAATCGTCATCGGTGGCGGTCCGCAGGGTCAATGGTGGCGATACCTTGCCGGTCACGTCGATCGAGGCTGCCACAAACGCTCGGGGACCGCACCCGAATAATGTGGGATACACCCGTCACCGAGGAGCATGATGCCCGCTGCCACCCGCCCGCTTCGCGTCATTCAATGGACCACCGGAAACATCGGGCAACGCTCGTTGCACGCCATCATCGGTAGGCCCGACATGGAGCTGGTCGGCGTCTACGCCCACGGCAAGGACAAGATCGGGGTGGATGCCGCCGAGCTGGCCGGCTGGCCGGAACCCACCGGCATCACCGCCACCAACGACATCGACGCCCTGATCGCACTGAAGCCCGATGCGTGCTGTTACAACCCGCTGTGGCCGAGCATCGACGAACTGGTCCGGCTGCTGGAAGCCGGGGTGAACGTGTGCTCGACGGCGGCCTGGATCACCGGGGGCAAACAGAGCGCGCAAGACCGCAGACGCATCGAGGACGCCTGCCGGGCCGGCAACTCGACGATGTTCGGCAGCGGCGCGCACCCGGGGCTGACCAACATGGTCGGAATGGTGCTGTCCGGGGCGTGCGAGCGGGTCGATGAAATCCGGATCACCGAATCGGTGGACTGCTCGACCTACGAGTCGGCGGCCACCATGGCGGCGATGGGCTTCGCGCAGGATCCCGCCACCCCCGGGTTGGCCGAAAGCGTCCGTCGCGAAAGCGAAGTCTTCGCCGAGTCGGCGGCGATGATGGCCCATGCGATCGGCGCGCGGTTGGACCGCATCACCTTCGATGTGCAGTTCACTGCCGCGACCGGCGACAGCGATCTGGGCTTTATGAAGATCCCGGCGGGCACCGTCGGCAGCGTCTTCGGTTATCACCGCGGCTGGGTCGGCGATCACAACGTGGTCAGCGTCGGCTTCAACTGGATCATGGGCGACCAGGTCATCCCGCCCAAGCCGGTGGCGCACGGCCACGTCATCCAGGTGTTTGGGCTGCCCAATATGCGCACCGTCATCAACTGCCTGCCGCCGAAGGAGTGGAACGAGCCGAATTTCAACGGTTTGGGCTCGATCTACACGGCGATGCCGGTGACCAACGCGGTGCCGGCGGTGGTCGCGGCGGAACCGGGCATCGTCACGCTGGCCGATCTGCCCCCGATCACGGGCCGCGCCGGCGTGCTCTAAGCGGCCGGAGCGCCGAATCTACACCTGCCGGTTGGCGGTGACCGCCCCCGTCGCTGCGTCGACGTTGACGTCTCGCTCGGCCAGGTTGTCGTCCCACACGTCGGCTTCCCAGATGACCGTGCCGTTCATGTCGAGCAGGCTCAGCTCGGTGATCGAACTGTTGGGCACTGCCCGCAGTACGCGCTCCACGGCGCTGCGGTAGTCCAGATGGGTGCCGGCCACATTGGCGCGCCGCTTGGCCTTGTCGGCGTTGCTGTCGTCAGTCGCGTCGGGGCCGACCAGCACGGACACCCCATCAGAGTCGACCTTGACCTGGTGTTCGGTGCCGTCTGGAGTGACCACCCCGGCCTTCCAGGTACCGGCGTCGCTGGTCTGACTCTCGATGAAGATCAACACGCTGTTGGGTACTTGCGCGATCGCGAGGTCACCGGCGCGAAGCAGGGTCTGCGGATCGGGCGGCGCGTCGGGGCGAGTCCACGACGCCTCAGGGGCCGATGCCTCCTGCGAGGACGCGCCGGACGCGCCCCTGCCGCTGCACCCGGACAGCATCAGCACTGCCACGATGACCACGGCACCGAATCGGACGACTTTCCCCAGAGCGTGCATCAGCGGCCATGCTACTGAAGTCTGAGCGTTGGCGCTGAACTCGAGGCGGACGTCGGTGCCCGCGCGCCAGCCCGGGCCGAGTCAGCGGATCTTGCGTTCCTTAGCCAAGCGAAGGTTATGCTGCCGAAGGGCGCGATTCGCGGAACCATCGATGCTTCCGCCGAAGCCGGGGGGAACAGACCGTCCAGCGCCGACGTTCAACCGCATTATCGACAGGCGGAAGGCGGTGAGATGGCGAAAATCTCGGCCGCCGGCATGCTTAAACGGTATTGGATTCCACTGGTCTTCATCGTGGTCATCGCGATCTCGAGTGTGATCGTCAGCCGACTGCACAAGGTGTTCGCCTCAGAAGACCTCAATCCCCACGCCGGTGCCGGCATCGAAATCGTCCAGTTCAACCCGAAATACGTGGCCTACGAGGCCTTCGGGCCGCCGGGTACCACCGCCGACATCAACTACTGGGACGCCGAGGCCAACGTCCATCAACTCACCGGCGTGCCCCTGCCGTGGACCTACACGGTGGTCACCGTACTGCCCGCCGTGATGGCCAACATGATCGTGCAGGGCAACACCGGTGAGATCGGCTGCCGTATCAAGATCGACGAACGGCTGCTTGACGAACGTCGTGCCACCGGCCTCAATGCCCAGACCTTCTGCCTGGTGAAGTCCGGATGATCAAAAAGATCAAAGATCAGCTGGACAGCCGGCAGGATCCGCACGTCAAGCGGCCGTTCTTCGCGCACATGCTGCGAATATTCGCGGTGCCGATCATCATCATCTGGATCGTCCTCACGGTGCTGGTGAATGTCCTTGTGCCCCAGCTGGAAGTCATCTCCGAGGAACACTCCGCGCCGCTCGCGCCCGTCGATGCGCCGTCGATGATCGCCAGCAAGCTGGTCGGTGAGAACTTTCAGGAATACAAATCCAACAGCACCGTGATGATGGTGGTGGTGGGCGAGGAAGAACTCGGCGATGCCGCTCACCATTACTACGACGAGATCGTCGCGAAGCTGGTTGCCGACACAGCCCATGTCGAACACGCCCAGGACTTCTGGCGGGACCGACTGACCGCGGCAGGCGTGCAGAGCTCCGACGCCAAGGCCGCCTACATCATGCTCAACCTGGTCGGCAACCAGGGCATGACCGAGGCCAATGATTCGGTCGTCGCGGTCCGGCAGGCCATCGACGACACCCCAGCTCCGCCCGGGGTTCAGGCCTACGTCGCCGGGCCGGCCGCGCTGACTGCTGATCTGCGGCAGATCGGCGACTCCAGTCTGGTCAAGATCACCCTGTTCACCATCGGCGCGATCGCGATCATGCTGCTGATCGTCTTCCGATCGGTGTCGGCGATGCTGACCCAGCTGTTTCTGACCCTGCTCGAGCTGATCTGTGCTCGCGGCGTCGTCGCGGTCCTCGGCTACAACGACGTCATGGGCCTGACCACGTTCGCGGTCAACATCATGGTGATGCTCGCGATCGCAGCAGGCACGGACTACGGCATCTTTCTCATCGGCCGGTACCGGGAAGCCCGGCTGGCCGGCGAGGACCGGATCGATGCGTACTACACCACCGTGCGCAGTGTCACGCCGGTGGTGTTGGGTTCGGGTCTGACCATCGCCGGGGCGTCGGCGATGCTGTATTTCACCCGGCTGCCCTACTTCCACACCATGGGCATTCCGGTCTCGGTAGGCATGCTCGTGGTGGTCGCGGCCGCCCTCACCCTGGGGCCTGCCATGCTGGTGGTGGTCACCAGCTTTGGCCTGCTTGACCCCAAAAGAGCCAGGCCGGGCGGGTTCTGGCGCCGGGCCGGCGTGTCGGTGGTGCGCTGGCCGGGGCCGATCGCGGTGGCCAGCCTGGCCATCATCCTGATCGGTCTGGTCGCCCTGCCGGGGTTCAAACCCGGTTACGACGACCGCAAGTATCTGCCCCAGGACACCCCGGTCAACGTGGCCTATGCCGCTGCGGAGAAACACTTCTCGGCGGCCCGGATGGCGCCGGACATCACCATGGTCGAATCCGACCACGACATGCGCAATCCGGCCGACATGCTGGTGCTGGACCGGGTCGCCAAGAACATCATGCGGGTGGTCGGGATCGGGATGATCCAGGACATCACCCGACCGCTGGGGATTCCGCTGCAGCACAGCTCGATACCGTTCCAACTCAGCGTCTCCAACCAGCTGATGATCCAGAACATGAAGACGCTCAAGGACCGGATCAAGGACATCGACACCATCTCCCAGCAACTCGACAAGGACATCGAGTTGCTGATCCAGATGTACGGGTACCTCCAGGAGGTCGACCGCACGTTCGACGACACGGCCGAGGTCACCCGAAACACGGTGGACGTCTCCGACCGGATCCGCGACCACATCGCGGAGTTCGACGATCAGTTTCGCCCGCTGCGCTCCTACTTCTACTGGGAGCCGCACTGTTTCGACATCCCGATGTGCAACGCGCTGCGCAACACCTTCGACGCCACCGACGGCATCGACCAACTCGCCGAGCAGTTGCACTACCTGTCCGACGACATCACCAAGACGGCACGCCTGCTGCCGCAGGCGGTCGAACTGCTGCCGGCCGTGGTCGACACCATGCGGATCATGCGCGGACTGGTGCTGACGGTGCACTCGACGTTCTCGGCGTTCATCGATCAGATGGAGGACCTGAGCAACACCCAGATCATGATGGGTCAGAGCTTCGACGACTCCAAGAACGACGACTTCTTCTACCTGCCCGCAGAGGCGTTCGACAACAAGGACTTCCAGACCGGTCTCCGGCTGTTCATGTCACCGGACGGCAAGTCGGCACGGTTTTTCGTCACGCACCAGACCTATCCGGCGACCGCGGAGGGCATCAAACGGGTCGAGCCGGAGCGGATCGCTGCCCAAGAAGCCCTGAAGCAGTCGTCGTTGGCGGACGCCAAGGTCTACATCGGCGGGATGGCCGCTCTCTATGAAGACATGCAGAACGGCGCCAAGTACGACCTGATGATCGCGGTCGTGGCGTCGCTCACGCTGATCTTCTTGATCATGATGATGATCACCCGAAGCCTGGTGGCCGCAGCGGTCATTCTCGGCACCGCATCCAGTTCTATCGCCGCGTCTTTCGGCATCTCGGTGTTGATCTGGCAGCACATTTTCGGCCAGCACATCTATTGGGTGACACTGGTGCTGGCGGTGATCGTGTTGCTGGCCGTCGGCTCGGATTACAACCTGCTGCTGGTCTCCCGCTTCGAGGAGGAGATACACGCGGGGCTCAAGACCGGCTACATACGGGCGATGGCGGGCAGCGGCGGCGTGGTGACCTCGGCGGGCATGGTGTTCGCCGCCACCATGGGCATCATGTTCTTCAGTGATCTCAAGGCCATCGGCATGTATGGCACCACCGTGGCAATCGGTTTGCTGCTGGATACCTTCGTGGTCCGGGCGTTCTTCATGCCGTCGATCGCCACGTTGTTGGGCAAGTGGTTCTGGTGGCCGCAGGTGGTCCGGCCGTGGGGTCCCAACAAGAACGTTCGCGGGATCGCGGCACACACCCCGCGTGAAGAGTCCACCGACACAGACAGATTCGCGGCGCCCGCGCAGTAGGCAGGCCGGGGTCGACGCGCTCAGGCCCCGCCCGGATCGACATCGACACACACCGCGACGGCACCGGCGCCCACGTGCAGGGCCAACGTCGGGCACAGGCTGGTGATCACCGCGGGCGCACAGACCGGCAACCGCTCCGCCAGCGCACCGGCGACCTCCTGGGCCCCCTGCGGATTGGCGACGTGATGCACCGCCAGTGCCGCTGAGCGATCCCCGACCACATCACAGACCCGGTCGATCATCGACGCGACGGCCTTGCTGACGGTGCGGATGCGTTGCGCCAGAACGAGCTTGCCATCCTCGACCGCCAGCAGCGGTTTGAGCGACAGGGCGGTTCCCAGCCACGCCGCCGCGCTGCCGATCCGGCCGCTGCGCCGCAGGTTGTCCAGCCGCTGCACCACCATGTAGGCGTGAGCACGCTGCACGGCGGCGTCCGCCGCTTCCGCGACGCCTTGCAGGTCGGCGCCGCCGGCGGCCGCTCGAGCCGCGGCCAACACCGCGAATCCGGTGCCCATCGCGGCCGATTTCGAGTCGATCACCCGCACGGCGGGACCGATCTGGCCGGCTACCTGCTCGGCGGTGCCGAACGTCCCGGACAGCGCCGAGGAAATGTGCACCGCCACCACCCCGGAGCCCGCGCTGTAGTCCAGCGCAGTGCGGTAGACCTCCGCCAGCTCCTGCGGGCCCGCCCCGGATGTGGTGACGCGCTCGCGCGCATAGATGTCCGCGGGCACGTCGTCGACGCCGTCGCGCAGATCGGCTCCGTCGAGCAGGATGTGCAGCGGTACCGTGCGAATCCCCCAGCGGTCACGCACCTCGAGAGGCAGGCAGGCCGACGAGTCGGTGATGACGACGACGCTCATCGGGGGTCACCCCAACGGGCCGGGCACGCCGGCCTCACCCAGGGCCTTGAGCATCAGGTCGGCGACAGCCCGGTGCGCCTCGAAATTCCAATGGATGCCGTCCGGATTGGCGCGGCCGCTCATGACCTCGTCGCCCACCGCGGCCTTCAGGTCCACCAGGGGTACATCATGTTCCCGCGACCAGGCCGTGATTGCCCGCACCGTGGGTTCCCGTCCCTGGTGGGCGCGGCCGTAGGTGTCCGCGATGTGCACCGACGGCAGCGAAGCCACAATGGGAATGCCTGGCCTGTTGAAATCTATTGCACCCCTGGTCATCTCGAGATATTCCACGGTGAGATGCGGAGGTAGGGCCGCCCGCGCCACCGGCGAGAGCCGGGGCTGCAGCCAGCCGTAGCCGTCGCGGACCCAACGCCGCAGCCAGGCCGGCCGCACATAGCGGATCAATTCACGCATGGCCGTCGGCCACACCGAGGGCAGTGAGTCCATCCCGCTGGTGGCGAAGATGACCGCCCCGGCCCGCGGCAGTGCCGCCCACGCCCGCGGGTCCTGGGTGGACGCCCACCAGACGTCTCGGCTGGTCCAGCCGATGCGACCGATCAGTTCGACATCCCAGTCCAACTGGCTGGCAACGATGTTCGGCCAGATCCGCGGATCATCGGCGGGCAGCCCGCCGGTGGGCCCGTAATAGGACAGCGAGTCGGCGAAGACCAGCAGGGTGGGACGGGCTTGCGCGGGCTTCCGCGGTTCAGAGGACATCGCTGGCCACCTGTGCGGAGGCGTTCCAGACGTCAAGACGCCATCGCACATCGGCGAAGTCGTCCTGGTCTGAATCGGTTCCCTCGGAGTATCCGCTGAGCTGGGTCCAGCTGGCGTTGGCCATCCCGCCCAGTGCCGGCCAGTTCTCTACCGGCAGCCGCAGCAACGCCGCTGTCAGAGCGGCGATCAGCCCGCCGTGGGCGACCAGCACCACCGGCTGATCGGCGTGCTCTGCTCTGCCCCAGTCCGGCTCCCCTGCCACCAACTCGCGCACCAACGGAACGCTGCGCTCGGCCACATCGATGCGGCTCTCCCCGCCGTGGGGTGCCCATCGGGCGTCGTCACGCCAAGCCAGCCGGGCGCCCGGTGCGGCGGCGTCGACCTCTTCATGGGTCAGCCCCTGCCAGTCACCCAGATGCGTTTCCCGCAACCTGGTGTCCACTCGGACCTGCAGCCCGTTGTGCTCGGCCAGCACGGTGGCGGTGTCGTAGGCCCGCCACAGATCCGAGGACACGATCAGCAGCGGGTGTCGTTTGCGCAGCACCTCTGCCGCCGCCTCCGCCTGCGCCCGACCCAGGTCGCTGAGAACGGTGTCCAGCTGACCCTGCATCCGGCTGCCGGCGTTGAACTCGGTCTGGCCGTGCCGCAGCAGGATCAGCCTGCGGACCCTCACGACGCGTCCTCGGGGGTCGGCTCAGCGGCCGAGTCCGCTAAGTCCACCGGCACCAGCGGGCAGTCCTTCCACAGCCGGTCCAGCGCGTAGAAGTCCCGCTCGTCCTGGTGCTGGATGTGCACCACGATGTCGACGTAGTCCAGCAGAGTCCAGCGCCCCTCCCGAGTGCCCTCGCGGCGCGCCGGCTTATAGCCGGCCAGGCGCATCTTGTCCTCGACCTCGTCGACGATCGCGTTGACCTGGCGCTCGTTGGAGGCCGAGGCGATGACGAAGCAGTCGGTGATGACCAGTTGCGCTGAGACATCGATCACGACGACGTCATCGGCCAGCTTGTTGGACGCGGCGCCGGCCGCCACGGTGGCCATCCGCACGGCCTCGGGTGTCGCGGTCATTGTTGGTCTCCGGGGGTCGGTTGGTAGAGGCGGCGCTTGGACACGTACTGGACCACCCCGTCTGGTACCAGGTACCAGATCGGGCGGGATTCTGCCGCGCGCCGGCGGCAATCGGTAGACGAGATCGCCAGCGCCGGCACCTCGACCAGCGTCAAAGCGTGCGGCGGCAGGGAGCCGAGCGCATCAGCGAGATGATCGCCGTTGAGCTCGTAACCGGGCCGGCTCACCCCCACAAACCGCGCCATCTCGAACATCTCCGGCCAATCCTGCCAGGACAGAATGGTGGCCAGCGCGTCCGCACCGGTGATGAAATAGAGCTCGGCGTCCGGGTTCTGTTCCTGCAGGTCACGCAAGGTGTCTTTGGTGTAGGTCGGACCGCCGCGATCGATGTCGGCGCGGCTCACCGAGAACCGCGGGTTGGACGCGGTGGCGATCACCGTCATCAGGTAACGGTCCTCCGCGGCGGTGACCCGACGGTCCTTGAGCCACGGCTGGCCCGTCGGCACGAAGACCACCTCGTCGAGCTCGAACAGGTCGGCGACCTCACTGGCGGCGACCAGGTGGCCATGATGGATGGGATCGAACGTCCCACCCATGACTCCCAGCCGCCGTTTTCGCACGATAGGCCAGCTTACTTGGGGTCCTCGTCGACCTGAGCGCACTGGTCGCACCGCTCGGCCCCGGCCTAGGCGGCCGATGCGCCAAACGGCTTTCCGCTTCGGCGTACGCTCACCGAAGGACGCAACCCCCCGTTGCTACCCCGAAGCCAATGCCAATCGTGTAGAAGATGTCTGTGGAAGATTTTCCGGTGAGCTCAATAGATCGCGCCCAGGCGGCCAAGAACGCCATGGTCAGGCGTTTTTACACGCGTGCCCAGACCAGCGGCGAGATCCGGCTGCCGGCGGTGCCGAGCATGCTCGAGGAATACGTCACAATGTGCTCTGCCGTGTTCGCCGGCCTGGGCAAACCCTTCAGCGACGACGAACTCGCCCGCCTCCGAGAAGTCCTGGCGGGCCAACTGGCTGAGGCCTACTCGCACTCACTGCGCTCGCACATCGTCATCTCCTACAACGCCCCGATCGGCCCCACTCTGGACTACACGGTCCGTGCCCAGTGGAACAGCGTCGCGGACGCGTACGCCGCCTGGCTGGACACGCGGAAGCCACCGCTGTTCGGCACCGAACCCGACGCACGGGTCTGGCACCTCGCCTGCGAGGCCGACGATCCGGCCTCCCATCGGGTGCTCGAGATCGGCGGGGGCACCGGGCGTAACGCCCTGGCGCTGGCGCGTCGC
Organism: Mycobacterium sp. UM_WGJ; assembly: GCF_000455125.1. Taxonomy (GTDB): domain Bacteria; phylum Actinomycetota; class Actinomycetes; order Mycobacteriales; family Mycobacteriaceae; genus Mycobacterium. The sequence goes on from NZ_AUWR01000008.1 coordinate 356,003, forward strand.
GGTCATCCGGTCGACGTCGTCGAAATGACCCCGAAGTTCGCCGAGATGCTCACGACCGACGCGGCGGCGGAATCCTTGGACGTGCGCGTCATCGTGCGCGACGTCTTCGAAGACGCCGATGACCTGCGCGACGACTACCAGATGATGGTGCTTTCTGAGGTGTTGACCGATTTCCGGTCCACCGCGGAGCTACGCAGCCTGTTCGAGCTCGCCGCCCGATGCCTGGCTCCCGGCGGGCGCCTGGTGTTCAACAGCTTCCTGGCGCACGACGGCTACGAACCCGACAGTGCCGCCCGGGAATTCTGCCAGCAGGTGTACTCGGGTCTGTACACCCGCGCCGAGATGTCGGCCGCGTCGGCCGGCCTACCCCTGCAGCTGCTCTCCGACGAGTCCGTGCATGACTACGAGAAAACGCACCTGCCCGAGGGCGGCTGGCCACCCACCAGCTGGTACATCGAATGGATCAGCGGGCAGGACGCGTTCCGCACCACGCGGGAGGAAAGCCCGATGGAGTTGCGCTGGCTGATCTACCAGCGGACGCACTGAGCGACCGGGCTGGCCCCTGGAACTGGGCCAGCTCCCGGGTCCAGAAGGTCCCCCGGGCGCCCAAGTGCCGCCGCAAGCGCGACGCGGGCTAGACCGGCAGCAGGGCGTCGATGACTCCGGCCAGTTGCTTGGCCGAGCGGCATTCGTGCATCGCGATCACGTCGCTGTACCGCGGCACCGCGGAATCGCCACTGCCCCACAGATGCGCCGGCTCGGGGTTGAGCCAGTGCGCATGGCGGCTGGCGGTCACCAGGTGCGACAGCACCTCCACACCTGGGTTTCGGTAATTTGTGCGACCGTCACCGAGGACCAGCAGCGCGCTGCGCGGCGACACCACGTTCGGATAGTTCTCGGCGAACGAGACGAACGCATTGCCGTAGTCGGAATGGCCGTCGCGGGTGTAGACCCCGGACTCCCGGGTAATCCGCTGGATCGCCACGGCCAGGTCGGCCTCCGGCCCGAACAGGTGCGTCACTTCGTCGGTCGTGTCGATGAACGCAAACACGCGAACTCTCGAAAACTGTTGCCGCAGCGCATGAACCAATAGCAAGGTGAAATGGCTGAAGCCGGCGACCGAGCCGGAGACATCGCACAGCACCACCAGCTCGGGTCGCGCGGGACGCGGCTTGCGCAGGACTACGTCGATCGGCACCCCGCCGGTGGACATCGACTTGCGCAGCGTCTTGCGCAGGTCGATGGTGCCGGCCCGGGAGCGTCGCCGGCGCGCGGCCAGCCGGGTCGCCAGGGTGCGGGCCAGCGGCGCCACCACCCGGCGCATCTGGCGCAACTGTTCGCCGGAGGCACGCAGGAACTCGACGTTCTCGCTCAGCTGCGGGATGCCGTACATCTGGACGTGTTCGCGCCCCAACTGCTCGGCGGTGCGCCGCTTCGTCTCGGCGTCAACGAGCTTGCGCAGTGCCGCGATCCGCTGCGCCGCCATCGCCTTGGCGATCTGCTCCTGAGTGGGACTGGGCTCGTCGCCGTAGGGCGCGAGCAGTCCGGCCAGCAGTTTGCCCTCCAACTCGTCGAGCGCCAGTGCTTTGAGCGCCTGGTAGGCGGAGTAGGACGGGCCCCGGCTGGAGCGGTATTGCCCGTAGGCGCCGACGATCGCGGCGATCATCGCCGACAACCGGGGATCGGTGTCGGCGAGATCGGGATTCGCGGTCAGCAGGTCGAGCAGCATGGCCCGCATGTCCTCGGCGTCCTCCGGCAGCGGCACGGAATCCGACGGATCAGCCTCGTCCCCGTCGACCACCACCGCGCGTCCGCCCAGCGCGGCGGGGAACCACAGATCGAACATGGCGTCGTAGGTGTCGCGGTGATCGGGCCGGCGCAGCACCGCGCAGGCCAGCCCTTCTCGCAGCACTTCCCGGTCATCGAGCCCGATCGCGGTCAACACCCGCCCGGCGTCAACGGTCTCGGAGGGGCCCACCGAAATCCCTTGCCCGCGCAGCGCTTCCACGAACCCCACCAGATGCCCCGGAATTCCATGCGGGGCAAGAGGTTGCGACGGGCGGGTGCGGCGGACCATCAGTTCAGTCGCAGCTCTCCGGATGCCCGCACCTGATCGGACTGGTGCTTGAGCACCACTCCCAGGGTGGCAGCGACGGTGGCGTCGTCGATGGTGTCCATGCCCAGGGCCAAGATGGTGCGGCCCCAGTCGATGGTCTCGGCCACCGACGGCAGCTTCTTGAGCTGCATGCCGCGCAGCACCGCGATGATGCGCACCAGCTCGGCGGCCAGATGCTCGGGCAGTTCAGGCACCCGCGACAGCAGAATCCGGCGTTCCAGGTCCGGATCGGGGAAGTCGATGTGCAAGAACAGGCAGCGGCGCTTGAGCGCTTCGGACAGTTCCCGGGTGGCGTTGGAGGTCAACACCGTGAACGGGGTGCGCGCCGCGGTGATCGTGCCCAGTTCCGGAACGGTGACCGCGAAGTCGGACAGCACCTCCAGCAGCAGACCCTCGATCTCGATGTCGGCCTTGTCGGTCTCGTCGATCAGCAGCACGGTCGGATCGGTGCGCCGGATCGCGGTCAGCAGCGGCCGCGACAGCAGGAACTCCTCGGAGAACACATCCATCTTGGTGGCGTCCCAGTCACCGCCGTTGGATCCCGACTGGATGCGCAGAATCTGCTTGGCGTGATTCCACTCATAGAGCGCCCGGGCCTCGTCGACGCCCTCGTAACACTGCAACCGCACCAGCCCGGACCCGGTGGCCGCGGCCACCGCGCGGGCCAGCTCGGTCTTGCCGACCCCGGCCGGACCCTCCACCAGCAGGGGTTTGCCCAGCCGGTCGGCCAGGAACACCGCGGTGGTGGTGGCGGTGTCGGCCAGATACCCGGTTTCGGCCAGCCGGCGGGCCACGTCGTCGATGTCGGCGAACAGCGGCGCCTGGCGGGCCGGGGTTGCGGGGATGGCGGGTTTGTCCATGTGGATGTAGCTCCTTCGAGGCGCCTTAGACGGGACGGGTGTGGCCGTCACCCCACACGATCCATTTGGTCGACGTCAGCTCCGGCAGACCCATGGGGCCCCGGGCGTGCAGCTTCTGGGTGGAGATGCCGATCTCGGCGCCGAACCCGAACTGCTCGCCGTCGGTGAAGGCCGTGGAGGCGTTAACCATGACCGCGGCCGCGTCGACCTGCTCGCTGAACCGCTGGGCGGCCGCCATGTTGGTGGTGACGATGGCCTCGGTGTGGCCGGTGCCGTACTCGTTGATGTGGTCGATCGCGTCCTCGAGCCCGTCGACCACCGAAAGGGCGATGTCCATCGCCAGGTATTCACGACGCAGATGATCCTCGGCGGCGGCATCCTCGGCATCACCGTGCACCGCGACTCCGGCGGCGGTCAACGCGTCCACCAGCCGCGGCAATGCGGATGCGGCGATCGCCCTGTCGATCAGCAGCGTCTCGGCGGCATTGCAGACACTGGGCCGACGGGTCTTGGAGTTCAACAGCACCTGTTCGGCGATGTCAAGATCGGCGGCCTCATGGATGTAGACGTGGCAGTTGCCGACACCGGTCTCGATGGTGGGCACCAACGCGTCACGCACCACGGCTTCGATCAATCCGGCTCCGCCGCGCGGGATCACCACGTCGACCAGTCCGCGCGCCTGGATCAGATGAGTGACCGTGGCGCGATCCACCGACGAGAGCAACTGCACCGCGTCGGCGGGCAGGTCCTCGGCCTCCAGAGCGCCACGCAGCACGTCCACCAAAGCCTGGTTGGAGTGGGCCGCCGACGAACTGCCGCGCAGCAGTGCGGCGTTGCCGGACTTCAGGGTCAGCCCGAATGCGTCGACGGTCACGTTGGGCCGGCCCTCATAGACCATGCCCACCACGCCCAGCGGGACGCGCTGCTGACGCAGCAGTAGTCCGTTGGGCAGGGTGTAGCCGCGCAGCACCTCGCCGACCGGGTCGGGCAGGCCGGCGACCTGACGCAGTCCCGCGGCGATCCCGTCGACCCGAGACTTGGTCAGCGCCAGCCGGTCCAGAATGGCCTCGGGAGTGCCGGCGTCACGGGCAGCGGCGACGTCGCGGTCATTGGCGGCCAGGATGTCGTCGGCGTGGGCCAGCAGCGCGTCGGCGGCGGCGTTCAGCGCACTGTTCTTGGCCGCCGTGGACAACGCCGTCAGGGAACGCGAGGCGACCCTGGCGCGGCGGGCGGCGTCATGGACCTCTTGGCGCAGGTCGGGAAGCACGGGGACGCTCATCGTGCCAGCGTATCGGCGAACGCCCGATCAGGTAAAACGGCCCCGCTGTGTTGACGTGCGGCGACCCGCTTCGACCGGCTCCGCCGCCCTCACGATCGCCGCTGTGTTGACTTACGGCGACCCGCTTCGACCGGCTCCGCCGCCCTCACGATCGCCGCTGCGCAACAGCCGTGCGAGGCCGCTGATCGATGATCCGGCCCAGTTCCTGCAGCAACAGCGGCTTGGCCATCACCAGCTCCTCGATGTGTTCGCGATCGATGACCACCGCGGTCACCTCCTCCAATGCCCGGGCGTCGAACGGGCTGGCTTGGCGGGTCAGTGTGGTGATCCCGAGAAACGCCCCATGGCGCAACGTGGCACCTGGCTGGTCCGGATCCTCGCTGCTGATCCGGACACTGCCGTCGGTCAGAAATGTCATGGCCGTCGGTACCTGACCGGCTTGCTGCAGTGGTTCGTCGGCGCCATACCGGACGACCCTGGCGTAGGGCACCAGGGCCTGCTGGTCTGCCTCGGTCAGTCGCAGGGCGGGCGCCACCACGGTCCGCAGCGCCTCGGCCACCCGTTCCGGCGTGCAGAAATCGTCGGTGGCGCCGTCAAGGTGCAGTCCCTCCCGCCGCGAGGCGTACCAGAGCCACCGCTGGAAGGTTGCCTGCGCAGCGCCGTCGTCGCTGGGTGTGTCGACCGCGATGGCGGTGCGGTACTGGCCGCCACCCAGCGCCGCCGATTCCGGTGCCGCGCCGGTGGTCCGCATCGGCAGAGCGGTGGCAACGCGCGACAACAACGCGCACACCCGGTCCGGCGGATCGCCGACGGCGAACGAGGTGGTGATCGACACCCGGTGCGCACCGCTGGATCGGCTGATGTTGGTGAACGAGGTGCCGGCCAGCACCGAGTTCGGCGTGACCTGCAGCCCGTCGGCGGTGCTGATGTGTACCGCGCGCCAGTTCACTTCCACGACCCGGCCGTGGGCGGTCGGGGTGGACAGCCAGTCGCCAATCCGGAACGGCTGCTCGAAGAGCATGAACAGACCCGAAACGATCTGACCGACCGAGTTCTGCAGCATCAGGCCGATAACCACCGACGTCACACCCAGCGCGGTGAACAGGCCGCCGATCTTGGCGTCCCACACCAGGGACAGCGTCAGGGCCAGGCCCACACCGATCAGCAGGAACCGGGCGACATCGATGAAGATGGTCGGAATGCGGCCCCGCCAGGACCCTTGGGGGGCGCTCTGGAAGAAGGTGACGTCGAGCACCGCCAGCAACAACACCAGCAACACGAAGCCGAACGCGGTGTAAATGACGCGCAGAGTCGGATCCTCGCCGGGCACGCCGGCCACCTTTGCCAGCAGCACCAGCAAGGCGCCCAGCGGCAATAGGTAATTACGAGCCAATGCCACCGGCCGGGCCAGGTAGCTGCCTCGGCGCGCCAGCACCCCATGCCCTTCGGTCAGCGCGACCAGGCCCGCGGGGAATCCGATGGCGACCCCGATCGCCCAGTAGAGCCACGACCCGAAGACGTTCACGGCGCCTCGGACACTCTCGGGGCCAATTTCCAGGTCTGTTCCTGGGCGTCACCGACGGTCATGGTGCCGGCCGGAGCGAACTCCGCCGCGTCGTCGAGCATGTCGCGCACCGCCGCGGTGACGTAGATGCCAGATTCCGGTGTGTGCCTGCGCAACTGGTAGGCGAGGTTGACCGCCGAGCCCCAGAGGTCATAGGTGACACCGGATCGGCCCACCAGACCGCTGATGACTTCGCCGGTGTTGACTCCGGCCCACAGGCTCAGCTGGTACCCGGATTTGATGGCGAACCGCTCGACGATCCGTTGCAACTCGGAGGCGAATTCGACGATTCGGTGCACTCCGTCCAGGCGTGGTGTGGTCAAGCCGCAGCCGGCCAGATAGCCGTTGTACATCGTCCGGATTCGTTCCACGCCAACGGCTTCGGCTGCCGCGTCGAACTGCCTGACCAAGTCGTCGACGATTGTCACCAATTCGCTCGCGGAGATTTCGGAGGACAATTGATCGATGCCCTGCAGCTCTGCGTAGATGACAGTGACGTTGTGGTGCACGTCCGAGATAGCCTGCTCGCCCCCGCGATAGCGCCGCACCAGCGATTCCGGCATCAGCGACAACATCAGCTCGTCGTTCTGCTTGCGCTGCTGGCTGAGCAACTCCTCCTTGGTGCGAAGGCTGTAGCTCATGTCGTTGAACGCCTTGGTCAGATCGCCGATCTCGTCAGCCGTTCGAGCCGGTACCACGGCGCTGTAATCGCCGGCACTGATCCGTTGGGCGGCGGCCTGCAGCCGCCGGATCGGTTGCAGGAACAGCCGGGCAAGCAACATCGCCAGCACACAGATCGCGAAGATCACCCCGGTGGTGGCCAGCACCACTCTCCTACTGAAGGAGGTGACGCCGGAAAAGGCGTCGGAGTACTCCCTGGTCGCCAGGATCGACCACTGCAGGTCCGAGTTGGGCACGGCCAACGGCGCGTACGCCGTCAGTTCGCGTTTGCCCAAATAGTCGTACCCGGTGGTGAGCGTTCCGGACTGGCCGCGCTGCGCGGCCTGCAGGCCCGGTCCACCGACCGGCTGCACCAAGGTGGTGGTCCCCAACCGCACCGCGCGGTCCACCGTCGCCTCAGAGGTTCCCGCCTCCACCGCTTCACGGCGATAGCGCTCGGGATCCTCCAGGAACAACCGCGAATCGGAACGCATCAGGTCGTCCGGACCGGCCAGGTAGGTCTCGGCGGTGTGGCCCAGCCCGGCCGCATCCCAGTCGCGGTCGACGGTCATGATTCGGGTGATCTTGGCACTGGGCAGCGCCAAGGCCAACACACCCTCGACCTCGCCCTTGGTGCCCACCGGTGAGACCAGCCAGGCGGTCGGCGCGTCCAGTTGGGGCTGGTAGGGCTGGAAATCGGTGATCCAGACGAAGTTGACCGCGTTGGCCGCCAGTGCTTTGCGGTAGGCGTCCCGCAGGCCGGATTCGCGGTAGGGGCCGGTGAGCAGGTTCGTGCCCAGGTCCACACCCTTGTTGACCGAATAGACCACGTTGCCTTGGGTGTCCAGCAGCAACGCATCCCGGTACTCGTTGAGCTGAACAACCTCGGTGAAGACACCGTTGAACTGGGCATTTGCCGCTGACCAAGCACTGCCGTCACCCGCATCGTCGAGTTTCTTGGAGTCTCCGGCGAAGCCTGCGGTGTAGTGCGCCTGCAGGTAGCGCTGCGCGTTCGAAGTGGGCAGGAACGCGGCGACGTCCGCCTTCTCACCGGTGCGTTCGGTCAGCGCCGTGGTGAAGTTGTCGCGGTAATAGCCCACGATGGTCCGCTGCTGCTCGGGCGTGACCGGAGCATTCGCGAGTTGGTCGAATCCGGCGCTGAACGCCTTGACTGCGGAAGCCGCGGTCACTCCCCCGCTGACGATCACCAGGGCGTTGGACATATCGGCGAACAAGCCGGCGACTGCGCGACGCTGCAACTCGCGAGCCTGCACCAGTTTGTTGGTCGCCGCATGCTGCAATTCCTCTGCGCCATACTGGAACTCGACAAAACCGACCACCGCGACCGAGGCGACGCTGGTCAGCAGCAGGATGATCATCAGCTTGGTCTTGATACTGAGCCGGGCCGCCAGCCGCCGGTACAGGCGCTCATCGCTCGCCTGAATCACTGTCGACGGTGCGGAGTCCACTCGGCGGCTCCCTTCTCCGGTTGCCGGTGGATTTTCACAGTAGGGGATGCACCACATTCCACGGCTGCAAATGCGAAGCTGAAACCCATGGCGACGCGGGTGTGCGTAGTGGGCAGCGTGAACGCCGACACCGTCTTCGCCGTCGCCGCGCTTCCGGCCGCAGGCGAGACGGTGCTGGCCACGGCGCGCAGCACCCACCCCGGCGGGAAGGGCGCCAACCAGGCGGTGGCCGCGGCACGCGCGGGAGCCCGCGTGCAGTTCGTGGGCGCGGTCGGCGACGATGACGCCGGGCTACTGCTGCGCCGGCACCTGCAGAGCAACGGCGTCGGAACCGCCGGCCTCATGACGGCGCCCGGGCCCAGTGGCTCGGCGGTCATCATGGTGGACCCGTCCGGGGAGAACACCATCGTGGTGGACCCGGGCGCCAACGGTGCGTGGGCGCTGACTTCCAGCCAGCGCGACCTGATCGCCGACTGCGACGTGCTGCTGATGCAGTTGGAGATCCCGATCCCGGTGGCCGCCGCGGCCGCCGGGCTCGCCCACGCGCACGGGGCGACGGTGATCCTCAACGTGTCCCCACCCGCGGCGGACGTGGCGGGGCTCCTCGACCTGGTTGACGTCGCCGTGGTCAACGAGTCCGAATCCGCGCGATTCCACCACCAGGTGCCGCACCGGGTCGTCACGCTGGGGTCGCGTGGCGCGCGCTACTCCGGTGTCGACGGCACCGTCGAGGTGCCGTCACCGGTGGTCGATGCCGCCGACACGTCCGGCGCGGGCGATGTCTTTGCCGGCGTGTTGGCGACCGAATGGGCTGGCGGGGTCGAACGGGCGCTGCAATACGCCTGTGCGGCTGGGGCGTTGGCGACACTGGTGGTCGGTGCCGGGGACTGCGCGCCGAGCGCTGAGGCGATCAGCGCAGCGCTTGATGCGTTCACGCCCGAACGGTGAAGACCCAGGTCGACGTCGGATGCGGGCTGACCGCCCCGGATCCCCCAGTTGTGCCGATCCACCTCGTGCAAAGTGACCATCACGTGCCAGACGATCAGTCCCGTTTGGCCCGCACCCACTGGATGGTGCCGAAGTTCTTGACCCGAACACTGGTCAGGCCGTGGTGTTCCAGGGTATCGGCGATCTCGTCGTCGTCGAACACCCGCGCACCGGCCTTGGGCAGCACCTGCCACAGTCGCGAGGCCGATCCCGCGGTGGGCACCATCAGTGCGAGGCGCCCACCGGGCTTGAGCACCCTCGCCATCTCACCCAGCGCCGATACCGGATCGGGGATCAGTTGCAGGACAGCGATCGACACGACCGCGTCGACGGTCTGGTCGCGCAGCGGCAGGTGCTGTGCATCGGCACGCAGGAAGCCGGTCTGGGAGCCGGCCTGCACCCGTACCGCCCGGGCCAGCATCGGTGCTGAGACGTCGACGCCCAGGGCCAGACCGTCGGGGCCGACAGCCTGGGCCAGCGAGGTGGTGATGCTTCCCGGCCCGCAGCCGACATCCAGCGCCACCCCGCCGGCGGGGATCGCCAGCCAGTCGATCGGATGCTGCCAGGCCTCGAGCAGCCGGCGGGCCACCGCTTGGGCATTGTCGTAGAACATCGACCCGAACGACGAGGCCCACAGCCGCTGGATGGCGCCGGTGTTCTGCTGTGTGCCCACCTCCCCTGCCTCATCGAGCAGATCGAGATAGCCGCGGCTCACCTGCGGGTCCGACGGTGGATCGCTGAGCAGGGTCATGGCCCGCTGCAACGCCGGTGACAACGGAAACCTTCGAATGTCAGCCATCCTCGCTGCTCCTTCCTACGCCTGCGGAATCTCCCGTTCGATCTCGTCGAGCCAGATCCGCGCCGACATGTCCGAGGGTGCCCGCCATTCTCCGCGCGGCGACAGCGAACCGCCGTGGGACACCTTGGGCCCGTTCGGCAGCGCCGAGCGCTTGAATTGGCTGAACGAATAGAACCGCTGCACAAACACTTTGAGCCAGTGTCGAATATCCGCCAAGGAATAGGCCTGCCGCTTGTCCGCCGGATATCCGGGCGGCCAGGAACCCGACTCCACGTCATGCCAGGCATGCCAGGCCAAGAACGCGGTCTTGGCCGGGGTGAATCCGTACCGCAGCGCCTGAAACAGCGCGAAGTCCTGCAGCGAGTACGGGCCCACCTTGTCCTCGCTGCGCTGAATCTCTTCGCCGTCGGTCGCCGGCACCAGTTCGGGGCTGATCTCGGTATTGAGCACCGAGGCCAGTACCGCGCACACATCGGAGTCGAACTCCCCGGAGTTGATCACCCACCGGATCAGGTGCTGGATCAGGGTTTTGGGCACGCCGCCGTTGACGTTGTAGTGCGACATCTGATCGCCTACCCCGTAGGTGGACCAGCCCAGCGCCAGCTCGGACAGGTCGCCGGTGCCCAGCACAATGCCGCCGTGCTGGTTGGCGATTCGGAACAGGTAGTCGGTGCGCAGGCCCGCCTGCACGTTCTCGAACGTGACGTCGTAGACGGCTTCGCCGCGCGCGAACGGGTGCCCGAGCTCGGACAGCATCAACTTCGCGGTTTCGCGGATGTCGATCTCCGCGAACGTCACCCCCAGCGCCTTGCTCAGCGCGGCGGCGTTGGCCTTGGTGCGCTCACCGGTGGCAAAGCCGGGCATGGTGAACGCGAGAATGTCGCTGCGCGGCCGGTTTTCCCGGTCCATCGCCCGGGCGGCGACAATCAGGGCGTGGGTCGAATCCAGTCCGCCGGAGACCCCGATGACCACCTTGGGACAGTTCAGCGCGCGCAGCCGCTGCTCCAGACCGGAAACCTGGATGTTGTAGGCCTCGTAGCAGTCCTGTTGCAGTCGCTGCGGATTCGACGGCACGAACGGGAATCGTTCGACCACCCGCCGCAGCCCGATGTCCCCGGCCGGCGGATCCAGCATGAACTCCACCCGCCGGAACGCCTGCACCGCATCCCGGTGGTGGCGGCGGTTGTCGTCAAAGGTGCCCATCCGCAGCCGCTCCGAGCGCAGCAGCCCGAGGTCGACGTCGGCGACCGATCGGCGGGGACCGTTGGGGAACCGTTCGCTTTCGCCGAGCAGCGTGCCGTTCTCCCAGATCATGGTCTGGCCGTCCCAGGCGAGATCGGTGGTCGACTCGCCTTCTCCCGCGGCGGCATAGACATAGGCGGCCAGGCAGCGCGCCGAGGCCGACCGGGCCAACAGGCAGCGGTCGTCGGCACGCCCGACGGTGATCGGGCTGCCGGACAGGTTGGCCAGCACCGTCGCGCCGGCCAGGGCAGCCTGGGCGCTGGGCGGCACCGGCACGAACATGTCCTCGCACACCTCGGCGTGCAGCACGAACCCAGGCAGGTCGGTCGCGGCGAACAGCAGGTCCGGCCCGAACGGGGTCTCTGCGTCGCCCAGCCGGATGAGTCCGCGTTCGTCGGCGCCGGCCGCCAGTTGGCGGCCTTCGTAGAACTCCCGATAGGTGGGCAGGTAGGACTTCGGCGCGACCCCGAGGATGCGCCCGCGGTGAATGACGACCGCGGTGTTGTACACGCGATGCGCGTAGCGCAGTGGCGCTCCCACCACCAGGACCGGCAGTAGCTCCGCCGAGGCCGCGACCACGTCGAGCAGTGCCGCCTCGACGGCGCTGAGCAGGCTGTCCTGCTGCACGATGTCGTCGATGGAGTATCCCGACAGGGTGAGTTCGGGAAACACAGCCAGCGCGACGCCGTCGTCGTGGCAGTCGCGCGCCAGCTGTAGCACCGACTCGGCGTTGGCGGCCGGGTCGGCGAGCGTGGTGCGGTGCGTGCAGGCGGCAACCCGCGCGAACCCGTGCCGGTAGGCGTTGTAGAAGTCCCCAGAATGCTCCATTGCCCCCATTGTCGCCCGGACTGTGTCAACGTGCAGCTTTCGGGTATCACCAGGGGCATGACCGATACCGCGGTAATCGTCGTCGACATGCTCAACTCCTACCGCCATGCCGACGCCGAACAACTGGCCGACAACGTCGCACAGATCGTCGAACCGCTGGCCGACCTGGTGGAACGCAGCCGGGCCGCCGATGATGTCGACCTGATCTACGTCAACGACAACTACGGCGACTTCACCGCTGGATTCGCCCAGATCGCCGCGTCGGCGCTGGATGGCTCCAGACCCGAACTGGTGCGGCCCATCGCCCCGGTAGCCGGCGACCGGTTGATGACCAAGGTGCGACACAGCGCCTTCTACTCCACTCCGCTGGAGTATCTGCTGGGCCGGCTCGGCACCCAGCGGTTGATCCTGACCGGGCAGGTCACCGAGCAATGCATCCTCTACACCGCTCTGGACGCCTATGTCCGGCACCTTCCGGTGGTGATACCGGTCGACGCGGTCGCCCACATCGACGCCGCACTGGGTGCCGCCGCACTGGAGATGATGTGCCGCAACATGGCTGCCGAGCAGTCGACCGCCGCGAAGTGCCTACGCTAGCCGGATGGGCGGAACCGAGCCGACGGTCTGCGACCTGCTGACGCTGCTTGCGGGCCGGCGGGTCGCGGTGCTCACCGGCGCCGGCATCTCCACCGATTCGGGCATTCCGGACTATCGCGGCCCGGACTCCCCGCCGAGCAACCCGATGACCATCGCCCAGTTCACCGGCGACCAGGTGTTTCGTCAGCGGTACTGGGCTCGCAACCACATCGGCTGGCGCCACATGGCCGACACCGCACCCAACATCGGGCACTTGGCAGTGGCCGCGCTGGAAGAGGCCGGCGTGGTGAGCGGGGTGATCACCCAGAACGTCGATCTGCTGCACACCAAAGCCGGGAGCCGGCGCGTGGTGGATCTGCACGGCAGCTACGCCACGGTGATCTGCTTGACCTGCGGGCAATCCTTGAGCCGAGGCGCGTTGCACGAGCAGCTCGAGCAGCTCAACCCCGGGTTCATCGACCGGGCGGGAAAGCTCGGCGGTATCGCCGTGGCGCCCGACGCGGACGCCGTCGTCACCGATACCGCGTCATTCCGTTTCGTCGACTGCCGGCACTGCGGCGGGATACTCAAGCCCGACATCGTCTACTTCGGCGAAAGCGTCCCCAAAGAGCGCGTCGCCCAATCTTATTCGATGGTCGAGGACGCCGAGGCATTGCTGGTGGCGGGTTCGTCGCTGACGGTGTTCTCCGGCTACCGGTTTGTTCGCCATGCCGCCGCGCGCGGTGTCCCGGTCGCGATCATCAACCGCGGCCCCACCCGCGGCGATGACTTGGCCGACGTCAAGATCGACGGCGGTTGTTCACCGGCACTGGCGCTGCTGGCCGCAGAGCTGCCCTGCGAAATTTCGTCGCGGTAATCCTCGGTAGCGGCACACAATCGCGGCAAAATCCGGCAGGATGCTCGGGTGACGAAGCAGCGGCTCACGGCCGACCAGCGCAACTCGTTCCTCGCTGCCGTATTGGGCTGGTCGATGGATGCCTTCGACTACTTCATCGTGGTGTTCGTCTACGCCGACATCGCCAAGACCTTCGGCCACACCAAGACCGAGGTCGCGTTTCTGACCACCGCCACGCTGGTGATGCGCCCGCTGGGCGCGCTGCTGTTCGGCCTGTGGGCCGACCGGGTCGGCCGGCGAATACCGCTGATGGTCAACGTGATCTTCTATTCCACGGTGGGGTTCTTGTGTGCGTTCGCGCCCACCTTCACTGTGCTGGTGATTCTGCGTCTGCTCTACGGGATCGGGATGGGCGGCGAATGGGGGCTGGGCGCCGCGCTGGCCATGGAGAAGATCCCGCCGGAGCGCCGCGGGTTCTTCTCCGGGCTGCTGCAGGAGGGCTATCTGTTCGGCTACCTGGCCGCCACCCTGGCCTCGCTCCTGGTGAACGACGTGCTGGGGTTGTCCTGGCGCTGGCTGTTCGGGCTCTCGATCCTGCCGGCCATGGTCAGCCTGCTGATCCGCTACCGGGTGACGGAGTCCGAGATTTGGCAGGCTACCCAGGACCGGATGCGGTTGACCCAGACCAAGATTCGTGACGTGTTCACCGACGCCAAGGTGATCCGCCGATTCTGCTACCTGGTGTTGCTGATGACGGCGTTCAACTGGATGAGCCACGGCACGCACGACATCTATCCGACGTTTCTGACCTCCCCCGACGGCGCAGGTCTGTCCCATGTCACGGCCAAGTGGATCGCGGTGATCTACAACATCGGCGGGATCATCGGCGGGCTGATCTTCGGCTCGCTGTCACAGCGGTTGGGCCGACGTTACGCGATCATCTGGGCCGCGACGATGGGCTTACCGATCGTGCCGCTGTTCGCCTTGTCGCACACCGCGGGCATGCTGTGCCTGGGCTCGTTTCTGATCCAGATCTGCGTGCAGGGCGCCTGGGGCGTGATCCCGGCGCACCTGACCGAGATGTCGCCGGACGCGATCCGAGGCTTCTATCCGGGCGTGACCTACCAGCTGGGCAATCTCTTCGCCGCGTTCAACCTGCCGATCCAGGAGCACTTGGCGGCCTCGCACGGCTACCCGTACGCCCTGGTTGTCACGCTGGTGCCCACGCTGATCGCCGTCATCGTGCTGACCGCGATCGGCAAGGACGCCACCGGCCGGCGGTTCGGACTGACCGAGCCGGGACCAACCGCATCAGAACGTGCAAGTCATGGCACGGATCCCGTGAATGAAGCTGCCCGCTAGATACTCCGGGTCGCCTGCCTCGATACCCGGCAGTTGATGGAGCAACTCGCCGAAGAGTGCCCGCAGCTGGGCCCGCGCCACATGGGTCCCCAGGCAGTAGTGCTGCCCGCCGCCGCCGAAACCCAGATGCGGATTCGGGTCGCGGCTCAGATCCAGGCGATCGGGCTGGTCGAACACCTGCGCATCCCAGTTGCCTGACGCATAGAACATGGCCACCTTGTCGCCGGCCCGAATGGTCTGGCCGCCGAGTTCGTAATCGGTTGCGGCGGTCCGGCGGAAGGTCATCACCGGCGTCGCGTAGCGGATGAACTCCTCTACCGCGGTCCCGATACGGCGGTCGAAGTCCTCCAGCAGCCACGCGCGTTGCTCGGGGAAGTCGGTGAGCGCCCGCAGGGCATGGCTGGCGGTCTGGCGGGTGGTGTCGTTGCCCGCCACCGCCAGCAGCACGAAGTAGGCGGACACCTCGGCGTCGGTGAGCCGGTCACCGTCGACCTCGGCGTTGACCAGGCTGCTGAACAGGTCGTCACCGGGAGTCTCACGGCGTTGCGCGGCCAGCGCGCCGGCGACCTGATGCAGATACATGATGTTTTCGCCCATCACCGCCAGCGGGTCGCGCCCGGCGAGGAACACCGGGTCGTTGGTCGATACCAGGGCGTCGGCGGCATGGGCCACCTGCGCACGCTCGGAATCGGGAACGCCGACCATGTCGGCCAACGTGCGCAGCGGCAGTTCCTTGGCGCAGTACTCGACGAAGTCGGCCCCACTGCCGGCGGCCTTGAGTTCGTCGACGATGGCCGTGGCGCTGGCCGTGATCGAGTCCTCGATGCGCCTGATCTGGCGGGGAGTGAACGCAGCGGTGGCCAGTTTGCGCAGTTTGGTGTGCCGGGGCGGATCCATGGCCAGGAAGGACTGGGTGGTCTCCAGCATCTCCGCGGGGATGTTCTCGAATTGCACACCCTTGCCGGACAGGAACACCTCGTTGGTGCGGCTCACCTCGACGATGTCGGCGTGGCGGGTGACCGCCCAATAGCCGGGATCGTCGGGATCGTTGAGCATGGCGTCCTGCACAGGCGGGTGCCAGCTCACCGGACGCTCGGCACGCAGCACCGCGAACGAGCGCTCCCGCTCCGCGGCGGTGCTGGACCAGAACGCGCGTGAGGACAGGTCGACCGCGTCGTAGCTGCGCAGCGCGGCGGATGGTGCGGTCACGAGACCTCCTCGGGGTATGGCCCCGGTCACACCGGGCTCGAACCGACAGTAGGTCTAGACAGTCTGTCTAGTCAAGACGTCGGCCTTGCCGTTACGCTGCTCGCTGTGGCTTCTGTGACCCGCAAGCCCGCCGCCGGCCGCCAGGAGCGGCGCGAGGAGATCGAACGGCATCTCCTCGATGCCACCGAGCGACTGATGAGCGCCGGCGCCAGCTTCACCGAACTCAGCGTGGACCGCCTTGCGACTGAGGCCGGCATCTCACGCGCCAGCTTCTACATCTACTTCGAGGACAAGGGTCACCTGTTGCGCCGGCTCGCCGGCCAGGTGTTCGGCGATCTCGCCGCGGGGGCCGAGCGCTGGTGGGGCGTGGCGCAGCGCCGCGATCCCGGCGATGTCCGCGCCGCGATGGCCGCGATCATCGCCAACTACCGGCGGCATCAACCACTGCTGATCGCGCTCAACGAGATGGCCGGCTACGACCCGCTGGTGGGCGCCACCTACCGGGACTTGCTGACCGGCATCTCCGGCCGGGTGGCCCAGGTCATCGAAGACGGCCAGGCCGACGGCTCCATTCGCCGCGAGTTGCCCGCCACCGCAACCGCCAGCGCCCTCACCTGGATGGTGGAGCGGGTATGTCAGCAGAACCTGCCGGCCCGCGACGCCGACTACGATTCGGAACTCGCCACTGCCCTGACGGAAATCGTTTGGGGCGCACTGTATCTCAAGCCCACCGATCAGTAGCTCCAGGCCGAGCGGTCATAACTGCGCTCGATACGCCGACGCCTCTTGCGCCGGGTGGGACAAAACACGTAGGTGAGGTTGCCGCGGGTGACCCGGATGTTGTCGGGACTGTCCAGGTTGACCCGGAAATAGTTGTTGTGCACGGTCACCAGTCCCAGCAGAGCGTTTCTGACGGCCAACGCGTCGACGTGTGCGGCGGGCAGGTTGGGAAAGTCGGCCATGCCGTCGTATTGGCGGCACAAATCCGTCACCGCGAACCGGGTGTCCGCGGGCACACCGACGCCGCCGTAGTCGGGCAGCTTCATGAACGTGACCAGCTTCGGATCGGCCTGGTAGATGCCATGGAACGGCTGTTCGGGGTTGGCCAGCAGCAGAAACGACACCTTGTCGGTGGGGACCGGCGAGGTCGGCCCCTTCTCGCGCAACCACTTACAGGCGACCTGTGCCCCCATGCTCACGGCGTAGACCAGTACGTCGTCGGCATCGGGTGCGGCGCTGAAGTGAGCGGTCAGCATGTCGTCGAGGGCTTGCGCACCGCGCTGCACCGCGGCGACGGCCGGGACATAGCGCAGGCCCTCGAAGTAGGTGTTGGGGTACTTGACGTTTGTCACGGTCTTGCCCCTGGTGACCGCACCGCGGCACATGAACCGCAGAAACCCACTCCAGCCGGCCCCGTCGATGGTGAATACGGTGCTCATGCGGACGAGTTCCTAAACTGCGACCAGATCGTCGGCATGCACCACCGGCCGGCGCGCGTCCGGTGCCAACTCGGCGGTCGAATGGCCGATCATGTCGTCCAGCTCGGCGGCGTCGTAGCCGACCACGCCGCGGGCCACCACGGCTCCGTCCGGGCCACACAGTTCGACCACGTCGCCGCCGTAGAACCTGCCCGCGACCGCGGTGATCCCGGCCGGCAGCAGGGAGCGCCGGCGATCCAGCACCGCCTCGACCGCCCCGGCATCCAGCGTCAGCACCCCGGCCGCGTCGGCGGCGTGACGCACCCAGAACTTGCGTGCCGACAACCGTTGCGCCCGGGGCGCGAAGACGGTCCCCACCGATGCGTCGGAGAGGGCGGCAGCGGCCTCGCCGGCCGCGGCCAGCAACACCGGAACTCCCGCGTCGGCGGCCAGCAGTGCCGACGACAGTTTCGACACCATGCCGCCGGTGCCCAGGTGGCTGCCCTCGCTGGCGACCACATCGGCGAGGTCATCCGGTCCGGCTACCTCGGGGACCAGGCGGGCCGGACCCTTACGAGGATCGGAGTCATAGAGGCCGTCGATGTCGGAGAGCAGCACCAGTGCGTCGGCGCCCACCAGATGCGCGACCAGCGCCGAGAGGCGGTCGTTGTCGCCGAAGCGGATCTCGCTGGTGGCCACGGTGTCGTTCTCATTGACGATCGCCACCGCGTGCAACGCCCGCAGCCGGTCCAGGGTGCGGGCGGCGTTGGTGTGCGACACCCGCATCGACACGTCCTGCGCGGTGAGCAGCACCTGTCCGACGGTGCGGCCGAACCGGCCGAAAGCGGCACTCCACGCATTGACCAGCGCCACCTGGCCCACGCTGGCGGCGGCTTGCTTGGTGGCCAGGTCGGTTGGCCGCTTGGTCAGTCCGAGCGGCTCCAGGCCGGCGGCGATAGCCCCCGAGGACACGATCGTCACATCCGAACCGGCCTTCATCCGGCCTTCGATGGCCTCGGCCAGTCCAGCCAGCCGGGCCGCGTCGAACATGCCCGATTCGGTGGTCAGGGCGGTGGTGCCGATCTTGACCACGACGCTGCGCGCGGTCCGAATCGCTTCGCGCGCAACACCGGTGCCGGTCACGATTCCTCCGTGTGCTCGCGGCGCTGCTTGCGAGCGACCTTTCGTTCGGCGGCACCCACTCGGTCGGTACGCTCCAGCCTGCTGTCGGTGCCCCGACCGGACAACGTGATGTCCACCCCCGCCGGAGTGGTCGGCTCCCAGTCGAAGGTCATGTCTCCGATGGTCACCGCGCAGCCCGGTGTGGCGCCTCGCTTCAGCAGTTCGTCTTCGACCCCGAGCCGGGCCAACCGGTCACCCAGGTAGCCGACCGCTTCGTCGTTGTCGAAGTTGGTCTGGTGCACCCAGCGCTCGGGTTGTGTACCGCGCACAAGGAACCCGCCCTCGCCGTCGGATTCCACGGTGAACCCGGTC
Organism: Mycobacterium sp. UM_WGJ; assembly: GCF_000455125.1. GTDB lineage: Bacteria > Actinomycetota > Actinomycetes > Mycobacteriales > Mycobacteriaceae > Mycobacterium. The sequence goes on from NZ_AUWR01000008.1 coordinate 374,722, forward strand.
TCCCCCGCGCGAACGGGCCGGATCACCGGGCGGCGCGCCACCGGCTCCGGTTGTGCGGCGCGATACGCCGACACCATCTCGGCCAGCGCAAACGTCAACGGCCGCAAGCCGGCACGGCTCACCGTCGAGACCATGAACACCGGCCAGCCGTACTGGGCCGCGATGTCATCGCGGACGAACTCCGCCATCTCCAGCGCCTCGGGCACGTCGATCTTGTTCAGTACCACCGCGCGCGGCCGGTCAACCAGGTCGCCGAGCGTCGAATCCCCTTGCATGGTGGGGGTATAGGCAGCCAGTTCGGCTTCGATCGCCTCGATGTCCGAGAGCGGGTCACGGCCCGGTTCGGCGGTCGCGCAGTCTACGACGTGCACCAGCACAGCGCAGCGTTCGATGTGCCGCAGGAAGTCCAGGCCCAGCCCGCGACCGGTCGAGGCACCGGGGATGAGTCCGGGCACATCGGCTGCGGTGAAGGTGTTCTCTCCGGCCGAGACCACGCCCAGATTGGGCGCCAACGTGGTGAAGGGATAGTCGGCGATCTTCGGCTTGGCCGCCGAGATCACCGACACCAGCGCAGATTTGCCCGCGGACGGAAACCCGATCAGCCCGACGTCGGCGACGGTCTTGAGTTCCAGCGTGAGGTCGCGGGTTTCGCCCTTCTCCCCCAGCAGTGCGAAGCCGGGCGCCTTTCGGGCGCGCGACACCAGCGCCGCATTGCCCAGCCCGCCGCGTCCTCCGGCGGCCGCCTCGAAGCGGGCACCCGTCCCGACCAGGTCGGCCAGCAGCCTCCCGTGCTCGTCGAGCACGACGGTGCCGTCGGGAACCTTGATCTCGAGGTCCGCGCCGGTGGCGCCGTCCTTGTTGTTGCCCTGGCCCTGCTTGCCGGACGCCGCGTTGATGTGCGGACGAAAGTGAAAGTCCAACAGGGTGTGCACCTGCGGGTCGACGACCAGCACGACACTGCCGCCGCGACCACCGTTGCCACCGTCGGGACCACCGAGCGGCTTGAACTTCTCTCGGTGAATCGAGGCGCAGCCGTTGCCCCCGTCGCCGGCGCGCACATGGATGACAACGCGGTCGACGAACCGGGACATGGCGTTACTACCTATCCGGCGCCGAATGGCGCCCAGTTACGCCGGCGACTAGTCGCGGGCGACAGGCACGATGTTGATCAGCTTGCGGCCGCGCTTCACACCGAATTCGACCGCACCGGGTGCCGTGGCGAACAGGGTGTCGTCGCCGCCGCGCCCGACGTTGACGCCGGGGTGGAAGTGGGTGCCGCGCTGCCGCACCAGAATCTCGCCGGCCTTGACGACCTGGCCGCCGAACCGCTTGACGCCGAGTCGCTGGGCGTTTGAGTCGCGCCCGTTACGTGAGCTGGAAGCGCCCTTTTTGTGTGCCATCTCGCTGCCTCCTGCTGCTACTTGATTCCGGTGACCTTGAGCACGGTCAGCTGCTGACGGTGACCCTGCCGCTTGTGGTAGCCGGTCTTGTTCTTGAACTTGTGGATGCGGATCTTCGGACCCTTGGTGTGCTCCAGGATCTCGCCGGTGACCGCGACCTTCGCCAGCTTGGCGGCGTCGGTGGTGACGGTGGCACCGTCCACCACCAGCGCGACCGGCAGCGAGACCGACGATCCCGGCTCGGACTCGATCTTCTCAACCTTGAGCACGTCACCAACGGCAACCTTGTACTGCTTGCCGCCGGTTTTGACGATTGCGTACGTCGCCATCGTTGGTTTCTACCTCTGCTTCTCGGGCGCGCACGCCATCGGGACTTGCGCAGGTGTCTGGGGTTCTGTCCGCCGAGCTGTGGTTATTCCCGCCTGGCGACAACTGGTCAAGGGTACGTGACCAGCGGCTAAGGGGTCAAACCGGCACGATGTCAGATCGGTGGCCCGGCCGGCCGGGCCGCCGCACGTCGACGTCGCGGACGCTCGACCACCGCAACCGCCACCTCGGGTTCGTCCGCGTCCTCGGAGTCCTCGGCATCGTCGGAGTCGTCTTCATCGGAGTCGTCTTGGTCTGACTCGTCGGACTCATCGGACTCATCGATGACGTCCAGGTCGTCATCGAAGTCCTCGTCGTCATCGTCGTCGAGATCGACTTCGTCGTCATCGTCGTCGACATCCTCATCGACGTCCTCATCGACATCTTCGTCGTCGCTGTCCTCATCGACGTCTTCGTCGTCCTCGGCGAGGTCCTCATCGGCCACGTCGGACTCCAGGGCCTCCTGGGCCACCTCGCCGGCGCCCTCGGTCTCCTCGGCGCCTTCGGCGTCCTGGCCGGCCAGGTTCACCACCAGCTCATCGCCCTCGGGCGCAGTCCCGTGCTCGTCGTCCGACTCGTCGTGCCGGTCGCTGGCCGCAGCCATCGCCTTGAACATCGGGTGGTCACCGGGCGTGTGCACCGGAACCTTGACGACCGCCGGTTCGTCGACCTTCGGCTTCTTCGATCGCTTGCTGCGGCGGCTGCTGGTGGTGCCGCCACCGCCCGGTTCGGTCTTGCGTCCCGGCCCGGCAGAGTCCACCGGGTCGGCGTGCAACACGATGCCACGCCCGGCGCAGTGCTGACACGAGGTCGAGAACGCCTCGATCAGCCCGGTGCCCAAGCGTTTGCGGGTCAGCTGAATCAGCCCCAGCGACGTCACCTCCGAAACCTGATGGCGGGTTCGGTCACGGCCCAGCGCCTCGGTCAGCCGACGCAGCACCAGGTCCCGGTTGGACTCCAGCACCATGTCGATGAAGTCGATGACGATGATGCCGCCGATGTCACGCAGGCGAAGCTGTCGCACGATCTCTTCGGCGGCTTCCAAGTTGTTCTTGGTCACCGTCTCTTCGAGGTTGCCGCCGGAGCCGGTGAACTTGCCGGTATTGACGTCGACCACTGTCATCGCCTCAGTGCGGTCGATAACCAGCGTGCCGCCCGAAGGCAGCCAGACTTTGCGGTCCAGCGCCTTCGCCAGCTGCTCGTCAATGCGGTGCACCGCGAACACGTCCGGCCCGGCCTGGCCCTCCGGACCCGTCGGCGCGGTGTAGCGGGTCAACTTCGGCACCAGCTCGGGTGCCACCGAGCCCACGTAGTCGTTGATGGTGGCCCAGGCGTCGTCACCGGAGACCACCAACTCGGAGAAGTCCTCGTTGAACAGGTCTCGGATCACCTTGACCAGCACGTCGGGCTCTTCGTAGAGCGCCACTGCGGCTCCGGCGGCTTTCGCCTTGGTCTCGGCGGCGGTGGCCTCGATCTGGTTCCAGCGTTCCTGGAGGCGTTCGACGTCGGCGCGGATGTCGGATTCCTTGACGCCCTCCGACGCGGTGCGGATGATCACGCCGGCGTCCGCGGGCACCACCTCGCGCAGGATCTCCTTGAGCCGCTGACGTTCGGTGTCGGGCAGCTTGCGGCTGATGCCGGTCGACGATGCGCCCGGCACATAGACCAAGTAGCGACCCGCCAGCGACACCTGCGTGGTCAGCCGGGCGCCCTTGTGTCCGATGGGGTCCTTACTGACCTGCACCACGACGTAGTCGCCGGGTTTGAGCGCCTGTTCGATCTTGCGGTTGGCACCGCCGAGTCCGGCAGCTTCCCAGTTCACCTCACCGGCGTAGAGCACGCCGTTGCGGCCCCGGCCGATGTCGACGAAGGCGGCCTCCATCGACGGCAGCACGTTCTGGACGACGCCCAGGTAGACATTGCCCACCAGGGAGGTCGATGCGGCAGACGTGACGAAGTGCTCGACCATCACGCCGTCTTCCAGCACGGCGATCTGGGTGTAGCGGGCGCCCTGGTGCGGGGGCTCGGTCCGGACCCGGTCACGGACCACCATCCGGCGTTCGACGGCCTCGCGGCGGGCCAGGAACTCGGCCTCGCTCAGGATCGGCGGGCGGCGGCGCCCGGCGTCGCGACCGTCGCGACGGCGCTGCCGTTTGGCCTCCAGCCGTGTCGAGCCGGTGATGCCCTGGATCTCGTCGTCACCGGTGCCGCGGTCGCTCTTGGCGGACCGGTTGGTCTTGGCGCGCGGGGCCCGCTCATGCACGACGGTGTTGGGCGGGTCGTCCGAGGACGCGGTGTCCTCTTCCTCGCCGGTCCCGGCCTTGCGGCGACGGCGACGGCGACGGCGACGGCTGCCCGCGTCGTCGGCCGAACCGCCTTCCTCGTCGGCGGCGTCCTCGGCGTCTCCGGCCTCCTCCGATTCAGCGGCGGAGTCGTCGTCCTCGGTCTCATCGTCGGCGTCCTCGGCTGCCGCACCCTCAGACCCGCGGCCGCGGCCACGGCCGCGGCGTCCACGGCGGCGGCGCCGGTTGGCGGGCCGGTCGCCGTTCTCGTCATCGGTGTCGGCGTCGGCATCGGCGTCGGAGCCGCCGATGTCGTCGTCGCCGTAGTCGTCCGCGTCGTCTGACTCGACTTCGACGTCGCGCGGCACCGCGCGCTCGAAGGCGACCGGCTGCGGCGCCACGAACAACGGCATGTAGTCAGCCCGCACAGCGGCCGGCTCCGGTGCCGTTTCCAGCAGCAACCGGGACTCCGGCTCGTCGGGGACCTCGCCCGTCGCGTCGGCCTCCCCGGCCTCCTGAAACAGTCCGGTGACAGCGGGCGCGGCTGCCGAGTCCAGCAGGTCGCGGACCCGCACCGCCTCGACCCGATCCACGCTGGAGTGGGCGCTGCGCGCCCGCCCGTCCAACTCGGTCAGCGCCTCCAGGACCCGCCGGCTGGTGGTGCCCAGAACCCGCGCCAGCGAGTGCACCCGAAGTCGATCGGGCAGCTCCTCATGCTCGCTCGGTGCTGCTGATACCTCTGAATCAGGACCATTAAAAAAAGAGGGGTCTGCCACGTACGTCTCCTCAAGCCCCCGGGCGCGTCGTTGCGACGCGGCCACGCGAGGACTTCTCGTTATGGGCCCGGCTCACTTCCCCGGGCTTGTGGTGGTCTCGCTCCGAGGGGCTCGGGTTGAACCGACTCGGTGCCTGGCTGAATGAAAACCGGCGATCGGCGCCGCATCACATATCGCGACCGTCGCACTCGCCGAAGTCTTCATTCGGGTGTCGGAAACCGGTCCGGTGACGTTCACCCGTTAGTCAGTATCCCACACAATCCACAGGAGCCGAACGAAAGGCACTAACTCCGCGGTCAGGCCAGGGTCATCGGATCCGTCGACACCGACGGCTTCAGGTCGGGGAACCACAGCGCGATCTCACGCTCGGCCGACTCCGGCGAGTCCGAGCCATGCACCAGGTTGAACTGGGTCTCCAGACCGAAATCACCGCGGATGGTGCCCGGGGTGGCCTTGGCCACCGGGTCGGTACCACCGGCGAGCTGCCGGAACGCCTCGATGGCGCGCGGTCCCTCCACCACAGCGGCGACCACGGGACCCGAGGTGATGAAGTCCAGCAACGAAGCGAAGAACGCCTTGCCGTCGTGCTCGGCGTAGTGCTGCCGGGCCACGGCCTGCTGTACCGGCCGCAGTTCCAGGGCCGCCAACGTCAGGCCCTTCTTCTCAATCCGGTTGATGATCTCGCCCACCAGCCGCCGGTTCACGCCGTCCGGCTTGATCAGCACCAAAGTCCGCTCAGTCATGCAGCGCCGCTCCTCATCCATTGCTCCGCCCTGCGTCGTCGCCAGCGGCACGGCGACAGCGTACCGGCCCCGGTCACCGGTTCCGTCACGAGCGTCGCAAGACCACCGCACGGAAATAGGCGATCAGCCCCCACACCACGGTGAACACCAGGCCCATGATGCCCACACCGGGATAGATCACGAAGCCGGCCACCAGTACCGGTTGCAGCGCCAGATTGGCCCAAATGGCCCAGCTGCGGCCCTGGATGCCGGCGAACAAGAGCAGCACCAGCGCCAAGCCGAGCAGGTACGCCAACGAGAACGGTGTCAGACCGCCCCCGACGACGCCGACCACCGGCAGAGCCAGCAGCACCGTGATGGCTTCAAGTATCAGCGTCGCGGCCATCACGCCGCGAAAACCCCGCCAGGGGTCAGGAACGTCGGTCGGTTGGGTCATGCCGGGTCCTTCCCGAACAGCGAGCGGGCCGCACCGGCGGTGACCACCGATCCGGTGATCACGATGCCGGCTCCCGAAGCTTGGCCTTCGGAATCGAATTCGTCGACCAGCGCTGTGGCGGTGTCGATCGCATCTTCAAGCGTCTCGGTGGTGACCACCCGGTCGTCACCGAACCACCGCGCTGCCGCAACGGTAAGCGTCTCGACGTCCAGCGCACGCGGTGAACCGTTATGGGTCACCACGATTCGATCAAACGCGGGCTCTAGCGCCGCCAAGATTCCGTCGACGTCCTTGTCAGCGAGCACGCTGAGGACACCGACCAGATACCGGAAGTCGAAATCTTCGGCCAGGGCCTGGGCCAGCACGGCGGCGCCGGCCGGGTTGTGCGCGGCGTCGATGAACACGGTGGGCGAACTGCGCATCCGCTCCAGCCGGCCGGGGCTGCGCACCGCGGCGAAACCCGCCCGGACGGTCTCGACATCAAGCTGCCGATCGGCGCCGGCCCCGAAGAACGCCTCCACCGCCGCCAGCGCCAGCACCGCGTTGTGGGCCTGATGCTCACCGTGCAACGGCAGAAAGATCTCGGAGTACACCCCGCCCAAGCCCTGCAGTTCCAGCACCTGTCCGCCGACCGCGAGTTGACGGCTGCGCACCGCGAACTCGGAGTTCTCCCGTGCCACCGCGGCATCCGCGCGCACCGATTCGGCGAGCAGCACCTCCATCGCCTCGGGCGCCTGACGGGCGATGACCGCCACGGTGTCGGTCAGTTCGTCCGGCGAGCGGTGAATGATGCCGGCCTTCTCCGCGGCGATACCGGCGATGTCGTCGCCGAGGTAGTCGACGTGGTCGATGCCGATCGGGGTGATGACGGCGACCGGAGCGTCCACGACGTTGGTGGCGTCCCAGCGGCCGCCCATGCCGACTTCCACAATGGCGACGTCGACGGGAGCGTCGGCGAAGGCTGCGAACGCCATCCCGGTGAGCACCTCGAACTTGCTCATGGCCGGTCCCCCGTCTGCCTGCGAGGACGCATCGACCATCTGCACGAAGGGCTCGATCTCGGCGTAGGTCTCCACATAGCGCGCCGGGCTGATCGGCTGGCCGTCGATCGCGATGCGCTCGACCGCCGACTGCAGATGCGGGCTGGTGGTGCGCCCGGTCCGGCGGCTGAATGCCGTCAGCAGCGCGTCGATCATCCGCACCACCGAGGTCTTGCCGTTGGTGCCCGCGACGTGGATGGCCGGGTAACCGCGCTGCGGCGATCCGAGCAGTTCCAGCAGGGCGTTGATGCGCGTCAGGCTCGGTTCGATCTTGGTCTCGCCCCACCGCTGATCGAGCAGGTGCTCGACCTGCAGCAGCGCCGCGACCTCGTCCGGGGTGGGCTCAGTGGTGCCGACCGGTTGATCGGTCACGCCAGGCCTGCCAGACGCGCGGTGATCCGCTCCACCTCGTCGCGGGCCAGCTGTTGGCGGGCCCGGATCTTCTCGACCACAGCCTCGGGCGCCTTGCCCAGGAATTCGTCGTTGCCCAGCTTTGCCGAGGTGGCATCGAGGTCCTTGCGCGCGGTGGCCAAGTCCTTTTCCAAGCGGCGGCGTTCCGCGACGACGTCGACGGTGCCCGAGGTGTCCAGTTCGACGACGACGGTGCTCGTCTTGGCACCGGCGCCGAGCCTTACCTCGACGGTGGCCGAGGGCGCGAAGTCCTGTCCCGGCTCGGTCAGCCAGGCCTGGGACGCCACCGCGGCCACCTGGGTGGCCAGGTCGGCATCCTCGATGCCGGTCAGCCGGGCCGGGACCTTCTGCCGGTCACGCAGACCCTGGTCGCTGCGGAACCGGCGCACCTCGGTCACCAGCTTCTGCATGTCGGTGATCCGTTGCGCGGCCACCTGGTCCAAGGCGATGCCCGACGGGGCCGGCCAATCCGCGATCACCAGCGACTCTGCACCGGTGAGCTCCTGCCACAGAGTTTCGGTGACGAAGGGGATCACCGGGTGCAACAGCCGCAACAGGGTGTCGAGCACCGCCGCGAGCACGGCCGTGGTGTGGGTCAGCCCCTGCCCCAGCTGAGTCTTGGCCAATTCGACGTACCAGTCGCAGAACTCGTCCCAGGCGAAGTGATACAGCGCCTCGCACGCCCGTCCGAACTCGTAGCCCTCGAACGCCGAATCTACTTCGGCACGAACCTCTTCCAGGCGCCCCAGGATCCAGCGGTCGGCGTCGGTCAGTTCCTCCACCGGTGGCAGCGGCGCCGGCGAGGCGCCGTTCATCAGGGCGAACCGTGTCGCGTTGAACAGCTTGGTGACGAAGTTCCGCGACGCGCGGGCATGGTCCTCACCGATCGACAGGTCACTGCCGGGGCTCGCCCCGCGGGCCAGGGTGAACCGCAGGGCGTCGGCGCCGAACATCTCCACCCAGTCCAGCGGGTCGATCCCGTTACCGCGGGACTTGCTCATCTTGCGACCGTGCTCGTCACGGATCAGGCCGTGCAGGAACACATTGCGGAACGGAACCTTGCCCTCGGGCAACGCGGCGTCGCCGCCGACAAAGGTGCCGAACATCATCATCCGGGCGACCCAGAAGAACAGGATGTCGTAGCCGGTCACCAAAACGCTTGTCGGATAGAACTTCTCCAGCTCAGGCGTGGCGTCCGGCCAGCCCATCGTGGAGAACGGCCACAACGCCGAGGAGAACCAGGTGTCCAGCACGTCGGGGTCCTGCTCCCAGCCCTCCGGTGGGGTCTCATCCGGTCCGACGCAGACCTTCTCGCCGTTGGGCCCGTGCCAGATCGGGATGCGGTGCCCCCACCACAGCTGCCGGGAAATGCACCAGTCGTGCATGTCGTCAACCCAGCCGAACCAGCGCGGCTCCAGGCTCTTGGGATGGATGACCGTGTCTCCGTTGCGGACCGCGTCACCGGCGGCCTTGGCCAGCGAGGAGACGTCGACCCACCACTGCATGGACAGCCGCGGTTCGATGACCTCGCCGCTGCGATCGGAATGCCCGACGCTGTGCACGTAGGGACGCTTCTCGGCGACGATGCGGCCTTGCGCGGCCAGCGCTTCACGCACCGCGACCCGGGCCTCGAACCGGTCCATGTTGTCGAACTGTGTTCCGGTGCCGGTGATCCGGGCGCGTTCGTCGAGGATCGTCGGCATCTCCAGCTGGTGACGCAGGCCGATCTCGAAGTCGTTGGGATCGTGGGCGGGGGTGACTTTGACCGCGCCGGTGCCGAATTCGGGGTCGACGTGCGCATCGGCGACCACAGCGATCTGTCGTTCCAGGAACGGGTGCGGCAGGAAGCTGCCCACCAGTTCGCGGTACCGGTCGTCGTCGGGATGCACCGCGATCGCGGTGTCACCGAGCATGGTTTCCAGCCGGGTGGTGGCCACCACGATATGGGGCTCGGCGTCATCGAGTGAGCCGTAGCGGAACGACACCAGCTCGCCCTCGATGTCTTCGTATTTGACCTCGAGATCGCTGATTGCGGTCTGAAGCACGGGCGACCAGTTGACCAGTCGCTCGGCCTGATAGATCAGCCCGGCGTCGTAGAGCCGCTTGAAGATGGTGCGGACCGCCCGCGACAGGCCGTCGTCCATGGTGAAGCGTTCACGGCTCCAGTCCACACCGTCGCCGAGCCGGCGCATCTGGCCGCCGATGGTGCCACCGGACTCCCGCTTCCAGTCCCACACCTTCTCGATGAACAGTTCGCGGCCGAAGTCTTGCTTGCTCTTGCCGTCGGCGGCGAGCTGGCGTTCCACCACGCTCTGGGTGGCGATGCCGGCGTGGTCCATGCCCGGCAGCCACAACACCTCGTAGCCCTGCATCCGCTTACGACGGGTCAGCACGTCCATCAGGGTGTGGTCGAGCGCATGCCCCATGTGCAGGCTGCCGGTGACGTTCGGCGGGGGCAGCACGATCGAATAGCCGGGCTTATCGCTGGTCGGATTCGCGGTGAAGTAGCCGGCATCCACCCAACGCTGGTAGATCGCGTCCTCTACCGCACCCGGCTCCCATGACTTGGGTAGGTGATCGGTGTCGGCGGCGTTGGGAGTGTCAGTCACCGGTCAATTCTAGGAATGCCTGCCGAGCAGTCGCGAAAGCCCCCGAATCCGGCACGATTCGGGGGCTTTCACGACTGCTCACGCAGGTGGGCTACTTCTTGCCGCCGAGCAGACCCCCGAGGATGTCGCCGATGGCGCCGCCGGTCTTGCCGCCGATCATGTTGCCCAGGATGCTGCCCATCGACTGGTTCTTGGCGGCACCGCCACCGGCCATACCGCCCAGGATGCTGCCCAGGACGTCACCGAGGCCGCCACCGGAGGCTTGTTCCTGGGCCGGCTCGGCCTTCTGGCCGCTGAGCTGCTTGCCGATGTAGGCGAGCACGATCGGCGCGATGATCGGCAGCAGCTTCTGCAGTAGGTCGTTGTTGCCCGCGCCGGCACCCGAGAGCGCCGACGCGACCTGGCTGGTGTCGTTGCCGCCGAAGATGGTGGAGATCACCTGCTGGCCTTCGGACTGACTGGCGCCCAGCGCGTTGTCCAGCAGTCCCTGCGCCGCGAAGGTCGAGGCGGTGTTGACGATGCTGTTGGCCTGACCCGGGTCTTGGGCGTTCTGACTCAGCCCGCCGACCAGCACCGGCACCAGGGTTCGGATGGTGCTGTCCACTTCACCCGCGTCAGCGCCGAGCTGGTTGGCGATGTCCTGGATGGGGATCTGAGCGAAAAGATCGTCGAGACCGGCCATGAGATTCCACCTTCGTTGCTGGGTGCCGCTAGGGCAGCGGTCGAAAATGACATTAGCGGAAAGATCAGTGGCCGGCACCGAACAATTGAGCGCCGATCAACGCAGCCGGGAGACCTCCAGGGTCACTCCCGCCGCAGGCAGTCTGGCCAGCAGCACATCGCCCATCGCGGCCGCCGGGGTGAGCACACCGTAGTGGTCCGACAGGGCGTCACGGTCCAGCGCCAGCGCCAGCGCGCTCTCGCCCAGCAGCACCGAAGTGGCCTGGTAGCCGGGGTCGCCCTGCTGCGCCATATCCGCGCGGTAGCGGGCTCCGCTGCTGGTGGTCGTATACGTCTCGATGCGGTAGTAACCGTTCTCGCGGCGGCTGCGGCTGGGCCCAGTGCCCGGCTTGGGCAACACCCGCTCCAGCAGTCCGGCCGGAACGAGCCCCAAGAGCTGGCCGCCGGCCCCGAAGGTCACCTTGCCCATCCCGGTCGCCAACCCAGACAGCACCGGTGCCGCGGCCGACGACCCAGCGCTCATGTGCTCGGCGTAGCGGAACCGGCGCCCGTAGGCCCAGTCGAGCAGTCCGTTGCTGCGTCGCACGATCCGGGTGTTGACGGGCGCCATGGCGAAGCCGGCGGTCCAGATTCCGTCCAGTTCCGGTGCGATGTCGCGACCCCGCCGCCACGACAGGTCCGGCTCGGGGCCCAGTCGGGGTTCGGCGGACCGATCGGAGCTGAGCGTGTGGGGATCGTTCAGCAGCCGTCGGGCTTCCGGGTCCTTGGCGGCAGCGCTCAGGACCTCGACCATCGAGGCCAGCGTGCCGCCGGACACCCCGGCGGAGAAACCTCGCACCACGTAGTCGGTGTCGAGCAGGTCGCCCGTGCCGTCGTCGCGGGCGGCCCGATACAGGGCATACACGCTCATGTCCGACGGAAGGGAGTCGAAGCCGCAGGCGTGCACGATACGGGCGCCGTTATCGGCGGCCTCCTTGTGGTGCCGATCGATGCTCTCCCGCACGAACAGCGCCTCGCCGGTGAGGTCCACGTAGTCGGTGCCCGCCGCGGCGCAGGCCGCGACCAGGGGCATGCCGTAGCGGGTGTAGGGGCCGACGGTGGTGATCACCACCCGGGTGCGGGCCGCCATCGCCTCCAGGGTTGCCGGTTTACCGGCGTCGGCCACCACGATCGGCCAGTCTTGGGCCGGCGATCCGAGGCCGTCGCGGACTTCACGCAGCCGTTCCGCGGAACGGCCGGCCAGCCCGATCCGGGCGGCGCCGCCGGCGCGGGCCAGATATTGGGCGGTCAGCTTCCCTGCGAAACCGGTGGCTCCATAGAGGATGATGTCGAGCTCACGAGGCGTTTCAGGCACGTCACCGACGCTACTCGGTCAGGAATGCGGTCCGACGGCGACGGCGCCGGGCTGCTCGCCCGGCGCCGTCGTCGATAGCGCGACAGGGATGGTCAGCCGCGACGGCCGCACACCGGCCAGGCACCGATGCCCTGGCTGCGCAGCACGTTCTCGGCAACCCGGATCTGCTCGGCACGGCTGGCGTTGTGCGGCATGCCGCTGCCACCGTTGGCACGCCAGGTGCCGGCATTGAACTGCAGCCCGCCGTAATAACCGTTACCGGTGTTGATCGACCAGTTGCCGCCCGACTCGCAGGCCGCGATGGCGTCCCAGTTGACGCTGTCCGCCTTAGCGGTGGCGTCGGACAGGGCGACCGCGCCGGTGATCAGGGCGCCGGCGATCGCGGCCAGCGTGAGCGGCTTGCGGACGTTCTTCAACATCGTTCCTTTCGCAACGCGCGCACCGATGTGCGCCCACTGGGTGGGTTGGCACGCCTGGGTTCCAGGCCGGAGTGGTCTTCGGGACGTGCCGTCTAGGTCAGGCACGACAGCGGGGGCAGTGCGCCCGCCGGGATGACACCCGGCACCGCGGGGGCGTTCGAGGGGCCGCCCGCGGCCCCGCTCACACGCGGTTCCGTCGATTGAATTTGTTTGCCTTGCATTAGGCGAGAGGAAACTTACGAAACGTTCATGCGACAAGTCCAACCGCATCCCGCGCATATTTCGGACAGATAACGAAACCATCACACTGTGATCGGGAATGGTTATAGCAGGTCAGCGCCGCCTTGAGCAGTTCCGCCGATGCGGCGGCACGCATCCGCGAGCGTGAGTCAGATCACGAGGTTTTTGTGGGCTGGACCACTGGAAATGAGGAGATTTGCGGGCGTCTACATCGACCGCCGCAGGGAGGATCGAATGCTACAGGAGCCTCAGCAACACCAGCTGCCCCACTTGTCGCAGGTCAGCTGACCGGAGCCGGCCGACGCACCCCGAGCAGGCGAAAGGTTCCCGGATACCGCGCTGACATGCGATTGACCAGGCGGCATTCACGCTGCAACTCAGCCCGGCCCGGCATTACTCACCCGCCGAGGCGCCAAGCCAATTGCCTTGCGCTACAAGCGGTTCCGGACCACCAGAACAGAGCGGTCACCTTTCAATGCCGCACTGTGCCAATAATTTTTCCATCTCAATACAGATAATATGACGGCATATTTCGCTATCCGTCAGTACCGAATCGTGCCGTATTTATGGTTCGAAATCATATTTGCTGATGCGCGACTCAGTGCAGCCCGCTGAGGTCGTCCGGAGAGTTGAGATTGGCCAGCGGAGACGCGTCGGACACGATGATCCGCCGGACCTCGACCACCTCGATCAACGCGCCCACTCGGCGTTCTCCGGCAGCCACCAAGTCGGCGACTGTGTCGGCCAGGGCGGTGCGATACACCGCGGCCAGATAGTGGTCTCGCTCAGCGTGCGGCAATACGACGTCGGCCGCGGAAGAAGTCAGTGCGTCGATCAAATCTGTTGTCAGAAAAGGCATGTCGACCGCGCAGACGAAGGCGCGCTGGGCGCCGGCGCGTGCCGCGGCCCGCAACCCCAGCCCGATTGCGGGCAACGGACCCAGCCCTGGCACTTCGTCGCGCAGTACCTGCGCAGCAAGCTCGGGCAGCAGCTGGCCCTCCGCGGCCACCACGAAGACGGGATCGCAACGCTGCGCCAGCACCGAGACCTGGTGTTGCACCAATGTCAGACCGACGAACCTGCCCGGCACAGTCAGCGTGGCCTTATCGCGGCCCATCCGGCGCGATGCCCCGCCGGCCAGCACGACACCGGCCAACCGACCGGCATTCATGGCGTCAGTCGACAGTCCAGGTGTCGCGACCACGCAGCAGCGCCTGGAGTGCGGCGGTGTCGTGAGCGGTCGACTGCCGGGCCTCGGCGACCTGCGCGCGAGCCAGGTCGTCGTAGGTGGGCTTGCTGACCTTGCGGAAAATGCCCATCGGGAAGTGCGACAGGTCCTGCTCCGAGAGCCGCGACAGCGCGAAGGCGTACGAGGAGTCGGCCTGCGTGGCGTCGTGCACCACGATCTGCTCGGCCGAGACATCGGCGGTCTTGGCGACCTCCAGCCCGAAACCGGACTTGATGACGCAGTACTCCCCCTCGGCGCCGAACACGATGCGCTCGCCGTGCCGGACATTGATGATGCGGCTGTCCGCACCTTCCTTGCGCAGCAGGTCGAAGGAGCCGTCGTTGAACACCGGGCAGTCCTGCAGGATCTCCACCAGCGCCGAGCCGCGGTGCTCCATCGCACCTTGCAGGACCTCGGTGAGGCCCTTGCGGTCGGAGTCCAGGGCACGCCCGACGAAGGTCGCCTCGGCGCCGATGGCCAGCGAGATGGGGTTGAACGGGTTGTCCAGCGACCCGTACGGCGTCGACTTGGTGACCTTGCCGGTCTCCGAGGTCGGCGAGTACTGGCCTTTGGTCAGGCCGTAGATCCGGTTGTTGAACAGCAGGATGGTGATGTTGACGTTGCGTCGCAGCGTGTGGATCAGGTGGTTGCCGCCGATCGACAGCGCGTCACCGTCACCGGTGATCAGGAACACCTTCAGGTCTTCGCGGGCGGTCGCCAGCCCGGTGGCGAACGTCGGGCCACGGCCGTGGATCGAGTGCACGCCGTAGGTGTTCATGTAGTACGGGAAGCGGCTCGAGCAGCCGATCCCGCTGACGAACACCACGTTCTCCCGCCGCACCCCCAGTTCAGGCAGGAAGTTGCGGACGGAGTTGAGGATGGCGTAGTCGCCACAGCCCGGGCACCAGCGCACCTCCTGGTCGGAGGTGAAGTCCTTGGACTTCTGCGGCTCGTCGGTGGTGGGGACCCCGCTCAGCGCGGTCAGTCCCAGATCGGTTCCGACAAGCGAGCCGACAGCTTCGGTGGTGGTCATGAGTTCGCTCCTGCTGTACCCGCAATGGTGACCGCCGCGGCCCTGGCCAGCGACGCCTTCTCGTTCTCCCGGTCGGCCAGCGTGCCGGCCAGCGCGTCGTCGATGATCCCCTCGACCTCATCGGCCAGGAATGCCTGGCCGGTCACCTTGGTCACCGACTGGATATCGACCAGGTAGCGGCCGCGCAGCAGCAGCGCCAACTGGCCCAGGTTCATCTCCGGCAGCACCACCTTGGGGTAGCGCCGCAGCACCTCACCCAGGTTGGCCGGCAGCGGGTTGAGGTTGCGCAGGTGCGCCTGCGCAACCTTGACGCCGCCCCGCCGGACCCGCCGGCAGGCCTCGGCGATCGGGCCGTAGGAACTGCCCCAGCCCAGCATCAGCAGCTCGGCGTCCCCGGACGGGTCGTCGACGACCAGGTCGGGAACCTTGATGCCGTCGATCTTGGCCTGACGCAGCCGAACCATCAGATCGTGGTTGGCCGGCTCGTAGGAGATCGCCCCGGAGCCGTTGGCCTTTTCCAGGCCACCGATCCGGTGCTCCAGGCCCGGGGTGCCGGGGATGGCGAACTGCCGGGCCAGGGTCTCCGGGTCGCGCGCGTACGGCGCGAAGTCCTCGCCGGCCTTGGCCAGGTTCTGGTCGATGGGCTCCATCGCGGCAACGTCCGGGATACGCCACGGCTCGGAACCGTTGGCGATCGCGCCGTCGGACAGCAGCACCACCGGGGTGCGGTAGGTCACCGCGATCCGGACCGCCTCGATGGCCGCGTCGAAGCAGTCCGACGGCGTGCACGGCGCCACAACCGCCACCGGCGACTCACCGTTGCGTCCGTAGAGCGCCTGCATCAGGTCGGCCTGCTCGGTCTTGGTGGGCAGGCCGGTGGACGGGCCGCCGCGCTGGACGTTGATCAGCAGCAGCGGCAGCTCGGTCATCACCGCCAGGCCCAGCGCCTCGGCCTTGAGCGCCAAGCCGGGACCGGACGTGCTGGTGACGCCCAGTGCGCCGCCGTACGAGGCGCCGATCGCCGCACCGATGCCGGCGATCTCGTCCTCGGCCTGGAAGGTCAGCACGTTGAAGTTCTTGTACTTCGACAACTCGTGCAGGATGTCCGAGGCCGGGGTGATCGGGTAGGTCCCCAGCACCACCTGGGTGTCGGCCAGCTGACCGGCGACGATCACGCCGTAGGCCATCGCGGTGTTGCCCGAGATCTGGCGGTACTCGCCTGCCGGCAGCTTGGCCGGGGCGATTTCGTAGGTGGTGCCGAACGCCTCGGTGGTCTCGCCGTAGTTCCAGCCCGCCTTCAGCGCCAGGACGTTGGCGTCGGCCACGTCGGGCTTCTTGGCGAACTTCTCGCGGATGAAGCGCTCGCTGCTCTCCAGCTCCCGGCCGTACATCCAGGACAGCAGGCCCAGGGCGAACATGTTCTTGGCCCGGGCGCCGTCTTTCTTGGTCGCGCCGATGGCCTCGACCGCGCCGAGCGTCAGGGAGGTCATCGCGACCGGGACCACGACGTAGTCGGAGAGTTCTTCGGTCTCCAGCGGGTTGGTCTCGTAGCCGATCTTGGCCAGATTGCGCTTGGTGAACTCGTCGGAGTTGACGATCACCATGCCGCCGCGCGGCAGGTCCCCGATGTTGGCTTTCAGCGCCGCCGGGTTCATCGCCACCAAGACGTCGGGGCGGTCACCGGCGGTGAGGATGTCGAAGTCGGCAATCTGAATCTGAAACGACGACACACCCGGCAGGGTGCCCTGAGGTGCGCGGATCTCGGCCGGGTAGTTCGGCTGGGTGGCCAGGTCGTTTCCGAACAGAGCCGCCTCAGAGGTGAAGCGATCGCCGGTGAGCTGCATACCGTCGCCGGAGTCACCGGCGAAACGGATGACGACCTTCTCGAGTTTTTGGCGACCGGGTGCCGACCCGACTCCATTACCACTCGGCCCCACGGCCCCGCCTTCCATCACTGTCCACCCGGGCCGTCCAGCACGGCTGGCGCACCCACAAGTTTTTCTGTCACTGGCAGTACCGATTATTGCACCGCTCTTATAGACCATACGACGCCACACCGTGTCGAAATTCGGGTTACTCAGTGTTAAATGTCGATGTCACACCACGGTTCGCGGTCAACTTGAGCCAGAAATGTGGTTTTCATCACGTTCACTCGCACGCCAACTCTAAGAGAAGTCGGGTACTGGCGAGTAACTTTGTGCGGCGACGAGCGCCGCCCCCGGATCAGGCGGTCTTGTCGCGACGCTCGCCGCGGGATGCCTTACGCGGCACGATGGTCGGCAACACGTTGTCCTGCACCGTTTCCTTGGTCACGACGACCTTGGCGACGTCGTTGCGGCTCGGGATGTCGTACATCACCGGTAGCAAGACTTCTTCCATGATCGCCCGCAGTCCGCGCGCGCCGGTGCCGCGGTGAATGGCCTGGTCCGCGATGGCCTCCAGCGCGTCCTGGCTGAACTCCAACTCCACCCCGTCCATCTCGAACAGTCGGGTGTACTGCTTGACGAGCGCGTTCTTGGGCTCGGACAGGATCTTGACCAGCGACTCCATGTCGAGGTTGGTCACCGAGGCCACCACCGGCAACCGGCCGATGAACTCGGGGATCAGACCGAACTTGATCAGGTCCTCGGGCATGACCTCGGCGAAGTGGTCGGTGGTGTCGATCTCGGCTTTGGACCGAACCTCCGCACCAAAGCCCAAGCCTCGCTTACCAACCCGGTCCGAGACGATCTTCTCCAAACCGGCGAACGCACCGGCGACGATGAACAGCACGTTGGTGGTGTCGATCTGGATGAATTCCTGGTGCGGGTGCTTGCGACCGCCCTGCGGCGGAACCGAGGCCTGCGTGCCCTCCAGGATCTTCAGCAGCGCCTGCTGCACGCCCTCGCCGGAGACGTCGCGGGTGATCGACGGGTTTTCGCTCTTGCGGGCGATCTTGTCGACCTCGTCGATGTAGACGATGCCGGTCTCGGCGCGCTTGACGTCATAGTCGGCCGCTTGAATCAGCTTGAGCAGAATGTTCTCGACGTCCTCACCCACGTAACCCGCTTCGGTCAGCGCGGTGGCGTCGGCGATCGCGAACGGCACGTTGAGCATCTTGGCCAAGGTCTGGGCCAGGTAGGTCTTGCCGCAGCCGGTGGGCCCGAGCATCAAGATGTTGGACTTGGTCAGCTCAACCGGCTCACCGGAGCGCGAGTCGCGGCTCTTCTCGCCGGCCTGGATGCGCTTGTAGTGGTTGTAGACGGCCACCGCCAGCGTCCGCTTAGCCGTGTCCTGGCCGATGACGTAGCCCTCCAGGAACTCCCGGATCTCAGCAGGCTTGGGCAGTTCATCGAGCTTCACGTCGTCGGCGTCGGCCAACTCCTCTTCGATGATCTCGTTGCACAGGTCGATGCACTCATCGCAGATGTATACGCCTGGACCTGCGATGAGCTTCTTGACCTGCTTCTGGCTCTTGCCGCAGAACGAACACTTCAGCAGGTCCCCGCCGTCTCCGATGCGCGCCATAGTGCGTTAGGACCTACTTCCTGTTCGCCGTCTGTCGTCGGGGTGCCGGTGTCTGCTCCGACGCTACCCGTTCATTCCGGTGCGAGGCGACCGATAAGGCCGAATCGCGTCGTTGGTATTCATCACGGGCTCCGTCTGCCTGCCCCACGAAGATATAGCCCGAGCGCCAGAGCCGGCGTGTGACGCGCTGGCGTGGCGTGAGCGTTTCGGGGGCGTTACCCGGCTGTGAGACGGGCGGAGCCTTTCCAGCTCTAGAGTGGCAAACGTGGGGTTCGCCGTGCCCGACGATACCGTGCTGGTCGCCGATGGGGGGCTGGCGACGGAACTGGAAGCCCGCGGGGCCGACCTGTCCGACCCGCTGTGGTCTGCCCGGTTGCTCGTTGAGGCACCCCGCGACATCGCGTCCGTGCATGCGGCCTTCCTGACCGCCGGCGCACAGATCGCGACGACCGCCAGCTACCAGGCAAGCTTCGAGGGGTTTGCCGCCCGCGGGATCGATCGCCGGGCAGCCGCTGGGCTGTTGCGCCGCAGCGTGGACCTGGCCCGCCAGGCCGGCGGCGAGCGTGCGCACTGGGTTGCGGCGTCGGTCGGCCCGTACGGCGCCGCTCGCGCCGACGGCTCGGAATACCGCGGCCGGTACGGACTTTCGGTCGGCCAACTGTCTGTGTGGCACCGGCCCCGGTTCGAGATCCTGGCCGACGCCGGCGCCGATCTGCTCGCGCTGGAGACCGTGCCGGACCTCGATGAGGCAGCGGCACTGGTGGGTCTGGTCCGGGAGACGGATGTGCCGGCCTGGCTCAGTTACACGATCGATGGCGCGCAAACCCGTGCCGGACAGCCCCTTGCCGAGGCCTTCGCGGTGGCCGCCGGTGTGCCGCAGATCGTCGCGGTGGGGGTCAACTGCTGCGCCCCCGAAGACGTCCTGCCGGCGATCGATATCGCCCACCAGGTCACCGGCAAGCCGGTGATCGTGTACCCCAACAGCGGTGAGCGCTGGGACTCCGGGGAGTGGGTCGGACCGAAGCGGCTCTCGCCGGCGCTGGTGCCGCAATGGGTAGCCGCCGGAGCACGCATCGTGGGCGGTTGCTGCCGGGTCAGTCCGGCCGATATCACCGCGCTGGCGGCCGAAATACGCCGACCGGCCGTATTACGCCGAACGTGCACTCAGCGCGAAAATCCCAACGGAAATTCGCGCTGAATGCACGCTCGGTGTTGCAGAAATAGCTAGGCGGTCTGCGCCGACAGCTTCCGGTACTCCAGCACGGTGTCGATGATCCCGTACTCCTTGGCCTCGACCGCGGTGAGGATCTTGTCGCGGTCGGTGTCCTTTCGGACCTGCTCGGCGTCCTTGCCGGTGTGGCGGGCCAGGGTGGACTCCATCAGGGTCCGCATCCGCTCGATCTCGGCGGCCTGGATCTCCAGATCCGAGAACTGGCCCTGGATCACTCCGGACAGCGACGGCTGGTGGATCAGCACCCGGGCGTTGGGCAGCGCCATCCGCTTGCCGGGTGTGCCCGCCGCCAGCAGCACCGCCGCAGCCGACGCGGCCTGACCCAGGCACACGGTCTGGATGTCGGCCCGCACGTACTGCATGGTGTCGTAGATCGCCATCAGCGAGGTGAAGGAACCACCCGGGGAGTTGATGTACATGGTGATGTCGCGGTCGGGGTCCAGCGACTCGAGGACCAGCAACTGGGCCATGATGTCGTTGGCCGAGGCGTCGTCGACCTGGACACCCAGGAAGATGATCCGCTCCTCGAACAGCTTGTTGTACGGGTTCGACTCCTTGACACCCCAGCTGGAGTGCTCCACGAACGACGGCAGGATGTAGCGCGCCTGCGGTGCGATGGCTCGCAAGGTTTCGGGGTTCATGATGCGGCTCCGTTGACGTGGGCGCTGGTGATGATGTGATCGACGAAGCCGTATTCCAGGGCTTCCTGGGCGGTGAACCAGCGGTCGCGGTCGGAGTCGGCCTCGATGCGCTCGATGGACTGCCCGGTGAACTCGGCGTTGAGCCGGAACATCTCCTTCTTGATGACCGCGAACTGCTCGGCCTGGATGGCGATGTCGGCGGCGCTGCCGGTCACCCCGCCCAACGGCTGGTGCATCAGGATCCGGGCGTGCGGCAGGGCGTAACGCTTGCCCTTGGTGCCCGCCGCGAGCAGGAACTCGCCCATTGAGGCGGCCATGCCCATGGCGTAGGTGGCGACGTCACAGGGCGCCAGGACCATGGTGTCGTAGATCGCCATGCCCGCGCTGATCGAACCGCCCGGCGAGTTGATGTAGAGCGAGATGTCCTTGGTCGGATCCTCGGCGGCCAACAGCAGGATCTGGGCGCACAGCCGGTTGGCGATGTCGTCGTCCACCTGCGACCCCAGGAAGATGATGCGTTCTCGCAGTAGCCGCTCGTATACCGAGTCGACGAGATTCAGTCCGGGCTGGCTCACAGTGGGATACCTGCTTTCTCGAGATTCATATGCACCGACCCTAACCAACCGGGACGGCTCAGGGCGGTCCGAACCGGCTTAGTTCGCTTACAGCGTCACTCGTCGGATGCTGCCTCGGCCTCAACGGCCTCAACCGCGTCGTCGCCTTCCTCGGCTTCCTCGGCGGCGGCCAACGCTTCGGCGGCCGCGTCGGCGGCTTCGCCGCCCTCATCCGAGTCGGTTCCGAAGAACTCGGCGGTGTCGATCGCGTTGCCCGCGGTGTCGCTGACCTCAGCCGCACGCACCGCCGCGGCCAGCGCCATGCCGCGGCGCACGTCGGCGAAGACCGCCGGCAGCTGGTTGTTCTGCTGCAGGAACTGCACCAGCTGCTGCGGCGGGATGCCGTACTGACGTGCCATCAGCACCAGGTGCTGGGTGAGGTCGTTCTGGCCTACCTGGATCTCGAGCTTGTCGCCGAGCGCGTCGAGCAGCAGCTGGGTCTTCACCGACTTCTCGGCCTCGCTGCGTGTCTCGGCGTCGAACTCGGCGCGCGAGGAGCCCTTCTCGGCCAGCGACTCGGCGAACTTGTTCTCGTCGTGGTCAAGACCATGCAGGGCGTTGTGCAGGGCGTTGTCAATGTGCGCCTGCACCACAGCCTCGGGCAGCGGCATCTCTACCTGCTCGACCAGAGTCTCCAGCGTCACCTCGCGGACCTTCTCGGCCTGCTGGATGCGCTTGGTCCGGCTCACCTGCTCGATGAGGTTCTCGCGGAGTTCGCCGATGGTGTCGTATTCGCTGGCCAGCTGCGCGAATTCGTCGTCGGCCTCCGGCAGCTCACGCTCCTTGACCGACTGAACCGTGACGGTGACCTCAGCGTCTTTACCGGCCTGCGGGCCGGCCGCGAGCTTGGTGGTGAAGGACTTGCTCTCACCGGCCGACAGCCCCACGATGGCGTCGTCGAGGCCCTCGATGAGCTGGCCCGATCCGACCTCGTGCGACAGCCCCTCGGTGGCAGCGCCTTCAACCGTCTCGCCGTCGACGGTGGCGTCCAGGTCGATCGAGACGAAGTCGCCCTTGGCGGCCGGGCGATCGACACCGGTCAGGGTGCCGAACCGGGCGCGCAGCGAGTCGAGCTCGGCGTCGACCTCGTCATCGTTGACCTCGATGGGGTCCACGGTGATCTTGAGCTGCTCCAGGTCAGGCAGCGTGATCTCCGGACGCACGTCGACCTCGGCGGTGAAGGTGATGTTCTCACCGTCGTCGAGCTTGGTGACCTCGATGTCGGGCTGACCCAGCGGCTTGAGGTCCGAGCTCGTGACCGCCTCGGTGTAGCGACTCGGCAACGCCTCGTTGACCACCTGCTGCAACACGGCGGCACGACCGAAGCGGGCCTCGATGAGCTTGGCCGGAGCCTTGCCCGGCCGGAAGCCCGGCACCCGCACCTGCTGCGCCAACTGCTTGTAGGTCCGCTCGAAGTCCGGCTTAAGCTCGGTGAACGGCACCTCAACGTTGATGCGAACCCGGGTCGGGGTCAGCTGCTCGACGGTGCTCTTCACGGGTGTACTCCTCGATATCGTTGACATGGTCGGTCGTGCCGGTGCGGCGCGCGCTGCTGGTCGGGGTGACAGGATTTGAACCTGCGGCCTTCCGCTCCCAAAGCGGATGCGCTACCAAGCTGCGCTACACCCCGCACTGACCAGGCGATCCTACGGCCCGGCATAACGGTAATCACAATGACCTGCTGCCAACGCCCCACGAAGCCACCGCGACGGGGCAATTGGATTTCGGGTCCGCCACGCCGGTACAGTCTCGCTCTAGCTGTTCATGCGGGCGTAGCTCAATGGTAGAGCCCTAGTCTTCCAAACTAGCTACGCGGGTTCGATTCCCGTCGCCCGCTCTGCGAGAACCAGCGTGGAGTCCGTCGACCTGCGATTCGACGGACTCCCGCGGGGGTTCCCCCTCGTGACCAGCAACAGGTCAGAGGCGTATGCGAACCGGGGTCGGGGGCTGCTGTACTCCCCCGTCACGGCGGACTTATCCTTCGAAGCGAGCTACGCGGGTCCGAGCGCCCCGTCGCCCCCGCGGAAGGGGATTCTCCCTAGCAGGAAGGCACGCCATGGGCGGCACACGGCACGTCCAAATACATGGGACGTGCTCCCCGCGCTTTGCGCAGGTGCGGTCCGAGTTCGAACGCAACTTCACCGAGCGCGACGAACTCGGCGCGGCCGTAGCCGCCTACGTCGACGGCGAACTCGTGGTCAATCTGTGGGCCGGCTCCGCCGACGTCGAGGGCCAGCAGCCCTGGCAGGAAGACACGCTGAGCACCGTGCTGTCGGGCAGCAAGGGCCTGACCAGCACCTGCGTGCACCGGCTCGCCGATGCCGGGGAACTGGACCTGCGGGTCCCGGTGGCCCATTACTGGCCGCAGTTCGGCCAGGCCGGCAAGGGCGACATCTCCCTGGCGATGGTGCTGGCGCACCGCTCCGGGGCGATCGGGCCGCGGGAACCGATGCACTGGCGCGACGTCACCGACTGGGATCTGGTCTGCGAGCGCCTTGCCGCCGCCGAACCGTGGTGGCGTCCCGGGACCGCGCAGGGCTACCACATGACCAGCTACGGCTTCATCATCGGCGAGGTCGTCCGGCGGGTGACCGGATTGACGGTGAGCCAGTACCTGCGCACCGAGGTCGCCGGACCGCTGGGCGCCGAGGTGCACATCGGGGTGCCGGCCGAGCAGCAGCCCTACCGCTGTGCCGACCCGGTGGGCAAGCCGACGATCCGGGAGATGCTGTCCTCGGCCGGCGCACCGAAGCGCCCGACCTCGTTGGACGACCACCCCAAGGCGGGACTGGCGGTGGCGATGGGATTCGCTCCCGACGACGAGATCGCCACCAACGACCTGACGCTCTGGCGTCAGCTGGAGTTTCCCGGCACCAACGCCCAGGTCTCTGCCCTGGGCATGGCCACGTTCTACAACGCACTGGTGCAGGAGAAGCTGCTCAGCCGGCCCGCCATGGACCGTCTGCGGGTACTGCAGGGCGGCACCGAAACCGACCTGGTGCTCGGCCCCCGAGTCGCCGAGCACGGGTGGGGCATGGGCTACATGCTCAACGCCCAAGGCGTCAATGGACCCAATCGGCGGATCTTCGGTCACGGCGGCCTCGGCGGGTCGTTCGCGTTCGCCGATCTGGAGCACCGGATTGGCTACGGCTACGTGATGAACCGGTTCGACCACACCCAGGCCAATGCCGACCCGCGCAGCGTGGTGCTCTCCAACGAGATCTACCGGGCACTCGGGGTGCCGCTTCGGCCCCGACGCGAGGGGATCTACGACGACTAACGGAACATCCGTACCGTACGTCCGGGGACTTGACGACCGAAACCCACCACACCTGGCCCAACTACCCGCATGGTGCGCCAGGACCGCTGCACGGGCATATCACCCGTTCCCCATTCCTGCCAACACAGTTCGTTGGGTCGAATGCCGGTGCTGGTCGCGGTGTATCGGCCGGCGGAGGCGCGCTCGCCTTCTCTGCGCACATGAGATGTGCAATCAGACTGCGCGAGGATCTGGCCATACAGTCCTCATACGGCCCGGCCTGAGCCTGCGGCGCTAGTACGACGGTGAGCGCTGCCACTGCAGCCAAGCCCAAAGTGCCATAGATTTTTCGCATCCCTTAACGAGTCTCCTTTTGGCTGCCTAGCTGGTGCGCCCACCCACGGCTTGCGTCTCGTTCACACTACCCATTTACGTCGACCAATGTGCGATTTTATGCACTTTTAGTCGCTTTTGTCGCCTTCGGGCCCCGCAATCCCGGGTTCAAGTCCCGTCATCGGCTCCGCGTTCGTCCAGAGGCGCTAGCCCGATCAGCCAGGGCGGTGGTCCGCCTAGCCCGACTGACAGGACGGACACCAGAACACATTGCGGCCCTCAAGTTCAGCGGTCCGCACGGCAGTCCCGCACACCCGGCACGGGTCGCCGGCGCGGCGGTAGACGTAGGTGCGAGGCTTGCCGGCCGCGTACGCCGGTGCGCCGTGGTCATCCTCGGGCCGGACGACGACGATGCTGCCGCGACGCAGCCCGACCTTCATCAGCGCCACCAAGTCGGCCCAGATCTCGGCGAAGTCCGCTTCGCCGATCTGCACACCGGGCCGGTAGGGGTCGATCCGGTGCCGGAACAGCACCTCGCTGCGGTAGACGTTGCCGACCCCGGCCAGCACCGACTGGTCCATCAGCAACGCAGCAATAGTCTTGCGGGACTTGGTAATTCGCTTGAAAGCAAGCGACGGATCGGCGTCACCGCGCAGCGGGTCGGGTCCCAGCCGCGCGATCACGTCGGCGACTTGGGCCTCGTCGACCACCTCGCATGCGGCCGGACCACGCAGATCGGTGCCGTAATCGGCGCCCACCATCCGCATCCGCACCTGGCCGACCGGTTCGGGCAGGCCGCCTTCAGAAAGGTCGAACTCGGTGAAGTGGCCGTAGATCCCCAGGTGCACATGCACGATCGGCCCGCGCCCGTAGTGGTGGAACAGGTGCTTGCCCCACGCCTCGGCACGCAGCAGGGGCTGCCCGTCGACTACGGCGGCGCCGGATTCGAAGCGACCCTGCGGGCTGGACACCGCGACCGGCGCCCCGGCGAAGCGGCGCTGATGGAGCCGGGCCAGCCGGTGCAGGATGTGCCCCTCCGGCATGTCAGACCAGTCTGTGCCGACGTCAGGCGGGCGCGCCGGGCACCGGTGGTGCCTCGTGGGTGCGCTCGTAGGCAGCCAGGATGTCGATGCGCCGCTGGTGGCGTTCGGCCTCCGACCACGGGGTGCTCAAGAACGCGTCGACGATGGCGAGCGCTTCAGCGGTGGTGTGCATCCGGCCGCCGATGCCGATCAGCTGGGCGTTGTTGTGTTCCCGGGCCAGCTGCGCGGTTTCGGTGCTCCAGGCCAGGGCACACCGCGCCCCCGGCACCTTGTTGGCGGCGATCTGTTCGCCGTTGCCAGACCCGCCGATCACGATGCCGAGGCTCTCGGGGTCGGCCACCGTGCGGGCCGCCGCCGCGATGCAGAACGCTGGGTAGTCGTCCTCGGCGTCGTAGCTGAAGGCCCCGCAGTCGACCGGCTCATGGCCGGCCTTCTTCAGGTGCTCGACGATCGTTTCTTTGAGTTCGTAGCCGGCATGGTCGCAGCCGAGGTAGACGCGCATGGCGTCATTGTCTCAGACCCGGTCTGCTCCCCCGCCAGCCGTCAGTCGAACTCCGGCGCCTCGCCCCGGGTGCGCTTGAGCTCCCAGAAATGCGGGTAGGACGCAAAGGTCACCGACGCATCCCACAGCTGGCCCGCCTGCTCGCCGCGTGGAATGCGAGACAGCACGGGCCCGAAGAATGCCACCCCGTTGACGTGGATCGTTGGGGTCCCGACATCCTTGCCCACGGCGTCCATCCCGGCGTGGTGGCTCGCACGCAGCGCCTCGTCGTAGGCGTCGCTGGTGGCAGCGTCGGCCAATTCGGCCGGCAGACCTACCTCGGCCAGCGCGCCGGCGATGACGTCCGGGAAGTCCTTGTTGTTCTGGTTGTGGATCCGGGTTCCCATCGCGGTGTACAGCGGCCGCAGGATCTCGTTGCCGCGCAACTGTTCGGCGGCGATCGCCACCCGCACCGGACCCCACGCATGCTTGAGACCCTCGCGGTACTGCTCGGGAAGGTCATCGCGTCCCTCGTTGAGAACGGCCAAGCTCATCACGTGGAAGGTGACGTCGATGTCACGGACCTTCTCGACCTCCAGGATCCACCGGGAGGTGATCCAGCACCACGGGCACAGCGGGTCGAACCAGAACTCGGCTTGCGATTTCACGGGCATGGGCGATCCTCTCAGCCAACAATGGACACGTCTGGAACGTCTCAACGCGGTACCGGGCACATCTATGCCCACCGCACGGTTACAGGCTCAGGGCCAGCAGCGCGACCGCGACTGCCGGGAAAGCACCCTGCACGACCGCGGCGCGGGCCTTGTCGGGCGACGACGCCACCAGAACCAGCGCCGCGGCCAGCATGGACCCCACGCCGGCGAAGATCAGCGCATGCCCAACGGCGATGTGGTCCAACGAGAACGCGGCGATGCCGACCACCGTGACGATGGCCAGGAACAGGTTGTAGAAACCTTGGTTGAAGGCCAGCGTCTTGGTGGTTTCGGCTTCGGCGACGGTGGTGCCGAAGAGGGCCCGAGTGCGCGGTGAGGTCCAACTCAGCGACTCGAGCGCGAAGATGTAGACGTGCAACACCGCGGCCAGCGCGGCGAAGGTCAGACCGGCCATGTGCATGGCCTCATTAAACTCGGTCCGGAGCCCGCCCGCACGGTCCTGCGGCTACTGTTGGCGGGCGTGGCACTTCCTAACCTCACCCGCGACCAAGCCGCCGAACGGGCCGCTTCGGTCACCGTCGTCAACTACCGGATCGCCCTGGACCTGACCGATGGCAGCGGCAACCCGGGCGAGCGCACATTCCGCTCCACCACCGTCGTCACCTTCGACGCGCTGGCCGGCAGCGACACCGTCATCGACATCGCCGCCGAGACGATCCACAGCGCCACCCTCAACGGCCACCCGCTCGATGTCTCGGCCTACGACGAGTCGGTCGGCATCGCGCTGAGCGGCCTGGCCAAGCACAACACCGTCGAGATCGACGCGCAGTGCTACTACTCCAACACCGGGGAGGGCCTGCATCGCTTCGTCGACCCGGTCGACGACGAGGTGTACCTGTACTCGCAGTTCGAAACCGCCGACGCCAAGCGGATGTTCGCCTGCTTCGACCAGCCCGACCTCAAGGCCAGCTTCGACATCACCGTCACCGCGCCGTCGCACTGGCAGGTGATCTCCAACGGCGCCACGAGTTCCGTGCGCGACGGCGTGCACACCTTCAAGACCACACCCAAGATGAGTACCTATCTGGTTGCGCTGATCGCCGGGCCCTATGCGCGTTGGGACGACGTCTATCGCGACGAGCACGGCGAGATTCCGCTGGGCCTGTTCTGCCGGGCATCGCTGGCCCAGCACATGGACGCCGAGCGGCTCTTCACCGAGACCAAGCAAGGATTCGGCTTCTACCACAACAACTTCGGCGTGCCCTATGCCTTCGGCAAGTACGACCAGCTGTTCGTGCCGGAGTTCAACGCCGGCGCCATGGAGAACGCCGGAGCGGTGACGTTCCTGGAGGACTACGTCTTTCGCAGCAAGGTGACCCGGGCGTCTTATGAGCGGCGCGCCGAGACCGTGCTGCACGAGATGGCACACATGTGGTTCGGCGACCTGGTCACCATGCGCTGGTGGGACGACCTGTGGCTTAACGAGTCATTCGCGACGTTCGCCTCGGTGCTGTGCCAAAGCGAGGCAACCGAATACACCAGCGCCTGGACCACCTTCGCGAACGCGGAGAAGTCCTGGGCTTATCGCCAAGACCAGCTGCCGTCGACGCACCCGATAGCCGCCGACATCCCTGACCTGGCCGCCGTGGAGGTCAACTTCGACGGGATCACCTACGCCAAAGGCGCTTCGGTGCTCAAGCAGTTGGTGGCCTATGTCGGTCTGGAGCACTTCCTGGCGGGCCTGCGCGACTACTTCGCCGCGCACGCCTTCGACAACGCCACCTTTGACGACCTGCTCGCGGCGCTGGAGAAGGCATCCGGCCGGGATCTGTCCGACTGGGGCCGGCAGTGGCTGAAGACCACCGGACTGAACACCCTGCGGGCGGACTTCGATACTGAAGACAATGGCGGCGGAACCGTTTTCACCCGATTCGCGGTGACGCAGGGCGGCGCTGCCCCGGGTGCCGGTGAGACGCGGGTGCACCGGTTGGCCATCGGCATCTACGACGACGACCCGGCCGGTTCCGGCCGGTTGGTGCGGGTGCACCGCGAGGAGCTGGACATCGAGGGGCCCAGCACGGAAGTGCCCGGCTTGGTCGGAGTTTCGCGCGGCAAGCTGATCCTGGTCAATGACGACGACCTGACCTACTGCGCGCTGCGGCTGGACCCGGAGTCACTGGCCGCCGCGACGGAGCGCATCGCCGATATCGCCGAGCCGTTGCCGCGGACCCTGGTGTGGTCGGCGGCCTGGGAGATGACGCGCGAGGCTGAGATGCGCGCCCGGGACTTCGTGGCACTGGTGCAGCGCGGCATCGGCGCCGAGACCGAGGTCGGCGTCGCTTCGCGGCTGCTGCTGCAGGCGCAGACCGCGCTGGGGTTCTACGCCGAGCCGGGCTGGGCCGCAGAGCAGGGTTGGCCGGCTTTCGCCGACCGGCTGCTGGAGCTGGCCCGCGAGGCCGATCCCGGCTCCGATCACCAGCTGGCGTATCTCAACGCGCTGTGCACCTCGGTGCTCGCCGAACGGCACATCACGGTGCTGGCCGCGCTGCTGGACGCCGACCCGGCCGTCCAGGGGCTGGCCGGGTTGGCCGTCGACACCGACCTGCGCTGGCGGATCGTGGTGGCGCTGGCCCGCGGCGGTGCGCTGGACGCTGCGGCGATCGACGCGGAGATCCGGCGCGACCCCACCGCGGCCGGCCAACGCCAAGGCGCTCAGGCGTCGGCGGCCCGACCGCAGCCCGCCGTCAAGGAAGCGGCCTGGCAGCAGGTGATCGAGGACGACACGTTGGCCAACATCACCGGTCGCGCGATCATCGGCGGGATCGTGCAGCCCGGCCAGGGTGAGCTGTTGGCGCCGTTCACCGCGCGCTACTTTCAGGCGATCTCCGGGGTGTGGGAGCGGCGTTCCAGCGAGGTGGCGCAGACCGTGGTGATCGGCCTGTACCCCGGGTGGGATGTCAGCCAGGCCGGGTTGGACGCCGCCGACGCGTTCCTGGCCGACCCTTCGGTCCCGCCGGCGCTGCGGCGGTTGGTCACCGAGGGCCGGGCCGGGGTGGAGCGGTCGCTGCGGGCGCGCACCTTTGATACCGCTTGATCAGCGGTATCCTCCGTCGCTGAGTCCGGCGTCCTTCTCGAAACTGTTGACACCGCCGAAGATTCGCGCCCTCGCCTCCTCGGCGAGGTAACGCGCGGGCATCCGAACCGGTCCCAGCGCAGCCCACTGCTGGGCGTGGATCTCTTCGTGGTGGAGCAGCGCGTCCAGGCTCGGTCCACCAGGGCCGAGCCGCCCTGATTCAACGATCTCGCGCAGCCGCCCGGCGGGATCGAAGACTTGCTCGGTGTTGACCAGGAACAGATCACCCCACATGGTGCCGCCGCGGTGGCTGAACGAACCGTGAATGCGGTTGCCGCCCACCACCATCAGCACGCCGTTGGGGGTGGCGGCCACGCAGCCGCCGGTGTTGCAGATGCCTCGGACCACCGCATAGCTCCAGCGGTTCGCCCGCTGACGGTCAATGATCCGCCGCAGCTCGGCGGCACCGTACAGCGTCTCGGAAAAGTCACTGCGAGCACCGCCCCGGCCGTAACCGGTGCCCGCATTGAGCAGGTAAGTCAGCAGCACCGCGCGCCGCACGGCATCGCCGCCGGCTGTCCGGGGAATGATGAAGAAGCTCTTACCATCCGGGTCGGTGATCTGCTCCATCACGTCCAGAGCCCGGAAGCTGTCCCGCGTAAGGCCCTGCTCGCGCACGATTTCGGTCACCGCCCGCGGTCCGACAGCGCGCCGGTCGAGGTTCGCCAGCCAAGCCCGGTGCGCTGGAGAGGGTGCAGCCAGAGCCTGGGCGGAAACGACCTCCGGTCCTGCGTGTGGACCGGGGAGGTTCACGCTTGCGACCAAGGGATCGTCCGGTGGTACAGCCAGCGGCTAGGCCGGAGAGACGCCGGCGCTGATCACCTGCACCGCGCTGACCAGACCGTCGATCAGGTTGCCGTCGCGGAACGCCGCAGCCGCCGCGGCCACACCCTGCGGTGCGGCAACCGGGGCGATCCGGCCGGCCACGCCCGCGCCGTAGACCACCTCGATGGCCTTCTGGTCCGGCGAGACCGCGATCAAGACGGCGTCGTTGGGGGTGGGCACCTTCGCCAAGATCTCGCGGGCCCGCGCGGCGGTGTCAGCACCCAGGTCGCCGATGTAGGTGGCGAACCGGGACTGGGTGGCGCGCGACGCGTAGGTCAGGGCGTCATCGAGAGCCACCAGTTCCTTGACCGGGAACGGGTAGTGCAACGACGCCTCGCCGGGCTCGGTAACCCCGGAAACCCGGCCGCTGTTGGTGACCACAAAGCCGTACG
This sequence comes from Mycobacterium sp. UM_WGJ, assembly GCF_000455125.1. Taxonomy (GTDB): domain Bacteria; phylum Actinomycetota; class Actinomycetes; order Mycobacteriales; family Mycobacteriaceae; genus Mycobacterium. Next base: position 405,873 of record NZ_AUWR01000008.1, read on the forward strand.
GCAGGTCAGCCGGATCGATCGTTACGACTTCACCAGTTGCCACTGGCTCCACCCCCCACGCTGAACTCGGAATTGCCGTGGCCGTGTCCGCCAACGGCCTCGTCGGTCGCCGCCCAGAGGATCGGCGGGTGTGTCCACCGCTCCGACATCTGATAGATGGCCGCGCGCGGCCCCTTCTGCGTCAGGGTCCGGGCGGCCAGCAGCGCGAACATTGCCGCCGGGATGCCAATGAAGATGCCGAGGGTTTCCAACATGCTCACGCCGTAGACGGTATCCCACCGCTCAACCAGCGGTGCGGGAACCCGGCCCGACGGTGCGCCGCGCCGGGGCGGACGCCCGAACGTCGGCCCGCCGGGACTGGCCAGCACCTGCTGAACGGGCACCGATTATGGTGGCGCCATACCCTGCCGCAGACGTTGCTCGAGGTCCAGGGGCTGCGCCGTCGTTCCGGAAAGGCGATAGTCATGGTTCTTGCTGCCGCGGTCCAATTGGAGGCGGTACTCGGCGACGTTCCGGCCAACCTCGCCGCCTGTGAACGGCTGGCCGACGAGGCGGGCCGCGCCGGCGCCAGGATCATCGCCCTGCCGGAGTTCTTCACCACCGGTATCGGATTCGAGCCGGCGCTGGCTTCGGCGGCCTTACCGCCCGGCGGCGCGGCCACCGAACTGCTCACCGCGCTGGCTCGCCGGCACCGCGCGCTGGTCGGTGGGTCCTTCCTGTGTCGCGATACCGACGGCCACGTCCGCAACGCCTATCTGCTCGCAGGTCCCGACGGCGGTTCAGCGAGGCCCGACGAAGGAGAGCCGAAGCTGGGACCGCCGCTTGAACCGGGCGGTTCAGCGAGGCCCGACGAAGGAGAGCCGAAGCTGGGACCGCCGCATGGACCCGGCGGTTCAGCGAGGCCCGACGAAGGAGAGCCGAAGCTGGGACCGCCGCTTGGACCCGGCGTGGTGGGCCGCCACGACAAGGACCTGCCCACCATGTGGGAGAACGCGTTCTACACCACCGGCGACGACGACGGGGTGATCGCGGCAGGCGAATACACGGTCGGGGCGGCGGTGTGCTGGGAGTTGATGCGCACTCAGACGGTGCGCCGGCTGCGCGGCCGGGTGGACCTGGTGATGACCGGCTCGGGCTGGTGGTCGATTCCGCGCTGGTCGCCCCACGCCCTGTTCGACCGTCTCGAACGCACCAACGCCGGCACCGCGCGCCAGGCTGCGGCGTCGTTCGCCCAGTACGTCGGCGCACCGGTGGTGCATGCCGCCCACGCCGGGGCATTGACCTGCGCGATGCCGTGGCTGCCGCTTCGCTACCACGGCCATTTCGAAGGCGCCACGCTGATCGCCGACGCCGACGGCACCGTCATCGCCGAACGGCGCGCCGATCAAGGCGAAGGGATCGTCCTCGCAGAGATCACGCCCGGTCGGCGGCCGGCTCGACTCGCGCCGCCCGCCGGCTTCTGGCTGCACCGCCGCGGGACGCTGCCCACCGCGGTGTGGCACTACCAACGCTGGCACGGGCGACGCTGGTACCGGCACAACGTCGCACAGAACGTCTGAGGAGGCACCATCATGGATTGGACCGGCGCGGCACTGCGCACCGACACGCTGATCACCCTGCTGGCGGCAGGCCTGATCTTCCTGCTCGCCCTGGGACTGGGCGTCTGGAAATACCAGCAGATGGCCACCCGGCCGGAGCGCCACGCCCATCCCTACGTCGACATCGCCCACCGTGCCGCATTGCTGTATTCCTTCGCCACGCTGCTGTTGGCGGTGTTCGTCGAGCTCAGCGCCTGGCCGACGTGGGTGAATCTGACTGCCGCCATGGTGGTCGTGTTCTACTTCCTGGCCGCCATCGTCAGCTACATCGTGCACGGCGCCCTGCAGGACACCACCAACCAGTTCGAGCACCCCTCTGCGGGACTGCACGTGTCGATGGTGCTGCTCATCGTCGGTGAGATGGGCGGGTTTGGCGTGCTGCTCGCCGGGTTCCTCGCCGGTTGGCTCGGTCACGGCTAGCGCTCAGGCGGCGCCTTCACCGAGATAGCGCATCCACACCGGATCGAGATCGTGAATCACCGCCAGCAGCCGCCAATGCTGGCCCTTGGGCGAGGTGGGCACCAACCGCAGCGTCCAGCCGATCTCGGCCAGTAATCGGTCCGCCTTGCGGTGATTGCAGGTCGAGCAGGCGGCTACACAGTTCTCCCAGGAGTGGTCGCCGCCACGACTGCGCGGCACCACGTGGTCCACGGTGTCGGCCTTGCCGCCGCAGTAGGCGCAGCTGTGCTGGTCGCGGTGCATCAGCGCAGCCCGGGTCAACGGGATCCGGGCGCGGTAGGGCACTCGAACGTAATTCCGCAGCCGGATCACCGACGGCACCGGCACCGACCGGGTCGCCGAGTGGATCACCGGGCCGGCCGGATCGTCGTGCACGATGTCGGCTTTACCGCAGATCAGCATGACCACGGCACGCCGCAGCGAAAGCGCCGTCAACGGCTCGAAGGTGGAGTTCAGCAGCAATACCCGCCGACGGGTCCAGATGGATGCGGCTTCGTTGCTGGTCCCAGAACCGGTGACACCGCCGGCTGTGGCGACCGAATGCAGGCATGGGGCGGCGGCAAGCCCGCTCAGGCTCGCCGGTGGGGCACCGGGGGTGCGGTGGCCCCGACGTTTCATATCCGGTCTTGCAGCCGGTTTATGTGTCGCACCATTGACCTCCGCCGAACAGTTCACCATGATTCGGTGCTGGTCGCACGCCTATTTGCTGTGTGTTCACCGGCAGTCACCGGCGATGCCCCACAATGGGGGGCGATGCAGCCGATAGAAGAACCCTCGTTTTATGACGCCGTCGGCGGCGCGGAGACGTTTAACGCCATCGTGTCGCGGTTTTATCAACTGGTCGCCCAGGATCCGATCCTGCGCCCGATGTATCCCGCCGACGACATGGCCGGCGCCGAGGACCGGTTGCGAATGTTCCTCGAGCAGTACTGGGGCGGGCCGCGCACCTACACCGAGCGTCGTGGGCACCCGCGACTGCGGATGCGCCATATCCCCTACCGGATCGGCCCGATGCAGCGCGATGCGTGGCTGCGCTGCATGACGACGGCCATCAGCGAGATCAACAGCGACACCCTCGACGATGCACACCGCAGCGAACTGCTGCAGTATCTGCATTCGGCGGCGGACTTCCTGGTCAACGCGCCGATCTGATGAGTCCGGCCACACGCCCTGCGGGGCAGCCATGGTGGACGAACAGCACCTTCTACCAGGTGTATCCCCGCTCGTTCGCCGACAGCAACTCCGACGGAGTCGGCGATCTCGACGGGGTGACCGCACACCTGGACTACTTGCACTGGCTGGGGGTCGAGGCGCTGTGGCTTAACCCGGTGACGGTGTCGCCGATGGCCGACCACGGCTATGACGTGGCGAATCCGCGTGACATCGATCCACTGTTCGGCGACCTCGCAGCGCTGGATCGGCTGGTGGCCGCCGCGCACGGGCGGGGAATCAAGCTGACGATGGACCTGGTGCCCAACCACACCAGCTCGGCGCACCCCTGGTTCGTCGAGGCATTGGCCGCCAAGCCGGGCAGTCCCGCGCGTGACCGCTACTTCTTCCGTGATGGGCGCGGAATCGACGGCCAGTTGCCGCCCAACAACTGGGTGTCGGTGTTCGGCGGCCCGGCCTGGACGCGGGTCACCGAACCCGACGGCCCCGGCCAGTGGTACCTGCATCTGTTCGATGTGTCACAGCCGGATCTGAACTGGGACAACCCGGAGGTCTTCGCCGATTTCGAGCGCACCCTGCGGTTCTGGCTGGACCGCGGCGTGGACGGCTTCCGCATCGATGTCTCCCACGGCATGGCCAAGCCGGCCGGTCTACCGGACATGCCGGTCACCGATGTGAAGCTGCTGGCCCATCAGGACGACGACCCGCGATTCAATCGGCCCGGCGTCCACGCGATTCACCGGGCGATTCGGCGGGTCTTCGACGACTACCCGGACGCGGTGAGCGTCGGTGAGGTCTGGGTTCACGACAACGATCAGTTCGCCGAGTACCTACGGCCCGACGAACTGCACCTGGCCTTCAACTTCCGGCTGTTGCAAGCCGACTTCGATGCGACTCAGATCCGCGGTGCGATCGACAATTCGCTGGCCGCGGTGGCGTTGGTGGGCGCCAGCGCCACCTGGGCGCTGGAGAATCACGACGTCGAGCGGGCGGTCACCCGCTACGGTGGCGGGGCCTTGGGCCTGGACCGGGCGCGGGCCATGGCCCTGGTCTTGTTGGCGTTGCCGGGCGCGGTGTTCGTCTATAACGGCCAGGAGCTGGGCCTGCCCAACGTCGAACTGCCCGATTCGGCCCTGCAGGACCCGGTGTGGGAGCGCTCCGGGCACACTGAACGCGGCCGCGACGGCTGCCGGGTGCCGCTGCCCTGGTCCGGCGAGACACCGGCTTTCGGATTCTCCGACAACCCCGACACCTGGCTGCCGATGCCGCCGGACTGGGCGGCGCTGACCGTCGAGCGTCAGCGTAGCGATCGCGCCTCGACGCTGTCGCTGTACCGGCAGGCCCTCGCCACCCGCAGGCGCAGGCCCGAACTCACCGGATCGCAGATCGATTGGCTGGACGCACCACCAGGAATGCTGGTCTTCCGACGCGGCGGACTGGTATGCGCGCTGAATGCCGGCGACCGCCCGGTGGATCTTCCCGAAGGACAGCTGATCCTGGCCAGCGCGCCGGCGACCGGCGGTGTCTTGCCGCCCGACAGCGCCGCGTGGCTGGCCTGAGCGGAAAGTCTGGTCAGCTGAGATCGCTTGTGGCGCCGACGAATTCGACGACCACGTCCGCGAACCGGTCCGGCTGGTCGATCATGCTTCGCGCACGCATGCACAGTGATGCCTGCTGCCGCTCAGCGGATGAACTTCTCCAGGTAGGCGCGGTGGTCCGCCGACAGCCGCACCAGCTTCTGCTCGTCGATGCTGAAGGTGGCCAACTGCGTCTCGGCGATCACGGCCGGCCGGGAATCCGGGGCCGCGTGCACCGAGCGCACCTCGTAGCCGATGGTGAAGTCCACCGTGCGCAGCCGCGACACCCACATAGTCACCTGCAGCGGTGAGTCCGTCAGCCGCAGCTGCCCCTTGTAGGCAACCTTGACCTCGGCGATCAGCAGCCCGACGCTGGTGATGTCGACCGCGAACGCCGGCGACAGGAACGGCACCCGCGCCTCTTCAAGCATGGTCACCATGGTCGCGTGGTTCACGTGCTGATACATGTCGATGTCCGACCAGCGCACCGGAACCGCTGCCACAAAGCCCACCGGCGCCCCGGTGGATTCGCCTGCCGGACTCACGAAGCCGCGCCGCGTGTCATGCTGCGGATCTGGCGTGCCGCCACCGACAGGGTTGCCAGATCCCGCTGGCCCGATTCGTAGATCTGGGCCAGCGTGCGCCGCGCCCGCTCCACGCGTGAGGCGTTGGTCGATTCCCATTCGGTGATTTTCTGCATCCCGTCCTCGTCCGGTTCCCCGACCGCCAGCACATCCAGGCACAGCGACCGCACCGAATTGTAGATGTCGTCGCGGATAGCCAACCGCGCCAAGGCGTGCCAGCGGTCATCGCGCGGCAATTGGGCGACCGCCGTCAGCAGGCCGTCGGCGCCCAACCGATCCATCAGCGCGAAATAGGTGTCGGCGACCTCATCGGCGTCACGTTCGGTGATGTCGGCGACGTCGATGACGTCGAGCAGGCTGTAGCGGTACAAGCCCAGTGCGACATCGGTAGCCAGGCCACGAGGCACGCCCTGAGTCTCGAACTCGCTGATGTGTTTGGCGACGATGTCGGCATCGTCGCCGCGCAGCCATTCCGACATCCGCGGTGACAGCGCGGCGACCTGCTCGGCGAACCGATTGATCTCGGCGCCCACCGCCAGTGGCTGCGGGCGGTAGTTGAGCAGCCAACGGCCGGCCCGGTCGATGAGCCGCCGCAGATCCAGGGTCATCCGGTCGGTCACCGCAACCGGCAGACCGTCGCGCTCACCGGCGGCGCGGATGCGCCGCCACAATTCGCCCACCCCGAAGATGGCGTCGGTCGCGACGTAGGCGCGCACCGCGTCGATCAGTTCCACCCCGGCGTCCTCGGTGATCCGGAAGGCATAGGTGATGCCCGCGGTGTCCACCACGTCGTTGATCAGCATGGTGGTGACGATCTCGCGGCGCAGTTGGTGCTGGCGGATCTCGGGGCCGAAGCGCTGTTGCAGTACCTGCGGAAAATACTGCGGCAGCCGGGCGGCGAACACGTCCTGCTCGGGTAGGTCGGTGGACAGTACCGCCGCTTTCAGCGTCAGCTTGACGTGCGCCATCAGAGTGGCCAACTCCGGTGAGGCCAGGCCCAGCCCGGCCTCGGCGCGTCGGGCGATCTCCTTCTCCGATGGCAGCGCCTCCAGGGCGCGGTTGAGCCCGCGGTCTGCCACCAGGTGGCGGATCTGCTCGGCGTGCACCGGCAGCAGGCTCGCGGCGTTGGCCCGGCTGGTGCCCATCAGATCGTTCTGGGCGGTGTTGTCCGCCAGGACCAGCGCACTGACCTCGTCGGTCATCGATGCCAGCAACGCGGGCCGGTCGACGGCGTCGACCTTGCCGACGGTGACCAGGGCGTCGATCAGGATCTTGATGTTGACCTCGTGGTCGGAGCAGTCGACGCCGGCCGAGTTGTCCAGGGCGTCGGTGTTGATGCGGCCGCCGGCCAGGTCGAACTCGACGCGGCCCAGCGGCGTGACGCCGAGGTTTCCGCCTTCGCCGATCACCTTGGCGCGCACCTGGTTTCCGTTGACCCGGACCTGGTCGTTGGCACGGTCTCCGACGTCGACGTCGGATTCGGACTCGGCTTTGACGTAGGTGCCGATGCCGCCGTTGAACAACAGGTCCACGGGCGCCCGCAGGATCGCCCGGATCAGCACCGGCGGGGTGAGTTCGGTGATGTCCGCGTCGAGACCCAGCACGGCGGCGACCTGCGGGCTGACCGGCACGGATTTCAGGTCGCGCGCGTAGACACCGCCTCCGGCGCTGATCAGCGACTTGTCGTAGTCGTCCCAACTGGATCGGGGCAGGTCGAACATCCGCTGACGCTCGGCGAAAGACCGGGCGGGATCTGGGTCGGGATCGAGGAAGATGTGCCGATGGTCGAAGGCGGCCACCAGTCGGATGTGTTCACTGCGCAGCATGCCGTTGCCGAACACGTCGCCGCTCATATCTCCGACGCCGACAACGGTGAAATCCTGGGTCTGGGTGTCGATTCCCATCTCCCGGAAATGCCGCTTGACCGACTCCCAGGCACCTTTCGCGGTGATGCCCATCTCCTTGTGGTCGTAGCCGACCGACCCACCGGACGCGAACGCGTCGCCCAGCCAGTAGCCGTAGGACTTGGCCACCCCGTTGGCGATGTCGGAGAAGCTGGCGGTGCCCTTGTCGGCGGCCACCACCAGATACGCGTCGTCGCCGTCGCGGCGCACGACCTGCGACGGCGCGCTGACCGCGCCGGTGGCGTGATCGACGTTGTCGGTGAGGTCGAGCAGTCCGGAGATGAACAGCGTGTAGCAGGCGATCCCTTCGTCGCGGGCCGCCTCGCGATCCGCTACCGGATTGCCGGTGGGCGTCGGTGGGCGCTTGACCACGAAGCCGCCTTTGGCTCCGGTCGGGACGATGACGGCGTTCTTGACCTCTTGGGCCTTGACCAGTCCGAGGATCTCGGTGCGATAGTCCTCGCGGCGGTCCGACCAGCGCAGCCCGCCACGCGAGACGAAGCCGAACCGCAGGTGCACCCCCTCGACCCGGGGTGAGTAGACGAAGATCTCGAACTTCGGCCGGGGCAGTGGCAACTCGTCGATCAAGCCGGCATCCAGCTTGAGCGCCAGTACGTTACGCGCGCGGGCCGAATCGGCGCGGGTGACAAAGTAATTGGTGCGTAGGGTGGCTTGAATCAGCGAGGCGAACGCGCGCAGGACCCGGTCGGTGTCCAGGCTCACCACCGCGTCGATGCCCGCCGCGACCTCCGCGGCGGCCGCCTGTGCGTCACGGTTGCGATGCGTGCGCGACGGGTCGAACAGCGCCTCAAACAGTGCCACCAGGCCGCGCGCGATGCCCGGATACTCGTTAAGCACCGAGGCGATGTGGTTCTCGCTGTAGGGGAAGCGGGCCTGGCGCAGGTATTTGGCGTAGCCGCGCAGCACCACGACCTGTTGCCAGTTCAAACCGGCGCGCAGCACCAGCTCGTTGAATCGGTCGGGCTCGACACGGCCCTCCCAGATCGCGGTGACCCCGTCGGCGAATCGCTGTTCGGCATCGTCGCGCTCGACTCCGGTCTCCGGGATGTCGATGGTGGGGTGCGCTGACACCCTGAACTTGTAGATCCACACCTGCAGGCCGTCGCCGCGGGTGACGGTGAACGGCCGCTCTTCGAGCACCGCCACCCCCATGCATTGCAGCATCGGCAGCAGTTGGCTCAGCGACGCACCGTGTCCACCGAGAAACCAGGCCAACTGACTTCCGTCGGCCTCGCCGTAGTGGGTGAACACCAACTTGACCGAGTCGGCGGTCAGCCGCTCGATGATCGCGATGTCTTCGACGGCCTCGGCTGGAGTGACAGCCTGCTTGTAGATCTCGTCGAAGGCAGCGGCATAGTGTTCGGCCACCTCGACGGCGATGGAGTCCTGCGTCGCCGTCTCGAGCAGCCGGTCTCCCCAGGTGCGGGTGGCCTCGAACAGCATCGCCTGGATCCGGGCTCGGTTGTCCTCGCCGGTGTCGACCGCACGGGCGTCGGGGTCGTCGGAGATGCGGACCATGAAATGCAGCAGCGCCCAAGGGGCTTCGCTGACGCGCGCGCTGTATTCCAGGCCCACTCCGCCGAACTCGCGAACCAGGATGTCCTCCATGTGCAGCCGCACCGGGGTGGTGTAGCGGTCGCGTGGCAGATACACCAAACACGATACGAAGCGCCCGGTGCGGTCGCCGCGCAGGAACAGCAGGGTCCCGCGCCGCGAACCGAGGTCGGACACCGCCATCGCCATGTTCAGCAGCTGTTCCGGGGTGATCGCGAAAAGCTCTGAACGCGGAACGGTTTGGATGATGTCGAGCAGAAGTTGTCCGGGGTGCCCGGGTTCCTTCTCCGCGAGCGCGAGCGCATGGCGGACAGTGTGGGAGATGACCGGGATCTCGAAGACGTCAGCGTTGATCGCGCCGGCGGTGAACAATCCGACGAACCGGTGCGCGACGATGCTGTCGCCGGTGTCCTCCCGGATCACCACCACGTAGGTGTGCGAGCTGAATCGCATATAGCTGGGCACGGTAGCCTGCGCCAGAGTCAACAGACTGTCACCGATGAGCCTGGGCCGCAAAGACTTACGCAGCTGCAAAACGCCCAGCCGGGCGGCGTCATCGACCAGCACCTGTTCGTCGCGCACCACCCCCCGCTGATAGCCCAGCAGAACGAAATGCCCGTCGGCCAGCCAGTGCAGGAGGGCCGCGACATCGTGGCGGTCCGGGGCGGCGTAGTGGCCCTGCGCGTCCGACTCGACCTCGGCGGCAAGCTCGGTGAGCGCGTTGTGCATCGCCTCGGAATCGATCGCCACCTGGCGGACGTCGGCCATCACATCGGGAAGCAGGCGTTCGGTTTCGGCGAGGGTGTGCCGGTTGACCGTTGGTGAGAGCTGGACATGAATCCAGGCCTCGGCCCCCACCGTGCCATCCACGGATCTCGGCTCAACGTCTGAGCCTCTCGGCTCCACCGAACGCAGTTCCCCGGCCTCATCTCGCTGCACGGCGAACACCGGCGACATGATCCCCACGTAGGCCACCCCGAGCCGGTGCAGGAGCACCGCCACCGAGTCCATCAGCATGCCGCCGTGTTCGGTGACCACCTGCAGCGCCGGCCCGCAACCAGCCGGATCGTCGGCGGTCAACACCGCAACCCGGGTCTCACCGGCGAGCCGATGCCGCGCCAGCCCGGCGTGCGCGGCCAGCAGCGCCGGGGTCACCAGGTCGATGGCGGCTGCCCGGCTGGCGGGATCGGCGTCGGTGGGTTCGTCGCTGATCAGCGAGTCGCTGTGCGAACCGCGGTAGGTCTCGACGTAAGCCGTCGAGACCCAAGCAGGAATGCCTTGCGGCTCAGGGGGATCGGGAAATGTTGTCCACGCGGTCGATTCTTTGGTGGACTTTGTCATCCCACCCCTCCTGACTATGTGTCAGCTCCGGCAGCACGGCTACCGGAACAACATTAGTCGCGGGTGAGCCTGCGGTGGGTCACTCGATGCGGACGCGCCGCTTCGGCACCGAGACGTTCCACCTTGTTCTCCTCGTAGGCGCCGAAGTTGCCCTCGAACCAGAACCACTTGGCCTCGTTGTCGTCGTCGCCCTCCCACGCCAGGATGTGCGTGCAGGTCCGGTCGAGGAACCAGCGGTCGTGGCTGATGACGACGGCGCAACCGGGGAACTGTTCGAGGGCGTTCTCCAGTGAACCGAGCGTTTCGACATCGAGGTCGTTGGTCGGCTCGTCCAGCAGGATCAGGTTGCCGCCCTGCTTGAGAGTCAGGGCCAGGTTCAGCCGGTTGCGCTCACCGCCGGAGAGCACGCCGGCAGGCTTCTGCTGGTCGGGGCCCTTAAAGCCGAACGCCGAGACGTAGGCCCGGGACGGGATCTCGTTCTGCCCGACCTCGATGTAGTCCAGGCCGTCGGAGACCACTTCCCAGACCGTCTTCTTCGGGTCGATGCCGGCACGGTTCTGGTCGACATAGCTCAGCTTGACCGTTTCGCCGACCTTGACCGTGCCGCTGTCCGGCTCTTCCAGGCCGACGATGGTCTTGAACAGGGTCGTCTTGCCGACGCCGTTGGGGCCGATCACGCCGACGATGCCGTTGCGCGGCAGCGTGAACGACAGGTCCTTGATCAGCTGGCGCGACTCGAAACCCTTGTCCAGGTGCTCCACCTCGACGACGGTGTTGCCCAGGCGCGGGCCGACCGGGATCTGGATCTCCTCGAAGTCAAGCTTGCGGGTCTTCTCCGCCTCGACAACCATCTCCTCGTAGCGCTGCAGGCGGGCCTTGTTCTTGGCTTGGCGGGCCTTGGCACCCGAACGCACCCAGGCGAGTTCGTCCTTGAGCCGCTTCTGCAGCTTCTGGTCCTTCTTGCCCTGCACCTCGAGACGCTCGGCCTTCTTCTCCAGATAGGTCGAGTAGTTGCCCTCGTAGGGGTAGGCCCGGCCGCGGTCGAGCTCCAGGATCCACTCGGCCACGTTGTCGAGGAAGTAACGGTCGTGGGTAACCGCGAGGATGGCGCCCGGGTAGGAGGCCAGGTGCTGCTCGAGCCACAGCACGCTCTCGGCGTCGAGGTGGTTGGTGGGCTCGTCCAGAAGCAGCAGGTCGGGCTTGCTCAGCAGCAGCTTGCACAGCGCCACCCGCCGACGCTCGCCACCGGAGAGATGGGTGACGGGCTCGTCGGGCGGCGGGCAGCGCAGTGCGTCCATGGCCTGTTCGAGCTGCGAGTCGATGTCCCAGGCGTCGGCGGCGTCAAGCTCCTCCTGGAGCTTGCCCATCTCTTCCATCAGCTCGTCGGTGTAGTCGGTGGCCATCAGCTCGGCGACCTCGTTGTACCGATTGAGCTTGGCCTTGATCGGCACGCCCTCTTCGACGTTCTCCCGGACCGTCTTGGTCTCGTCCAGCGGCGGCTCCTGCAACAGGATGCCGACGGTGGCTCCGGGCGCCAGGAAAGCGTCGCCGTTGTTCGCCTTGTCCAGCCCGGCCATGATCCGCAGGACGCTGGACTTACCCGCACCGTTGGGGCCGACGACACCGATCTTGGCGCCGGGCAGGAAGTTCAGCGTGACGTCGTCAAGGATGACTTTGTCGCCGTGTGCTTTGCGCACCTTCTTCATCGTGTAGATGAACTCAGCCATGCCGGGGTGTCGCCTCCTGGTCTCGCGAATTTGCTCGCCAACCATCCTAGGGGGTCGTCCGGCAGGGCCGTCGGCTGCTGTCAGGGCGTCAGAGCTATCCCGGCCATCTCGGCCATCTCGTCGCCGGCGCCGGATTCGCCGTCGGCGCAGTCCGGGCTGTCGGCTTCGGCGCTCGGAGAAGTCGCCGTCGGACCGTCCGGTCCGGCGGCAATGATCTTCTCCACCCGGGCCGCACATCGCGCCAGGTTCGGGCCGACCGCCGTCGCGCGCAGCTCCACCGACGATCGGCGATTGCCGTCTTTGTCCTCGTATTCACTGGTGAATACGTCTCCGACCACGATCACCGGCAATCCCTTGCTCAGTGACGCACCGACGCCGGTGACCAACCGGTCCCAGCAGGTGACAGTCAGGTACAGCGAGTTGCCGGGCTCCCAGTTCCCGTCGGCGCCGCGCTTGCGCGAGTTGCTGGCGACCCGGAATTTGATCAGTTCGTGCTCCCCCACCCGGCGCCGGATCGGGTCGGTCACGACGTTGCCGATGATGGTCAACGGGGTTTCATACATGGCACGTTTTCCTTCCTGGTTGCGGCGGACGTGATCAGCCCGCTCATGCTGCACCCATTGAGCCCGCCGGCCCCGACAACGCGACGGCTCAGGCGGTTGCGTGCAGCGGCAACTGTGGAAGAAGTGTGATTTGGGGATAGCCGAGGCAGGTGTCCTACACCCGCGGCTTGCCGACGTTAACCGGCGCGTTCCAATTCGAGAATGTGATCACCACCGACTCGTCGTCTCCGGACCCCAGTTTGAGCGCAACCAGGTGATGATCACCGGTCTCCTCGATCCAGACCGTGCACGACGTCCGTTTGGTGGCCGTCAAATGCGGCACGATCTTCTTGGCCGCGCGCGCAGACACCTGGCCGCTGATCCGGACGGTGTGCACTTCGTCTGTGCCGAGCGCGATCGTCTCGCGGCCCTCGACCTCCGGGTCGAAGAAATCGGTCAGCATGTCGGCGAGCCCGGTATCCGGGCTCAGGATCGAGGCCACGTCGAAGAAGTTCGTGGCCGGCCCGTAGTCGATCCACCGGCCATCATCTTGCGACACGTAGAGGTCTCCCCCGAACACCACGAACTCCACGTAGGCCGGAGCCCCCCGGTATTTGATCTTGGCGTAGCCCTTGGCGGCCTCGGCAGGCTGCCTGGTCACGTCGCCGTCGAGGGCGGTGATCGCCATGTTCTCGATGCCGCTGCTCGCCGACAGACTCAGGTGCGCGCTGTCGACTCCTGCGGTGGTGGCGCTGGACTCCTTGAGAATCGCCGCGGCGCTCGGCAGTGGCTCACTGGCCTTCTTCGAAGACGGGGGCGACGGCTTCGAGGAGGTGGCCGGTTCGGTAGCCGACGATGGTTCGGGCGGCGACGTCGTCGACGCGGAGGTCGATTCGGTGGCCGATTGGACTGTCGGCGTGACGGCAGACGACGAAACCGACGGCGCGGTTGGAGCGGTGGACGAGCAACCGGCGACCAGGGCAGCAGCGGCACTCGCGATCGACAGTACGGCGGGGAGCCTGCGCATGCCCGCCATGCTAGGTGCCCTCGGACCGGCGGACCCGGCAGGGGGAACCGCGCGGCGATGGAACCGTTGGTATACGTTGCTTGCGGTGGATACCAAAGGCCAGTCCGGCAGCGGTGCACACACCGACCGCAGCACATGGGCACGCGACGAAATCCGGGTTTCGAACCCGAAAGCCATGCGACGCTCGATTGCCGGCACTGCTGTCGGCAACTTCATGGAGTGGTACGACTTCGGCATCTACGGCTTCCTCGCCACCACTCTCGCGCAGGTCTTCTACCCCGGCGACAGCTCCAGTGCGGTGGGCCTGATCGCCACGTTCGGCACCCTGGCCGCGGCCTTCGCGGTGCGGCCGTTCGGCGGGATATTCTTCGGCGCACTCGGTGACCGCATCGGCCGCAAAAAAGTCCTGATCATGACCGTCTCGCTGATGGCGATAGGCACCACGATCACGGGACTGCTGCCGTCCTACGAGGCGATCGGGATCTGGGCTCCGGTCCTGCTGATCATCACCAAGCTGATGCAGGGCTTCTCCACCGGCGGCGAGTACGTCGGCGCGATGACCTATGTCAGCGAACACGCCCCGGACCGCACCCGCGGCGCGCTGACCGGATTTCTGCCGTTAGGCACCTTGGGCGGCTACATCACCGGCGCCGGCGTGGTCACCCTGATCCAATCCCAACTGCCGGTGTCCGACATGTTGCACTGGGGCTGGCGAGTCCCCTTCCTGCTGGGTGTGCCGCTGGCCATCATCACGCTGTACATGCGGTTGCGCATCGATGAATCACCGGCCTTCGAAGAGCTGGAACAGGCCGGTGCTGACAACTCGGTGGCCAGCGAAACCGGGTGGCAGCAGTTCCGGCAAACCGTCGTGGGACACCGCAGCGGTCTGCTGATCTGCATGGGCCTGGTGCTGGCGGAGAACGTCACCAACTACATGCTCACCGGATACCTACCGACGTACTTCAAGCAGGTCGGCAGTATCAGCGGCAGCCGCGGGCTGACGATGATCGTGGTGGCGCTGGTGATGATGTTGGTCGTCGTGATGCCACTGGCCAGATTGTCCGACCGAATCGGCCGCAAGCCGCTGCTGTGGACCGGCAGCGCCCTACTGATCTTCGGCTCGGTCCCAGCGTTCCTGCTGATCCGCCACGGCGGCAGCTATCCGATCCGGTTGCTCGGTGTGCTGCTCATCGGGCTGATGCTGGTGTGCTTCAACAGCACCACACCGTCGACGCTGCCAGCGCTGTTCCCCACCGCGGTGCGCTTTTTCGCGGTGGCCATCGGATTCAACATCTCGGTCTCGTTGTTCGGAGGTACCACCCCGCTGGTCGCCGAGACGCTGGTCTCGGGAACCGGCAACGTGATGGTGCCCGCCTTCATCCTGATGGGCGCGGGCGTCATCGGCGCGATCACGGTGTGGTTCACCCCGGAGACGGCCGGCAAGCGCCTGCCCGGGTCGGGACCGTCGGTGGCCACCGAGCAGGAGGCCAGTGCCATCGCCGAAGCGGGGCTGCGCGAATAGACCAAGTCGATCGATTCGGGCACCGGCCGTGGTGATCAGTCCAGACCGACGAGATCCGCGGAGATGCGCCACAGGCCGTCGATGAGCTTGGGGTCGCGGGCCTGTCGGTTCTCGCGGCCGTTGGCGCGGTGCCGGTCGAAGTAGACGCCGTTGATCGCGGGGTCGGCGCCGCGGTTGGCCAGTTCGATCAACGGCGCGGCGCCCTGGGCCGGGGTGATGGCCGCGAGGTGGCGCAGCGGGGTGCGGTAGAGCAGGCCGACAAACCAGGAGTCCCGGCCGAAGCTCGTCGCGACCGGACCGGGATGCACTGCGGCCGAGATGATCGCGTCGTCAACCCAGCGCTGGGCGATGCCGCGGGTGAACAGGATGTTCATCAGCTTGCTGGTCCCGTAGGCCCGCGGCTCAATGGCACGCCGGCGCCGATAGTCCAGGTCATCGAGGTCGACGTGGCCGAACCGGTTGCCGATGCTGGAGGTGTTCAGCACCAGCGCGCCGCCGGCGGCGGCCAGCCGGTCGCGCAACAGGTTGGTCAGCAGGAACGGCGCGAGGTGGTTGATCCCGAAGTTGGGTTCATGTCCCTGGGCGGTACGTTGCCCCGGCGCGAACGTTCCGCCCGCGTTGTTCAGCAGAACGTCGATGGTGCCGACCTGTTCGCGGATCTGTTCGGCCAGCGCACGAACCTGGTCGAGATCGGCGAAGTCAGCGGTCAGGGCGGTGGCACCGGCGTCGGCGGCGACCGGCGCCAATTTCTGAGCCGAGCGGCCGACGACTACGAGATTGACCTCCGGTCCGGCCAAAGCACGCGCTGCGACAGCGCCGATGCCGTCACTGGCGCCGGTGATCACGATCGTTCGGGGTGAGGTCACTGCAGGTTCTCCTTCGATTCGTCACGGTCAGATCGCGTCGGCGGGTCGCCGCACCGGGCTCACCCGTCGCGGCGGGCCATCTCCGCCAGCATCGCGTTGTAGGCGGCCAGGTCGGCGTCGTCATCGCGTTCGGCGGCGCGGTCGAGACGCTTGGCGATGCGCCGGTCACTGCGATGCCACTGCACCAGCAGTGCGATCATCACCATGAGCAGGGGCAATTCGCCTGCTGACCAGGTGATGCCGCCGCCCAGGTGCTGGTCTCCGGCCAAGTCGGTGTGCCAGGGCAGGCCCAGCGCACCGTAGAACCACTCCCCGAGCACCTTGTGCATCCCCATCAGGAAGACCCCGAAGAAGCCGTGCAGCGGCAGCGAGGCGAACACCACCGCCAGCTTGGCCAGCGGTGAGATGGGCCGGGGAGTGGGGTCCACGCCGATCACGACCCAATAGAAGAGGTAGCCGCTGAGGATGAAGTGGATGTTCATCGCAAGGTGCCCGGCGTGACTGCCGGCGATCGAGTCGAACAGGCTGCTGAAGTAGAGCCCGTAAAAGCCGACGACGAAGATCACCGCCGCGACGATCGGATTGGTGAGGACCCGCGAGACCCGGCTGTGCAGCGCGGCCAGTAGCCATTCCCGCATTCCTGGCGGTTCGCCGCGACCGGCGACCGGCAGCGCCCGCAGCGCCAGCGTGGTCGGTCCGCCCAACACCAGCAGGATCGGCACCAGCATCGACAGGAGCATGTGCACCGCCATGTGCATGCTGAACATCGCCGGCATGTAGCGACCGGTGCCCGACGAGGTGGCGAACAGCAGGGTCAGACAGCCCAGCATCCAGGCGATGGTGCGGCCCGCGGGCCAGGCGTCACCGCGGCGGCGCAGCCGCAGCACCCCGGCCAGATACACGCCGGCCAGGACTATCGCGGCGGTCCCGAAGACGACGTCGTATCGCCAGTCGAACAGGATCCGGGCCACGGTCGGCGGGCCGGCGAAGTCGTAGCCGATCTTGACCATCGGGACCGACGGGTTGAGCACCGTCGGCGGGGGCGGCGGAGTGCGGCCCAGTCCCACCGCAACGCCGAAGGTCAGCGCGAAGACGATGGCCTCGGTCAGCGCCAGCCGGATCAGCGGGGCGCGCTTGTTCGGGTCTTCCTGCAGCGCCGCCACTCCGCGGCGCCGCTGCCAAGCACCGAGGCAGCCGAGCACACACAGCGCGACGAACTTGGCCACTACCAACTGGCCGTACGGCGTGGTCAGCAGGTCGGCAGGGGCCAGCCGAACCAGCGCGTTGAGCCCACCCGACAGGCCCATCGCCACGAAGCACCACAGCGCCACGGTGGAGAACCGCCGGGCGGCGAGGTCGGCGTGTTCTCCGCCCCGAATCGCGTGTACCAGCAACGCCAGTAGACCGCCGGCCCACAGGCCCGCGGCGATCAGGTGGATGAGCAGGCTGTTGGTGGCCAGATCGTGTGACCCGCCGGCGGCCGAATGGCCGGTCAGCCCCAGCGGGATCAGGGTCAGCAGCGAACCCGCCAGCAGCACCGGTGTCCAGGACCAGCGCAGCACGGGCAGGCTCGCCAGCGTCACCACCGCGGCCAGCAGCGCGGTCCACCGCCAGGCCGACGCGGTGTCGACCAGCCCAGCAAACGACCAGGCCGTCGCCGGGTCGAGGAACTCCGACAAGGGGTGGCCGGAGACATCGGAGATGGTCAGCGGAACCAGCAGTGCGGCACACACCGCCCAGGCTCCCGACGCCGCGGTTCCCAACCGCAGCGCACGGTAGCCGGCGGCGTCGAGCACCCCGCTTTGCTGCGGCGGCACCAGGAACGCCGCGAGCAGAAACGATCCCACCGCCAGCACTGCGGCCATCTCGCCGGCTGCCCGCACGAATGGCAACCCCAGCGTGGTCACGGGTCCCGGGTCGGGCAGGCCGGTCGCGGTCAGGGCGTCGGCCAACGACAGGGCCCCGATCCCGGCGGCGATGCACCCGGCCAAGATCGCCAGCGCGGCCAGCATCGGCAGCACGATCGCCGCGCGGCCGCGGGTTGCCGAAGTAGCCGTCATGGCTCCCAGCGTATGGTGCGCGCCAGCCGCGCTGCATACCAGGCGGGCGACGTTGCGGCGCGCCTGCTACCTGCTCAATCCCCGCCAGTGGCGTCGCACCTCCATGTCCCGGGCGGCAAATGCCTCCCGGGCGATGCGGGCGATGTGGTCGGAGTCCTGCAGGATCCCTCGCAGTTCAGCGCGGAACGCCTTGCGGCGGCCGGCCAGATCCGGCGCGGGTTCCAGCAGGCCCTGGTCGGCGAGCACCTGACAGGCGGTGGCGAACAGCAAGGTCGACACCGATTCGCTGCTGCGAACGCGCCCCTGCGCCACGTACTGGCGACCGACCCCTAGGGCCAACTGCGTCAGTTCGTTCTCGCCGATGTCGTCCGGTGCGTCGCAGAGCACATCGGCGACGATCGCGTAGGACTCGAAGAACACCCGCAGCATGACGTCGGAGGTCACCGGACTCTTTTCGGACAGAATGCCGTCGATCTCGGCGCCACCGGCGCCCACCCGCTGCTGCCAGTCACCGAACCAGGACATCTCCTCGGCGATGTTGTCGCGGAAAGACGCTGAATCGGCGAAGTAGAAGTCGAACTTGAGCAGGTCGCGCAGCCGCATCGCCTGCGTCCAGAACGCGTCCAGCCGGTCGCCTTCACCGCGGCCGGCGTGCGCCAGGGCCAGTTCGACGATCGACGTCTCCAGGAAGGCGTGGATCACCGAGTTGCGGTAGAACGACGCGGCGTGCTCGTCTTCGGGGGCGATCCGCCACACCGACTCTCGTCCGCCGTCAACACGGGTTACCGGGTGCCCGTTGGATAACGCATCCACCGCTGCGCGTACCCCGTCGCGGCTGCGCAGCCGCAACCCGCTGTTGGAGATCGGAGTCTGCTTGCGTTCCAGGTAATCCAGGCCGGCCTGCAGCGAATGGTGGATCTGGTCCAGCGTCAACGCCAGCCCGTGCGTAGTCAGCAGCAACGCTGACACCAGGCCGGTCGCGCTGATCGGGGTGACACGCTGGATCCGCCAGGCCACCTCGATGGCCATCTTCTGCATGGCCAGCCGCTTGGCATCCGGATCAGTGGCAGCCGCACTGTCGGGGGCACCCAAGTACTGGCGCATTGATACGGCCTCGGGGAAGCGCACGTATATCTTGCCGTAGTTGCGTTCGCCCTGCGCCTTGATGAAACGGTAGAGCCAGCGGATCCCCTCGGGGGTCTTCTCTCCGCCGCGGGCATAGGCGGCGTACTCGTCGGTCTCATGCAGTTGGTCAAAACTGATCGAAACACCCTGCAGCAGAACATCTTCGGTGCGGTTGTCCAGGTAGGCATCGGCGACGTAGGTCATCAGCCCGAGCTTGGGGGGCAGCATCTTGCCGGTACGCGACCGGGTGCCCTCGATAGACCAGCTCAGGTTGAACCGCTTCTCCATCACGTAGCCCACGTACTCCTTGAGCACGTATTTGTAGAGCGGGTTGTTGCCGATGCTGCGGCGGATGAAGATGACGCCGGAGCGGCGCAGCAACGGCCCCATCAATCCGAACGACAGATTGATACCCGCGAAGACGTGGACCGGAGGAAGCCGGTTCTCCTGCATCGCCACCGGCATGACCGCGCCGTCGATGTAGGACCGGTGGGAGAACAGCAGCACCGCGGGGTGATTCTCCAGCGCGGTGCGCAGGGCGGCGACCTGATATTCGTCGTAGTCGATCTCGGGATCGAAGCCGCGGCTGAGCATCCGGGTCAAGACGGCGACCAAGTCGACCGAGACCCGACTCCAGCCGGTGGACAGCTCATCGAGCATCTTGCCGGCCTCGTCGACGGTGGCGCCCGGAATGGCGTCCAGTCCCTCGCGGAATCGGGTGGACGCCAAGATCTCCGGTTTCACCAGCCGCGGGGACTTGTATTGCGGGCCCAGGATCCGGTTCTCGGCGCGCTCCAGCGCCAGCACTGCGCGGCGCGTGACGAAATGCGCGAAGTCCCGCGGGTTTTCCGCGACGGTGTTTTCACTCCACTGGCTGCGCAGGTCGGCGACGCTGGCCGGCTCACCCACCACGACGCGGGCCAACGACGACTCGGTACGCAGGATCTGGCGCTGTTGGCGTTCGCTGGGCCGATACGGATTGCGGCCGGGCAGCAAGGCGGCCACGCGCTTCAGGGCGGACGCTTCAGCACGGGGCATCCAGAACACCCGCACCGGCAGGATCGACCGCCGCTCGTCGCGCTGGAGGTGGCCGACCAGCCGAGCCATCGCACCGGACGAGCGTTGCGACGGGTCGAGTTCCAGCAGTTCGATGCGGTGGTCGGGGCGGCCGTCCCGGTACCGTTCCAGCCACTCGTGAACGAGGTCGGCCTCCACCGGCGACTTCACGTAGGCCAAGACCAGGGTGTCGAAGGGTGCGGTGGCCTCCGCGGGATCGCTGGCCGGTGATGTCGTCACTGCTCCCCCTTCGGGGCCGGCGGCTTCTTGGCCGGGGCTTTCTTGGCCGCAGCCTTCTTGGCCGGCGCCTTCTTGGCGGCAACCTTTTTAGCCGGGGTCTTCTTGGCGGCAGCCTTTTTAGCGGGCGCCTTCTTGGCCGCCGGCTTGGGTGACCAGGCCGGCAACTCGTCGACCGGCCAGTCGGCCAGGGTGTCCAGGTACAGCTGCCGGACCTCCGCGATCCGCTCGGGCAGCGTGTCGACCGTCCAATCCTCGACCGAGATCGCCGGGAACACCGCGACGTCGACGGTGCCCGGGTGAGCGCTCATCGAGTCGCGGGCCGCGACCACCTCGGCGTTGCGGATGATCACCGGCACGATCGGTATCCCGGCCGCCATTGCGAGCCGGAAGGGTCCCTTCTTGAACGGGCCCACCCCGGTGGTGTCGACCCGAGTGCCTTCCGGCGCGATCACCACCGACAAGCCGCGCTTGGCACGTTCTTCGACCTGTTGTAGCGACTCCACGGCCGCTGCCGCGTCGTCCCGGTCGATGAACACCATCTCGGTCAGCTTCCCCAGCGGACCGGCGATCGGGTCTCGCTCCAGTTCGCGCTTGCCGACGCTGATCCAGTTGTCACGCACCAGCGAGGCTGTGATCACCGGATCGACCTGGTTGCGGTGGTTGAAGATGAACACCGCCGGCCGGGTTGCGGTGAGATTCTCTTTGCCGATCACGTTGAGCCGCACGCCATTCAAACCAAGCAGCACCTGCGGGAACAGCGCGGTAAAGAAGTTGACCCCGCGACGGCGGCTGCCACTCAGTAGGCCCAGCCCGATCGCGCCAGCGCCCACCGGGACGATCGAGCTGAGGCCGGCCAGGTTCCGCAGTTGGCCGACGACTCCGCTGCCGCGGCTGCTGAACTGCAGGATCGGCCAGCCGCGCTTGCGGGCGACCGAGGCCATCTTGCCCTCGGGGTTCGTCGGTCGCGGATTGCCGACCAGATGCATCAGCGCAACGTCTTCGTCCCCGTCGGCGTAGAAGTAACTGTCCTGCAGGTCGATGTCGTGTTCGGCGGCGAACTTCTGCACCGCGGCGGCCTTGCCCGGCCCCCACAGGATCGGTTCGACCACCTCGCCGGTGAGCACCCCGTCCTCGTCGGTGACGAAGGCGTTGGTGAGCGTGTTGGCAATACCCAGGAAACGGGCCACCGGTTCGACCTGGATGGTCAGCGCCGAAGAACTCAGCACGACGGTGTGCCCACGAGCCTGGTGGGCTCGCACCACCGCACGCATTTCGGGGTAGATGCGCTTGGCGATCTTCTGCACGAACAGCCGCTCGCCGATCTCATCGAGGTCACTGATCGAACGGCCACGCAGTGCCGACGACGCGGTCTTGATGAGCTCCTCGAACTCGATGCGGCCGAGCTGATGGTTGAGCCCGGCCTGGATCATGCCGAATAGCTCCCCCAGCCCCATGTCGCGGCTCCGGAATCGCTCCCGGGTGAGGATCACGGCGGTGAAGCCGGCCACCAGGGTGCCGTCAAGGTCGAAGAACGCGCCGATCTTGGGCCCTGGCGGGCTCGCCGCGATCTCAGCCACCGATCCGGGCAGCCGCATGTCGCGCGGCTGCCGAGGCTTCGAGTCGTCGGTCATGACGCGTCACCGTCCGAGAAGGAGGCCGGCACGCAGCGCGGCGCGGGATCTCCGGCGAGCGCCAGCACTTCGTCGAAGCCCGCCACCAGACAGCTGGCGAACAGCCTCTCGTCGCGGACGGCTGCGCGGTCGTAGCGGACCGTGACGGTGCACTCGCCGCCGCGGGAGATCAGCACCACCATCATCGCGACCCCCGGCAACGGACCTATCCCGTAGTGCCGCAGCACCTTCGCACCCGCGATATAGGTTTCGCCGGGATAGAACGCCACATTGCTGGCCTGCACGTCGGCGTTGACCACCGACTCGGTCATCTTCTCCAGAACCGGGGATGGGAAGACGCTCAACAGCGGCGCGATGGAGCCGAGCACGTCCATCGCCGGCTCGTCACGGCGCTGGGTCATCTGCGACCGAATCCGCTTCATCCGCTCTACCGGGTCGGCGACTCCGACCGGGGCCGCCAGATTCACCCCGGTGAACCGGTTGCCGCCGGCTGGATCGGCATCGGCGCGCAGGTTCACCGGGATCGCCATCGGCAGCGTCGCGATCGGCACCCCCAGCGCCCGGTGATAGCGCCCCAGCGCACCGGACAGGGCAGCCAGGTAGGCGTCATTGATGGATCCACCGCCGGCCTTGGCGGCCCGATGCAGATCCGACAGCCGCACGTCGATCGCCTGGGTCCGGCTGGCCAGGCTGCGCCGGCGCAGCAACGGCGAGGGTTCGGCGGCCTGACTCATCACCCGCGCACCCGACCGGGCGTAGGTGATGGCGCCGGTCACCGCCGACAACGGGTCGCGCACGGTGCGGGTCGCCATCGACAGCGCCCCCAACAGCACATCGCGGGTACCGCCGAGCATTGCGATCGGCAGGTGGTTGATGCCGTCGCGCATCAGGTCGCCTGCCGACAGCTCCTGCGGTATCGGCTGTGGCGGCATCGACCGCGCCGGCGGATCACGCTCCAGGTCATAGATCCGGCCGAACATCGCAGCACCCCCGACACCGTCGGTGACCGCGTGGCTCAGGTGCATCAAGGTGGCCGCGCGCCCGTCGGCCAGCCCTTCCACCAGCGTCGCCGACCACAAAGGGCGCTGGATGTCCATCGGTGATTGCAGGGCCACCTCGGCCAGATCGAGCACCTCGCGCAAGCCCCCGGGCTCGGGCACCCGAACCCGCCGGACGTGAAAATCAAGATTGAAGTCGGGGTCCACCACCCACCGCGGGGCAGCCGTCGGCAACGTGGGCACCACAACTTTCTGGCGTAACCGCAGCACTTTCCGCGAGACGTTCTCGAACAGACTCCGGAAGCGGTCCCAGTCAGGGGTGGTGTCGAGCAACTCCAGGCCCATGATCCCCGAGCGGGTGCGCGGATTGGCCTCCCCGCGGTGCAGCAGGTAGTCAAGAGCACCGAGCTCGGTAGGCAATCCGTCGGCGTCCACAAGGTCACCCACGCCGAGCTCCCCACACCGCAGCCCTACCCCGCCCTGCTCGGCACACCGAGGCTGTCACCACACACCACTCCTGATTCACAGAGGTCACGCCGACCATTCAACGCTAGTTGTTTGCCCCCGGCGACGGGTGTCGATTGGCCCAGATCCGGATGCCTGCCGACAAATCGAAATACTGTGTTGGCCGGTTGAATTGGTAACGGCGGTTCAGCGAGGTTCGACGAAGGAGAGCCGAAGCTGGAACCGCCACATGAGCCCAGCGGTTCAGCGAGGTTCGACGAAGGAGAGCCGAAGCTGGAACCGCGGCCTCGACCCCGCGGGTGCGGCTTTACTCGGTCGCCGGGGATCCACCCCTACCAGCGGATAAACTGGATCCGCATTGCCTCCGTAGCTCAGGTGGATAGAGCACATGACTTCTAATCTTGTGGTCGCAGGTTCGAGTCCTGCCGGGGGCGCAACAGCCGTGTATGACTTCGGGTGATGCTTGCCAGCGGCTTCGGTTGATCCTTGACGCGCCGGCCGGGTCGACGAGCTCAACTAGCGGCGATCGGCCCGGCTACCGTCACCGGATGCCACCTCGCCGCAGGTTTCCGTCTGCCAAAACCTCGGGGCGGCTCGCGCGCGTTACGCGACGCGACGACGACGGCTCCTTCGTTGCGGGCCCTGGACCACAGTGATTAGCGCCGGGGATTCGGCAACCAGCCGGGCTAGCCACTAGGCTGGAGCATCAACGATCAACCAAGGCGATCCGTCCACGCATCGAACGCCGCCGAACAGCGGCGCGTCAGCCCCAGCGGAACGCCACAAGCCCGGTTCGCATGACATCGTGTCGCGCGGAACGACAAGGAGACCGGGCAAATCGCGAAAGGCAGATCCATGAGCCACGAACGGGCGCTCGTCTTCTTCACCATGTTCATGATCGCAATGGTGGGGGTGACCGCAGGAGTCGTCACCTGGCTCGGCTGATCGCTCCCCCGCGGTAGCGTCATCGCCCCATGACACGTCCCGATCTCGTCTTATACAGCGTCACCGACCGCGTAGCGCTGATCACCGTCAACGATCCGGACCGGCGTAATGCCGTCACCGGCGCGATGTCGGTGCAGCTGCGGGCCGCTGTGGAGCGCGCCGAAGCCGACCCCGACGTGCACGCGGTGGTGGTCACCGGCGCCGGCCGGGCGTTCTGCGCCGGAGCCGACCTGTCGGCCCTCGGTGCGGCGACCGAGGACGGCCTGTTGGCGCTGTACGACGGTTTCATGGCGATCGCGCAGTGCACGCTACCCACGATCGCCGCGGTCAACGGTGCCGCGGTAGGTGCGGGTCTGAACCTGGCGCTGGCCGCCGACGTGCGTATCGCCGGTCCGGCGGCGCTGTTCGACGCCCGGTTCCAGCAGTTGGGTCTGCATCCCGGCGGCGGCGCCACCTGGATGCTGCATCGGGCGGTCGGTCCCCAGGTGGCCCGGGCCGCGCTGTTGTTCGGGATGCGTTTCGACGCGGAGGCAGCGGTGCGGCACGGTTTGGCGCTGCAGATCGACGAGGACCCGGTCAGCGCGGCTTTGGCGTTGGCCGCCGGACCGGCGTCGGCGCCTCGGCAGGTGGTTTTGGCGACCAAGGCGACGATGCGCGCCACCGCCACTCCCGGCGCGCTCGAGGGCGACCAACACGAGTTCGCCAAGCAGACCGAGCTGGGTCCGCAGGCAGCCACCGTCGAGTCGCCCGACTTCGCCGCACGGCTGGCCGCAGCGCAGCGCAAATAGCAGCGCCCGCCTACAGATCCAGCAGCGCGAGCTCGGGTTGTTCGATCAGATCGCGAAGCGCGCACAAGAATTCGGCGATCTGCGCGCCGTCGGCGATGCGATGGTCGAATGCGCACGTCAGGGTCAGCTGCGGACGCACGACGACGCTGTCACCCACCGCCACCGGCCGTGGCCTTAGCGAGCCGATCCCCAGGATGGCCGCCTCCGGGTAATTGATCACCGGCACCCCGTCATCGAGGCCGAGCGCCCCGAAGTTGGAGACCGTGAACGTGGATCCCTGCAACTCGGCTGGCTTGAGGGTTCCGGCGCGGGCCTCGGCGATCAGCCGGGCAACGATGTCGGCGAGTTCGCGGGTGGTCTTGCGGTGCGCGTCGAACACCACCGGCACCAACAGGCCGCGGGGCGCGGCCACCCCGAAGCCCAGGTGGACGCTGTGGTGGGTGCGGATCATCGGGCCCGCCGGCGCTTCGACCCAGGTGGCGTTCAGCACCGGGTGGCGGGTCAGGGCGATGACCAGCAGACGCAGGATCAGCACGAACGGAGTGATCGCTGCAGCGTCCGCCTCGACCAGCCGGTCCCGCAGCTGCAGCAGATTCGTGCCGTCGACCTGCACGCTGGCGTGCGCATCGGGGATCCTGCTACGCGACAGTGTCATCCGCTCGGCCATGGCCGCCTGCACCGGGCTGGGCGGACGAAGTTCGTCGTCGGGTGCCGCCTGGCCGGCCGCGGCCCGCACACCGTCGGGGGTGATCACGCCGCTCGGTCCGGGAGGCACCCGGCTCAAGTCGACGCCCAGCTCGGCGGCGAGCTTGCGGGCACCCGGCTTGGCCTTGGGCCGACCCGTGGTGGACGTGCAGGTGCGGCGGCTGGTGTCGAACGTGTCGTCGGCGCCGTAGCCGACCAGCACCGGAGCGCGCCCGCCGGGCTCGGCTGGGCGCTCGGCCGGTGTACCGGTATCGATACGCACCAGGGGTGCCCCGACCGCGAGCACATCGCCCACCGCGCCGCCCAGCTCGACCACCCGGCCGGCATACGGGCTGGGGATCTCCACCTCAGCTTTGGCGGTCTCCACCGAGCACAGTGCCTGGTTGAGTTCGATCCGATCACCGACGGCGACGTTCCAGCTTGTCACGGTCACCTCTTCGAGTCCCTCCCCGAGATCGGGGACGGTGAAGGTCTGAACCGTCTCGGTGCTCACGGCGCCTCCAACACACGCTGAACGCAGTCCAGCAGCCGGTCGGGGCCGGGCAGCCACAGTCGTTCCAGCCGCGCCGGTGGATAGGGGGTGTCGAATCCGGTGGCGCGCAACACCGGTGCCTCCAGCTCGTAGAACAGCTCCTCGGAGATGCGCGCGGCCAGTTCGGCGCCATAGCCGAGGTTGCGGGACCCCTCGTGCAACACCACGCATCGCCCGGTGCGCCGCACTGACGCAGCGACGGTGTCGAAGTCGAGCGGGACCAGCGAGCGCAGATCGACCACCTCCAGGCTCCACCCGTGGTTCTGCGCGCCGATCTCGGCCGCGGACAGTGCGGTGGCCACCCCGCCGCCGTAGGTGAGCACCGTGACGTCGGTACCGGCGCGGCGTACGGCAGCACACCCGATCCCCGGCGCCGGGTGTTCGGTATCGACGGCACCCCGGGCCCAGTACCGTCGCTTGGGTTCGAGGAACATCACCGGGTCGGGGGCGGCGATCGAGTGCCGCAGTAGCCAGTAAGCGTCCGAGGGGTCGGCGGGCACCACGACCTTGAGTCCGGCGGTGTGCGCCCAATAGGTTTCGGTGGATTCCGAATGATGCTCGGCCGCACCGATTCCGCCGAACGAGGGGATGCGCACGGTGACCGGCATCGACACCGCGCCGCGAGTTCGGGTGCGGTACTTGGCCAAGTGGCTGACCACCTGGTCCAATGCGGGGTAGCTGAATCCGTCGAACTGGATCTCCGGAACCGGTACGAAGCCGCGCATCGCCAGCCCTATAGCGATGCCGATCACCGCCGATTCGGCCAGTGGCGTATCGAAACAGCGTTGCTCACCGAACGTTTCAGCCAGGCCTTCGGTCACCCGGAACACCCCGCCCTGCACGCCGACGTCGGTGCCGAACACCAGGACCTTGGCATCGGCGTCCATCGCATCGCGCAACGCCCGGTTGAGCGCCGCGACCATGGTCAGCTCTTCACTTTTTCGGGCGGTGGATCCGGTGGCCGCGGTGGGAGTCGCTGCGCGGGTGGGTGGTTCGAGAATCTGGGTCATCAGCGCCCCCTGCCCAATTCGGCGTGCAGCGCGGCGCGCTGCTGCTGCAGATCCGGGGTGATCTCGGCGTAGACGGCGGTGAACACCTCGTCGATGTCGGCATCGGGGGCCGCGACCGTGGCGTCTCGCAGCTCGCTGCGTACGCGCTGGGCCCGAGCGTCGACTCGGTCTTCCAGGCGTTGCGACCACACGCCGATATTGCGCAGGTAGCTGCGGTAGCGCGGGATCGGGTCGAGTGCCGTCCACCGGTCGACTTCGGCGTTGCTGCGGTAGCGGGTCGGATCATCGGAGGTGGTGTGCGGGCCGAGCCGGTAGGTGACGGCCTCGATCAGGCTCGGGCCACCGCCGTGTCGCGCCCGCTCGGCAGCTTCGGCCATCACCGCATAGCAGGCCAGCGGGTCATTGCCGTCCACCCGGATGCCGGGCATGCCGTAGCCGATCGCCTTGTGCGCCAGCGAGACAGCGGCGGTCTGCTTGCTCAGCGGCACCGAGATGGCCCATTGATTGTTCTGCACATAGAACACGCACGGGGCGGTGTACACCGCGGCGAAGTTGAGTGCCTCGTGTACGTCGCCCTCGCTGGTGGCGCCGTCGCCGGTGAAGGCGACGGTGACGGAGTCCTCGGCCAGGCGTTGGGCGGCCATCGCCGCGCCCACCGCGTGCAGCGTCTGGGTGCCGATCGGAATCGAGATCGGCGCACAGTTCTTCTCGGTGAACTCCAGCCCGCCGTTCCACGTTCCACGCCAGGCGGATGCGAGGTGCCACGGCGGGATGCCCCGGGTGACGAAGACGCCCAGCTCGCGGTATTGCGGGAACAGCCAGTCGGTTTTGCGCAGACACGCGGCGGCGCCCACTTGGGCGGCCTCCTGGCCGCGGCATGACGCGTACAACGCCAGCTCGCCCTGGCGTTGCAGGTTGACCAGTTCGGTGTCGAGCTCGCGGGTGAGCACCATCAGCTCGTAGAGCCAACAGAGGGTCTCTTCGGGCAGGTCCCGGCTATAGCGATTCTCGGCGGTGGGCGCCCCGTCCGGCCCGATCAGCTGCACAGGCTCCAGAGCGACCTGAGGACCGGTAATGCCTGGCAGCTGGCCCATGTGAGCCTCCTTGTGACGCTGATCTCATTATGCCAGCGAACACCGAGAGCCCAGTTCATCCACACCACGGCGACGCGCCGTGTCGGGCCGTCAGCCGGAGACCTCGAAGATGCCGTGCGCACCGTTCTCGGCGTGCCGCATGTCGTGATCCATGAACGGATAGTGGCCCGGTTCGGGGAAGGTGAGCTCGACGAACCCGCCTTGGGCGGGCGCCAGGTCGAGAGCCTGCGCACCTCCTGCCGGCGCCGAAGGGTCATTGGGCCGCAACAGCCAAGCGCCCTCTTTGTAGACGGTGTCGAACTGCGACCCGACGACGTGGAATGCGATCGAGTCGCCCGGGCCGGCATTGACCACCCAGACGCGCACCCGTTCGCCGGTGCGCGCCGGAAGCGGGGCGTGCATGTACTGGGCCGCGGTCCCGTTGAACATCCAGCCGTCGGGCTGGCCGGCGCGGATGGCCGTGGTTTGGGCGTCGGAATCCGGTGCGCTCGCATAGAGCTGCGCACCGACCAGGGCGTATTCCCGATCGACCGCCGCCAACCCGGGCGGGTCGATGATCACCGCCCCGTACATGCCGTTGGCGATGTGCAGCGCCATCGGCGGGGTACTGCAGTGATAAAGCCAGGCGCCGGCCCGCTGCGCCGTGAACCGGTAGACCAGCCGCTCCCCCGGCGTCAAGGTGCGCATCGGTTGGTCCGGGGCGAGCGCGCCGGCGTGAAAGTCGATTCCGTGGCCCATACTCGCGTCGTTGATCAGGGTGATCTCGAAGGTGTCTCCGACCCGGCCGTGCAGGGTCGGTGCCGGTTCGACACCGCCGAAGGTCCAGCGGATCTCCCGGCGACCGGGAGCGATCTCCAATTCCCGGTCGACAGCGTGCAGTTCCACCCGATGCACACCAGGGGTCGCCGCCGCGAGCATCGCATCGCGCGGCCGCCAGCCGGGGGACGGATCGGCGGCCAGGTCCAAAACCGTCGGTGCGGACAGGCCACCATGCTCCCCGCCGCTGTGCTCATGCCGCGGGACACCACCGAGGGCGTGGATCGTCATCGTCATGCCGGCCGCCCGGTGACCGGGTACGTCGCACCATGCCTCCCGGTCCTGGCGCACCGCACCGAGATCCAGCACCGCGGTCTGGCCGCGACTCAACCGTGGGGTGCGCTCGCCGGTGTCGACGTGCAAGTCGTGCGGCAGTCCGTCGATGTTGGTGACTCGCAGCACCAATCGGGTTCCCGCCGGCACGTTGATCACATCCGGGGAGAACCGCATGTTCTTCAGGGTGACGTCGACGGTGCGGGCTTCACCGGAGACACCGGCGGCCCCCGAGGACGCGGGGCCGCCGACCCCCAGCCCCAGCGCGGCGGCGACGGCGACCGCCGCGGCGACGGCGACCGCGCCGGTGACCGCCCGGGGATGCGGTGCGATCGCCTCGGTGTCGAGCGGGCCGCGCAGCGCCACGGGTAGCGCGAGCCGCAGCGCCAGCAGTACGAAGCTGGCGACCGCGACCGCGGCCAGCACCCAGCCGATCAACGGCACGGGTGGTCGCCACGGCCCGGCCACCAGCGGGACGGCGAGGTTGATCGCGCAGACCCGGGCCTGCCAGCCCTGGTCCAAGTAGCTGATGACGGCTTTGCGAACGGGTGGGCCGTTGGCCACCAGGATCGGCAGCAGTTGGCTCAGGGCGCCCAGCAGGATCTGGGCGACGAATCCGACCGCCAGCAGCGGCAGCAGGGTGTTCTCCACGAATGCGGGCAGCACGTCGACGGAGCGGGCGGCGATCAGACGGATCGTCTCGATCAGGACGGCGACCCCGAGCCAGGCCGTCGCGCCGACCAGCATCCAGGCCGCGGGTCCGGTGAAGCTACGCCCTGGCCATAACCCGACGATGGACAGACCGACCCCGACCGCATACCCCAGCAGTCCGGTGGCGGTCAGCCACCAGCTGTCGGTGAGCAGGCCGGCGGCCGCAACGGTTAGGCCCACCGTCAGCGTCGGCAGCGCGCGCTGGGCCATCGCAAAGCTGCGCGGGGTGATCTTCTCGCGGATTGTGGTGGGCCACAGGGTGAACAAGGTGCCCACCACTGTCAGGCCGATCCAGCCGTAGAGCATCACGTGCACATGGGTGGTCCACAGCCGCGCATACCAGCGGGCTACCCCGAAGGCCATGGCAGCACCGGTCGCCGATCCGGCCAGCAGCGCGGCGATGGCTGCCAGGTAGAAGCCGACCAGGTAGTCGAAGCGCGCCGACAGGGCGCGCTTTTTCATCGCGATCAACTCGGCACCGTGGGCGACGGCCACCGCGGCCACGGCCGTGCCACCCATCCCGGTCAACGCCTCGGTGTTGAAGGCCACTCCGGCCAGGGTCGCGATTACCGCGAGGTTGAGCAGGGACAGCTTGGCCACCAGGTGCCATTGCGGTGGGTCGGGAACCCGGCACAGCGTGGTGGTGAAGTGTCCCGACCAGATGACGATCGCGTTGGTGGCCGCACCGAGCAGTAGCGCGTGCACCGGCAGCCAGATCGGGTGCGCAACGACGTTGTGGGCGGCCAGCAGCGCCACCGCGACGGCCAGCCAACCCAGCACCACGATGTTGGCGCCGAGGAACACCGGCCCGCGCGGTCCGCCCCGGCGGCGGGGTTTGACGACCGGCGCGGGGGGCGGCGGTCCCAACTGGATCATGTTCGCCAGGCTACGGTGGCGGCGCGCTCAGCCGGAAGTGACCTTAGACATCGAAAGCCCTCAGTCGGCGACGAACCGGTTTCGGTAGTCGCGCAGTCGGTTCGCCACCTCGTCGGCATCCAGACCCAGATCGGCCGGTCGGTAGTCCACCGCACCGTAGCGCCCGCGGGGGTGCTCGGCACAGAACTGCGTCATGGCTTCTTTAGCCCGGGTGTCGAGAGGCTGACCCGCGAGCTCGTAGATGGCAGCGACGGTCCCGTCCTCATCAGCCATGAAGTCCTCGAACCGCACGTCGACGGACTGCGCGGCCGGCAGCACCTCGCGATCGCGCAGGCAGCCGGTGAGCAGGTCGTCGGCCCGGTCCAGCCAATACTTCGAGATCTTGACCGGATCGGGATGGTCGCAGGCCATCCGTGCCGCATAGCTGATCATGGTCGCCATCGATCGCGTCACCTCGACCGGATCCCGATGGGTGACAACGAAGGTGGCGTCGGGGAAAGTGGCATACAGCGCGGGGAACTGCTCCAGATGCTGGGGCGACTTGAGCACCCAGCGGGTCCCACCGCGCAGCCATTGCAGTGCCTGCAACGTGCGCTTCATGTAGGCGTACGACGCGCTCTGATCGTGTTCCTTGTAGTGCTGCGCGAATGTCGGCACGTAGTAACTACATTCGAAGAGCATTCCGGAGATGTCGTTGCCCAGCAGCTGGATCTCTTCGTGCGCGTGGTCGACGGTCATGTCATGCATGCGTTTGAACTCGGGCATCGAGGTATTGATCAGATCCAGGCCGACGGCGCAGCGGTCACGCCTGGCCTGCGGATCGGGTTCGCCCGGAGTGGCGACCGGCTCCATGCTCTCCCAGTACGGCAGGTAGCGCAGGGCCGGGTCGGCGGCGATCAAGTTGTGCAGGTGGGTGGTGCCGGTCCGTGGCAGCCCGCAGATGATGATCGGGCGTTCGATCTCGACGCTCTCGATCTCGGGGTTCGCCTCGATCAGGTCTTCCAGCCGAAGCCGGTTGACCAGGTGGCCCACCAGTTGTTCGAACGCCATCGCCCGCCCAACACCGGACAGGTCGGCCTCGGCGACCAGCGAGCCACAGAGCACGTCGAGGCGTTCGGCGAATCCATTGTCGCCCCAGTTGTCCAGGCCTGTTCGTTCGGTTGCCGCCTGCAGCAGGGCTTCCGGGGTGAGTTGCAGGATCGCGCCGTAGCCGGCCAGGCCTTCGCGCATCGGGCCGGCGGCCTCGGGAAAGACCGGATTGGCCAGGTCTGTAAGCCGAATGGCGCCGGGCCGCGTGGCGGCGCTCACGAGGCCAGCTCTGCGACGTCGACGACCCGGCAGACCAGTGGGTCGGGGGTGGCCTCGGGCAGGAACCAGCGCAGCCAGATCAGACCTTTCGACCGGCCCGCGGTGGACACCCAGTTCGGATGTCCGGGATCGGTTTCGCTTATCACGATCTGCCAGGACCCGTCGGGTGCGTAGGTGACGTGCGCACCGTTGATGGTGACTCGCTCGCGGGTGTAGTCGTAGGTGTGCAGGAACGGATTCCACAGGCACAGATTCCAGAACACACACTCCGGTGAGGTTCCTTCGATGGCCAGGGCCTGGCCGGGTTGCAGTTCGTAGGCGCCCATCGCATAGGCGGCATCGCCGGCAGCCCAGCCCACGGTGCGGCTGGGAACCGGGTACGGATCCTGCAGCGCGTTGGCCGGCAGTCGCACGGGCGCCATGGCGGCCTGTTCGCGAATCCAGGTGCGCGCTGCGCGCATCCTGCGGCTGAGGTCGGCCGGGCTGTCGGGGCGCCGCGGCGTGTCATCAAGTGCCTCGATCTTCCACTGCACGCGTCGATCGGTGCCGGGGTCGGTGAGGTAGTCGCGGGTCAGGATGAACACGGCGTCGGGCTCCAGTTTGAGCCAGTTGCCCTGCTGCTCTTGCGCACTGATGATGAACTCGAAGTTGCCGTCGGCGTCGCAACCGAGGTCGCGATCGTTGATGGTGTCGATGATGCGGTCGCTGTAGCGGCCGTCATCGGGGCCGCCGTAGACGGTCATGGACAGGTAGACCCCGTCGCCACGGTTGCCGGTGACCCGATAGCTGCGGCTCGGGTCGACGGGCGCCAACTGATAGAAGGCATCCGAATTGTCGCCGCCCCACTTGAGATAGGGTCCGATCACGTCGACCAGGATCGGTTTGTCCGCATCGCCCCAGATGTAGGCCTCGGAGGCGACGCGCAGCAGGCTCAACGCCCATCGATAGCCGTCGAGGACATCGGCCTCCTCCAGTGGCGGATCGGCGTTCAGTAGACGCTGCTCGACGACGCGCACCTCGTCAAGCAAGTCCGCAAAGGCCTGAGACAGCTCGTCACTCATCCCGGTTCTCCCTTTTTCTCATTCCCTGCAGCAGCAGGGCGCACAGTCTGTCGGCGGCGGCGTCGACGGTCTCGGTGGCCAAGACTTGGGCGATGTAGAAGCTGGTGCCCACCAAGGCGTCATAGGCGATCTCGATATCGACGTCGGCTTCGAGCACGCCTTGGTCGATACCGGCGCGGACCAGCACAGCGAAGGCGGTGCGGGTCGTCTCGTCGAGTAGCTGTTGGGTGCGGATGAACAGCTCCGGGTCGCGGTGGCGATCGGCCAAGATGCCCAGTGCCGCAGCGGCCACGTCCGGTGCGCGCCAGAACTCGAACACCCCGGCAACGAATTGGCGCAGATCGGCTTCAAAATCGCCCGAGCTGGTCAGCACGTCACTGCCCTCGGCGGCACCGAAAACCGCGTCGAACACCAGGTGCGTCTTCGACGGCCAGCGTCGGTAGACGGTGGGGCGGCTGACGTCTGCCTCGCGGGCGATCGCCTCGATCGACACCTGGTCGTAGCCGTCGCGAGCCAGTAGCCGGCGGGCGGCCTCGGTGATGGCCCGCACGGTGCGCGGATCGCGCGGGCGTCCTCGACCGACCGGGGCCTGGTCCGGGCCCGTCGTCACTGTGACGTCCACTGTCGGCGACTCACGCCCTAAACAGTTACATTACGTAACGTAATTAGTCAATGGCGTGGCGGGCGGCCGACCTGCGCAGGTCAGAATGCGTAACGGTGGTATTGCGACATGTTCGCTACCGCCGGAACCAGCGACATCGCCTTGCCCAGCGCCCGGTAGGCGCGCGGCAGTTGGGCGAAGGTATCCGACTCGAACCAGCGCTCCCATTGCAGGAGCCGGGTGCCCGGTACCGCGGCAAGAATGTCGTCGGGGCCGTTGATCGCCCAGTGCAGCGTCGCCCCGGATTTGCGCACCACCGCGTTGGACCATTGCGACTTGATAGCCAGCCAGTTGAAGGCATCGAACTGCAGCTCCCCGCTCGGGGCGTGCTCGACGACACGGCGCAGCAACGCCACCCCGTCGGATTCGGTGAGGTACATGGTCAGGCCCTCGCCCAGCATCAATGTCGGGCGGCCGCTGGGGATTTCGGCAAGCCATGCCGGGTCGGTGACCGACGCGGCCACCACGTGGTTGTGCGGTCGTTCGGGCAGCAGGCGCCGACGCAGGGCGGCGACATCGGGATAGTCGATCTCATACCAGTCGATTCCATCGCCCGGTTGCAGTCGGAAGTATCGGGCGTCGAGCCCACAGCCCAGGTGCAGGACCACGGCGTCGGGTTCGGCCGTCAGGAATCGGCGGGCCCAGCTGTCGAAGTGCGCCGCACGGGTGGTCACCGACGGTGATCGGGCCGCGGTGATGGTGGTCTTGCGCCAGTCGTAGTCGATGCGTGCGACCACGTCCTTGGCGTAGCGATCTCCCAGGATGGGTGCGGGCAGATCGGCATCCAGCGCCTTGGCGTACAGCGTCGCGAGCATGGTCTGCGGGGACCCGCTCAGGTCCACCCGTGCCTTGTCATCGGTCATGCCAGTCCACGCTAGCGCCGCCGGCGGCAACCGCGCGGAGCTGAACGCATCTCAGCGTGGTGTTCAGCCCTCGGGCGCGATCCACTGACGTTCAACCGCTTTGACCAGCGCGGTCAGCGTGGCGTTCACCGGTACCTGCTCCCCCACCTGTGCGGCCGTGCGCACCACGGCGCCGTTGATGACGTCGATCTCGCTGACTCGGCGGGCCAGATGATCCAGTAGCGCAGACGGTTTGGCGTTCGGCATCTGCGCACCGAAGGCCCGGACATGCTCGACCGGGTCTGCCACATCGATGCCGATTCCGGCGGCGCGTGCCACCGTCCAGGCCTCGGTCGCGGTGGCACGGCTGACCGGTCCCATGTCTGCGTCGTCCATGACCTGCCCCACCGTCATGCCGGTCAGCGCGCACGGCGCGCTGTAGGCGGCGTTGCAGATCAGCTTCTCCCACTGCATGGCGGCGATGTCGGCGACCGCGGCCGCGTCGAATCCCGCCTCCGACCACACCCGGGCGATCTGATCGACAGTCGAAAAGGGCAGCGCCGCATAGGCGCCGAACCGGACGGCGCGCATCGCGTTGTGGTGTACATGCCCCGGGGCCGGACGCGACGCCCCGAATCCACTGGCGATGCCCACCGCAACGCGATGCGCGCCGACGATGTCGGCGACGGTGTCGGCCGACCCGAGACCGTTCTGGATGGTCAACACCGGCGTGGTGTCGCCGAGCAGTGGCAGTGCCTGGTTGGCCCCGGTGGCGACGTCGGCGGCCTTGACCGCCAGCACCACCAGATCCATCGGCTCGGCCGGGGCGGTGGTGGCCGCGCGCATTGGCACCACCTGGTCAGGCTGCGGCCCGCTGATCCGTAGGCCATTGGCGGCGATGGCGTCGACGTGTGCGCTCGACCGGTCCACGGCCAGCACGTCGTTGCCGGCCGCCGCCAATCTGGCGGCGTAGATCGAACCCATGGCGCCGCATCCGATGACCGCGATCTTCATCGGCTCATTCCCACCAGATCGGCGATCACGGCAGCCAGGTCGGGTTTCTCCTCCAGCCCGAAGCCTGGCGCGTCGGTCGGGGCGATGGTGCCCTCGGTCAATACACAACCCGGTGCGTAGCCGCCGAACGGTGCGAACACCCCGGGATAGGACTCGCAGCCGCCCAGACCCAGCGCGACCACGATGTGCAGATTGATCAGGTGCCCGCCGTGCGGGAAGGCGAAGCGACGATCAAACCCCTGCTGTTCGAGCGTCTCGATCATCCGGACGTATTCGGTGAGGCCGTAGCTGAGCCCGGCATCCATCTGGAAGATGTCGATGCCCGGCCGCATGCCGGCGTAGCGAACGAGGTTGGTCGCATCGCGCTGTGAGAAAAGGTTCTCTCCGGTGGCGATGGCGCCGTCGTAGGCCTCAATGACCGCGGCATTCAATGCGAAATCGAGTGGGTCACCGGGCTCTTCGTACCAGCGCAGGTCATAGGGGTTCAGAGCCTGTGCCCACTGCACTGCGCCGGCCTCGTCGAACCGGCCGTTGGCGTCGACGGCGAC
The DNA here is from genome assembly GCF_000455125.1 of Mycobacterium sp. UM_WGJ. GTDB lineage: Bacteria > Actinomycetota > Actinomycetes > Mycobacteriales > Mycobacteriaceae > Mycobacterium. The sequence continues at coordinate 442,524 of NZ_AUWR01000008.1, forward strand.
CCGGGATCCGCTGCCGACGATGTCGATCACGGCCTCGATGCGTGCCAGGTCTTCGCTGGTCGACGTGCCGCCGATCTTCATCTTGACCGCGTCGTAGCCCAGATCGAGATAGCCGCGGATCTCGCTGCGCAGCCGGTCCAGGGCGGCAGTCGAGTCCGCGCGATCGGAGCCCGGGTAGTAGTAGCCGCCGGCGGCATACACCGGGACGGCGGTGTTGACGGGGTCCCCGTCCAACTCCCTGCCGAAGTACTCGGCGATGGTGCGGTAGGCGGGCTCGTCGGCCAGTTTGGCGTTCAGGTCCCAGCACGCCAATTCCAGTGCGGCTGCGGCACCGGCCCGGTCGCCATGCCCGCCGGGCTTCTCATCTGCCAGCGCACAACACAGCACCCGCGCAGGATCGATGCGGCCGGCGTCGTCAAGCAAGGACTCGGGGCTCGCGCGCAACACTCGCGGGATCATCCGGTCGGCCAGGATGCCGCTCTGAGCGAATCGGCCGATCGAGTTGAACGCGACCCCGGTCACCGGCTTCCCGTCGCGGATCTGGTCGCTGACCACCGCGACCAGCGACACCGTGTGCCGGGAGAAATCGACCAAGGCGTTGGCGACCTCGCCGCGCAATCGGACCGGTGTCTCGATGATCTGGGTGATGCGCATGCGCGGTCAGTCCTCCTGGTGCGTCAATCCGCTCGCCGCAGGATGGCTTCCGCGTGCCGCAGCACCGGGGAGTCGACCATCTGTCCTTCGAACGCGAACACCCCGCGCTCGGTCTGCGCCGCGGCGAGCACCCTGCGCGCCCAGTCAACCCGTTCCGGGGCGGGCCGATAGGCGTCACGGACCACCGCGATCTGGCTCGGGTGGATGCACACCGTAGCAGCGAATCCGACCGCGGCGCCATCGAGTGCTTCGGCTTTGAGCCCGTCGAGGTCGCGGATGTTGAGGTAGACGGCGTCCAGTGCGGCCCGGCCGAACGTCGAGGCCGCCAACAACACACTCGAGCGCACGTGGCGGGCCACATCGCGGTACCGGCCGTCGGAGTGCCTGCTGGAACCGCCGCCCATGGCCGCGACCAGATCTTCGGCGCCCCACATCATCGCGACGCATTGCTGTGCGGCGGCGATCTCGGCGCAGAACACCGCGCCGCGTGGGGTCTCGATCAAGGCCACCACCTGCCGGGGCGCCAGCGCGGCGACCTGGGCGGCGGATTCGGTCTTGGCCAGCATCACCGTCGTGTAGGCAGTGTCTGCCAGGGCCTCCAAGTCGCGGGCCTGGTCTTCGGTTCCAGCCGGGTTCACCCGCACCACGGTCCGCTCCGGGTCAAGCGGCGTGCTCCGCAACGCTTCGCGAGCGGCGGGCCGATCCGCCGCGGCCACACCGTCTTCCAGGTCCAGGATCACCACGTCGGCAACCGCAGCCGCTTTGCCGTATCGCTCCGGGCGATCCGCCGGGCAGAACAGCCACGCCGGGCCGACGCCACTCATCGTCCGTCCTCTGGCCGCTTGCGCACCAGCGTGGTGCGTACCGCGCGGGCAACGATGTCACCGTTCTGATTACGCCCGACGTGCTCCAACGTCACGATGCCCTCCCCGGGACGGCTCTTGGACTCCCGCTTGTCGGTACAGACCGTCTCGGCGTAGAGCGTGTCGCCGTGAAACACCGGCTTGGGGAACGACACCTCCGAGAAGCCCAGGTTGGCCACGATGGTGCCCAGCGTCAGCTGCGCCACCGACAGGCCGACCAGGGTGGAGAGGGTGAACATCGAATTCACCAGGCGCTCACCGCGAAATCCCGGCTGCTGGGCCGCCCACGCCGCATCCAGGTGCAGTGATTGGGTGTTCATGGTCAGCGTGGTGAACAGCACGTTGTCGGCTTCGGTGATGGTGCGCCCGGGCCGGTGCAGGTAGGTGGTGCCGATCTCGTATTCCTCGAACCACAGGCCGCGCTGCTCGACGGTCTTGCTCACGTTGTCGGCCATCGTCACAGCCCCAGCGATCGTGCGATCAGCATCAGTTGCACCTCGGTGGTGCCCTCACCGATCTCGAGGATCTTGCTGTCGCGATAGTGCCGGGCCACCGGATACTCGTTGATGAAGCCGTAGCCGCCGTGGATCTGGGTGGCGTCGCGGGCGTTGTCCATCGCCGCTTCCGAGGAGATCATCTTGGCGATCGCAGCTTCCTTCTTGAACGGCTTGCCCGCCAGCATCTTCGCCGCGGCGTCGTAGTAGGCGGTACGGGCGACGTGGGCACGGGCCTCCATCCGGGCGATCTTGAAGCTGATCGCCTGGTAGGAGCCGATCGTCTGGCCGAACGCCTCACGCTCGCCGGCGTACTTGACGCTTTCGTCGACACAGCCCTGCGCCACCCCGGTGGCGACCGCGGCGATCGCGATGCGGCCCTCGTCGAGGATGGACAGGAAGTTGGCGTAGCCACGGCCCTCGTCACCGAGCAGGTTGGCGTGGGGAACGCGGGCGTCGGCGAAGGTGAGCGGGTGGGTGTCCGAGGCGTTCCAGCCGACCTTGTTGTAGGCCGGTTCGACGGTGAATCCGGGTGTGCCGGAGGGCACGATGATGGTGGAGATCTGCTTCTTGCCGTCAGGCCGCGTTCCGGTGACGGCGGTGACGGTCACCAGTGAGGTGATGTCAGTGCCGGAGTTGGTGATGAACTGCTTGGTGCCGTTGATGATCCACTCGTCGCCGTCGCGGCGGGCGGTGGTCCGGGTGCCGCCGGCATCGGAGCCGGCGCCCGGCTCGGTCAGCCCGAAGCCGGCCAGGGTGCGACCGGCAACCAGATCCGGCAGCCAGGTCTGCTTTTGTTCCTCGGAGCCGAACCGGTAGATCGGCATCGCCCCCAGGCCGACGCCGGCCTCCAGGGTCATCGCCACCGACTGGTCGATCTTGCCGAGTTCCTCCAGGGCGAGCGCCAGGGCGAAGTAGTCGCCGCCCATCCCGCCGTACTCCTCGGGGAACGGCAGGCCGAAAAGCCCCATCTCCCCCATCTTGGCGATGACTTCGTAGGGAAAGCTGTGCTCTTCGTCGTGCTTGGCCGCCACCGGAGCGACGACGGTGCGGGCGAACTCGGCGACGGTGTCGCGCAAGTCCTGATAGTGGCTCGGCAGGGTTCCTGCCTCGATCGTCGTCATGATTTCGCTTCCTCGGTCTCTTCCTCCGGGACCAGCCGCGCCAGCACCTGATCCACCTTCACCTGATCGCCCACCGCCACCAACACCTGCACCCGGCCGGAAATCGGGGCGGTCAGGGTGTGCTCCATCTTCATCGCCTCGACCACGACCACCGGAGCACCTTCGCCGACAGTGGATTCCGATTCCACAGCGACGGCGATCACGGTGCCCGGCATCGGACTGGCGATCTCTGCGGTACGCGGGCCGGCGGCGGACCGCACCACAGTGCTTTCCTGGGCCTCCCGCAGCTGCCAACTCCCGCGTTCGTCGCAGATCCACAGTTGGCCGTCGTCCTCGGCGAACAGGTAGCGACGTTGCCGCCCGGCCACGGTCGCGATCAGCTGATCGCCTTCGACATGGGCGCTGGCGCCCTGGATCTCGCCCTCGCCGATCTGCACCTGCGCGGCGTCGGGCAGGCCCCACACCGACACCGTCTCGGTGCGCAGCGGGGTGTGCATCTGCGTGCGCACCGGCGCCGCCGCGCCGATCCGCCATCCGCTCGGGGATGCCCACAGGTCCGTGCGGCCGCGCTGGGCCAGCTCCCACTGGCGGTAGAGGCCACCGGCGGCCAACACATCGTCGGGAGCGGGCAGCGGTGTGAAGTGGCCCGACCGGGCGTCGAGCAGTTCGGTGTCGAGGTCACCGGCGATCACCCGCGCATCGGCCAGCAGGAACCGCAGGAACTCGATGTTGGTCTGCACCCCGAACACCGCCGTGCCGGCCAGCGCCGCATCGAGTCGCGCCAGTGCCTGCGCCCGGTCGGCCCCGTGCGCGATTACCTTGGACAGCATCGGGTCGTAGTCACTGCCTACGACGGTGCCGTCCAGCAACGACGAGTCCACCCGCACCCCCGGACCGGTGGGTTCGTGCACCGCAAGCACCCGCCCGCCGGTGGGCAGGAAGCCCCGAGCCGGGTCTTCGGCATACACCCGGGCTTCGACGGCGTGCCCGGTGAAGGTGATGTCGTCCTGGGTGAAGGACAGCTTCTCCCCGGCGGCCACCCGCAGCTGCCACTCGACGAGGTCCAGGCCGGTGATCGCCTCGGTGACCGGGTGTTCCACCTGCAACCGGGTGTTCATCTCCATGAAGAAGAACTCATCGGGGCGATCCGCCGAGACGATGAACTCCACGGTGCCGGCGCCGACGTAGTCCACGCTGCGGGCGGTGTTGCAGGCCGCCGTACCGATCCGGTCGCGGGTGGCGGCGTCCAGCAACGGGGACGGTGCCTCTTCGATCACCTTCTGGTGGCGTCGCTGCAGGCTGCATTCACGTTCGCCGAGGTGCACCACGTTGCCCTGGGTGTCGGCGAGCACCTGTACCTCGATGTGGCGCGGCCGCAGCACGAATCGCTCCAAGAACAAGGTGTCGTCACCGAACGCCGAGGCCGCCTCGCGCCGGGCAGTGGCCAGCGCCGGGCGCAGCTGCGCCGGGTCGTCCACCAGGTGCATGCCTTTGCCACCGCCGCCGGCCGACGGCTTGATCAGCACCGGGTAACCGATCTCGGCTGCCGCGGCCACCAGCTCGTCGTCGGACAGACCGGGTTTGGCGATCCCCGGAACCACCGGCACCTCGAAGGCGGTGACGGTGTTCTTCGCTGAGATCTTGTCGCCCATCACCTCGATGGCCCGAGCCGGCGGCCCGATGAAGACCACTCCAGCCCGTTCGCAGGCGGCCGCGAATCCGGCGTTCTCGGAAAGGAATCCGTAGCCGGGGTGAATGGCCTGGGCGCCGGTGGCCGCGGCGGCCTCGAGCACTTTGGGTATCGACAGGTAGCTCTCCAGTACCGGTGCGGGCCCCAGGCGCACCGCGGTGTCGGCTTCACACACGTGGCGCGCCCCGGCGTCAGCGTCGCTGTAGACGGCTACTGACCGGATGCCCATCCGGCGCAGGGTGCGGATCACCCGTACCGCGATCTCACCGCGATTGGCTATCAAGACGGTTTCAAACATGTGCGCTCACATCCGGAATACGCCGTAGGAGACCGGGTCCAAAGGCGCGTTCGAGCAGACCGAAAGCGCAAGGCCCAATACTGTTCTGGTGTCAGCCGGGTCGATGATCCCGTCGTCCCACAGCCGCGCGGTCGAGTAGTACGGGTTGCCCTGCACCTCATATTGCTCACGGATCGGGGCCTTGAAGGCCTCCTCGTCGGCGGCCGACCACGGCTTGCCGGCGGCGTCGAGTTGATCGCTGCGCACGGTGGCCAGCACCGACGCGGCCTGCTCGCCACCCATCACCGAGATCCGGGCGTTGGGCCACATCCACAGGAATCGCGGCGAGTACGCCCGGCCGCACATGGAGTAGTTGCCCGCCCCGTAGGACCCGCCGATCACGACCGTCAGCTTGGGCACCCGCGCACACGCCACGGCGGTGACCATCTTCGCGCCGTGTTTGGCGATGCCCCCGGCCTCATAGTCCCGGCCGACCATGAACCCGGCGATGTTCTGCAGGAACACCAGTGGTATCGAGCGTTTGTCGCACAGCTCGATGAAGTGCGCCCCTTTGACCGCGGATTCACCGAACAGCACCCCGTTGTTGGCGATGATCCCGACCGGGTGGCCGTGGATGCGCGCGAACGCGGTGACCAGCGTCTTGCCGTACTCGGCCTTGAACTCGCTGAACTCGCTGCCGTCGACCAGCCGCACGATCACCTGGCGCACGTCGTAGGGCACCCGCGGGTCCGGGGGAACCACGTCGTAGAGCTCGGCCGGGTCATGGCGGGGCTCGACAGAGTCGCTTATCTCCCATGGGCTTTCGGGGCGAGGGCCGAAGGTGGCCGCGATCTGGCGCACTATGCGCAGCGCGTGTTCGTCGTCGTCGGCCAGGTAGTCGGTGACCCCGGAGACCTTGGAGTGCAGGTCACCGCCGCCGAGTTCTTCGGCGGTCACCACTTCACCGGTGGCGGCCTTCACCAGCGGCGGCCCGCCCAGGAAGATGGTGCCCTGTTCCCGGACGATGACGGCTTCGTCGCTCATGGCCGGGACGTAGGCGCCGCCGGCGGTGCACGAACCGAGCACCGCCGCGATCTGCGGAATGCCCGCAGCGCTCATGGTGGCCTGGTTGAAGAAGATCCGCCCGAAGTGCTCACGGTCGGGGAAGACTTCGTCCTGGCGGGGCAGGAACGCTCCACCCGAGTCCACCAGGTACAGGCAGGGCAGCCGGTTGCCCAGTGCCACCTCTTGGGCACGCAGGTGCTTTTTGACCGTCACCGGGTAGTAGGTGCCGCCCTTGACGGTGGCGTCATTGGCGACGATCACGCATTCCCGGCCTGACACCCGACCGATCCCGGTGATGATCCCCGCCCCGGGGCACTCGTCGTCGTACATCCCGTCGGCGGCCAGTGGCGCCAGTTCCAGGAACGGGCTACCGGGGTCCAGCAGCCGGTCAACCCGGTCGCGGGGCAATAGCTTTCCGCGAGCCACGTGGCGCTGGCGGGACTGCTCGTTGCCGCCCAGCGCCGCGGTCGCCAGCTTGTTCTTGAGTTCGGCGACCAGGCGGCGGTGCTCGTCAGCGAATGCCGATGTTGTCATGACAGTGCCGACAAGTCCAGCGGAGCATCGGTTTTCGCGACCACGTCGTCGACGGTGATGCCCGGCGCGGTCTCGATCAGCGCCAACCCGTTCTCGGTGACGTCGATGACGGCCAGGTCGGTGATGATCCGGTTGACGCAGCGGGCGCCGGTGAGCGGCAGCGTGCACTGCTCGACGATCTTGGCACTGCCGTCTTTGGCGGCGTGTTCCATCATCACGATCACCCGGCGCGCTCCGTGCACCAGGTCCATGGCTCCACCCATACCTTTGATCATCTTGCCGGGGATCATCCAGTTGGCCAGGTCGCCGGCGGCCGAAACCTGCATGGCGCCAAGGACCGCCACGTCCAGGTGGCCGCCGCGGATGACGCCGAACGAGGCCGACGACGAGAAGAACGAGGCGCCGGGCAGGGTGGTCACTGTTTCTTTGCCGGCGTTGATCAGGTCGGCGTCGAGGTCTTCGCGCAGCGGATAGGGGCCGACCCCGAGGATTCCGTTCTCCGAGTGCAGCACCACATTGACGCCGTCGGGGATGTGGTTGGGAATCAAGGTGGGCAGGCCGATGCCGAGGTTGACGTACTGACCGTCGCGCAACTCGGCGGCGACCCGTGCGGCCAGTTCATCTCTTGTCAGGGTCATGCGCGCACCGTCTCCCGCTCGATTCGCTTGATCGGATCGGGCACGTGCACCACCCGGTGCACGAAGACTCCCTGGGTGTGCACCTCGGCGGGGCAGATCTCACCGGGCTCGACCAGGTGCTCGACCTCGGCGATGGTGATCCGGCCTGCCGCAGCGCAGTCCGGGTTGAAGTTGGCGGCGGCCTCGCGGTAGACGAGGTTGCCGTGCCGGTCGCCCTTCCAGGCGTGCACCAGCGCGAAGTCGGTGCGAATCGCCCGCTCCAAGACATAGGTTCGGCCGTCGAACTCCCGGGTCTCCTTCGGTGGCGAGGCCACCGCCACCCCACCGGCCCCGTCGTAGCGCCACGGCAAACCTCCGTCGGCGACCTGGGTGCCCACGCCGGTGGGCGTGTAAAAGGCCGGGATGCCGGCGCCGCCGGCGCGCAGCCGCTCGGCGAGGGTGCCCTGCGGGGTCAGCTCCACCTCGAGCTCGCCGGAGAGAAACTGCCGGGCGAACTCCTTGTTCTCGCCGACATAGGAGCTCACGGTGCGGCGGATGCGCTTGTGCTCCAACAGCACTCCCAGACCGACGCCGTCGACACCGCAGTTGTTGGAAACCGTCTCCAGGTCAGTGACCCCGAGCTGCAGCAGGGCATCGATCAACGTCTCCGGGATGCCGCAGAGTCCGAATCCGCCTACCGCCAGTGACGCGCCGTCGGTCACGTCGGCCACGGCCTCTGCCGCCGTCGCCACGACCTTGTCTATCGCCACCCGCGCCTCCTCATTTCAGTTAATATTCATTAACTGATGCCAGAGAATACCATTCTCAAGCAGCCCTGTCAGCCGCCGCCCAAATGCTCGATTGCCTGCTGGCGCATCTCGTCCTTGCGGACCTTGCCGGTGACCGTCATCGGGAACTCGGTCACAACCCGCACATAGCGCGGCACCTTGAAGTGCGCGAGTCGGCCGGTGCAGAACTCCCGCAGCCGCTCGACGGTCAGCGGCGGCGCGCCGTCGCGCATCATCACCACCGCCATCAGTTCCTCGCCATAGGTGTCGTCGGGCACACCGATGACCTGGGCGTCGCGGATGTCGGGATGGGCATAGAGGAATTCCTCGATCTCGCGCGGGTAGATGTTCTCCCCGCCACGGATCACCATGTCCTTGATCCGCCCGGTGATACGCAGATAGGCGTCGCCGTCCATCACGGCCAGGTCGCCGGTGTGCATCCAGCCTTCGGCGTCGATGGCCTCCGCAGTCTTGTCCGGGTCGTTCCAGTAGCCGGTCATCACCGAGTAGCCGCGGGTGCACAGCTCGCCGACCTGCCCGCGCGGCACCGTCGCACCGGTGGCCGGGTCGGTCAGCTTGATCTCCAGGTGCGGGCCGACCCGGCCGACGGTCTCGACTCGCTGCAGCAGCGAGTCCTCGCCGCGGGTTTGGGTCGACACCGGCGAGGTCTCGGTCATGCCGTAGCAGATCGCGACCCCGGTCATCTGCATGTCATCGATGACCCGTCGCATCACCTCGGCCGGGCACGGCGATCCCGCCATGATTCCGGTGCGCAGGCTGGTCAGGTCGTACTCGGCGAAGTCAGCCAGCCCGAGTTCGGCGATGAACATGGTGGGCACCCCATAGAGGCTGGTGCACGCCTGGTCCTGCACGGCCCGCAGCGTGGCCGCTGGGTCGAATCCGGGGCCCGGCAAGACGATGGCGGCCCCGTGACTGGTCGCCGCGAGGCTCCCCATCACTGAACCGAAGCAGTGATAAAGCGGCACGGGCAGGCAGATCCGATCTGCTGCGGTGTAGCCGAGCAGCTCACCGACCAGGTAGCCGTTGTTGAGGATGTTGCGATGGCTCAGCGTCGCGCCCCTGGGGTAACCCGTTGTGCCCGAGGTGTATTGGATGTTGATCGGATCATCAGCACGCAGTGTCGCGGCCACCTGCGACAGTGCTGTCGCATCGATCGGCGTGCCGGTTAGCTCCTGCCACCGGGAGCCGCCGATGAACACCACCTCGCGCAGCTCCGGGCATTCGGGAGCCACCTCCTGCAGCATGACGACGTAGTCAGATGTCTTGAAACGCTTCGCCGAGATGACCAACGCGACCCCGGACTGCTTGAGCGCATAGGCCAATTCGTGGGAGCGATACGCGGGGTTGACGTTGACCAGAACCGCGCCGATCTCGGCGCTGGCGTACTGGGTCAATACCCATTCGGCACAGTTGGGCGCCCAGATGCCCACCCGGTCCCCCGGCCTGATGCCGGCATGCAGCAGCCCGGTTGCCAGTCGGCGCACCTCGGCTACCAGCTCGGTGTAGCTGAAGCGCCGACCCGCCGGAACGTCAACCAACGCATCATGATCGGGGTACCTGCTGGCGATCGCCGCGAGATTGGCGCCGATCGTCGTCTCCAGCAAGGCGGGCTGAGCCCCGCCGCGGGCATAGGACAAGTCGTTCTGCGCCGCGGGTACCGCAGTTGACATCGGCTCCTCCACCGGTGCCGCCCGAAGCCCGATGTGCTCGCAGGCGACGGGTGTTACGTTAGTGGCCATTAACTCCAGTTGTCCACGACGGAGCGGAGGCGTGATGGCTTCTTCCATTCCGAAGTCCATCTCGGCCGACTCGGCGGGCAATGACGAGCCGGGCAACCGGCGCAGCCGGCTGAAGTCCGACCGGCGTAGCCAGCTGCTCGCAGCAGCCGAACGCCTCTTCGCGCAGGGCGGCTACCCGGCGGTGCGGCTGGAGGACATCGGCGCGGCCGCAGGAGTCAGCGGCCCGGCCATCTACCGCCACTTCGCAGGCAAGGAGGCGCTGCTGGTCGAGTTGCTCGTCGGTATCAGCACCCGGTTGCTCGCCGGGGCGCGCGCCGTCGAAGCGGGTGGACACAGTCCGCAGCAAGTGCTGGACGGCCTGGTCGAGTTTCATCTCGATTTCGCCCTCGGCGAGCCGGATCTGATCCGGATCCAGGACCGCGATCTGGCTCACCTGCCGGCCGCCGCGCAGCGTCAGGTGCGCAGCGCCCAGCGGCAGTACGTCGAAGTGTGGGTGAGCGTGTTGCGCGCGCTGCATCCGGGGCTGGCCGAAGCCGATGCACGGCTGATGGCGCACGCCGCGTTCGGTCTGCTGAACTCGACCCCGCACAGCATGAAGCCCATTGGCGCCAAGTCGGCCGGCCCGGAACGCTCGCGAGCGGTGTTGCGGGCGATGACGATCAGCGCGCTGGGCGCGACCGGAATTTAGGACCGCGCGCCGACGTCCCGGCCGCAGACGCCCGGCGCAGGTACCCTGCAAGCCATGAGGTGGGCATGACCGATCCGTATCGACCGGAGGGCTCTAATCAGTCCTGGCAGCGCGGTGGAGCGTCTGAGCCGCCGACGTCCGGCTATCCGCCCTACGTCGACCCGGCCTACGCCGGGCAGCTGCCGTCGTACCCGTCCGGTTATCCGCCGCAGGCTCCCCACCCGACCGAGCAGTTGCCGCGGCAGCACTGGGAGGCATCCCAGCCCCCGGAGGGTGGACCCGTAGGCGGCGGCGAAGGTGGACCGCCGGAGCCTCCGCGGTTCCCGGCCTGGCTGTTCCTGGTAGCCGGCGCCGCGGTACTGCTGGTGGTCGGCATGGTGATCGCCCTGGTGATTGCTAATGGCTCACAGCGCAATTCAGCCACCGTCACGCCGGTGACCCCGTTGCCGACCGCCCCGAGCACCCCGGTGCCCAAGCGTGTCCCCACCACCACTCCCTCGACGCCAACGACGCCGGCGCCGAGCACAACGACCACACCTCCACCGACGACATCGACCACTGCCGGAGTGCCCGAGACGATCCTCTACAGCGTCAGCGGGACCGGTCGGGCGCTGAGCATCGCCTACATCGATACCGGCGGCATCTTGAAGACTGAGTTCAATGTGGCGCTGCCGTGGAGCAAGCAGGTGACGCTGACGCCGCCGGCCACGACGGCGGCGGCGGTCACGGTGGTCAATTTCGGCGAACAGATCACCTGCTCGGTATCGGTGGACGGTGCACAAGTCCGCCAGCGCACCGGTTCGATTCTCACGGTGTGCGCTGCTGCCGGCTGACGCGGCGATCGCTAGCGCGGCGAAGCCGGGCGAAGCGGGGTCGGCGCCATCGGCACCCGCACCGGCAGCAGCGCCAGCAGGCCCAGCAGCAGGACGGTACACAACCCGCCCATGCCCGCCCGGTCGGTGCCGAAGACGTCGACGAAGACCGAGAACAGCCACGGCGCCAGGAACGAGACCGCCCGACCGGTCATCGTGTAGAGGCCGAACGCCACCCCTTCGAACCCATCCCGGCCTTCTTGGGCCATCCGCAGCAGCAGGGTGCGTGCCGAGGACTGAGTCGGCCCGATGAACAGACACAGCACCAGCCCGCAGGCCCAGAACGCGCCCGGGCCCGACAGTGTCATCAACGTGGTGCCGGCAGCGATCATCACGACCAGTGAGCCCACGATGACGGTTTTGGATCCGATCCGGTCGTCGAGCAGGCCACCGGCGATGGCCCCGACTGCGGCCACCACACTGGCCGCCACCCCGAAGATCAGCACGTCGCCGGCTGAGATGCCGTAGACGTTGACGCCGAGCACCGCGCCGAACGCGAACACCCCGGCCAGCCCATCCCGGAAGATCGCGCTGGCCACCAGGTAGAAGACCAAGTTGCGGTCGCGGCGCCATTCCCCGGTGATGTCGCGCCACAGCTGGCGGTAGCCACCGAGGAAGCCCACCCGCACGGCAGGCGCCTCGGTCTCGCCGGCCAAGCGCTGCGCGGTGACCAACAACGGCAACGCGAACACCGTCAGCCAGGCCGCGGCCAGCAGCATCGCCACTCGAACGTTGTGTCCGCCTTCAGTGGACAAGTGCAGCAGGCCGCGGGTGGGACCGCTGCCGGCGATGCAGCCCACGTAGACCAGCAGCAGCAACACCACGCTGCCGGCATAGCCGGCCGCCCAGCCGAACCCGGAGATCCGGCCGGAGTTCTGCGGCGTCGACAGCTGCCGCAGCATGGCGTTGTAGGGCACGCCGGCCAGGTCGCCACATGCGGCGGTCAACGCCAACAGCAACAGTCCCGGAGCCAGGTAGGCGGGCTCATCACGGATCAGGCTCATCGAGGCTGTCAAGACCGCTGCGGTACCGGTCAGCACCGCCAGCGTCAGGCGACGGCGGTGCGGGGCAGCCACCCAGACTCCGATCACCGGCGCGACTGCGGCCACGGTCAGCCCGGAGATGGCCAGGGTGCGGCCCAGCCAGCTGGCCGGGGACACCTCTCCGGTCAGCTCTCGACCCACACTGCTGGTCAGATACACCGAGTAGACGAACGTCACAACGATGGCGGAAACTCCGGCCGCACCGGTGTCCCACAGCGCCCAGGCCACGATCCGGGAACGCCCCGGCTTGTCCGCCCCCGGCTCTCCCATGACTGGCACTCTACGATTGCCCCATGCCAATTCCTGCTCCCAGCCCAGATGCCCGCGCCGTCGTCACCGGAGCGTCCCAGGGAATCGGTGAGGCGCTGGCCACCGAGCTGGCCGCCCGCGGCCACGCCCTGATCATCACCGCGCGCCGCGAAGACGTGCTCAACGACGTGGCGGCGCGGCTGCGTGACACGTACCGGGTCGCGGTAGAGGTACGCGCCGTCGACCTGGCCGACCCGCCCGCACGTGACGCGTTCTGCGCTGAACTGGCCGAGCGGGAGATCTCGGTGCTGTGCGCCAACGCCGGCACCGCGACATTCGGACCGATCTCCGGCCTGGACCCGGCAGCGGAGAAGGCCCAGGTGCAGCTGAACGCGGTGGCGGTGCACGACCTGGTGTTGGCAGTGCTGCCCGGCATGCTCGCGCGCCGCGCCGGCGGCATCTTGATCTCCGGTTCGGCGGCCGGAAACTCGCCGATCCCCAACAACGCCACCTACGCCGCCACCAAGGCCTTCGCCAACACGTTCAGCGAGTCGCTGCGCGGCGAGCTGCTGAAGTCCGGGGTGCACGTCACGTTGCTGGCGCCCGGACCGGTACGCGCCGAGATGCCTGATGCCACCGAGGCCTCGTTGGTTGACCGGCTGATCCCGGATTTCTTGTGGATCTCCACCCAACACACCGCGAAACTGTCGCTGGATGCGTTGGCGCGCAACAAGATGCGCGTCGTACCCGGCGTCACCTCCAAGGCCATGTCGATGGCCAGCGGCTACGCGCCGCGCGCCATCGTCACACCGATCGTGGGGGCAGTTTACAAAAAGCTCGGCGGCGGCTAGCACGATCGGGTGGCATCGTCGCTGGAACGCCGCGGTTCAGGAGATGCCCAACGCAGGAAAGGCGTTGCCGCTCTGGAAGAATCCGGTATCTGCGCACCGCCGCCGAGCCGTCACCAGGCCGCAGGACGCGAGCCGTTCATGCCATGCCGCTTTGCCGGCACCGCCCGGCCGGATCGACTCGACTACCTGGTCGCCGCCAAGAAGGCGAGCATCTCCAGTCCTGCGGCATAGTCGTCGCTCTGGTCGACCGCGGCGACACGGCAGCTCCACCTCCGCATATTCGGCGGTTCAGCCCAAACGTGGACGAATGATGTAGTTGCAGCCTCCCAGTTGATAAAGGCGGCAACATGTCCACTAAAGTTCGGAAATAGAGTTAACATTTATCGATATCACAGCTCCATCACAAAGGAATCGTGAAGATGACACAGCGAAAAAATAGGCATTGGTCAGCCAGCGCGCACACACGGCGCAAGGCCATTGCCACTACCGCTCCAATCGAGGATGTTGAACGCGCCACCGTCAGGACATCAGCCACGCGGCACCACGGATCCGACAAGGTGATCGTCTCGCTATTGATCGCCGGCGCGGCGCTGCTCGCCCCTCCTGCGCATGCGGACATCGATGACATGTTCTTGGACGTAGCGGGCAGTGCGGATGCCAGCGGTCCAACGAACTTCGCCATGGTTCCTATGGACGTGATAGGTGAGCTCCATCGGCCGGTAATCGACATCTCCATCGGGCGCGAATCGTTTTCTACCCTGGTAGACACCGGCTCCGAAGGGCTATTCGTTCCATTGCAAGAGCTCGGGGGAACCCTCGGGATCATCGAAGGTATCTTAGGTGGATATTTCGGACTTCCGGCCGCCTTTCATGCGGGCGATTTCAGCTTTGGCGACAATGATCCGCTTTGGTATATAACGCTTCCAGTCAACCAAATTGGATTCGGCTATGATATTGGAACCGGAAGCGAACTGACATCCGGCCCGACGGAAATTCAGGTACTGATATCGTCCGGGTCAGGATTTAGCGGCTGGTTCAATTTTGCTCTTGGATTGGCCTTTCCCAATGATTTCGACTATGTCGATAAATACGGCGCAGCTTCAATCATGGGCGTAGGACTGGGCACCGGCGGCCCCGGCCCAATCGTTACTGCAGCTCTGCCCGGAAACCTTGGCTCCTACATCGTCATCGATGAACCTGAGCGCCTCCTAGGTTTCGGGATGCCACCCGGCGTTCACTGGACGGAATACTACGGCGATAGGCCCGGCGACGTAGATACTCCATATTCATCATTGTGGGTGAAGATCGGCGACCAGCAACCTGTGAAAGTACACGCCCTTTGGGACACGGGCGGCGGCTGGGGAAGCATTCCATCGAGTGTGCTCGATGCTGGCCATCAGAACCTAATCGACGGGGGTGGCCTTAAAAATGGAGTGCCGGTCGCTGTGTATGGCGAACTCGACGGCGTAAGAAAGCTAGTATATTCGTTTGTGACGGACGCATATCACAACACTTACATCAACGACGATCCCGATATGAACACCGGATTCTTTCCATTCGTTAATAATATAATTGGATTCTGCACGGCGGCGGGTAAATGTGGCAGTTGATCCACCGTCGCGCCTAATTCGCCAAAGCTCCTGACAGTATTGAGCTAACGCCGGCGCCGGCCGGTACCCATTGCGCCGCGGGTGATCTGACCGACCACCACAGTGGTGACGGCACGTGTCACCTGCTTGCCCTCCCGAGTGGAGAGGAAGTGGGCGAGCCAGCGACCGAACCGCGTCCACCAATGCACTTTCGGTGGCGGCGGCACTTCGTCGTAACCCAGGGGATCCGACGGCGGCGCAGTGCCCTCACCGGCTGCGAGCTTGCCGGACAAGATCTCATAGGCCGACTCGCGATCCACTGTCTCGCTGTAGACCGCGTGCAGCGGGCTCGCGGTGGCAGCCGCGGTGATCGCCGCGTCGCCGACCGAGGCCATCATCGATCGCGGTGCCCGCAGCCGCGTCCAGGCGACCGGCGTCGGTGCACCTTTCTCCGACAACACGGTGACGACCGCCTCGCCGATCCCCAGCGAGGTCAGCGCCGACTCCAGGTCATACGCCTTGGTTTTCGGGTAGGTGCGCACCGTCTTGCTCAGCGCTGCCTGGTCATCGGGGGTGAACGCCCGCAGCGCGTGCTGAATCCGGGCGCCCAGCTGGGACAGCACGCTGTTGGGCACATCGGTGGGCAACTGGGTGCAGAAGAACACTCCGACGCCCTTGGAGCGGATCAGCTTCACGGTCTGCTCGACCTGCTGCAGGAACGCCTTCGAAGCGTCGGTGAACAGCAGATGCGCCTCGTCGAAGAAGAACACCAGCTTGGGCTTGTCCACGTCGCCGACCTCGGGAAGCAGCGTGAACAGGTCGGCGAGCACCCACATCAAGAAGGTGGAGAACAACACCGGGCGGGTAGCTTGATCACCCAGTTCCAGCAGCGTGATGATCCCGCGGCCCTGACTGTCGGTGCGCAGCAAGTCCTCCGGCTTGAGCTCCGGCTCACCGAAGAAGGTGTCGCCGCCCTCGGCCTCCAGGTTGACCAGGGCACGCAGGATCACCCCGGCGGTCTGAGCCGACACCCCGCCCAGGTTCTTCAGTTGAGGCTTACCGGCATCGCTGGTCAAAAACGTGATGACCGAACGCAAATCCTTTAGGTCCAGCAGCAGGTAGCCGTTCTGGTCCGCCCAGTGGAAGATCAGCCCCAGCGTCGACTCCTGAGTGCTGTTGAGCCCCAACACCTTCGACAACAGGATGGGCCCGAAGCTGGAAATGGTGGCACGCACCGGGATTCCGAGACCGCCGGTGCCCAGCGACAGGAACTCCACCGGGAACGCCGTCGGCGTCCAGTCGTCGCCGGTCTCGGTGGCACGCTGGGTGATCTTGTCGCCGGCCTCTCCGGCCCGCGACAGCCCGGACAGGTCGCCCTTGACGTCGGCCATCAGCACCGGGACGCCGGCGGCGGACAGCTGCTCGGCGATCACCTGCAACGTCTTGGTCTTGCCGGTGCCGGTGGCGCCGGCCACCAGCCCGTGACGGTTGATCGTGGCCAAGGGAATGCGGACCTGCGCGGAGGCGTCTGCGGTGTCGTCGATGACCACCGTGCCCAGTTCGAGGGCCTGGCCGTCAGCGACGTAGCCCGCCGCGATTTGCTGCGCGGCGTTCGCCGCCGACTCGGGACTCACAGTTCACGACATTACTTGGCCGGTCTGGACCGCTGTGCGGCTATGGCTGGGGTGAACGGCTAACGTTGGCTAACTGTGAGTGCTGCACGAGACGAACTCGTCTGGATCGACTGTGAGATGACCGGCCTGGATCTGGGCAAGGACAAGCTCATCGAGATCGCCGTCCTGGTCACCGATGGCGAGCTGAACATCCTGGGCGACGGTATTGACGTGGTGATCCACGCCGACGACGCGGACCTGGACGCCATGAGTCCCGTGGTGACGCAGATGCACACCCGATCGGGCCTGATCGACGAGGTCAGGGCATCGACGGTCGATCTGGCCACCGCCGAGAAGATGGTGCTCGACTACATCCGCACCCACGTCAAGCAGGCCAAGACGGCGCCACTGGCGGGCAACTCGATCGCCACCGACCGCGGTTTCCTGGCCCGCGACATGGGCGCCCTCAACGACTACCTGCACTACCGGATGATCGACGTCAGCTCGATCAAGGAGCTGTGCCGTCGGTGGTATCCGCGGATCTACTTCGGCCAGCCCGAGAAGGGCCTGGCGCACCGCGCACTGGCCGATATCCACGAGTCCATCCGGGAATTGAAGTACTACCGGCGTACCGCGTTCGTCTCCCCGCCCGGGCCTTCTACCAGCGACATCGCTGCGGTGGCCGGGGAACTGGGGCCGCCGGTGGACGCGCCCGACGATATCGATTCGGTCGCTGAGCGCCCAAGCGGTTAGTATCGACGACGCTGCTTGCTAGTCGGCAGCAATGGTGGCTGTAGTTCAGTTGGTAGAGCACCAGGTTGTGATCCTGGGTGTCGCGGGTTCGAGTCCCGTCAGCCACCCCAGTAAGTCAGGCCCCCTTTCGAGGGGGCCTGACTCGTTCCTGCAGGATGCCGAGCGACCTCAGTGCGACCCACCCCATAGCCGGCCTTCCGACAAAACTCCCTCTGAGCGGTCCATGGATTAGAGTTCAGCACCCGTTCAAGAGGGAGTTCTTGCAGGCTCTGTGTTGGCAGCTGGGCTGCTTCTAGGCACTACCCCGGTCGCCCATGCCGACCGCGACAGTTTCATGCAGTACATCCGCGACCACCAGATCAACACCTCGGTCACCCATCCGGACAGGGCCCTCCTGTTTGGCATTCAATATTGCGACGACACGATGCGGCAAGGCGTGAGTCCTGAGGAACTTGCGGACACCATTTCGCTCTTAGACATCCGTGGATTCGTCGATGCGGCGCAGCACGAACTGTGCCCGGACACCCTGCGATGAGGCGTGGCTCACCCCGCTAACCGCGGCAGCCTCCTTCGATGTGACGCCAGCAGCGCGCGCGGATGACGCGGCCGTGGTGAGGCAGTCCGGTGGTCTGGAACGAGGCCCACGAGGTACCCCTTCCCACATCGCTGATCTCTCTCGTTCAAGATGCGATCACCCCAGAGTTACGTCTACATAGGTGAATGAGTAATCGCTGTGCTCTAGTGTCCTGAGTCA